>CAYWUJ010000006.1:0-90819 GCA_964461455.1 uncultured Prolixibacteraceae bacterium | reverse complement strand
TTCCCGCGAGCTCCACCTTTCCGGCCTGCCGGCCTGCCGTGCAGGCTCCCAGCAGGAGTACAAGAAACAGGATAACGGGGTGTCGTAACTTCATATTCATGTCGTTATGATGTTTCATACGGAAAAAGCCGGGGAGAAGTTCCGGGGGGCTCGTTTTACCTGGTCTACTCGGTCAGGGTAAAGCGGAAACTCACCCCGAAGTTGGTATTGGAGGTGTCGAAAGAGCCCACGAAAGGCTGGTTGATGATTCTGTCGTAATAGACCCTGAGCTGGAACCTGTCGCTGAGCATATAGTCGGCGGTGGTTTTGATCGTGATGGCATTCATGCCGGCTGTCAGCTGGTCGGTGTCTTCGACGAGTTTCCTCAGCACCGTTTTGTTTTTCCGGAAGGAGAGGTCGGCACGCAGGGTGAGGTCGTTGGAATAGGACTGCTGTGAATTTTTGGTTTTCAGGATCAGGTCCATGCGGGTAAAGCGGTATCCGAGGCCCACGATGTATTCGTTGCTGAGCACTTCGGTCAGCTGGTTGTTGGCGAAGGAGAGGCCCATGGAGCGGGTTCTTTTTATTTCCCCGCGGGTGGTGAGGTCGTTGATCCAGGTAATGTCCATATTGATCAGGGGGCTGAAGCTCTCGTTGACACTCACCGCGTTGAAATCGTAAGCCGGCAGGAAGTTATTCTGGATATCGCGGGCGTAGCTGAAGCCGTCTTCCCCGGCCATGTAGTTCAGGTTGGTGAGGAAGGAGCCCACGGTATAGCTGGAGCGGTAGGAGTGGGTGAAGGCCATGGTTTTCATCACCTTGTTGAAGGCGGGGATTTTGGAGACCATGCCTTCGTACTGGACTCTCCAGTTGGGACGGATGTACTTGATGGAGGGGAACATGTTCAGGGAGACCTTGTGGGGGTCGGCACCCTGGTAGGCTGCCAGGAATGCGGGGACCAGCACTTCTGCGGAAGTGGGGCCATAGCCATCGGGGAATCCTGTTTCCGGGTTGATATATCCGGGGTCATAGCCGTTGCCGGCGGGGCGCCGTGCGGCCAGACGCCGGGCAATGATGATGCGGTAGTCTTTCAGTTTTTCAAAGGATTCGGATTGGTGGACCTCCTCCCTGCCGATGGCGAAGAAGGCGGTACCCCAGGTGAGCACGGTCATGCTGAAGTTTCCTCTTTCGGTGAAGTTATCGGCATTGAAGCGGCTGTTGACCGGGTCGTAGTTATAGAATTCGCTGATGTTCCGGGCGCGGGAGCGGTCGGCGTTCACGTCGATGCGCAGGTCGGGGAGGGGCTCTATGTCGGCACGTACCGTAATGCGTTCGTTGCTGGTGAACTGGAAGGGGGTGTTCAGCACAGGGTCGGTGGTCAGCCATCCTCTTTCTCCGGCACTGCGGGCGAACTGTCGGTCCTGCCATCCCAGCATGAAGGGGAGTCCCGGGGAGTAGCTGCTTCCCAGGGAACGGCCAAAGAGATTCTGGTCGGGGGTGTACATACCTCCGCCCAGGAAGGCCGGCTCGGGAAGATAACCCGGCATCACCGAGCCTCCCGAGAGGCTGTAGTTGACCGAGACATTGCGGATCCCCGTGGCCATGCGCAGGGTGACGTCAAGGATCTCCCGCAGAATGTCCTTTTCCACTTTTCCGGTGACCACGACATTCGCCGCCAGGGCACTGTCGGCAGGGGTGAACTCCACATTCTCACGGTCCAGTTTCCGCGTTTTTCCGCTGATGACTTTTCCGTTTTCCGTGACCTTCAGGGTGACCTCCTTTACTCCCAGTTTGTGGCTGATGGTCACCGGTTCCCCGCGAGTCAGCTTCACATTGGCCTGGTTGAAAACGGGAGCTTCCCTGACTTCAGGGCGCGGGGTCGCCTGCTGCTGGGCCCTGCGGCTTGAGGAGGAAGAACCCTGGGTCGTCGTACGCCCGCCAGACCCTCCGTAGCGGCTCCGCCCGGTATTCTGGAATTTGGTT
Organism: uncultured Prolixibacteraceae bacterium; assembly: GCA_964461455.1. Lineage (GTDB taxonomy): Bacteria > Bacteroidota > Bacteroidia > Bacteroidales > Prolixibacteraceae > UBA1413. The sequence goes on along the minus strand of CAYWUJ010000006.1, from coordinate 88,857 downwards.
TCCAGATTTTTCAGGTAGGGTACCATGTTGTAGAGAGAGGTCAGACTGACATTCCCGGTGAGGGTGAGGTTCTGGGAATTCTGGATGATATTGCCGAGCCTGATGGTATCGGCGGTGACAGGTCCCGCCTGCCAGTTGTAGGATCCCATGTAGCGGCCGGTGAGATTCATGAAGTTAAGGGCCTTAAAACGGTTCAGCGGCACCGTATAGGTGATGTTGACATCGTGGTTGTAAAGAACCGGTCTTCCCATGGCCATCAGGTTGGCCACCACGGAGTCGCGTTTCCATTCATAGTCGTCGTCGCGGCGGTTAAAACGTCCTTCGGGTTCATCGATGCGCGAGGTGCCCCGTGATGAAAAATCGGCCTTCAGGTTACGCGTGATGTCATAGACCAGGTCGAAATTGCGGTTCCAGAGGAAGTCCTTTTCGAAGGTCGTGGGCAGGATAAGTCCCGGATTGGTGATATTGCGTGCCTGCACTTCATTATAGCGGCGGTAGAGGTCGGTGCGGAACGAGAGCTGTGTCGGCAGGGGATAGAGGTTGAAGTCGCCGAGGAGCTTCAGGGGCCCTTTCTGGAGGAATTTCACCTTGGAGAGGGGGCTCCACAGTTCAGGGCGGGTGTTGAAGTTATAGGAAAACATACCCCGGTAGATCTTGTCGACGTTATATTCGGTGTTGATATTCCGTTTGAAGATCTCATTATAGGAGTAGGTCACCGAGAAGTTCCCGGGGCTCCATAGCCTGGCAGGTTTGGGGGTTTCCTGTTGGGGATCCACCCTGATGTTGGTGAAGTTGAGGCTTTTGCGCACCACCAGGTCCTGGGCGATATTGCGCAGGGAGTCGCGTTCATGGCGTGTTTCGGTGCGGTCGAGGCTTGTTTTGAGTTCTATGTCGGGGTTGGTGGGGTCGTATTTCGGCTCTGACATGCTCTTCGAATAGCCATAATAGAGGGGAATGTTGACGCCGGCCTCCCTGGGGAAGAAACGGCCCAGGTCGATGGATGAGGCGATGTCGTATTCGGTGAGGTTGTCGATGCTTCTCTGGTTGACATTCTGCTCGATGCTTCCGAAGCCCATGGAACGGTGTCTTCCGGCCATGGTCACGGTTCCCAGGTCGGCCAGGCGTGCCGTCATACGGGCATTGGCCGCCCATCCGCCCTTTTCGTCAAATTCCGAGAGACGCAATTCGTTGACCCACACCTCCACTGATTTGGGTCCGGTGTTGATGTCTCTTTTTTTGTGGCGGATCCCCATCATCATCACCTGTACATTCCCCAGGTTGGGGGAACCCTTCACCTTAACCAGGTTTTTATTGTCGTTCCACCCCCTGTGGAACTGTTCGTAGACATCCTGAATTCTCAGGCGTGATCCTGCCTTGCGCATTTCGGCATCCCTGTCGAGTTTGGCATTGGTGAAAAGCTCCAGGGGCACGTCGAGGCGGTTGGCGTCGGGCCATACCTCATAACGGTCGGCTTCGATCTCCCCGTTGTAGCGGCCTTCAGGGGTCAGCTTCAGCGGTATCTCATACTCGTAGTAGTTGTAGTTGTAGTCCGATCCCATCCTGATGAAGAAGACCAGGTCGTCGTCTTTCAGGGATTCGCCTTCCAGGGCTTCTGCGTGGACTTCCATTTTCAGCCTTTTATAACGGCGGAAGTCCATGTAGAGGCTCTTGTAGGCGGCACGGGCGTCGCCCTGTTCCAGTCCGGTGACCTTCATGACCATTGACTGTTCGTTCAGTTGCCGCAGTTGCGGATTGGCAGGGTCGATCACCCGGTCGATGCCGGGAGGCAGGATATAGTTGACGGGTGACTTGCTGCCGTTCTCCTCGATATTGACGGCTGAAATGTCAAAGGCGGCATTGACCGATGCGGGGATTTCCGGTTCTTCGGTCAGGGTGCGGGTATACCGGCGCCAGTCGGCCCTCACCAGGTCAAGGGTGGCAAAACGCAGAACCACAGGATCTTCGAAACCGTTCATGAACATCCTCATGAAACGGATCGACTTGAAATCGGAGATGTTGCCCAAGACGTCGTCGTATTCCCTGACGGGAATCTTGAACTGGTACCATTTCACCTCGCCGATGGTTCCGTTTTTCAGCTGCACCCGGCTCTGCTTGATGTCGTTGATGTAATTCTTTCCCAGCTCCATATCTTCCCTGCGCAGGCTTACCCGGTACTGGTAATAGCGCTCGTATTCGTTGAGGGTGTTGTCATTGTTGATATCCTCCATGTCGGGAAGGGTGGTGGCTGAGGTAGGATAGGGTTCGGGCGACATTTCGGTGGTCGGGGAGTTGCCCTGGGTGCCGCTGTAGCGTTTATACCTTTCAAGGATGGAGAGTTGCTGATCGTCGTAGTCGGCGCCCCTGTAATAGTGATAGTTATCATTTGCGGGGTCTCCTGAAATTTCGTTGAAGACCTCCGGGGAGACGACATTCCTGAGTTCTTCGAGGTAATCGTTGAAGAAGCTCTGTTCGTCTTCGTCGTTGAGTCCGTCCATTCCCAGGTCCTGGTACTGCCGCGATCCCGGGTTATTGTCGAAGGCGTTGACGAGCATCTGCTGGGTGGAGACCCTTCCCCACACTGTGCTGTCGATGTTGGTGATCTGGCCGGTGGTGGGAAGTCCGTTTTCGAACGACTTACGGCCGTCGCGCAGGATATCTTCCGAAATATCCCCCAGGTTGAAGTAAAGGTCTCCTCCTGAAGTCAGCCCTGTGGAGTCATTCACAAAGGGGTCCATCATCCAGAACTCGATGAATTCGATATTGGCGGTTTCGAAGTCGCTGTTTTCTATTTTGCGCATGATGCCGCCCCATCGTGATGCCGGGTCGCGCAGGGTTCCGTCGGCAGTCATCCCTGCAGAATAGAGCGACGGACGGGTGTCGAAGTTATAGGGTCCTTTTTCTGCGGGGTAAAAGGCCAGGTCAAACATCGATATGTTGGTGGGTGTTCCCACCGGTGATTCTTTGGCCGGGAAGATCTCCTTTTCGAAGACTTCACGCACCAGGTGGTCTGACTGCTGGTCCTTGTCGTTTTTGATATGTCCCGGGGTGAGGGTGCTGCTGCGCAAGAAGAGGGGGTCGATGATATACCACGAAAGGAGGGCCCTGTTGAAGCCGTATTCTCTCTGGTTGGCCAGGTTACCCTCGGGGAAGAGGGGCTGGTGCTGGGGTGTGGTGGCCAGGACCCATGACTGGCGGACTTTCAGGTCAATGGAGGTTTTGGTGCCTTCGAAGTCGTCGACATAGGCATTTCCGCTCTTTTCGATGACCCGGGAGTGGCCGGGGACCAGTTGGGCGAATTCCGCCTCGAAGTCAATGGCCGAAGGAGCTTTGGTGCTGATAAAGGGGAGTTTGTCGATGGCTTTGGTCAGGAGCTGGCTTTCCGTGGAAAAGCGGGCATCGAAGCCCAGCATCAGGTTGGAGATGGGATCCATGCCATAGTCTACCTTTTGGGTCAGCGGTCTCTCCTGCATATACAGGGCGGTGGCTCCCAGGTTGAAACGGTCGGAAAAGGCATAGTTGGCATGGGCCCCCAGAAGGCTCTTCCGCTGCATCGAGAAGAGATCCTCACTTTCGGTAGATACCTGGATGGGGGTTCCCGCCTCCAAAAGGCCGGGGTTGATCACCGTGACCCTTCCCAGCGTGTAATCGACGGTATAATCCACATTTTCCACCAGCTCACGTCCTCCTGCCGTCACCTTCACCGACCCCTGGGCCAGGTTGAAGGAGCCCACCATGATATCGGAACTCGAAGATCCCTTGTAGCTTCCCGTGAGCCTGAACTTGTTGTGTTCGGCATCCTGTTCGGCAATGGTGCGGGTGGAATCGTAGAGCGACTGGTAGGTATATGTTTCGATAAGCTGGGCATCCTGGAGGGAATCGGCCAGGTGACTGCCAAAGGGTTCCAGCACGGGAAAAATGATCCTTCCCGTGGAAGAGTTGACCGTGATTCCCTCGATATAGTCAAACACCCCGTCACGGTATGGGTCCTGCTGTTTGTTGAGTTTGTCGAGGTTCAGGACATTCAGCAGGATGTGCCCCCTGATCCTTCCTGCCGGGATATAGTTGATATAGGTCCCTGTGGAGTCATTCATGTAGACCACGTTGAGGATGAAATCGCTGCTGGTGAGCTGGTAGGCGTTCAGGTTGTAGACGTTTTTCATCATCAGGTCCCAGGTGGGAATGCCGGGGGAGAGGTTGGTGCCCTTGATCAGCTTGAGGATCAGCGTTTGTGGGGCGTCAATACCGTCGGTGGAGAACTCGCCGACCTGGTACACCTGTCCGTTGACGGTGTAATTAAAGGCTACGGCGAGGATTTCGTCGTTGTTCAGGGCGTTATTGAGGGAGATATATCCCAGTTTCTGGTTGACGGTATATTCTGATTCGGTGAGTTTACGCGCCTGTTCTATTTTTTCGAAGTCGCGGCCTCCCATGAAGTCGTTGCCGAACTGGGCCATCACCGGGGTGATCGACTGCATGTTTCTGATGTCGCCGTAGGTGGTGGACATTTCTCCGTATATCCCGTTGGCCCCGTTGTTGGGGTAGAGGCTTGCGGGCCATGGCTGGCCCGGGGTTTGCTGGAACGCCACCACGGGATTGTAAATGTGGGGGTCGTGTTCGCCGAGGTCCTGAAGGGCCAGGATATTCCTCGATTCGGTGAAGTTCCCCGATTTGTTGGTTACCCACACCTCTATTTTGTTGATGGTCACCCCCGACCTGATGACCGGAAGGGAGCGCAGCGACTCATCGTAGTGGTCACGGAAATAGTGGGAGAGGAAAAAATGACGGTTGGCGTCGTATTCGGTGGCCGAAATTTCAAAATTGGTCACCTGGGCTCCTCCTTCCGTTTCCACGGTTTTGGTTTCCCCTTTATGCTGCGAGAAGAGGGTGGTCAGGGTCAGCTTTCCGAACTGCATTTCGGCTTTCACCCCGAACAGGTTGGAGGCTCCGGTGATCAGCGACCCGTTGAGGGGCAGGGAGACATTTCCGGCTTCTATCCTTTTGATGATCTCATCCTCCTCGCCGGTATACTCGAGGTTCATTTTGTTCTCGTAGTCAAAGGTCGCCTCGGTGTTGTAATTGACCCGCATGTTCATCTTGGTGCCGATCTGGCCCATGACGTTCATCTGGATTTTCTGGTCGAAGTCAAAGGTGGGTACCTTGCGAAGCCTTTCGGGGATGGCGGGGTTGTCGGTCTCATTCATCTGGTAGCCGAAACTCACCTCCACGTAACCCTGGGGTTTGATATTGATGGTGTTGCCCCCGAAGATCATGTTGAAAGCCTCACTCTGGATGGTCAGCCCCGGGATCAGGGAGCCTGTCTTTTCCATTTCCGAGAGATTCTGGCGTTGGCGCCAGTAGTCATTGACCGACTTGCGGAAGTCGTAGTCGATGTAATCTTTGAGCGACATGCTCTGGGGCAGCCGGTAGTTGAGGCTGCCCACCTTTTCGTAAAAGACATACTGGCCGGTCACCGGGTCGTATTCCACCTGACGGTCTATGTTTTCCGGTTTTTTGAGGAAGAGGGAGGCGGTATCGGGATTGTCGGGATGGCCAAAAGCCGGCTGGTCGCGGAAAGGAAAGGGAAGGATGCTATCGCCGCCAAGGGTGTCGGCAGCAGCAATCATCTCAACAGGAGCCCGGAAAGAAGTGCGGGGGTTGACCTCGGCCCTGGACCCTACCCCTCCGGTGAGGGTATAGAAGATAACTAATACAGTGAGCAGCAGTATGTTTTTGACGATCTTGTGCAATCTCATCCAACTCGTTATAACCTTTTTAGTGTAAGCTTGATCATGGTCTCCACGCCGGCGTCCGGGTTTTCCCGGCACACCCTGGCCAGTGCCGTTTCTGCCTCTTTCCTGCCGAAACCTAGCATTACCAATGCTGATAACGCTTCGTTACGGGTGGTATTGTCTCCCGGGATTAAAATTTGTTCTGACGGAGCGACTTTGGCCAGCTTATCCTTGAGGTCGATGATGATCCTTTGTGCCGTTTTGATTCCTATGCCCTTGACCGACTTGAGAAGCGTGACATTTTCGGCGGCGATGGCGGCTATGACCTCGTCGGGGGAGAGCGAGGAAAGCATCATCAGGGCGGTGGCTGCACCCACACCATTGACCGAAAGGAGGCTCCTGAAGAGTTCCCTTTCCGGTTTCCCGGCAAACCCATACAAAAGGTGGGCATCTTCCCTGACGATGAAATGGGTGTATATGCGGACCTCCTTTTTCCCGTTAAGGGCCGAATAGGTATTCAGGGAAATATGAAGGAGGTAGCCTATCCCTCCTGTCCTGAGTACCGCAAATGCCGGGTTTAATTCTGTAATTTCCCCCTCTATGAATTCATACATGGCTTATGGTTCAGAGTGTATCTTCGCTTTCGCCGAGTTCGATGTTTTCGTCGACCTGGTTGGGGTTGATGTCGAATTTTTTGAGGGGATCGCGGGCGATCTCCTTGTATATCTGGCGGTTTTTATAAATGTCGATGGCCAGGTAGAGGGCTTCCCTGAAGGAGTCGGGGGAGGCTTTATCTTCGCCGGCGATGTCGTAGGCGGTGCCATGGGCCGGGGAGGTTCTCACCACCGGGAGGCCTGCGGTATAGTTGACTCCTCTCTCAAACGAGATCAGTTTGAAGGGTATCAATCCCTGATCGTGGTACATGGCCAGAATGGCGTCGAAGCGGGCATAGTTCCCTGAACCCCAGAATCCGTCGGAGGGATAGGGTCCCATGGCGGTGATCCCTTCATTACGGGCCTGTTCCAGCGCCGGTATGATGATTTCCTGTTCCTCCTTGCCGATAAGGCCGGTGTCGCCGGCATGGGGATTGATGCCCAGCACGGCAATGCGCGGGTTGGTGATCTGAAAATCTTCCAGCAGGCTGCGGTGGATGACCCTGATCCTGGAGAGGATCTTCTTGCGGGTGATCTGCCGCGGAACATCGGCCAGGGGAATATGCCCCGTGACGACCCCCACCCTAAGGTTCTCGCTCACCATCATCATTACCACATCGTCGGCCTTGAACTCCTGGGCCAGGTACTCGGTATGGCCGGGAAAGGCAAACTGGCTGCTCTGGATATTGTATTTGTTAATGGGGGCAGTCACCAAAACATCGATGTGTCCCTTTTGGATATCGTCTACGGCCCTCTCCAGAGCCATCAGCGATGACTCTCCTGCCGAAGGTGTCGACTTGCCCAGTTCCACCCTGATATTTTCATCAATACAGTTGATAATGTTCGCCTTGTTCAGGGAAGCCTCCTGGGGATTACGTACATGGTTAAAACTGAGGTTCTCCACGTTCAGCGCCTTGCGGTGGTAGGCCGCCACCTTGGCGGAGCCGTAAATAACGGGTGTGCACATCTCAAGGATCCTGGGCTCCATCAGGGTTTTGATAATCACTTCATAGCCAATGCCGTTGATATCGCCGTGGGTAATGCCCACCTTTATTTTTGAATTGTAAACCATAATTGCTGATAATTAGATATTTTTCTCGTGCAGAGCGGGCAAATTTACGCTTTTATTTACATTTTTTCAAGAAGTGGTAAAGGAGTCGGACGGCGTTTCCTGTTGCTCCTTTGGGGCGGTATGCGTCACGTTCAAAGAGGAAGGAGGGGCCTGCAATGTCGAGGTGTATCCATGGGTATGCGGTGAAGTGCTGGAGAAATTTTGCGGCTGTGATGGTCTGGCCTTCCCGGCCTCCCACGTTAGAGAGGTCGGCGATATCAGACTTCAGTGATTGGGCGAACTCCTCCCAGAGGGGGAGTTCCACGATTCTTTCATAGACGTCTTCGCCTGATTCCCTGAGTTGCTGCATAAAAAGGGGACTCTCCGACATGGCGCAAATCCCCTGGGTTCCCGCGATGATGACGGCTCCTCCGGTGAGGGTGGCCACATCGATGACCAGCATGGGGTCGTATTGGCGGGCGTAGCTCAGGGCATCGGCCAGGAGAAGGCGTCCTTCGGCGTCGGTATTCAGGACCTCCACGGTGGTGCCGTCATACATGGTGATTACCTCTCCCGGGGTGATGGCATTGCCGTCGGGACGGTTATCGGTGGCGGGGATCAGGCCTATCAGGTGAAGGGGGAGCCCGGCGCGTGCCGCGGCGATGATGGATGCCGCTATGGCAGCGGCTCCCGCCATGTCGCTTTTCATGTAATCCATAGAACGGGGAGTAGGCTTCAGGCTGAGGCCCCCCGTGTCAAATACAACCCCTTTGCCCACCAGCACCACAGGCTTCTCATTGGTATGGCCCACGGGTTTATATTCCATAACCGTAAAAGTGGGAGGGTCCACGCTTCCCCGGTTGACGGCCAGAAGCCCTCCCATCCTGAGGGCTTCGATTTTCTGCTTGTTGAACACCTCGGTGGTCACCCCGGCCGCGGCAGCCTCACACCTTACCGCCTCTCCCAGGTCCACCGCCGTCATCTGTGACAGGGGCTCATTGACCAGATCCCGTGCCCAGAAGACACTCGCCGTAACGATTTCCAGTTCCGCGAGTTCTTCAGGGGTTACCCCGGGGTCGGCCACCCCGGCCTCCCGGGGACTGAAATCCTCCTTTTCCTTCTTGTAGCGCGAAAAGGAGTAGCCCGCCAACAGGAATCCCTCAGTAAATGCCAGGGTGTTTCCGGGAGCGGTAAGTCCGACGATGGCTACGTTTTCCTGTTTTTCCTGTTTGACGGCATCCATCCAGGCGGCACCGGCCTTACGGCAGCTCTCCTTCAGGGCCGCTTCACCTTTGGAAGCATCGACCCGGAACAGAAAAATGAAGCGCGGCAGCCGGTGCAGCAGCAGAACTTCTGTCTTCGCCGGCTGCCTCTCCCAGCGGGCCTTCTCATCGGCCGTCAGTGCAACAGGAAGCTGGTCCCAGTCACTAAAGAGTAGCGCCAGAGAACTATTTTCCGGAATATCCGTTATTTTTGAAACTTTCGTGAGCATAGTGGTTCCTGGTTATTTTGGAGTCAGTAAAATGATTTTGAGAGCATAAATGTAGCAAAAACGCGGGGATGGTAAAGATGTTGCGTGGAAATGAACAAAGGGAAATATCATGATGACCTGTTTGTGTGTGTCGTTTATGGCGCCATTCCGGCCTGGCGGCAGGGCCTGGCGGCCTTCAGGGCTCATTCTCCGTTTCACGTAATTTACCATAGCGACTAAATATTTTAAACAGATGCATAGTGACAAGTTACTGTACAGGGCGCTGGAGGGTGAGGAGCTGAGTGTGGATGAAGGGCTCTGGCTTTATGAAAAGGCCCCCGGGGGAGAGCTGATGGCTGCCGCCGATGAGGTGCGCAGGCGCAAAATTCCGGGAGACAGGGTGGGATGGATCGTCGACCGGAACATCAATATTACCAATGTTTGTATATCGGGGTGCCAGTTCTGTAATTTCCACTGTAAAAAGGGGGATGAGGCGGCATACATCACCACTCTTGACGACTATTTTCTGAAAATCGAAGAGCTTTTCAGGGCGGGAGGCCGTCAGGTGCTCCTGCAGGGGGGGATGCATCCCCAATTGGGTCTTGACTTCTACACCACCCTGTTCCGGCAGCTGAAGGAGAGGTTTCCCCTGTTGAAGCTCCATGCCCTGGGGCCCCCTGAAGTGGTCTTCATCGCCCGCAAGGAACGCAAGTCCTATCGTTTTATTCTTGAGGAGCTGGTCGCGGCAGGCATGGAGAGTCTTCCGGGTGCCGGGGCTGAAATTCTTTCCGACAGGGTGCGGGGCATCATCTCCCCCGGGAAGTGCAAAACGGGGGAGTGGCTTGAGGTGATGAGAGAGGCCCACCGGATGAACCTGGTGACGTCGGCGACCATGATGTACGGCCATATCGAAACCCCCCGGGAAAGAATCGAACACCTCGACCATCTGCGGAAGGTGCAAAGTGAGAAGCCTGACGGGGCCTGCGGTTTTGTCACCTTTGTGCCCTGGCCATTCATGGATGAGGGGACGATGCTTCAAAAGCAGGGAATACGCAACCGCAGCACCGCCCATGACTACCTGCGGCTGGTGGCCATCAGCAGGCTGATGCTTCACAACATCCCCAATATTCAGGCTTCCTGGCTCACGGTGGGGGCTGTGACGGGCCAACTGGCCCTCCATGCCGGGGCCAATGACTTCGGCTCTATCATGATGGAGGAGAACGTGGTCTCCAAAGCCGGGGCCCGCTACAGTTTCGACGCAGAAGGGATACAGCAGGCGATTCGTGACGCAGGATTCATCCCCCGGTATCGCAACCAGGCCTATGAAGACGACACCCTGAACTCAGCCACAACCTCCGTTTGGCCTGAGTGAAGCACTCTCTTGCTGTTCGGGAGCTGAAAGGACAGTGAGCAGACCTGGCTGATAGAGCAGACCTAGCTGATGATTCCCAGTTTTTTTCCGGCTTTGACAAAGGCATCTACGGCCTGGTCGATTTGTTTTTCGGAATGGGCGGCGGAGATCTGTACGCGGATGCGGGCTTTTCCGCGGGGAACCACGGGGAAGACGAAGCCGATCACATAGACTCCTTCTTTCAGCAGTTCGTCGGCAAAGCGGATGGCCCGGGGTTCATCATAGATCATCACGGGGATGATGGCGGTATCTCCTTTGACGAGGTCAAAGCCGGCGGTTTCCATTTTGGTGCGGAAGCGGCGGGCTTTGATCATTACGCTGTTCGACATTTCAGAGTTCTCTTCGAGGAGATCAATGGCTTTAAGGGTAGCGCCCACGGTGGCGGGGGCCAGGGTATTGGAGAAGAGATAGGGACGTGACCGCTGCCTGAGCATTTCTATGATTTCCTTTCTGCCCGAGGTGCATCCGCCGTTGCCTCCGCCCATGGCCTTGCCGAAGGTGGTGGTGATAATGTCGATCCTGCCCAGCAGGCCGTAATGTTCGGCTGTTCCGCGGCCTGTGGCGCCGATGTAGCCTGTGGCATGGGAATCGTCGACCATCACCAGGGCGTCGTAGCGGTCGCACAAGGCCACGATTCCGGGTAATTTGCACATGTCGCCGTCCATGGAAAAGACGCCGTCGGTGACCACAATGCGGTAGGTGGCCGATTGGGCTTCCTGCAGGCATTTTTCCAATTCTCCCATGTCGGAATGTTTGTAGCGGAACCGCCGGGCTTTGCAAAGCCGCACGCCGTCGATGATGGAAGCGTGGTTCAATTCGTCTGAGATGATGGCGCCCTCCTCTCCCAGCAACGGTTCAAAAACCCCGCCGTTGGCATCGAAAGCGGCACAGTACAGAATGGTATCTTCGGTTCCCAGGAACCGGGAGACCCTTGATTCCAGCTCTTTGTGGATTTGCTGGGTGCCACAGATAAACCTCACCGACGAGAGCCCGAAGCCCCAGTCGTTCATGATCTCCTGCGCTGCCGTGACCACCGCCTGATGGGATGCCAGTCCCAGGTAGTTGTTGGCGCAGAAGTTAAGCGCCCGCTCCCCGGTGTTCAGCGTTATTTCCGCCCCCTGGGCCGAGGTGATGATCCTTTCGGTTTTATATAACCCCTGCTCTTTCAGACCTTCGAGGGTCTTAACCAGATCCTGCTTCATTTTTCCGTACATAACCGTCATCATTTTTGATCAGGGACCAAATTAACAAAAAGGATCCGTATTTTTTTGTGATAAATGACAGTCCCGGGGATCATTTCTCATCGCTGTGTTTTCTCTATCTTTGCCGCAAATTTTACGACGATGAGCGAGAGAAGAGTCCGTGTGCGCTTTGCACCCAGTCCGACAGGTCCCCTCCATATGGGTGGGGTAAGAACGGCGTTGTTCAATTATCTTTTTGCCCGCAGGCATGGCGGTGATTTTTTATTGCGCATCGAAGATACGGATCAGACGCGGTATGTTCCCGGTGCCGAGGAGTATATCGTGGAGAGTCTCCGTTGGTGCGGACTGATTCCCGATGAAGGTCCCGGTTTCGGGGGGAATTATGGTCCCTACCGGCAGAGTGAGCGGAAGGAGTTCTACGCCGGCTATGCCCGGCAACTGGTAGAGTCGGGGTGGGCTTACACCTCCTTTGACACGCCTGCCGAGCTCGATGAACTCAGGGCGCAGGCTGAGGCCAAGGGAGAGATTTTTTCATACGGCCAGCACACCCGCTTGGGGCTCCGCAATTCCCTGGCTCTTCCTGCCGGGGAGGTCCGGCGGCTGCTCGAAGCCGGTGAGCCCTACGCCGTCCGCTTCCTGATGCCTGAAAACCTCGACGTCACCGAAGAGGACCTCATACGCGGAAGTGTGACCTTCAATACCCGCGAACTCGACGATAAGGTCCTCTTTAAATCGGACGGCATGCCCACCTACCACCTTGCCAATGTCGTCGATGACCACCTGATGGAGATCACCCATGTGATCAGGGGTGAGGAGTGGCTTCCCTCGCTGCCCCTGCATGTCCTGCTCTACCGGGCTCTTGGGTGGGAAGAGAGCCGTCCGCGCTTCTCCCATCTTCCCCTGATTCTGAAGCCCCAGGGCAAGGGAAAACTGAGCAAGCGCGATGGCGATAAAATGGGATTTCCGGTATTTCCGCTGCTCTGGAAAGACCCCGAAAGCGGAGAGTCCTACCGGGGTTACCGTGAAGACGGCTATTTTCCCGAGGCTTTCCTGAACCTTCTGGCCTTGCTGGGGTGGAACCCGGGCACCGACCAGGAGATTTTCACCCTTGAGGAGATGGCCGCAAGCTTCACCCTGGACCGTGTGGTAAAGGCAGGCTCCCGTTTCGACCCCGAAAAGGCCCGCTGGTTCAACCGCCAGTACCTTCAGAAAAAATCATCGCAGGAACTGGCCCGTATGGTGGTGCCCATCCTCTATTCCAAAAACGTTACCGTCACCCTGGCGACCGTGGTGGCCGTGGTGGAAGAAATCAAGGAACGGTGCGATTTTGTCGGTGACTTCTGGGAACAGGGCCGCTATTTCTTTGAGGCGCCGGAAGTGTATGATGAGAAAGCCGTGGCTAAAAGGTGGAAACCGGGCATTCCCGAAGCCGTGGGGGAGATCGCCAACCTTCTTGCCGGCGCTGAAGTGTGGGAGGCTGCCCCCCTGAAGGAGGGATTTTCAGCCTTCATGAACGCCAGGGGATGGCACTTCGGCGATGTGATGAATGCCCTGCGCATTGCCCTCGTCGGAGGAAACGTCGGCCCTGACCTGTTCCGCATCTGCGAACTCCTGGGAAAAACGGAGACCATCACCCGCCTGAACAACGCCATTGAAAAACTGGGCCCCGCCCGTTAGGATTTCAGAAGGCAGATCCCGGAGGGCGGAATGAGGATTGGGGATACCGGAATTCCTCCATTTAAGATTTCAGATTCTAGAAGTATGAGCTGTTGTCCCAGCAGTGGGTGCATACCTTTTCCCTGGGTAGTCCGATGGCTGTGATCAGGTCGCCGATGTGCTGGAATTTCAGGGTAGTGAGGTTGAGGTTTTGGCGGATGGTATCGACCATGGCCTTATACTCTTCATTCTCAGGATTTTCATATCTTCTGACATCCACCTCCCTATCGCCCTCGAGGGTTTTTATGGCCTTTCGGGTGGCCAGGTCCGTGGTTTTCTTGGAGCGTGAGAAGTTGAGAAATTCGCAGGGATAGAGAAGGGGGGGGCAGGCGATTCTCATGTGGATTTCGCGGATTCCGGCTTCATAGAGGTCGCGGGTATTCCCCACGAGCTGGGTACCCCTGACGATAGAGTCGTCGCAGAAAATTCCCGATTTTCCGCCCACCAGGGAGCGGTTGGGAATCAGTTTCATTTTGGCGACGAGGTCGCGGATTTCCTGGTTCTGGGGCATGAAACTGCGGGGCCATGTGGGGGTGTATTTGGCATAGGGCCGCATGTAGGGGATACGGCTTTTATTGCTGTAACCCACGGCGTGGGCCACCCCGGAATCAGGAATTCCCGATACGAAGTCGGCATCGGCATTATCGCGTAGCGCCAGGGCGGCACCGCAGCGATAGCGGCACTCCTCCACATTGATCCCCTCATAGAAGGAAGGAGGGTAGCCATAGTAAACCCACAGGAAGGCGCAGATCTGCATTTTTTCATTGGGTTGGCGCAGCACCTCGATACCGTCGGCGGTCACCCGCACGATTTCCCCGGGTCCCAGGTCGCGCAGGGTTTCAAAGCCCAGGTTGAAGAAAGAACACGACTCTGTGGCCACGGCCAGGGTATCCTCCTTGCTTCCCAGAATCACAGGGGTACGTCCCAGTTTATCACGGGCGGCAATGATGCCGCTTTCCGTCAGCAGCAGGATGGAACAGGAGCCTTTCACCCGGTCAAAGACATTCTCGATGCCCGAAACCAGGTCGCTGGCTTCACAGATCAGCATGGCCACCAGTTCAGTGGGGTTGGCGGCTCCCTGGCTGGTCTCGGCAAAGTGCTGCCGCTGTTTCAGAAGCCGCGCCTCCAGTTCTGTAAGGTTCACAATCTTGCTCACCGTGGCAATGGCGAATTTCCCCAGATGCGAATTCACCACGATGGGCTGTGCTTCCATGTCACTGATGACCCCGATGCCGCTGTTGGCGGCAAATCCCTTGATGTCATCGGCGAACTTGCTCCTGAAATAATCGTTTTCAATGCTGTGAATGGCCCGCTGAAAACCCAGCCAGGCATTGTAAAAGGCCATCCCGGCACGCTTGGTCCCCAGGTGGGAATGATAGTCGGTGCCATAAAAGACATCGTATACACAATTGGCCTTGCCGATACTTCCGAAGAACCCACTCATGGCACCCTGATTTTTTGAAATTGAAGTGGACAAAATTGTAGATTCCTTCCGGAAAGAAAAAACAGAATGGATTTAAATTATTCCCAACTTTGTCCTGTGGTGAGAATAATGAAACAAAAAGCGCCATTTCACTAAGAAAACCCTTAAAAAAAAGATTTTTGTGGCATCCATTCCCCTGCATATCGTGTCGGGTTTTCTGGGCAGCGGCAAAACCACCTTTCTCGGGGAGGTTCTGGCCCGGCTGCCTGAGTGCAGGCGTGTGGGGGTGATCCAGAATGAGTTTGCCCCTGTAAACACCGACCGGTATGCTCTTGAGGAGTCGGGAGGCCGTTTTGCCCTGCTGGAGATCAACAACGGTTCGGTGTTTTGTGTTTGTTTGCTGGGGGAGTTCATGGCCTCGCTTGAGGGTTTCCTGCACCGGCATTCTCCTGATTTACTGATTCTGGAAGCCTCGGGATTTGCCGATCCTACCTCCCTTGCGGAAATCTTCAGCCATTCCCCCTTGTCGGGGAGGGTCCATGTGGCTGTCCATTGGTGCATTTTAGATGCCGCCGGTTACGCCCGCACCGGAAAAATGATGCCCCGGGTTATTCACCAGTTGCGCATGGCCGATATCGTCGTGATAAACAAGGCCGACCTGGCAGGCGAAAAGACGCATCTGGCCCTGGATTTCGCCCGGAAAGCCAATCCCTTCGCCGACATCATCACCACTTCCTATTGCCGGGTGCCCTTCCGGGAGAGGTTCCTGCGGAAACCCCGGTTTTTCCCTGACACGGTGGAAGCCCTGGCCCGTCCTGAGGTCTCCACACTGGTGCTGAAATCAACCAGGCCCCTGCCTGAGGAAAGAGTTCCCGGTTTTCTGGCAGAATGGGCTTCCCGCGCTTACCGCATCAAGGGATTCATCATGGTGACCGGCGGCAGGCTCCTGGCTGTGGAATGCACCCCCGAACAAACCAGAATCCGCCCCGTTGACCACTCCCCGGGAATCACGGAACTCATCGCCCTGACCGACCGGTTTTCCGGAAAAGAGTGGGAGGAGTCTTTCGCCCGCTTCCGGAAAGAAGAGCCTTAATAGGGGGAAATTACCCTGGCAGAACGTACCCCGAAGTGCCGAAAGTGAAATTAATGGTCATCTTCCCCATTTGAAGACCCCAATCCGGCCATTCATCTCTTTTTTTCTATCTTTGCACTGATTTTTAGCGAATTGTATTCTATGTCACATAAAGCAGGATTTGTCAACATCATCGGGAACCCCAACGTGGGAAAATCGACCATCATGAATGCCCTGGTCGGCGAAAGGCTGTCGATCATCACCTCCAAGATGCAGACCACCCGTCACCGCATCAAGGGGATTGTCAATGGCGACGATTTCCAGATTGTCTATTCCGACACTCCGGGGATTCTCAAACCCGGCTATAAGTTGCAGGAGACCATGATGAAGTTCGTGGAGACGGCACTCGACGATGCCGATATCATCCTGTATGTGACCGATGTAAAAGAAGATCCGGCAAAAAACAGTGATTATGTCGCCAAGGTTAAGAAGGCCGGTGTTCACCTGATAGTGCTGATTAACAAGATCGATCTTTCGAACCAGGAGGAGGTGATCAGGCTTTTTGACTATTGGAGCGGGGTTTTCCCTGAAGCCGCTATTTTTCCGGTATCGGCCAAAGTAAAGTTCAACCTTACGCCGGTTTTTGACCGCATCCTGGAGTGGCTTCCCGAGAATCCCCCCTATTTCCCGAAAGATGAACTTACCGACCGCAGTGAGCGGTTTTTCATGCAGGAGATCATCAGGGAAAAGATCCTGATCAATTACCAGCAGGAGATTCCCTATGCCGTGGAAGTGGAGGTGGAAGAGTTCATCACCGATGGTGACCTGCTCAGGATCAGGGGAGTTATTTATGTGGAACGGGATTCGCAAAAGGGGATCATCATCGGAAAGGGAGGGCTGGCCCTGAGGAGGGTGGGAACCATGGCCCGCCAGGAAGCGGAAGAGTTCTTCGGAAGGAAGATTTTCCTGGAGTTGTATGTGAAGGTGGCCAAAGAGTGGCGGGAGAACGAACGGACGATCAGCCGTTTCGGATATAAAGCAGAAAATTGAATATGAGCAGTATAGTAGCAATTGTCGGCCGTCCCAATGTAGGCAAGTCGACACTTTTCAACAGATTTGTGGAATCACGGATGGCCATCGTCGATGATGTCTCAGGGGTGACGCGTGATCGTATTTATGGTAAGTGCACCTGGAACGGATACGATTTTTCGGTGATTGACACGGGGGGGTATGTGATTCATTCCGATGATGTTTTCGAGGAGCAGATCCGCAAACAGGTACACCTGGCCCTTGATGAGGCCGATGTGATCCTCTTTGTGGTTGACGTGGAGACAGGGATTACCGACCTCGACGAGGCCATGGCCATGATTCTCCGTAAAAGCGATAAGAAGGTGCTTCTTGTGGTCAACAAGGTGGATAACCACATCCGCCTTGCCGATGCCCAGGAGTTTTATGGCCTGGGACTGGGGGAGATCTACCCCGTATCGTCGATGACGGGAAGCGGCACCGGTGAAGTGCTCGATGCCGTGGTGGAGTTTTTACCCCCTTCGTCGGGGGAAGAGGAGGAGGATGCCCTGCCCCGGTTTACCGTGGTCGGCCGCCCCAACGTGGGAAAGTCCTCCTTTATCAATGCCCTGGTCGGCGAAGAACGCAATATCGTTACCGAAATTGCCGGAACTACCCGCGATGCCATTCATTCACGCTACAACAAGTTCGGTTATGATTTTATCATCGTCGACACGGCAGGACTCAGGAAACGTGCCAAGGTCAAGGAAGACCTGGAGTTTTACTCAGTCCTCAGGTCGGTGCGCACCATTGAAGAATCTGACGTTTGCATGCTGATGATCGATGCCGAAAGAGGCATCGAAGCCCAGGACCTCTCCATTTTTAACCTGATCCTTAAAAACAAAAAGGGGGTCATCCTGCTGATCAATAAGTGGGATCTGGTCGAAAAGGACAACTCCACGCTGAACCGTTTCAAAAAGGATATACTGGAGAGAATAGCCCCCTTTACCGATGTACCCATGGTTTTCATTTCGGCCATGACCAAGCAGAGGATCCACAAAGCCCTGGAAACGGCCATGGAAGTTTACAATAGCCGCAAGCGGAAGATCAAGACTTCGGAATTGAATGAGGTGATGCTGGCGGCCATTGAGAATTATCCCCCGCCGTCATGGAAGGGAAAATTCATCAAGATCAAGTATTGCACGCAGCTTCCCTCGCATGCCCCCGGGTTTGTATTTTTCGCCAACCTGCCCCAGTACGTCAGGGAGCCCTACAAGCGTTACCTGGAGAACCAGCTCCGTGAGAAGTTCAATTTTTCAGGAGTACCCCTGCAGATCTTCATTCGCCAGAAATGATTGGCCAAAACCGCTTATCTTTGCAAAAAAGAGGAGGAACACGATTATGGCACTGAAGTTTTTCAATCTTCCCAAGCCCCGGCAGTTTGACTTTAAGCCCCGTTACTGGAATCCTGACAAGGAAGACCGGGAAGAGCGGGTGCGCCAGATCAGGGAGGAACTGGGTATGAAGAGTGATCCTGCAGACCGGGGAAATTCGGGTAATTACCGGCCTTACATCAGGGGACAGTTTCGCAGGGCCATGAGGAACAGCAGCCGCACCACCCCCGACGCACGCAGGCAGAGCAACAAACGCCTGCTGGTCATCATCGGCATCCTCCTTCTTATTTTTTACTTTTTGTTTTACCGGTAATTCCCTGTTTGTGTCCGATGTAATCCAGTTATTACCCGACTCCGTAGCCAACCAGATTGCCGCGGGAGAGGTGATCCAGAGGCCTGCCTCGGTGGTGAAGGAGCTGATCGAGAATGCCATGGATTCCGGCGCCGGGGAGATCATCATTCACGTGAAGGATTCCGGTAAGACGCTGATACAGGTGACCGACAACGGCTGCGGGATGAGTCCCGTTGATGCCCGGATGGCCTTTGAGAGGCATGCCACATCCAAGATCAGGAGTGCCCGGGATCTTTTTGCGATTCGCACCATGGGATTCCGCGGGGAAGCCCTGGCCTCCGTTGCCGCCATCGCCGACGTGGAAATGCGCACCAAACGCCGTGACGACGAAACAGGAACCTACCTCCATATTTCCGCCACCCGGGTGATGACCCAGGAACCCGCAGGCTGCGGAAACGGGACCACCATCCAGGTAAAAAACCTATTTTTCAACGTGCCTGCACGCAGGAAATTCCTCAAGTCTGACAGTTATGAACTGAAGAATATCATCACCGAGGTGCAGAGAGTGGCCATCCCCAACCCTGAGATTTCCTTTCAGCTTTTCCATAACAACAACCTGCTCCATGATCTTCCGGTGGCAACACAGCGGAAACGGATTTCCGATATTTTCGGGAAATCGGTTCACCAGGCTCTGATTCCCGTGGAAAGCAGGACTTCCCTGGTCACCCTGACAGGATATACGGGTCTTCCCCGGAATGCCCGCAAGACCATGGGAGAGCAGTTCTTTTTTGTCAACCGCAGGTATATGCGTCATCCGGGGTTCCATAAGTCCGTGATGCAGGCCTACGAAAAGCTGCTCCCCGCTGATGCCTACCCCTCTTATTTTCTTTTTCTGGATGTGGCCACGGAAACCATCGATATTAATGTCCACCCTACCAAGACTGAGATAAAGTTTGAAAATGAGAGTGCTCTCTGGCAGATCATCAACGCTGCCGTGCGGGAAACGCTGGGCAGGAACAACGTGGTTCCTTCCATCGATTTTGACCAGGAGGGGAGTGTGGAGATTCCGCTGCCTCCCAGGCCGGGGACCACGGTCGGCATGCCCTGGACGAACATGACGCCGGGGTACAATCCCTTTTCCACGAACCGGGAAGAGGAGGAGGAGTGGCGCCGGCAGCGGCAGTCGCTGCAACACTGGGATACCCTTTATCCCGGCAGAAGAGAGGCGGAAGGGGAGACGACGGAAGAGGAAAGCGCCGGTTTTCCGGAGGTGGTGCAAACCTCGGCCTTCGGAGATTCCAGGATGAGCTTTGGTGGCTTCAGGGTGTTCCAGCTCAAAAAGAAGTACCTGGTGCTGCCGGTCAAGTCGGGCATGATGGTCATAGAACAGCGCAGAGCCTGGGAAAGAATCCTCTACGAGAGGTTTCTTGACATTCTCAAAACCGATCAGGTCGCCAGCCAGCAGATCCTCTTTCCCCATACCTTTGAACTCAACGCCGCCGATGCCGAAATCTTTCGCAACGTGCTGCCCGATATGCAGGCCCTGGGATTTGACATCAGGGAATTTGGCAAGGAAACCTTCATCATCAGCGGAATCCCGGGAATCCTGGAGGTCTCCTCCCCGGTGGAGATCGTGGAAAAGCTCCTTGAGGAGTTTAAGAATTCGCCCCTTGACGCCAGAACGCGAATCAGGGAGCAGGTCGCCGTTTTACTGGCCAGGGCTTCGGCCATGAGCACCGGGGAGGAAATGCAGCCTGCGGAAATGGAACAACTCGCCGGACAGCTTCTCTCCTGTGCTTCGCCCAACTATACGGCCGACGGAAGAAGAGTCCTGACCATCATCCCCATTGAAGAGGTGGAAAAACTCTTCGAAAGATGACACTTTGTCGCTTTTCTTCCCCGGGAGGAGGAGTGGCCGGGTTATTGTCTGACCAAATGTTAAAATAACTGTTATGAACCAGTACAGGCCGGTTTTCAGGGAGACCCCGGCAGTCGTGAAAAACCTGATCATTTTAAATGTGCTGATGCTGCTGGCCACTTTTATCATGCAGCGCTCGGGGGTTGACCTGACCGAAAAGCTGGGAATGCACTATCCCGGGTCGGAGAAGTTCAGGTTTTATCAGGTGATCACCCACATGTTCATGCATGGCGGTATCACCCATCTCTTCTTCAACATGTTCGCCCTCTGGATGTTCGGAAGGGTGCTTGAGAGTGTCTGGGGTCCACGCAGGTTCCTTATCTACTATTTCGTCACCGGGTTGGGAGCCGTGGCTCTTCATATGTTCGTCAACCATCTGGAAATTTCCTCTATGGAGAAGACCCTGACCGCCTTTACCAACACCCCGGCCCCGGAAATCCTCGATAAATTCGTCACCCGGAACCTCTCTTTACCCTCCACCGGACTACGTGATTTCATCACCAACTGGTATGATGATCCCTCGAGTGCGGCCTTTGCCTCGGAAGGCGAAAAAATCATGCGACAGGTTCTTCAGATGAAGATGGACATTCCGACGGTGGGGGCTTCCGGTGCTGTTTACGGTGTACTCCTGGCTTTCGGGATGCTCTTTCCCAACACCCAGCTGATGCTCCTTTTCCCGCCCATTCCCATCAAGGCGAAGTATTTCGTGATCGGCTACGGTGTTCTCGAGTTATACCTCGGACTCACCAACTCAGGAGGAAGCATCGCCCACTTTGCCCATCTGGGGGGTATGCTTTTCGGGTTTTTCATGATCAAATACTGGAATAAAACCACCAAAACATTCTATTGATTCCGCTCAACGGGGAAGTTTCCGGTTCCCGGCAGGGACAGGGCACACTCCCCGGAAGGCGGTAAAAGGACGAAGGGATATGTATACAGAGATCTGGAACGACAT
This sequence comes from uncultured Prolixibacteraceae bacterium, assembly GCA_964461455.1. GTDB lineage: Bacteria > Bacteroidota > Bacteroidia > Bacteroidales > Prolixibacteraceae > UBA1413. The sequence continues at coordinate 67,565 of CAYWUJ010000006.1, read as the reverse complement.
CAAGGGATCATTTAGAAAAGGATCGGTTATTACCCGGCTGATCTATGCCCAGCTGGCCATTTTTCTCCTGTTCAGGGGAGTCAGGGTGATCCTCTTCCTGTCGGGCAGTTCGCTTGACCTGGCCGACTTTTTCATGCTTCCCGCTTCTTTCGGGGGATGGCTGGCGCGGCCCTGGACGTTAATCTCCTATATGTTCCTCCATGTCAATTTTCTCCATATCCTTTTCAACCTGCTGGTCCTCTATTGGTTCGGACGGTTATTCCTCGAATACTACACCCCGCGGCAGCTGCTGGGGCTTTACCTTCTGGGGGGATTAGCAGGAGGCCTTGTCTACATGGGGGGTTATAACTTCTTTCCGGTTTTTGAGGGCATGGTTCGTTCGTCGCTGCTCCTGGGAGCCTCGGCATCGGTGGCCGCCATTCTGATAGCACCGGCCTTCCGTGACCCCAACCGGGAAGTCAGGCTCTTGCTGATCGGCAATGTCCCCTTGAAATTCCTGGCCTTGTTCATGATCATCAGCTATATCCTGGGCATTTCCACCTCCAATCCCGGGGGTAACCTGGCCCACCTGGGAGGCGTCGTCGCCGGATGGTTCTTTTTCCGCCAGGAACGAAGGGGCAGCGACATTGCCCGCCCGTTTTACCAGGTAGCCGACTGGCTGGCCGGCCTTTTCACGCCCCGGAAAACGGTAAGGGTGGTACACCGGCAGCCTCCCCGTGATGACTACGAGTATAACCGCCAACGGAGTGCCGACCACCTGGAACTCAACCGCATCCTCGATAAAATCAGTACCGAAGGGTATGACAGCCTCACCAAAACCGAAAAAGAGATCCTTTTCAGGCACGGGAAACAGACATGAGTCAGGAATCAGGAATCTTGAATCGTGAGTCTGGAGTCTGGAATCTTGAATCATGCGACGGCAGGCAGTAAGCTGAGGAATGGTCAGGTGACCGGAGCGTGGCGACGGTTTACGATTTCCAGGGCCACCTGACGCACTCTTTGATTTCCGGGAAGAGGACGAAATCGGCTTTTCCCTTCATGGTGAGGGTTTTTACCTGGTGTCCTTTCAGCAGCAGAAGGGCGGTTTGCAGGGTTTTACCTGAAACCGAGACATCGTCGACCAGGAGGATTCTTTTGCCTTCCAGGTCGAGGTCGGCCGGCATTCCGGTCACCAGGGGATCCTGGTAACGGGGTTTATTTTCCTCATCGCGGTAGTTCAGGGTGATGACCCTGAGTTCAGCACCCAGCTGGCCGGCGACGAGGGCTGCGGGAACCACCCCTCCCGATCCGATGCCAATGACCAGATCGGTGGCGGGAAGCTCCATCGCCCGCAGGCGACTGATGATTTCCCGGAATGACAAAGGAACCATGCTTATTATTTTTATTATTATCCGGTAAAGATGGGGATCTCCAGGTAAAAAGTGGTGCCCTGGTTAATCACCGTGTCGTACCATACCCTGCCGTTGAAATTCTCGGCGATACTCTTGACGATGGCGAGTCCCAGGCCCATACCGCTCGACTTGGTGGTGAAGCTGGGACTGAACATCTTCTCCTGTAGTTCCGTAGGAATCCCGGTACCATTGTCGGCCACAGCGATGACCACCATGTGTTCTTTTTTTCTGACCGAGATGATGATGGTGCCCTGTCTCTCTTCGGGGATGGCCTGGATGCCGTTTTTGATCAGGTTGATCAGGGCGCGTGAGAGCTGCTCCCTGTCGGCATTGACCAGGACCGTATCGTCATCGCCCCGGTCAAAGGAAATGTCGACGCGGTCGTGGTTTTCATAGAGCTCTATCACCTTTGATATCTGGGTGTTGAGGTTGAAAACCTGCTTCATGGCCCTGGGGATCTGGGCGAAGTTGGAAAATTCGGTGGCGATTTCCGACAAGGTGTCGATTTGGTCGATCAGGTTGCGGGCAATGCGGTTGACATAGTCGCGATATTCGCGGCCTTCGCCCCTGAAGCGCTGCAAATGCTGAATATTCAGCTTCATGGGAGTCAGCGGATTTTTGATTTCGTGGGCCACCTGCTTGGCCATTTCCCGCCAGGCACTCTCTCTTTCCGACCGGGCCAGCAAATCGGCGCTTACCGCCAGTTCATCCACCTTTCTGTTGTATTCCTTTACCAGTTTCCCGATTTCATCATCACGGGAATAACTTAATGGCTCATTTCTTTTGCCGAATTCCATTTTCCGGAGGTTTTCCCTGATGGTGGCCAGGGGAAGGGTGATCTGGTTGGCAATGATGACGGCCACGGCCATGCTGGCCAGGAAAAGAAGCACGTAAAGGTTGATGAAGGCCACAATATAGGTGGAAATCTCCTGGCTGTACTTGTCCTGGTGGGTGAAATAGGGAAGGTTGATGAATCCCAGGTAGTCACCGCTGTTGTTGATGATCGGCTCATACGCCGAGAGGTAACTCAATCCGCCGATTTTTTCGGGCTGGAAATAGTTGGTCTGAAAATTTTCGAACAGTTCGAAGTAAGCCTGAGCGTTTATTCTTTCCGACACCAGTCCCCTGCCGAAAATCTCGGGGCGTGAGGAGACGATGAGATCTCCTTCGACCCCGTAGATGTTGATGTCGGTTTCGAAGACATTCGACAGTTTAAAGAGCTCGGGCATCAGCCAATCCCTCATTTCCGGGGAAATGGCGGCCACATTCTCCAGCTGCATGTCCATTTCCATGGCAATGGAATTCATTTTATGGTCGAGGTCTTCACGCAACCTGATTTGTGACTCCTCGATATTATAGAAGATGGTGCTCAGGGCCACGACCAGCAGCGAGATGAACACTATTGAGATAATGGCGGCCTGGATCCTGAATTTCAGGTCGAAGAGTACTTTTTTCGTTCTCATTCCCGGCTGGAGAAGCAGCAGGGCGGCCAGGGAAAAGAGGAAATAGAAGGAGAAGAGATAAGGGAAGGAGATGAGGTAATCGACGAAGGTGTAAAGGCTGCGGCTGACAATCACGTAGTTGTCTTCGCGGGTGCGGTGGATCAGGTGCTCGTAACCATCCCAGATATTGTAACTGAACTCCCTGTCTTCGAAATTGTAGGAGTAGATGTAGTAGTTGTAGGGGTAATAACCGTGGCGGTCGACGAGTTCTCCGCCGAAATACTTGGCATAGTCAAATCTTTTATAGTTGGCAGGTTTACGCATCGACTTGTCGATGAGCAGTTCAGGGAAGCCTATTCCTTCAGACAGGATCCGGGATTTAAGGTCGATGAAAATGGAGACTCCGATCGAGTCGGAAGAAAGGGGATAGTGGAGTTTCCCGAAATAGGTGATCCTGCCATCCATATTGTCCATGTAGTAAAAGTCGGTTCCCGGCAGTTGCATTCCCTGGTTCAGGATCATGGAATCAAAGAAGGGGAAACAGGGGGTTTGTATGTTTTGCGGTCTGAGGGTGACGCTGTCGGCACCCGTACAGACGGTAATCTGCAGGTCATACTGCCGGAAGAATCCGCTGAAGTAGGTGTTTTCGAGGTATTCGTCGATTTTGTCAAAGGGCGGGATCAGGTAATCGGGGATGTTGGGGTCGGTTCTGATCTCCTCCTGAATTTCGACCAGGAAGACTTCGGCAGCGGGGTCGTGTTCCGCCACAAGATTGCCGGCCATAAGTTTCTGGACTTCCCTTTCCTTTTTGACGGTGGTGTGATAAATGACTGCCAGGGAGTATAGGGTGATGATGACCACGAAAAGGACCAGGTAGCTCATGCCGTATCTGCGTGAGGGGTTTCCTGAGTAGAGGGCGGCAACCAGGGCCGTGAATAGGAAGAGCAGGAGTGCGGTTACCGGGAAAGCGTCCCTGATGATGATCTGGAGGAGTGCGGGGAGCAGGGGGGCTGCTACGATGTAAAGGGCCAGCCGGCGTACCGTGAGGACCTTGCGTGCTTCCCTGGTGCTGCGGACGATAAGCAGCAGTAACGCGAAAAGGAGCAACATAATGGACCCTATGCCCAGTACGGTATGGAGGGTGATTTCATTGATCCGGTTGAGGGTGAATGAGAAACTGGAGTTATAGATGAGTTCGCCAATGAGGTCATCGGTAATGAAAAAGCAGAAGGCGGAGACCAGGAGGATCAGGAAGGGTGCGATGGTGCGCAGCGGTGATTTTCTGCGGGTAATGGCGGCGATACGCATGTCCTTGTAATAGGTGACCATGAAAAAGAAGATGAGAAGGGCCAGGAGGAGAAAATCGCCGAGCGAGGGGAGCCAGCTGCTGAGGGCAAAATGGGCGGGTGAAAAAATGGTGAACCGGCCAAACAGTCCCGGCGTCCTGAAAAGGAGATGCAAATGGTAAATCAGGAGGAGCAGCATCAGGAGAAAGGCCATCCGGGAAAGCACATGGGGGATGCTGTTTTTCAGGGTTTTCCTGGCGAACAGGAGGATCATGATCAGTGCCGTAAGGTAGAACACCCCTGAGAGCCACGACCACGGGGATTGCAGGGTGCTCTCCCCGCCGGGAAGAAGGGAGAAGAGCTCCTGGCCATTGCGGTTGGTGATGGTCACACCCCCGGTGGCCCCGGGTTGGACGATCCTGAACTCATCGGGAATTCCCGCCCCTTCAAAGAAGTGGTTCCTGAGGTATAGGTTCTCATGTGAGTAGTCATATTTGAGGAGGAGAAGCCCGTAAATGGAAAGGCTGTCGCTTTTTATGTTTTTGACCAGGTAATAGCCGTTTGGGAAGTGTACCACGGGAGCCCCGGGTTCCACCGACAGGGGCAGGTGGTCGCGGAAAGCTACCGACCGGTCGGACCAGTAAAAGAGTTTTTCGTTGCGGTAAATGAGAAATCCGACACCCTCCTTTTCCATGAGGCTGTTAAAGGGGGCCATGGTATTGAGAAAGTTATCGCAGAACCCCGGCCGGGAGGCGAGTTCCGCCACCTCGTCGAGATGGGTGTCGAGGAGACTCTCCTTCAGGTGGAGTTTTTCCTGAAACCCCGTGATGAGCTGTTTTTCAGGATGATGCCCGAAAAAGCCGGTTTCGGGCACAACTGCCAGCAACAGGAAAAACAGGGTAAGCAGGAAATAGCCGTATTTTCTGAGAAACTCCTTCATATCAGTCGTGGTGGTAAGGCTCTCCCCTGATGATGGTCAAAGCCCTGTAAAGTTGTTCTGCGAACAATAACCGGACCATCTGGTGAGAAAAGGTGAGTTTGGAGAGGGAAATTTTCCCGGTGGCCCTGGTGATCACCTCTTCCGGGAAACCGTATGGACCGCCGATGACAAAAAAGAGTTCCCGGCAGCCCCCCACCATTTTCCGTTCCACCATTGCCGCCAGCTGGCGTGAGGTTTGTTCCTCCCCGTTTTCATCAAGCAGATAGACCTCACTTCTGTTCCCCAGAAAAGCCAGAAGGGCTTCCCCCTCTTTTTCCTTTTGCAGGTTTCGGGAGAGTGAGGCGCTGTTTTTAAGGTCGGCGATGACTTTCATCTCAAAAGGAAGATAGTGCCTGATTCTTTTCAGGTAGACCTCAAGGCCCTGCTTAAGCCATGGAGCATCAGTCTTTCCGGTTACTACAAGCCAAATCTTCATCCTTTGGGATATGAATAAAATTCCTAAATTTACACTAAAATTGATGAGTGGTTTTGCTTTTGCACAGTTTTTGCATTCAACAGAGTACAAATTTAGACAATGAAGATATAATGAAAGCATTTCAAAAAGCGGTTTTATCCTCACTGATGCTTCTCTTCTTCTCCATAGCGGCAGTCAGCCAGGTTTCAGGACAGATTCCCGATGATATCATTCTCGGGTTGAAGACGGGCAATGCCAAAATGCTGGGAGGTTTTTTCAATCAGAATGTGGAGCTGGTGATCCTGGAGAACGACAATGTATACAGCAAAGCCCAGGCGGAACAGATAGTGAATAGTTTTTTTGTCAGGCATCAGCCTGAAAAGTTCAGTGTTATCCACCAGGGTGGGAAGGAAGGAGCGCAGTATGTGATCGGCAATCTGACGACCAGGCAGGGGAACTTCAGGGTTTATTTCCTGTTAAAGAGAAACACGGGCAAGGAGATCATCCATCAACTGAGAATTGAAAAACAGGAATAGGTATGCCATGGCACCAAAGAGTGGCTGTGCGGGTGCGCAGGTGGGGCACGGCAATAGCCGACCGTGCCAGAGAGGTGAGTCTTCCCTTCCTTGATGAAGTCCCCATTTATAATGTGGCCGTTTTTTTTTGGCGGAGCATTGTTGACGGAGCGCTGACCACCAGGGCTTCCGCCATTGCCTTCAATTTTTTCCTGGCCCTCTTCCCTGCCATCCTGTTCATTTTCACCCTTATTCCCTATATCCCGATTCCCAATTTTCAGGATGAGTTATTTTTCCTGATCAAGTCGATCGTTCCCGAGAGTGTGTTCAGCGCTGTGGAGGATACGGTGGAGGATATCATTACACGACCGCGCGGCAGCTTATTGTCGCTGGGTTTTTTCATGGCCCTGATTTTCGCCACCAATGGAATCTCGGCGATCATGTCGGCCTTTGATGCCACGATTCACAGCATCAAACGGCGAACCTGGTACAGCCAGTGGCTCATTTCGGTGGCTCTGCTGTGTATCCAGGCAGTACTTCTCACCCTGGCCATTGCCCTGGTCACCGGGGGACAGCGGCTTCTTGACTTTCTCCTTGAAAAATCGTTTTTCTTTGACAAGTTCACCTACTACTTTTTTTCAGCGGGGAAATGGGTGATCATTTTGGCCCTCTTTTTCTTTGCCTACTCCTTTCTTTATTATATGGCGCCGGCACGAAAGAGCAAATGGCGCTTCATTTCGGCCGGAGGTACCCTGGCGACCATCCTGAGCATTGCCCTCCTCTTCGGATTCACCTTTTATATCAATAACTTCAGCCAGTATAACAAACTCTACGGCTCCATCGGGACCCTGCTGGTCGTTCTGCTGCTTATCTACCTCTTTTCGCTGGTCCTGCTCATTGGTTTTGAGTTGAATGCCAGTATTTACCAGGCCAAGCAGGTGTCGGATGATAAGGAATCTTTTTATTCCCGCATGCGTAAAAAAGTGGAAAAACCATTAAATTGACAAGGGTAAAAACAAAACTGAAGAAGATGCAAACAACCATGATCAGGGGAGGAGTGCTCCTTTTACTTGCCTTCACCCTCACCTCCTGTATGCAACCCACCACAAAGGAGGCTTACCTGAAGGGGTTTGAGAAGTTCGTGGCCGATGTGGAAAAGAACAGCGGCAAATTCACCGAGAGTGACTGGAAGTGGGCGAACAAGCGTTTTTCGAGGTATACGGGGGAGTATTTTGAAAAATTCAGGGAGGAGATGACCCTGGAGGAGAAAATTGAGGTTACCCTGCTGAAGGGGAGGTTTCTGGCCAACAGGGAGACTTCCCGGTTGGGGAGGACTGTCTTTGAGAACCTTCCGGAAGAGATTTCCAAAATGGGGGAAGATGTGAAGAAATACCTCGATGAAAACCTTGAGGAGGACCTTCGGGAGATCTCCAAGGGGGCGCGTGAGATCGGCGATTCCGCGGTCAAGGTGGTCGAAGAGCTTTTAGAGGAATTGAAGAAGAAATAGAAAAAGTCACCCTTCGTTGCCGGGGTGACTCATTTCTCTGTTTCCCTGATTCCGGGAGATGACGTATAGGCCGGGGAATTCATCAGGATGGGTGTGCCGAAGTCTGCGATCAGGAGCCGGCCATTTTCGCAGGCTTAAGGTGACGTTTACAGCCTGATGGGGATTCCGTTATAGAAGTCCAGTATTTTTGTCCGGAAGATGTAGTCATATTTGGCCTGTGACAGTTGGCCCTGGGCTGCTGTCAGGTTATTTTTGATCTGGTTGTACTCAACGGTGGTGACCAGTCCCACGCTGAATTTCTCTTCGGCATATCTGAAGGCTTCCTGGCTGGAATGGACGGCTTTTTCGCTGGAGATATATTTTTTCAGGGCGGCCAGGGCGTTGGTGTAAGCCTGTTCGATATCCTTCTGGAGGAGGTTTTTTGAGTTCTGGAGCCGGTATTCATAGTCTGACACCTGTAACTCGGAGGCCGCGATGGCGTTTTTCACCTGGTATTTGTTAAAAACGGGAACGTTAAGGGTAAGTCCGAAGCCATAACGTTTGTTGTTTTTGAGCTGGTCAGAAAAGGGGATTACTTCGGTGTCGAGGGGGTTGTTGTTGATGGCCCGAACGTAGTTGTCGTTGAAATTGTTGTAGTAGTTGGCGCCGAAGGAGAGGCTGGGCCAGCGGGCGCCGCGGGCCTGGTCGAGTTGTTTGCGGGCGCTCTCCACCCTCAACTGGGAGGCGACGATTTCGGGACGTGTAAGCACGGCATTGTTGAAAACCGAGAGGGAGTTAAAGCCCATGCTTCCCGACCCGGGAGCGGGGATATCGGGTTTTTCCACGGAGAAGGACTTATTGATGGGGAGTTCCAGCATCTGGTAGAGGTTGAGGTAGGCCAGCTGTGCGCGGTTCTGGTCATTCACCAGCTGGAGTTCTTCGCGTGCCAGCTGGGCTTCCGTTTCCAGGAGGGCGCCGCGGGCCTGGCTTCCTGCCTCGATGAGTTTGCGGGTCCGGTCAATCTGTTGCCGGGTGACCTCCATCTGGCCCTCATCGATGGCGATCAGCTCTTCGGCGAAGAGAATCTCGAGGTAGAGGGCTGCTATGTTCAGCACCAGGTCATCTTTGGCCTTTTGCATATCGAGAATGGTGGCCTGCAGGTCGAGATCGCGCTGCCTGATGAGGTTCTGCATCTGTGACCCGTTCCACAGGGTCACATCGGTTCCCAGATAACCCGAAATACTCATGGAATTGCTGTTTTCGTAAGTATTCTGGTAAGTCAGCGACCTTCCGAAGTTATAGTTATTCCCCAGCTGTCCGTTCAGGTTGGGAAGCCGGTTGCTTTTTGCCTGGCTCAGCTGATTCTCCTGATATTTGACGGCCAGGTCCTGCTGCCTGATCTGGATGTTGTTTTCCAGGGCATAGTCCACGCACTGCTGCAAACTCCATGTTTCCTGGGCCTGAACTCCCGTGCCGCCGGCCATCACCAGCAACACCATCGATATGATAATCCACTGTCTCATTGCTTTATCGTCTGATTTTGTACTTGAAAAGTTGTTTTTTCCCGCGGAATTTCCGGGGCGCTGTTATACATGGGGTGGCCTTTCCCCGGAAGGAGCCCGTTGGGAAGGAACATCCTGTCAGGAAAGGACGGCCCCGGCAGGGGTTATGCCTCTGTTTTCTTTGCCTTGGGATCTATCTTTTCGCCTTTCACCTTGTCGTTTTTCACCAGGCCTTCGGTAATTTCGATATTGATGCCGTCGGAAAGGCCGGTTTTCACCACTCTTTTGTCGTATTTTCCCGGCGATGTTTCCACCTCCACATAGGCCGTGTCTTTCTCGAAATGGAGCATGGATTCGGGAATGGAGAGGACGCTGTCGCGGCGGTCGAGCACGATGTTGGCGTTGGCGCTGTACCCCGAGCGTATAAACTGGTTCTCGGCCAGCAACAGGTCGGCCTTGATCTCAAACTGAATGGCTCCGTTTTCAATTTTCCCCTTGGGGGCGATGTATTTCAAAACCGCCCGGAAGGTCTCTTCTTCAATAGCCCCGATGGTCAGTTCAATGTTCATGCCCTCCCTGATTTTGCCCACTTCGGTTTCGTCGACTTTTCCGATGAAGATCATGTCTTTCATATCGGCGATGACGGCAATGGTGGTTCCTGCGTTAAAGGTGTTGGCCTGGATCACCGAAAATCCCTCTTTCACCGGAACGTCGAGGACCATACCGTCGATGGTTGACCTGATCAGGGTATTGGTGGTTTTGGCGGAACTGCGGGTCACTCCCTTGCGGATGAGGTCGAGGTTGTTTTCGGCGGCCTCCATCTCTTCGCGTGCCGCATTAAAACTGAGCTGCGCCCTCTGGTACTCTTCCCGGGGAATCACCTCCCTCTCAAAAAGGGTGGTCTGCCGGTCGTAATTGATTTTGGCATCCTCATAATTCAGCTTGGCACGGTTTACCCTCGACTCGGCATTGTTGAGGTTGACCATGTCGGGGATGATGTTAACCCTGGCCAGAACATCACCCTTTCTGACCATCGTTCCGGCTTCGATGAACAACTCCTCGACAATTCCGGAAACCTGGGGTTTGATTTCTATCTCCTTCCGGGGTTCTATAGACCCTGTGGCCACGGTCTTTTTGATAATCGTGGTGACCTCCGGATTTTTCACATCGTAAATTTCTGGTTCTGGCTGCGATTTTTTGTAGAGAAAGCCCAGGGTCCCGATGAATACAAGGCCTAACAACACAAAACCGGCAATTCTGATAATCTTCTTCATGGCTTTAAATCATTATTTGTTTAATCTTAACCTATATTTTTCTTTGTAATTATTCTTCTCTCAGTGCCTCGATGGGTTTGATCTGGAGGGCTCTTTTGGCAGGAATCGAACCTGCGAATAACCCCGCGACAATCAGAACCGCCAATGCTGCCAGGGCTACGGACATGCTGACTTCAGGGTGGCGGAAGAAGATCTCATCTTCATTGCGCGACTGGCTTTCCAGAATTCTGTTGACGAGTTCCAGGAGTCCGACCCCCAGGGAAAGCCCGATATAGCCGGCCACCGTGGTCAGGGCTACGCTTTCGAGCATGACCTGGGTGATGATGGTCACCGGCCGTGCTCCCAGGGCCCGCTGCACCCCGATTTCCCTGGTGCGTTCCTTCACAATCACCAGCATAATGTTGCTGACCCCGATCACCCCAGCCATGAGTGTGCCGATGCCCACGATCCAGGTAAGGATGTTGATCCCGATAAACAACCCCTTCATTTGCAGAAACTGTTTTTCAATATTGACGCCGCTGATGGCCTGCACATCGGTGGGGGATATGGCATGACGCTGCCTGATGATGGCCTTTACTTTCTCCTCGACAACGCTGACCGGCACACCGGGCTTGGCCGTAAAAGCCAGAACGTGCACCTCATTCCCCATGTTATAGGTTTGTTGCATGGTGGTGAAGGGGATACTCACCGACTCCTCGGTACGGCCGTTAATGTTGATGCGGGTCTCCGGTTTGATCACCCCGACCACCTGATAATAGACCCCTGAAATTTTCAGGTATTCTCCCAGGGGATTCTCCCCGTTGTCAAACATGGTTTCATATACCTTATTGCCGATGACGCACACTTTCCGTTTTTCCCTCATATCCATTTCGTTGATCCAGCGGCCGTACACGATGGATACCGGGTCAATTTTTACATAATCGGGGTAATCACCCTTGATGTTGAAGGAACCGTTGCGGATGCCCCTGATGGTGTTGGGCCCGCTGTTATCGTCGGAACCGAAATTCTTGGGAGTCAGGATCTCCACTTCGGGGACCCTGTTTCTGATAATCTCGATATCTTCGGAGTCCATATTCCAGTATCTTCCGCGTTTGTATCCCTTGTAGGGTTCCCCGGTACGGTTGGTCCACACCAGGGCCGAGTTGGTGGCGAATTTGGCGACCCCTTCCACCAGTCCGTTGGTCAGTCCGTTTCCGGCCCCGGCCATGACAATGAGCATGAATATCCCCCAGAACACCCCGAAAGCGGTCAGCAGGCTGCGTACCTTATTCTTCGACAGGGCATGTCCAATTTCTTTCCAACGATCCAGGTCAAACATGTTTTTAATCTTAAGTCTTGATTCTTAAATCTTAAATGCTTTAATGTCAAGACGATATTAGTTTATATCATTATGGTTAATTCCTAACGTCAACCTCAGCCTTATTCATCACGGAGGGCTTCGATGGGTTTGACATTGGCGGCTTTCCGGGCGGGGATATAGCCTGCCAGGGCTCCGGAAATGATCAGGATGGCCGTGGCGGCGAGTGCGGTGGTGAAATTGACGGTGGGATTGCGGAAGAAGATCTGGTCTCCTCCGCCCCCGGCCATCATCTGTTCCAGTCCGAAATTCACGGCTTCCATCAGTCCGACGCCCATCACCAGGCCCAGGTATCCTGCTACGGTGGTGATCAGGATGGATTCGAGGAGCACGAGGCCGACCACGGAAGCCGGACTGGCGCCCAGTGATTTGCGGATGCCGATTTCGCGGGTGCGTTCCTTGACCAGGATCAGCATGATGTTGCTCACGCCCACGATACCCGCGATCAGGGTGCCGATGCCGATGATCCAGATAAACAGCTTGATGGCCTGGAAAATCTTCATGGTTCTGATGTAATCGGTAAGCATGTTGTAAGAGCCCATGGCGCTTTTATCTTCGGGGTCAAAATCATGACGCTGGGCCATTTGATCACGAATTCGCAGGTCTATGGCTTCGGCCTCTTTGACCGTTGAGACCATGCGGGTGGTGACCGTGAAGTTATGGACCCGGTTGCCCCCGGCATAAAGCCGCTGGGCCGTGGTGAAGGGCATATAAGCCTGACGGTTCTGATCAGACCCGGGGTCGAGAGAAACCCCGACGACCTTGAAAGGTACCGATCCTACCTTGATATATTTTCCCATGGGATCCTCCTCCTTGAAAAGGGCCTTCCTGATATCGTCGCCGATGACAATGACTTTGCGTAATTCCCTCATGTCAAGTTCATTGATGAATCTTCCCCGCGTCAGTTTTATCTTTTCCATCTCCATCAGTGCGGGATGGCAGGTGCTGGTGGAGAAAGAACCATACTCTTTGCCATAGGAATAGGTGAGGTCGCCACGGAGGTAAAACCGGCTGGAGACCTGGGCGATATCATCGGCCCGGGTGGTCAGATAATCATAATCCTCGTTGTTGAAGCGGATATCCCGTCCTTCTTTCAGTCCCTTGTAGGGGACCGAGGTTTTTCCGGTCCACATCCACATGATGTTCACGGCATTGTCGGCGAATTCCTCCCTGACGCCGTTCTGGAGTCCGTTTCCCGAGCCGAGCAGGACCATCAGCATAAAAATGCCCCAGGCTACCGAGAAACCGGTCAGGAAAGTGCGCAGTTTATTCTTCCTGATGGTGCTGAAGATTTCCTGCCAGATATCCGCATCAAACATAGGTCAGGCTGTTTTCGCTTTTTACTTTTTCGCGGTACATTTTCAGTTCTCCGTTGATGATGGTTTCCCCGATGATCCCATCTTTCAGGCGGATGATCTTTTTGGTCATGGCGGCGATGTCGTGTTCGTGGGTGACAATGATCACCGTGATCCCCTGGTCGTTGACCTCCTTGAGGATTTCCATGACTTCGAACGAAGTGGCGGTGTCAAGGGCCCCGGTGGGTTCATCGGCCAGGATGATCTTGGGGTTGGAGATGAGGGCACGGGCGATGGCCACCCTTTGTTTCTGTCCTCCCGAGAGTTCCGAGGGGAGGTGATCGGCCCACTCCTTCAGACCGAAGCGGTCGAGGTACTCCATGGCCACCAGATTCCGCTTTTTACGGCTTACCTTCTGATAATAGAGGGGCAGGGCCACATTCTCCCGGGCATTCTTGAAAGAGATCAGGTTAAAAGACTGAAAAACAAAACCGATCATCTGGTTCCGGGTGATGGCCGCCCGGGTCTCATTCAACCCTTTGATTTTCTTTCCGTCGAGGAAATAGTCTCCTTCATCGTAATCGTCAAGGATCCCTAATATGTTCAGCAGGGTGGACTTGCCCGACCCTGAAGATCCCATGACGGAAACAAATTCACCGGCGTCTATTTCCAGGTCAATTCCCTTGAGGACATGCAGTGAGTTGTTTCCCGTGACATACGACTTGTGCAGATTGTTAATGGCAATCATGGCTTTTGAATTAATGAATTCTGTTTTCTGGTTTCTCATCCAAAAATCGGTGGTCGGGGTACGAAATCCACCATATTTACCGATAAACGGCCGGAAATTATCCGTGAATTCCGCTTTTTGGAGGATTTTCCAGTTTCCGGGGATTGGTTCTGCTGCTTATATCGTTTACCGGTAAAAACCTGAAATAAAAAGGGAGGCTGTCACACGCATATGGGTGACAGCCTCCCTGTGCTCTCTTCATTGGCAATGGGGAGGGCGGAAAGACGGGGAAGGTCAGACGATCCCCTGGGCCAGCATGGCGTTGGCCACCTTCAGGAAGCCTCCGATGTTGGCGCCTTTGACATAGTTGACATATCCGTCGGCTTCCCTGCCGTATTGCTGGCAGGTTTGATGGATATTTTTCATGATGGTGTGGAGGCGGGCGTCGACTTCCTCGCGGGTCCAGGTGAGGCGCATGGAGTTCTGGGTCATTTCGAGTCCTGAGGTGGCCACACCTCCTGCGTTGGCTGCTTTTCCGGGGGCATAGAGCAGTTTGGCGGACTGGAAGACCTGGATGGCTTCGGGGGTTGAGGGCATGTTGGCGCCTTCCGAGATGCATTTGCACCCATTGGCGACCAACGTGCGGGCGTCGGTTCCGTCGAGTTCGTTTTGGGTGGCACACGGCATGGCGATCTGGCAGGGAACCCTCCAGGGCCGCTCTCCCTCGAAATACTGCGCCCCTGTGAATTCGCTGGCATACTCCCTTATCCTTCCGCGCAGGAGATTCTTCAGTTCCATCACGTATTCCAGTTTTTCGGCGTTGATGCCTTCAGGGTCATAGATATATCCGTTGGAATCGGAGAGGGTGACCACTTTTCCCCCCAGCTGGGTCACTTTTTCCACGGCATACTGGGCCACATTTCCCGATCCCGAGATGGCCACGGTTTTATCTTCAATGGCATCTCCGGCCGTGTCGAGCATCTCCTGGGCAAAATAGGTGGTGCCATAACCTGTGGCTTCGGGGCGCAGGGGACTGCCGCCCCAGCCGGCGCCCTTGCCGGTAAAAGTTCCGGAGAACTCATTACGCAGCCTTTTGTACTGGCCGTACAGAAAGCCGATTTCGCGGCCTCCCACGCCGATATCGCCAGCAGGAACATCGGTGTCGGGACCAATATGGCGGAATAACTCATTCATGAACGACTGGCAGAAACGCATCACTTCGTTGTCGGTTTTCCCCTTGGGATTGAAATCGGAGCCTCCCTTTCCGCCACCCATGGGCAGGGTGGTCAGGCTGTTTTTGAGGACCTGCTCAAAGGCCAGGAACTTCAGGATGCTCTGGTTCACAGAAGCGTGAAACCGCAATCCTCCCTTGTAGGGTCCGATGGCGCTGTTCATCTGTATCCTGTATCCCCTGTTGATTTCCACCTCGCCACGGTCATTTACCCAGGGAACCCTGAAGGTGATCATCCTCTCAGGCTCCGCCATCCTGTCCAGAATGCGGGCCTTCGCATAGGCCGGATTCTGTATCACAAAGGGGGCCAGGCTCTCCACCACCTCGTGCACAGCCTGATGAAACTCCTTCTCCTGGGGATCCTTGGCCACCACACGGGCCATGAAGTCAACCACAAATGCTGCTGCTTTTCTTTCCATACCTGCAAAATGTTAAATAGTTGGTTTTCGCTCTTTTTCAGAAAATTTCAGTGATTTTTCATGCAAATGAAGAATAATTAATGAGAAAAGGATAAAAAAATTATGATATGACAGAAAAAAAGTTGATTTGTTTACATTCTGATAATTTTTGCCCTTTTTGTCTTTACGGGCACCAATGTACCCATGGTCAGGAATGAGGGCGGGCACCACCCGGAGAGTGCCCGGGCTGTTTCGGCTCCTGTAAAATCATCGCCGGCTCAATGTGCCAGTCTGGGGTGTCAGCCCATCAAGCGCGGGCCAGAGACCGGGAAGGAACCTCCGGGGGTCTGCCGGGCTCCTGCATGGTCATGATTCCGCCGATGGGGCGGAGGAGACTCCTTTGGCATGGGGGGTTTGGGAATTTTCGTGAAAAGGTGTAATATTGGAGGGTAACATTTGATCATCATGACACATTTTGAATACAACGACAGGGGAGTGATGGACTACAAGGAGTGTTGGGACCTGCAGGAGAAGCTGCTCTCTTCCCTGGTCGAAGAGAAGAGAGTGACGGGTCATCCTGTGGCCAGGAACAGCTTTATTCTGGTGGAGCACCCCCACGTCTATACCCTGGGGAAGAGCGGTGATGAAAGTAATATGCTGATTCAGAAGGAATTTCTGGAAAAGATCGGGGCCACTTACTACCGGATCAACAGGGGGGGGGATATTACCTATCACGGACCCGGACAGCTGGTAGGATACCCGATCATTGATCTCGAGTATTTCCATTTGGGGATCAGGGAGTTTATCAGTAAGATGGAGGAGTCGATTATCGGCACGCTGGGGGTTTTCGGAATCGCAGGATCGCGGCGTGAGGGAGCCACCGGGGTGTGGCTCGATGCGGAAGATCATGCGAAAGCCCGCAAGATTTGCGCCATTGGGGTGAGGGTGAGCCGTTTTGTGACCATGCACGGTTTTGCCCTGAATGTCAACACCGATCTTCGTTATTTCAGCTATATCAATCCCTGCGGTTTCACCTCGTCGGCGGTCACCTCCTTCAGGGAGGAACTGGGCCACCAGGTGCCGATGGAAGAGGTTAAGGCCGTGCTGAAGGAGCAGTTTGACAAAACGTACCAGAGCTGAGAGTCTGAAATCTGGAGTCTTCAATGTCAGGATTCCCGGATAGAGGATATGATGACAGGGGACTTCAGGGAATCAGGTCGAAACCGCAGAAGGGGACCAGGGCTTCGGGGATTGTGATGCCTTCGGGGGTTTGGTTGTTTTCGAGGAGGGCGGCCACGATGCGGGGCAGGGCCAGGGCGCTGCCGTTGAGGGTATGGGCCAGTTCGGGTTTTTTGCCGGTTTCTTCGCGGAAGCGGAGTTTCAGGCGGTTGGCCTGAAAGGATTCGAAATTGGAAACGGAACTGACCTCGAGCCATTTTTCCTGGGCTGCCGACCACACTTCGAAGTCGTAAGTGAGGGCTGAGGTGAAGCCCATGTCCCCGCCGCAGAGTCTGACGATTCTGTAGGGTAACCCGAGTTTTTGGACCAGCGACTCCACATAAGCCACCATTTCTTCCAGGACCTCATATGATTTGCCGGGGTGGGCGATTTGGACGACTTCCACCTTGTCGAACTGGTGGAGGCGGTTAAGGCCGCGGACATCCTTTCCGTAGGAGCCGGCTTCGCGGCGGAAGCAGGCGCTGTAGGCGCAGTTTTTTACGGGCAGGGAGGCCGCATCGAGGATCACATCCCTGTAGATATTGGTCACCGGCACTTCCGCCGTGGGAATCATATAAAAATTATCGGCAGTCACGTGGTACATCTGTCCTTCCTTGTCGGGGAGCTGTCCGGTGCCAAAACCCGATGCTTCGTTGACCATCAGGGGGGGCTGTATCTCTTCATAGCCATTTTGGCGGGCCTGGTCGAGGAAGAAGTTGATGAGTCCCCGCTGCAGGCGGGCTCCCTTGCCGCGGTATACCGGGAAACCGGCGCCGGTGAGCTTGACGCCCAGTTCAAAATCGATCAGGTTGTAACGGGCTGCCAACTCCCAGTGGGGCACTGCTCCGGGGGCCAGGGAAGGTTTCTCTCCTCCCGACCTGACCACTTCATTATCCTCAGGACTCTTTCCATAGGGAACCGTAAGGTGCGGAATGTTGGGGAGTAAAACCTGCAAATCACGGATCTTCAGTTCGAGTTCGGAAAAAAGCTGGTCCAGTTCCCTGATCTGATCCTTCAGTTCGGCGGTGCGTGCCCTGGCTTTTTCGGCTTCCTCTTTTTTGCCGTTGCGCATCAACATCCCGATCTCACGCGACAGCGTGTTCATCTCGGCCTTGGCCTTGTCGGACTGCACCTGGGTCTGGTTTTTGGTGGCCGAAAGTCCGGCAATCGACCCGACAATTTCCCGGGCATCAAACTGCTTCTTGGCCAGTTTCTCAATCACCTCCTGGGGATTCTCCTGAATGTAGCGCAACGATATCATAGGATTTTCATTAAAGACACACAAATGTAACAAAACAAAAAAAACTCCTTTCCCGGAGGGAAGGAGTTTTGAATATCGTGTCAGAAACTTATTCTTTAGTTTACGCTGGCAACACTCTCGTTCATTTCGGGAGATACCAGAGGCTCAACAGATACGAATGACCTGTTGTTTTGCTTTTTGTTGAAAGTCACCGTTCCGTCGATAAGGGCGAAGAGGGTATGATCCTTGCCAATGCCGACATTGGAACCCGGGTGATGTTTCGTGCCACGCTGGCGGACAAGGATGTTGCCTGCCTTTGCAAACTGACCTCCGAAGATCTTAACTCCCAGTCGTTTGCTTTCTGATTCGCGTCCGTTTTTCGAACTACCTACACCTTTCTTATGAGCCATGGTTCCTTTTTTTTATTATCCTACAATTTCTTCAATCAGCACCTGGGTAAATGACTGGCGGTGGCCATTCAATTTCTGGTAGCTTTTCCTTCTTTTCTTTTTAAATATCAGCACCTTGTCGCCTCTGGTGTGCTCAAGAA
Source organism: uncultured Prolixibacteraceae bacterium (assembly GCA_964461455.1). GTDB lineage: Bacteria > Bacteroidota > Bacteroidia > Bacteroidales > Prolixibacteraceae > UBA1413. Next base: position 49,259 of record CAYWUJ010000006.1, on the reverse strand, counting down.
CCTTGGCGGTCACTTTGGCTCCTTCGACGACGGGTGTGCCCACTTTGACGTCTCCGTCGTTATCGATCAGCAGTACTTTGCTGAACTCCAGGGAATCACCTTCACCGGCTGTCAACCGGTGCACGAACACTTTTTTGTCTTTTTCCACTTTAAATTGCTGACCAGCAATTTCCACAACAGCGTACATATTTACTTTTTATAAGTTATGCCCGTCAGGCGGAAGCACCTCGTGTGATTCACTTTTCCCTGCCTGAACAAGCCAATTTTGGGACTGCAAAAGTAGTTATTTTCATGTGAATGCCAAATATTTCGCCTCTTTTCCCTCTTTTTTTCCGGCGTCAAAATAAATTAGATTAAATTTATCCCCAATTTTCAGGGAAACGACAGGTAAAAATGATTATTAACTTTGTTTGACCGGAAACAGAAGGGTCTATAATATCATGCACAAGATCAGGTTAAATATACTCGGGTTATCGGTGAGCCAGACCCAGTCGGGGGCCTATGCCCTGGTTCTGGCCGAGGAGGATGGCGACCGCCGCATACCCATCATTATTGGCCCCGTGGAAGCGCAGGCCATCGCCATTCAGCTCGAGGGGCTGAAGCCCCCGCGACCCCTGACCCACGATCTGGTCAAGAACATCGCCCTGGCTTTTGACATCACCCTGCTTGAGGTCATCATCCATAAGCTGGAGGAGGGGATTTTCTACTCGGAACTTCTGTGTGAGATGAATGGCCGTGAAGTGCGCATCGATTCGCGTACTTCCGATGCCATTGCCCTGGCCCTGCGGTTCCGTTGCCCCATCTTTACCACCGAGGATATCCTCCATAAGGCAGGCATCGTTCTGGAAATGAGTGAAGAGAATTCACCACGGCAGGAGACTGCCGACGCGGAATCCCCATCCCCGGGTCGCTCCTCCTACTCAAAATATACCTTGGCCGACCTTCAGAATGAACTCGATGAGGCCATCAGAAACGAAGATTATGAAAAGGCTTCTCTGATCAGGGACGAAATCAGAAAAAGGAAATAATTTAATTTCATGCATATCAGACACCGTTTAATAATCATGAACTTCCTGCAGTTTTTTATCTGGGGTTCATGGCTGCTGACCATCGGAGCTTTTTGGTTTCAGACCAAGAAATGGTCGGGGACCGATTTCGGGGCTATTTTTTCGACCATGGGGATAGCCTCTCTTTTCATGCCGGCCATAGCCGGTATCTTCGCCGACAAATGGATCAATGCCGAGAAGTTGTACGGGATTTTTCATTTTGCGGGGGGTATTTTATTGCTGACCCTTCCCGCGATCAATGATCCCCAGGTTTTCTTCTGGGTGATGTTGCTGACCATGATGTTTTACATGCCCACCATTGGTTTGTCGATCACCATAGCCTACAATTCGCTGAAGATGAACCAGTACAGCATTGTGCAGAGTTATCCTCCGATCAGGGTGTGGGGTACTGTTGGGTTTATTGTGGCTTTATGGGTGGTGAGTTTGTCGGGACTGGAGACATCGGCGGGGCAGTTTTACATTGCCGCCGGGGCTTCTTTTTTGCTGGGGGCCTACGCTTTTACGCTTCCCAAGTGTCTTCCCATGGGAAAGGGACACAAACCCGACCTGGTCAGTGCTTTGGGCCTCAATGCCTTTGCCCTGTTCAAAAACCGGAAAATGGCCTCTTTCTTCATTTTTGCCATGCTCCTGGGGGCTGCCCTTCAGCTGACCAACGCCTATGGCGACACCTTTCTCCATGACTTCGCCAAAATTCCCGAATTCAAGGATCTGCTCGCCGTGAAATATCCGGCCATCATCATGTCGATTTCCCAGATGTCGGAAACCCTCTTTATCCTCACCATTCCCTTTTTCCTGCGGAAATACGGGATTAAAAACGTCATGCTGATGAGCATGGTGGCCTGGGTGCTCCGTTTCGGACTTTTTGCCTACGGCGACCCTGCCGGGGGCCTCTGGATGATTATCCTCTCCTGCATCATCTATGGTATGGCCTTTGACTTTTTCAACATTTCAGGGTCCATTTTCGTGGAGACCCAGAGCATTCCGGCCATCAGGGCGAGTGCACAGGGACTTTTCATGATGATGACCAACGGCTTCGGAGCTCTCCTGGGCAGCCGCGTCAGCGGCATTGTCATCGACAAATTTTTCACCGAGGGGGAGCATTTCCAGTGGAAGGAGATCTGGATCGCCTTTGCCCTTTATGCCCTGGTGGTCGCCATCCTGTTCTTTTTCATCTTCAAGCATAAACACGACCCTGCAGAAGTGGAAAATGTAAGCCACTGATATTTTCCTGGCGGCAAGTTCCGGATCAGTAAAGCTGCCATCTGCCGGAATGAAGAGATCAGAAAGATCAACCCGATAATGACAAAAGAGGAACCGGAAGGTTCCTCTTTTGTCATTTACAGCAGCGCCGTGGGCCGGTGCAGCTTCTGATGTTTTTTCTGTCCTTTATCCTTTGCCGTGGCTGAACTGCACTGTTATGCGGAAAGAGTCAGCACGGCTGGTGAGGGTCAGTTGAGCGGTACGAAAACCACGTCGGCGACATCGGGTTTTGCAAAGTATTTTTTGGCGAATTTCTTCACATCCTTGACGGTCATACTATTGATGATATCCTCATAGTTGGCCGGGAGGTCAAAATTGACGCCGTTCTGGTAATAATCTTTCAGGGTGGTCATCCAGTAGCCGTTGTTGGGTTTAGCCTGTTCGCGGTCTTTGAGGATGTTTTTGACCACTTTGTCGAGTTCTTCGGCGGTGGGGCCCTGTTTGGCCAGTTTGCCGATTTCCCGGTAGACGATCGATTTCAGGTGGGCGGCTTTATCGGGATCGGTGTCGAAGCTCATCTGGAGTGTTTTCTCGCTTTTGGGGTATTTATCGCTTTGAGCGGCGACGCTGACCCCATAGGTACCTCCCTCTTTTTCACGGATTTCCTCGGTGTAGCGGAGACGGAGCACATCTTTGACCACGGTCATGGTCATGTTGGTTTTGGGGTTCCAGGGGTTTTCGTTGTTATAAACCACCACTACGGTCGCCTTTTTGGTTTCCAGGGAGACCGGGATCTCCTTCACCGTTTTTCCGTCGGGCATCCCCTCATTGTGATCTTTCCAGGTTTCCGTGCGGGGTTTGTCGGTGAGCGAGCCGATGTATTTTTCCACCAGTGGCTTTACGGTCGCTTCATCGATATTTCCAACGATGAAGAAGGTGAAGTCCCCGGCATCGGCGAAACGGTCGCGGTAGATTTTTTCCATCTGTTCAAGCGACATCTCCTCAAAAAGGGCGGGTGTGAGAAGTTTGGTGCGCGGGCTATAGTTGGAAAGGATGAGCTGAAGCGAGTCGCTCATGGTTTTCTGGGGGTTTTTGGCCATGTTGGTGATCATGGCGACATAGCGGCTTTTCAGGGCTTCATAGGCTTCAGCGTCGAAGCGGGGTTCCTCGAACTGCAGGTATAGGAGTTGCAGCAGGGTCTCGAAATCCTTGGGAGTGGAGTTCCCGTTGAAGGTTTCAAAAAGTCCCGAGAGACCTGTGCTGAGCCGCACATTTTTGCCGGTCATCATCTTCTTCAGCGTGATGGCGTCGAAGGATCCCACCCCGAAGTTTCCGATAAAATCGGAGACCATCATGCCGGAAGCCAGTTCCGAAGGGGTGTGAAGGGAGGTACCGCCGGGGCTGACGGCCTGCAGCAACACGTTGTCTTTCTGGAAGTCAGCGAAACGGTAAACCACTTTGGCATTGTTGCCCAGGGTCCACTCCGTGGCATTCATTTCAGGAAGCATTTTGGTGGCCACAATGGGGGAGCCCTTCAGTTCCTTGTCAATCAGGGAGGTGGCCACGGCCTCTTCGGCGTAGGGTTCAATTTCGGTGGCATCAACCTCTTTCATGATCGCCAGGGCTTCGGCTTCGTTGATCAGTTTCACGTCATCGCCTTCGGGGCCCATGACGATGATGACCCTGTTCTCATCGGCGATCCATTGTTTGGCTTTTGCCGAAAGCTCTTCCGCGGAAATGGTGGGCAGCAGCTGTTGCAGGGCTTCCCAGTCAAAATCAATGGAGGTCAGCGGCTCATTGGTGAGATAGTGGTTGACGATATCCCTGATATATTGATCGTTGCGAATTTTGTCCTTCTGTTTCCACCGGGTTTCGGTTTGGGTCAGCAGGTTGCTTTTTGCGCGTTCCAGTTCGGCATGGGTGATGCCATGACGGGATACCCGCAGGGCTTCGGTGTACACCGACCGCAGGGCCTGGTCGGTTTTATTGGGATGTGCACTGGCCACAATAGCCATGATGTCATACCCTCTGATCAGCTCTCCATACTGGATAGCGCCCGATACAAAGGGAGGTTCTCCCTTTTGGAGGAGTTCATTGATCCGGTCTCCCATGATGGTGTTGAAAAGCCGGTTCCCGATCTGGTTGCGGTAGTACATCAGATTCTTATCCTTCGGGTCTGTTCCCGGATGCTTGATATAGATGCTCACCTGGTAGGCGGGAGCTTCCGGATCGGAGGCCAGGGTAAATAAGGTCTCCTTGTGGGGAGGTATTTCTGCCTTGTAACGTTCGGGGGGATTCACTTCGGCGGGAATGGCGCCGAAAAGGGTCTTGATCTTTCCTTCCACTTCATCCACGTTGATATCGCCCACCACAGCGATGGCCTGCAGGTCGGTGCGGTACCAATCGTCGTAAAACTTACGGAGCGTTTCAGGCTTGAAGTTTTTGATCACGTCGAGGTCGCCGATGACATCGCGTTCGGCATACTTTGAATCCTTAAAGAGGACCGGGTAGATCTTTTTCTGCATCCTGAAGCCGGCATTCCTGCGTGTGCGCCACTCTTCGGAGATAACGCCCCTTTCCAGATTGATCTCTTCGTCGGTCAGCAGCAGGAAATCGGACCAGTCGTTCAGCACCAGCAGGCAGGTGTCGATCAGTCCGGGATGGGTGACCGGCACGTCGCTCAGGTTGTAAACGGTCTGGTCGGTAGAGGTGTACGCGTTGATGTTCCGGCCAAAGGCCACCCCATGTTTTTCAAGGGTGTTGATGATGCCTTTTCCCGGGAAGTGTTGGGTCCCGTTGAAGGCCATGTGCTCCAGGAAGTGGGCCAGACCGTTCTGGTCGTCCTCTTCGAGGATGGCCCCTACATTCTGGATGATGTAAAAACTGGCCCGCTCCTTGGGTTCTTCATTGTGGCGGATGTAATAGGTGAGTCCGTTTTCCAGTTTTCCGATTCTGATATCGGGATCGACGGGTACGGGGGGCACTCCCTGTTGGGCGAATACCCCAAGCCCCGGAAGAATCAGGGCCAGCATAAGAAAAAATCTTCTGAAATTCTCCATTTCCTTAATCATTTAAAAATTATGTTTTTCAAAAATGTGTGTTCTGGTAAGTGTTTCATTTGTACAGGTGCCTGGTTTCATATGTACTTACGTTAGTAAGGCGTGTTTCGACAAAATTACATAATTTTCTAATTTTATCATCAATTCGTTTTCAGACCTTATATCTTTGTTCTCCTGTTATCATCGTGAAAGGAATGGCCATCAAGAGTTACGAGGAGATCAATGCGAAGATCAGGGCAGGGCGGGCGGTTGTGCTGACTGCTGCCGAAGTGGCGGAAATGGGCCGGACGGCCACGCCCGGGGAGATTGTCAGGAAGGTGGATGTGGTGACCACGGCCACTTTTGGGGCGATGTGCTCCTCGGGGGCCATCATCAATTTCGGACATGCCGATCCTCCCATCAGGATGGAGAAGATCAGGATCAACGGAGTCCCAGCCTATGAAGGGCTGGCGGCCGTGGATGCCTATATCGGGGCTACGGCCTGCGACCCCGACCGGCCTGAATACGGAGGAGCCCATGTGATCCAGGATCTTCTCGAGGGAAAAAGCCTGGAACTGGAGGCCTGGGGGAAAGGCACCGACTGCTATCCCCGGAAATATATCAAAACCCTGATTTCCAGGGAAACTGTCAATGAACTCTATCTGTTCAATCCCCGCAATGCCTACCAGAATTACAATGTGGCGGTCAATACCACCAAACGGCTGATTCATACCTACATGGGGACCCTTCTTCCTAACCTCCGGAATGCGACCTATTCCACCTCGGGTGAGCTGAGTCCCCTGATCAACGATCCTGAGATGAGGAGCATCGGCATTGGCACCCGCATTTTCCTGGGTGGTGCCCAGGGTTTTGTGGTGTGGCCCGGCACCCAGTACAATACTTCAAAGCCGGTCAATGACCTGGGGATCCCGGTGAGCAATGCCCGCACCATTGCCGTGATGGGTAACCTGAAAGAGATGTCGCCCGGCTTCCTGCGGGCCGCCTATATCGATAAATACGGGACCACCCTCTTCGTGGGAATAGGGATCCCGATTCCCATGCTCGACGAGGATATGGCACGGCGGGTCTCCATCCGTGATGACCAGATCGAAACCTCGGTACTCGATTATGGTTCCCCGGGCACCCCGAAGCTGGGCCAGGTCACCTATGCCATGCTCAGGTCGGGAAGCATCACTGTCGACGGGAAAAGAGTCAGGACCGCCCCGGTGGCCAGTCTGGCCAAAGCCCGCGAAATCGCCCTGCTTCTCAAACAGCAGATAGAAACGGGCGGGTTTGAGCTTACCCGGCCGGTACAAATGTTCCCGGCCCAGGCTTCACTCCATTCCCTGAAAGAAACCGAAAAACCGGAAAAGCCATGATCAGGAAACGGTTCATCCTCAATTTTCCCCCCGACAGCGGTGACAAGCCCCTGAGTTACCATCTGGTCAGGGATTATGACATCCGCATCAATATCCTGAAAGCCGAAGTCTTTCCCGGGAAGCGGGGAAGCCTGCTGTTGGAGCTTCAGGGCACCGCAGCCAACATTGAAAAGGGAATTGCCTATCTTACCAGCCACAACGTGGAAGTGGAGCCCCTGGAAAAGAGAATCAGGTTCCAGGAAGAGAAGTGCATCGATTGCGGCAACTGCGTGGCCGTCTGTTTTGCCGGTGCCCTCACCATGACTGCCCCCGACTGGAAACTCAAATTTGACAAAAGCCAGTGCGTGGTTTGCGAACTCTGCGTGTCTGCCTGCCCCCTCCACCTTTTCGATATCAATTTTCAGTAAACGGGATGCCGTAATTGCCATCCTGAAAAATGGCCCGACCTTCAAAAAAAATCGGAGGTTAACATTCTCTGTATGAATAAATAATATTATATTTGTTTATATACGGGGACTAAAATGACCGGGCTGATCACGTATTTCATAATTTATTTTTCCCCATTGCTCACAATGCAAGCCGTTACCGGTGGTAGATTGGATGATTTGCAAAGGCATTACGGGCAATTACGAGGCGAAGAAAAAGTCATTGCCGGGGTGCAGATTTGCGATTCCCTGGCTGAGAATCCTGAAGCTTTGCTCTCCTTTGCCATGCCTCTGCTGAAGGAAGCCGGGAAATCGGTTCCCGGCACGTTTCTGATGGCCAGGGTATACCGGCATGTCTCTGATGGATATTATTATGCCGACAGCATGGCCCGGTCGTGCGACTTTCTGCTGAAGGCCATAGCCCTGGCCGAATCCCTTCAGCCCCAGGATACCCTTTTTCTCGGTGGAGCGATGAACGATTTGGGGATGAATCTTGGTAACATGGGAAAACGGGTGGAGGCCAGGCATTATTTGCAGCGAGCCATTGGCTTCCTCGAGGCCTCAGGCCATCAGGAGAACCTGGCCGATGCCAAAAGTAACCTGGCTTCCCTCTTTTATGCGGAAGGGAATTACGAAGAGGCCATCAGGTTATACAATGAGGTCTATCAGATTGATCTGCAGAGTGGAAACAGCAACAGACAGTCGACATCGCTGAATAATATGGGGCGTATTTACGTGGACTGGGGCAAGTATGAGACGGGACTGGAGTATTATTTCAGGTCGGCAGCCTTGCTCGACACCATGGCCGACCGTAGGATTATGGCGGTCAGGTACAACAACATCGGTATGGCATACCAACTGATGAAGAAACATGATGAGGCCATCCGTTGGATTGAAAAAGCCCGGCTCATCGATGAGGAGGAAGGGATGGTGCTGCGGTTGGGAACCCGTTATTTTAACCTGGCCACCTCCCTGACGGCACTTCGTGAGTATGCGAAGGCCGCTGTTTATTTTGCGAAGGCCGATTCCTTTTATATGGCTGCGGAACAGATTCCCGCCCTGGCCAGGGTACATGCCGGGTTCGGCCAGATGTACCTCGAACAGGGCAACCCCTCCCGGGCCCTCCCCCATTTCCTGAAATCGCTGGAGTATGCCGAAACCGGAGGGTCCCTGCCCGAGCAGTTGTTGATCTATAACCAGCTGTACCGGTTTTATAAGGTGACCGGTGATTTTGAACAGTCACTCCGTTTTCATGAGCGGTATACCACTATTCGCGATTCGGTATTCAATCTGGAGGTTTCCGGACAGGTGGAAGAGATGGAGGTGCAATACCAGACAGCCCAGAAGGAGGCGGAAATTGCCCGTTTGGAAGGGGAGAATGAAGCGAGACTGCGGGAGGCTTCGTTCCGGCAGCGGCAGCGGAACTGGGCGGTTGCCGGCCTGGGGGTGTTGTTGCTTTTCCTGGCCGGTCTGTACCGGCTGTTCTCCACCGTCAAACGGCAGAAGAGCGCTCTGGCAAGCCAGAATGAAGAACTTGAGCAGCTCAACCACACCCAGCATCGTTTGTTTGGCATCATTTCGCACGATTTGCGCAATGCCACGGCAGCTTACCAGAGCAGTGCCAAAATGATCACTTACCACCTGGAAAAGGGACAGCCCGAAAAGTTACTCCCCCTGGCTCCCGAAATCAGGCGTAATGCCCGTAATCTCTCAGGGATGCTGGAGAATCTGCTGCAGTGGTCCCTCCTCAGAATGAAGGGCATCGATCCCGAAAAAAGGAGTATTTCCCTGAGGGCGGAGGCCGAAAAGGTGGTGGAACTGGTGCGCGATTATGCACAGGCCAAATCAACGGTCATCGACACTGTGATGGGGGATGAGACGGTGTGGTGTGACCCGGGGAGTCTGGAGCTGATCCTGCGCAACCTGATTGGCAATGCCATCAAGTTCACTTCCGAAGGGACGATTACCCTCTCGGCTTTTTCTGACGACGGCCATACCGTCATGCAGGTGAAAGATACGGGATGTGGCATGGCCCCGGCCTTGGTAAGGGACCTCTTCAGCACGGGAAACCGGGAGGTCAGGCGGGGCACTTCCGGGGAGAAGGGAACCGGACTGGGATTGCAGCTGGTGGCTGAGCACGTGGCCCACAATGGGGGTTCCATCGATGTGGAAAGCCAACCGGGAGAGGGAACGACCATTACCGTGAAACTTCCTTCCAAAGAAATATGAGCACCAGGGTTTTTATCGTTGAGGATGAGCTGATCCATGCCGAAGCACTGAAGATTGCTGCTGAGGAGGCGGGATTGCAACTGGCCGGGGAGTGCGGCGATGCCGATGCTGCTTTTAATCTGATTTCGCAGGCACACCCCGACGTCCTTTTGGTTGATATTGCCCTGCCGGGAGTCAACAACGGCATCACCCTGGCGGCCAGGGTACATGAAGAGTTGAAAATCCCCCATATTTTCACGACTTCTTTTTCACAGGATGACATCATTAAACAGGCGGTGGCCACCCATCCTTCAGGCTATATACGGAAACCCGTCGATGCCGTTAACCTGAAGGCCGCCGTGGAAATTGCCCTGCAGGGAAACGGCACCCCTCCCTCTCCAAAACAGGGACCTTTGGAAAATGCCCCCGTATTTACCCGTGTGGGCGATAAGCTGGTCAGGATTCCTACCTGTGACCTGCTGATAATCAGGGCCGATGGTGAGAATTGTATCTCCCTTATTTTTGAAAAAAAGGAACTGGCCTGCCGCACCACCCTGAAGGAATTCTGCAGTCAGCTGCCTCCCTCTTTTGTGCAGGTGCACAGGGGCTATGTCATTAATCTGGATCATATCGATGTCCTTAATGAAAGGGAGCAGACGCTTTCCCTGAAAGGGCATACCGCCCCGGTGGGCAGGAGTTTCCGGAAGGAGATCCTCGATGTAATCCGCCGTATCTGAACTTTTTATTCCGGTGAGTTTTCCCCTGCCCGCCCTGCCGTGAAGGGGTTCCATTACTTTTCGCCACGTTATTCCTGCCTTTCAACCTCCCATTTCTGCAGTTGACCACTGTTTCCGGGCAAATCCTTTTTCAGCGCCGTAGCTTTCAGTTACAAATCGTTAATGTTTTACACAGATGAAGAGGCTCATAGTCATCGGATTGCTGGCCATAGTTTGCGTCGGTTGTTCCAGAACCACGCACCCTGCCTCGTGGAAAGTCACTGCGGTGGCTCCTGAAACCGGTTTTTGCACAGTGGGGATGAGTGTGGTCTTGCAAAAGGGAACTTTAAGGATGGTCTCCGGGAATAACAGTGTTGAGTTTCCTGCCCTATTCAGCGATGACCGGCTCGTGGCCGATACCGGCATGGCCAAAATCCTTTTCAGCGTGGTGAAAACCTCCGACTCCACGATGGTATGGGAGGAACTCTATGCCCCATCTCCGCTGGTGATCCACTTAACAACTCAAAACCAATAATATACTATAAATCGTAAAAAATTGTCTTATGCAAAAGCTGTACTTTCTTTTTGTGGCCCTTTTGGGCAGCTTCATGCTCCAGGCCCAGGTTCCGGAGCAGGAGTTCCAGGCGTTGAAGGCCTTTTACAACGCCACGGGCGGGAACAACTGGAAAACCCGCACCGGCTGGGAAAACATCAACACCACGGCCACGGCTGCCGATGTGAACGGCTCCTGGTATGGCCTCACGGTCACCGACGGCCATGTAACCCGGTTGGGCATGAACAGCAACATGAAGGGGGGGTATCTTCCTCCCCAGATCGGCGACCTCTCCCGGCTGAAAAACCTTGAAGTCGACAACTGCCAGCTGGAGGGGCGCATCCCCGATGAAACAGGCAATCTGGTTTACCTGGAGGGAATGACTCTCTCGTCCAACAGGTTTACCGGTCCGTTACCGGCTTCCATGGCGAACCTGGTCAACATGAAGTATCTCTACTTATCCAACAATCCCCTCAATATTCCTTTTCCGGCCTCCATTCTTCAAAACTGGCCTAAATTGTACATCGTTTATCTGTCGGAGAGCGGACTGACAGGCTCTTTGCCCGACGTATTCGATGCCTGGCCTGAGCTGTACATGTTTTATGTTTCAAACAACAAACTGACGGGAGAAATTCCCGCCTCTCTCAGTAAAAGGAGTAAATTATATGAGGCCGAATTTTCCCGGAACAGTTTTTCGGGTTCCCTGCCCACCCTCGACAGTTGCAAAGAGTTGAAAAACATCAGGTTCGAGTACAACCGGCTGGAGGGGGCCATTCCCGGATCGTGGGGAAATTTACCCCAGCTCACTTCGGTTTATCTTGATGAAAACCGCTGTTCGGGAACCCTGCCGGCGGGTATGTTCGCGGCTAAGCTCGAAAGGCTGGGGCTCGGGAATAACTATTTCACCTTTGAAGGTTTGGAACCCCACATCGGAAAAATCAACGACCTAACGAGTAAGAGTTACACGACCAATAAGCTATTTCCTCTGACGCAGACAAGCGTGCAGGTCAATGCCGGCGATCCTTTGTCGCTGAATGCCGTTGCCCTCTCGGTGTATGCTCCCGGGGGCAATAACAACCGCTATAAGTGGTTTCGAAACAATATGGAGGTCTATTCCGGCAACGACCCCTCCTGGGGGGTCTCCGCGGCCACTGCCCAGGAGGCCGGGGTATACCGGTTTGAAGTGATCAACACGGTGGTCACCGATATGATCCTTAAATCGGAAGAGCTGCCGGTCACGGTGCTGGTCCCGGGCAACCATGCCCCGACGGGGATCTCCTTTTATCCTGCTTCCGTCAGGGAAAATCAGCGATTCGACATTACCCTGATGGCCCAGGATGAAGATACCGGCGACACCCATCATTTCTTCCTGACAGAAGGGGATGGCACCAACGACCAGCACAACGGCCTCTTCAAGCCCTTTGGAAGTGTGCTGAACATGACCGTTGCGGCGGACTATGAAAAGACGCCTGTGCTCCGTTTCCTGGTGACGGTCAGCGATATGAAGGGGGGCGTCTTTACAAAAGCGCTGGTGCTGGAAGTGGAGGATGTTGAGGAAGCCCCGGTGTTTACCGGTCAGCAACTGTCGACCACCATCGATGAGACGGCTCCCAACGGCTTTACCGTGATGTACCTCACGGCGGAGGATCCCGGGAAGCTGCCGGTCACCTATTCCATTGACGGGGGCAACGAGAACGGGGCTTTCGGCATCATAGGGAACCGGTTGGTGGTCGCCGACCATACGCAGCTCAATTATGATCAGAAGAACCGGTACACCCTGACGGTCAAGGCCAGTAACGGCACCCTCTCCTCAACAGTAGGACTGGTTATTTCCCTGAGCAAGATCAATAAGATGCCGGTGGTGGAAAACGCCGGTTTCACCCTGGCCGAGAACTCTCCGGCGGGCACCGTAGCCGGAAGCATCACCGCCTCCGATCCCGAGGGTAAAGCTCTGACCTACACCCTTATTTCGGGCAACAGGGAGGAGGGATTCCGCATGGAAGGGAACCAATTGGTGGTAAATAACGCCGTGGCCCTTGATTTCGATAGCCAACCCACTTTTGAGCTGGTGGTCAATGTTTCCGACGGCATCTCCGCCATTCCGGCCTATGTGACCGTTCAGCTCACCAACCTGGTTGACGAGACGGGGAATGACATCCTGGCCTTCTCGGTGCCCGGGATGGTATCTTCCCCGGTGATCGACGGCACCTCCCGCACGGTGAAAGTCAGGGTGGAGGGTGTCGACCCGGGCTCCCTGAAGGCCGACTTCACCCTTTCGAAAGGGGCCTCCTCACAGCCTGCCAGCGGCGGGGTGCTCAACCTCGCTTCGCCCCTGGTCATCAGGGTCACCTCCGAAACCGGGAGTGCGGCCGACTGGACCATCACTCTTGCTATTCCCAGTCCGGCCGATGTCAGGAAAGGAGCACGCCTTCAGGTCTATCCCAATCCGGCCTTTGAAGATCTCTATGTGTCGGGACTCACCCCGGAAACGGCATTGCGGCTGACCGATGTCACCGGAAGAACCCTCAAGACCCTTTCTGTACAGGAGCCGGTGGCCACCATGAGCCTGCGCGGCTGCCGTCCGGGCATTCTGTTTCTCATCGTCGAATCGCCCGCTGGCCGGACGGTACATAAAATCGTGAAGAAGTAATTTATTAAATAACCATAACACCCGAAGATGATGAAGAGTTTTAAAACGATCATTCTGGTTCTGGCGCTCACGGTATGGGCGGCAGGCGGCACGGCCCAGGTGGGCAATCTGAAGAACCTGGGGAAAAAAGTGATGGAAAAAACCGAAAAAGCGGTGGAGAAAGAGGTGAACGATGCGTCGAAGAGCAGCGGAGGCTCTGGTGTTTCCGGAGGTTCAGGGAGTTCCTCAGCTGTGAAACCGGCAGGCAGTTCCTCATCTTCCGGAACCAGCGGAGGCTCCGCTGCAACAGTCAAAGCCAGTTCCGGAGGTGGAGCGCTGTATGTTTCCAAACAGAACGGCAACAACAAAAACGACGGTTCCAAGGGGGCACCGCTGAAGAATCTCGATAAAGCGATCGCGGTCGCCACACCCGGAACCGCCATTTTTGTGGCCGGAGGGGTGGAAATGGGCACCCTGAACATTGGGTTCATCGAAAGCGACAAGCCGGTGAAGATCTACGGCAGCTATGACGAGACCTTCACCACTCAGGACATTGTAAACCATCCCACGCTGATACAGCCCGACAACGAAAGTGCCCGGTCGACGCGTAAGGCGGTGATGAAGTTCACCAAAGATGTGGCCGGTACGGTGCTTGACCATCTTGTCTTTGACGGGGGTGAGCGGAATGCCTACCATGTGAAGGAGGGGATCGTGGAAGGTGTGGAGGGAGGCGGCAGGCTGCTTCCGGCCACGGAGCGGCCCCCGGTAGGTTACCCGACGGTCGACGAACCCTTGTTGCAGTTTATGAGCGCCACCACAGGCGGGGATGTGACGATCCAGAACTGTGTCTTCGTCAACGGGGCCAGCTTCGCCCTTCAGGCGGGCCACCGCACCGGGAAGTTCACCGTGAAAAATAACGTTTTCGTGGGTAACCGCATGGCCGCCATTGAGATCTACGGTACCTGCGCCAGCACCGGCGGTCCCAACACCATGGCCCTCTGCGGCGATGTTGAGGTGGCTTACAACACCATCCTTTTTACCTGGAGCCGCACCAAGGACTTCCTTGATATGGGCTATGGGGTGAGGGTGATGACCAAATGCAACTACAACATCCACCACAACATCATCGGGGCTTCCATACTGGCCGGCGTGGACCATACCCGTTTCAACAAGAACGAATGGGTGAGCGTCGACCATAACATCTTTTTCGTGAACAAGGACAAGGACCTCCATTACAGTCCGGCCAGCAACACCCGGCTGCGCATCGATGCCGGCGACTTCGGCGACCTCGAGATTGCCAGCGCCACCGGCAACCAAAATGAGATTCCCGGAACGCTGAAGGTGCATCAGGCTTATCTCGACGGTTATCTCAACGCCCGTTATTCTGAGCAGACCGACCTCGACCGCAACTCGGCCGCTAACCAGTGGCGCTCTATCCTGGGAATGAACCTCCAGGGTACCATGAGCTCCTCGGTGACCATGTTCTGCAACAAATATCCCTGGAAGGAAGCCCTGCAACTCTTCGGTAATGTGGAAGGTTACGGGGCACAATAAGGCAGCCGGAATTCTTATGTTCTTTTGGTGTCGGGAGCAACCCCACATCAAAAAGGGAAGTGAGCTTCCCGTGTTTTTAAGGTAGGGAAAAGAAATTGTCTCATAAACAATCAATTTTAAAAAGCGAGTCCAATGAAATCGGTCAAATTCTTAATCATAGTCAGTGCCCTTATGTTTTGGGCCGTTGCAGGCTCAGCCCAACTGGGCAACTTGAAGAGCATAGGCAAGAAAGTTCTGGAGACGACCGGAGCTGCCGCAGAAAAAGAGAATTCTGGCAGTAACGCCGGAAACAAGGGGACTACTGTACCTGAAGAAGCAGCTCCCGCTCCGGCAGGAATGGCAGGGGAAATGAACATCTCCACCGAACCCGGGACTGTGGTTTTTTCCTCCTCGCCCATTGACCCGGCATCTCCGGCCGGACTGCAAACAGAATTCAGGGCGGGCGACCATCTCTATGCCGTGGCTTATCTGCCCCAAACCCTGAAGGATATCTATGTCAATGCCAGTGAGAACGAAAAACTGCAGGTAGAGGTATTTGTCTACGAAATCAAACCTCCGCTGTATGATTACCAGCAGCCCCGCGAGGAGCAGCTCACTTTTGCCAATATGTATATTTCTGGTGACCTGAAGCAGAAGAACTTTCTGGTCATCGAGATGGTTCCCGATCCGGCGGTCACGCAGGTGTACAATACACCGGGCATCACCTGGAAGAAATTCGGAAAGAAGTATGAGGGACCGGTGAATTTTGCTGAAACACTGGCCAAGTTGGAGTCCGGGGAGCACACCCTGAAAGTGGTGGTGCAGTGTTATTATTCTCCGGCGGCAACGGGAACGATTAAAATCTCGGGCAGCGACTTCGGGGTTTACAACCAGAAGGCAGAAAAGCTTAATGAGGTTGGGATGAATGCCGGCATGGCCAACGCTGAATTTCCGGCTGCCGTGACCACCGATAAAACCAGGGAAGCCCAAATGGTGGCCGCCCTGAAAAATTCTAACGATTGGAAAACCGGTTTCATTGACGGCACCGAAGTGCTGAAGGTCGCCATCACCTATGATTGGGAGATCCGCCGGCATGAGATATCGGGGGCGATTCTTCATCGTTATTGTATTGCCTATATGGCCGTGAAAACAAAATCGGGAGGGTGCGCTTACTACCGGGTCACCTTCCAGGAAGATTACGTTGGGGGTAAGTTTCAACCTCTTAGATACGATGGCGTTGGCGACAAAGTGATGATGGACTGCGCCAAACTGAAATGAGTTGCCCATAAAAATGATTTAACTCCAAAAAAAGCCAACCAATATGAAAAAATCAGTTTACTTCCGATTCCTTCAAAGATGGTCTTTGATCCTTATCCTTCTGACCGGTGTCATCAGGCAGGAGGCTTCCGCCATCAATGCCTATGTACAGGAGGTCACCTCCTCCTCTTGTCTGATCTCATGGTCACCTGTCGCAGGAGCCACTGAATACTGGATAATGATTTACGGTATAAACACTTCCGCCGGAAATTGGGGTAGTATTCCAAATTACGCGCCTGCAAAGGTAAAAAGCCCCCAAACACAATTGCTGGCCACCAACATTGGATTCATGGAACCCTTTTGGGATGATGACCGGAAGATTATTGTCGAAGCGCGGTCAAACGGTACCCTTCTGGAGAAGACTGAAGTGGATATTGCCTTGTTGTATCCCGGACCTGCACTAACCGGCATTACCAATGTGACTTCCAGTTCCTTCACGGTCAGCTGGAACAAAACTGTGCCCAACGTAGCCAACTGGAGTGATGTTTCCCTGTATATTACCAATGATGAAACCGGTGAATGGTTTGCCTTCAAGGAACTCACCACATCCAGTCAGGCAGTTACCGGACTGGCCAGCGGAACGAAGTACCTGGTCGCTCTTAGGGGCCACCAGAGGGTGTGGGCGGCCTGGAAAGGGGAATATCTGGACATCTGGTCGGATATTACGAAAGGGGAAATATACACAAAAATTGTGGCCCCCGTGGCCCTTCAGGCACTGAACATCCAGCCTAACGCCTTTCTGGCCCAGTGGAACAAAACGCCCGGGGCAAATACCTATCGGTTTTTCCTGAAGGAGAAGGTCTCCGGAAAGATAATCATCAACGGGGAATCCACTACAGTTCTCTCGAAGTGGGTGCAAAGCCTGGAGTCGGGATTGGAATATGAATACCAGGTTACGGCGGTCAATGACCAGGAGGAATCTGCCAGGTCGAATTCCATCAGGGCCACCACCGAAATGCTGGAGCGGCCGGTGGCCATTCAGCCCACCAATGTCACTGACCATTCGTTTACAGCCCGCTGGAATCCGGTGCCCGGAGCCACCAAATACCGTCTGGAAATTTATGTTGACCAAAATTGGATATGGAGATTCACCACGGCCACCAGCTTTAATTTTACCGAATTCAAGCTGAAACCCAACACCAATTATGTGTACAGAGTCAGGGCCATATTCAGTACCGAACTTTCCTACTTCGGGAATGAAATTTCCCTGATGACGAGAGTCGCTCCCCCTGTTGCCCTGCCTGCCACCAATATCACCGCCACATCCTTTACCGCCCGATGGGAGGCGGTGGTGGGTGCCACAGGATATAAGCTCTGGATCATCAGCTCTTCCAGTACAGGAAGCAACCCTCCCGGCTATTTCCCCAAAAGTGTGGGGAATGTGGTCTCCCATGCGGTGACCGGGTTGCTCACCGGCCATGAATATACCTATTTTGTACAGGCCATTGGCGTGAACGGGGAGTCGGTGGCTTCACCGGCGATTTATGTGACTACCTCAGGGTCCACGACCTTCACCATCACCCTTTCTTCCAGTCCGGCGAATGCCGGAACCCTCACCGGGGCTGGGAGTTATACGCAGGGGAAAGCGGTGACCGTAACAGCCACTGCTGGCAGTGGATATGCGTTTGTCAACTGGACGGAGGGGACGAAGGTGGCTTCAACCAGCGCCAGTTATACATTTACGGTAAATGCCAGTCGGACGCTGGTGGCCAATTTCACAAACCTGCCGGTGAATTGCGACGTCACCCTGGTGGCGAGTCCCGATGCCGGAGGTACCGTGTCTGGAGGCGGCTCTTTTGTTGTAGGTAGTTCTGTGACAGTTAAGGCCAGCACCAGCAAGGGATATGAATTTGTCAACTGGACCGATGGCTCCAGGGTCGTGAGTACTTCCCAGGCTTACACCTTTACGGTAAATGCCGCCACCACTTTGGTGGCCAATTTCAGAATTGTCCCGCAACAATATACGGTATCTCTCTCTTCCAGTCCGGTTGCGGGAGGAACCGTCACCGGGGGCGGAAGCTTTACGGAAGGTTCTGACGTTAACGTCAGGGCCACCCCGGGAAGAGGGTATGAATTTGTCAGCTGGACGGAAGGAACCAGAGTAGTGAGCATGCTGCCGGGTTACACCTTTACCCTGAACGGAAACAAGACGCTGGTGGCCAACTTTAAAGTCGAGGCTTCACAAAGTACCCTTACCTTGTCGTCGAGTCCCCTGTTTGGCGGAGGCACCCTGGGTGCAGGAAGGTTCACCCCGGGAACAACGGTGACCATCTCGGCCGTTCCGGAAGATGACTATGAGTTCGTTAACTGGACCGAGGGGAATACGGTAGTCACCACTTCTGTGAATTACAAGTTTACTCTGAACGGCGACCGTTCACTGGTTGCCAATTTCAGGGAGAAAGCGGTCACCAATACTCTGACCCTCTCGGCCACTCCGGCCGCCGGGGGAACGGTGAGCGGCGGAGGCACCTTTACCCAGGGCTCCTCCGTGACGGTGACGGCCACTCCCGCCAAGGGGTATGAGTTTGTGAACTGGACCGAGGGGACCAAAGTGGCCAGCACGTCGGCCAGTTATACCTTCACGCTGAGTGCCAACCGGACGCTGACGGCCAATTTCAGACAGGCCACGGTGACGACCTATACGGTAGCCCTGTCGGCCGCTCCTGCCGCCGGAGGTACGGTGAGCGGCGGCGGCACCTTTAATGTGGGCACCACGGTCACGGCCCATGCCCAACCTGCAGTGGGATATGTTTTCGTCAACTGGACGGAAGGGACCACCGTGGTGAGCTCCCTGGCCAGCTATGTCTTCACGCTTTCAGCTCCCCGCAACCTTACAGCTAACTTCACCGTGAACACACCCGTCGGCGACTTTTCAGGAAGCCAGCTCAGGGTGTGGCCCAACCCGGTGACGTCGGAACTCCACATTTCCGGAGTAACGGCCAGGGGAGTGCTGAAGCTGACCGATATTTCCGGTAGAATGGTCTATATGACCTCGTGGAGCTCTCCGGAGCCGGTGGTTCCCATGGGCTCCCTTCAGCCGGGTATTTACCTGCTGGTTCTGGAAACCGCCGATAGCCGTGAAGTGCACAAGATCGTCAAACGGTAACCGCTCCTCCCGGGCTCCTGGCAGTCATCTTTAACGCAATCATGGCTATACACCTGCCCGGGACTTGGGCAGTTATCTTCCACGGGCTCCTGGCTATATCCCTGCCTAAGCCCTTGCAGCTCCCGGTCTCCGGAATCTTCCGGCAGTCCGGGAGCTTTTTCATCTGCTGAAGGCGCCTGTGGCGAATCTGTGAAAGACCAACGGAGGCTTCAGGAACGACAGGACCTCTGCAAACCGATGTTCCGGTTCAAAAAGGGTTATAATGTCTGTTTTTGTTGTAATTTTAAGGACATGGAAAACCAGCCACGGAGTTATCGCCAGCAGTTCAATCCCGCCCGGTTTGCCTCTTTTACGGTGCAATACCTGGAGACCGACCTTTGGATCGGGGTGGACCATGCCTCCTTCCGGAAGGAGATCGCGGAAGTGGCGCTGCATGAGGTGATGGATCTCCGGACCAGGCTGGATTCCTATATCCATGAGCACCCGGCCTTCGGGGCTTCGCTGGAGCCGTTGAAGCTCTTTCCGGGGGCCCCTCAGGAAGCCCGGGAGATGGCCGCCGCCGGCACCCGCAGCGGCACGGGTCCCATGGCTGCCGTGGCAGGTCTGTTTGCCCTCAGTATTGCCGAAAAAATCAGAAAACGCTTTCCGCTGAAAGAGCTGATCGTCGAAAACGGGGGCGATTATTTCCTTCTGCTGAAAGAGGACCTCCTGATGACCATTTACGCCGGCCATTCCCCCCTTTCGGAAAAGATCGGCATTCTGATTCCGGCCGGGGAAACCCCTTGTGGCGTGTGCACCTCCTCGGGTACCGTAGGCCCCTCCCTCAGTTTCGGCAAGGCCGATGCCGTCATGGTGGCCTGCTCGTCGCCGGTGCTGGCCGACGCCTGGGCCACATCCCTGGCCAACCGCGTGAAAACCCCCGCCGATATTGAACCGGTGTTAAAATATTCGGAACAATTCCCTGAAATCCGCTCCCTGGTCATCATTTGCGAAGATAAAACCGGAATCAGGGGTAATTTTGAAGTCCGGTTTGTGCATAGTTCAGCCTGAAAATATAAGCCATTTATTTGTTCCAGCTTACTATATTTCGGCGGCAATTTAAATCTAATGCCTGTTTATAGAATTTTACAGGGAAATAAGAGGATGATAAAGAAAGATATATACGAAGAACTGAAACACCGCGTGTTGGTGCTGGACGGGGCCATGGGGTCGCTGATCCAGGATTACCGGCTTACCGAGGAGGATTTCCGGGGGAAGCTGTTTGCCAGCCATCCCCACGATCTGAAGGGAAACAACGATATTTTGTCGCTGACGAAGCCTGAAGTGATCACTTCGATTCACAGGCAATATCTGGAGGCGGGGGCCGACATACTGTCGACCAATACCTTTAATTCGACGCCCATATCGCAGTCCGATTACCATACGGAGGGCTGGGTGCATGCCATGAACAAAGCCTCGGCGGAGATTGCCCGTACCCTTGCCGATGAATTTACCTCTGCCAATCCCGAAAAGCCCCGGTATGTGGCGGGGGCCATCGGACCTACCAACAAGACCCTCTCCCTCTCCCCCGATGTCAACAATCCGGGTTTTCGGGCGGTGACCTTCGATGAGGTCAAGGCGGCTTACCGGGAGCAGATAGAGGGGTTGCTCGACGGGGGTGCGGAGCTTCTTCTGGTGGAGACTATTTTTGACACCCTGAATGCCAAGGCTGCCCTGGTGGCCATTGAAGAGGCCCTGGAATCAAGGGGCCTGGAACTGCCGGTGATGATTTCGGGAACCATCACCGACGCCAGCGGGCGCACCCTTTCGGGACAGACCCTGGAGGCTTTCCTCCATACGCTGGCTCATGTGAAGATGTTGTCGATAGGGCTCAACTGTTCTCTGGGGGCGGCCGAACTGAAACCTTACCTGCGGGAACTTTCCCAAAAGGCTCCTTTTTACATCAGTGCCCACCCCAATGCCGGATTGCCCAACCAGTTCGGGGGGTACGACGAGACCCCCGAAACCATGGGTGTCCAGATCCGTGATTATCTCGATCACCGTTATGTGAACATTGTGGGGGGCTGCTGCGGTACCACGCCCGCCCATATCAGGGAGTTTGCCCGTGCTGCGGCGACGGCCCGGCCTCATGAGGTGCCACCTCATGATCACCTCACCCGTTTTACCGGTCTTGAGCCCGTGGTCATCACCCCGGAGAACAACTTCCTCAACATCGGAGAGCGGTGCAATGTGGCGGGAAGCCGCAAGTTTGCCCGGCTGATCCGTGATGGTAAGTACGAAGAGGCGCTGGCCATCGCGCGTGACCAGGTGGAAAACGGGGCCCAGGCCATCGACATCAACCTCGACGATGCTATGCTCGACGCCGAAAAGGAGATGGTCACCTTCCTCAACCTGATGATGGCCGAACCCGACATCGCCCGGCTGCCCGTGATGATCGACTCGTCGCGGTGGGAGGTCCTCGAAGCCGGCCTCAAGTGTGTTCAGGGAAAGACCATCGTCAACTCCATCAGCCTGAAGGAGGGCGAGGAGGTCTTCAGAGCACATGCCCTGACCATCAGACGCTTCGGAGCGGCAGCGGTGGTGATGGCCTTCGACGAACAGGGACAGGCCGACAGCCTGGAACGCAGAAAGGAGATCTGCGGCCGTGCCTACAAAATTCTGACGGAAGAGGTAGGCTTCCCTCCCGAAGACATCATCCTGGATCCCAATGTGCTGACCATCGGCACCGGACTGGAAGAACACAACAATTACGCGGTCGACTATATCGAAGCCATCCGCTGGATTAAGCAGAATCTTCCCTATGCCCGCACCAGCGGGGGCATCAGCAATGTCTCCTTTGCCTTCAGGGGAAACGACACCGTCAGGGAGGCCATGCATTCGGTTTTTCTCTTCCATGCCATTGCGGCAGGCCTCGATATGGGTATTGTCAATCCGGGCATGCTTCAGATCTACGATGAAATAGAGCCTGACCTGCTCGAAAGGGTGGAGGACCTGGTGCTGAACCGCCGGCCCGACGCTACAGAGCGGCTCCTGGATATCGCCTCGCGGCTTCAGACCAACGGGAAACCCGAAGAACGTAAGGAAGAATGGCGTCATCTGCCCCTGGCAGAACGGATCGCCCATGCTCTGGTGAAGGGAATCACCGACTTCGTCGACGAAGATATGGCGGCAGCGGTAAAAGTATACGCTCCGGCGCTGAGTATCATAGAAGGTCCCCTGATGGATGGCATGAACATCGTGGGTGAACTCTTCGGATCGGGGAAGATGTTCCTGCCCCAGGTCATCAAGTCGGCGCGGGTGATGAAAAAAGCGGTGGCTTTTCTGTTGCCTTATATAGAAGCCGACAAGGGAAAATTTCCGCTTCCCGAGCAGCGCAAGAAGATCCTGCTGGCCACCGTGAAGGGCGATGTCCACGATATCGGCAAGAACATCGTGGGCGTGGTGCTGGGATGCAATAATTATGACGTTGTTGACCTGGGGGTGATGGTGCCCACCGATAAAATACTCGATACGGCAATTGCTGAAAAGGCCGACATCGTGGGATTGAGCGGACTGATCACCCCATCGCTGGAGGTGATGGCCGAGGTAGCCCGCGAAATGGAACTCCGGGGCATGACACTCCCCCTGTTGATCGGCGGTGCCACGACCTCCAAAATCCATACCGCCGTGAAAATCGAGCCCCATTATTCGGCTTCGGTAATCCACGTCAAGGATGCTTCCCTCTCCACGCGGGTGGTGGCTTCCCTGTTGGCCGGAAATGAGGATTTCCTGCAGCAGGTGCGTGATGAGTACACCGAAATCCGCCGCTTCCAGGAACAGCGGAAACCCCGTGAATATATACCACTGGAAACGGCAAGGGCCAATAAGCCGGCCATCGATTGGATGGCCTCCCCTGTCTATACCCCGCACTTCACCGGTGTCAGAAAATTCATGGACTTTCCCCTGGAAGAGTTACGGGGATATATCGACTGGACTTTCTTCTTTATGGCGTGGGAACTGAAGGGCAGTTATCCGCAGATTCTCGGTGATCCCCAACAGGGGGAAGCCGCACGCAAGCTTTTTGAAGAGGCCAGCGAACTGCTCGATGAAATCATCAGCAAAAAAATGGTGCAGGCTAACGGGGTTGTGGGCCTCTGGCCTGCCAATGCCTCGGGCGATGATATTTTCCTCTTTGCTGATGAGAACAGGAAGAGCCCTCTGGGAACCTTTCACCATCTCCGCCAGCAGGAGAAAAAGAAAGAGGGCCAGGCCCATCTCTGTCTGGCCGATTTTGTGGCTCCCCTGGGATCGGGGCGGGCCGACTATTGCGGAGGATTTGCCGTGACCGCGGGAATCGGCATCGAAAAGTGGATCCGCAAATTCCGGGAGGAGCATAACGACTACAAGGCTCTTCTCCTGGAATCGCTGGCCGACCGCCTCAGCGAGGCCTTTGCCGAATATCTGCATCTGCTGGTCAGGAAGGAGCTGTGGGGATATGCCCCGGAAGAAAACCTCTCCCTCCACGACCTTTTTCATACCGGTTACCAGGGGATCAGGCCCGCCCCAGGATATCCTGCCTGTCCGGAACACTCCGAAAAGGAAAGCCTCTTCCGCCTCCTGAAAGCCGAAGAGGTGGGGATTTCCCTTACCGAACACTATGCCATGTATCCTAACGCCTCGGTATGCGGACAGTACTTTGCCCATCCCGAAGCACGCTACTTCGGGGTCGACAATATCGGCCGCGACCAGGTGGAAGAGTATGCCCGCCGCAAGGGCGTCACCACGGCATTCGTGGAAAAATTCCTGCCCGAAAACCTGAACTACAAATAAGACTGCCACATCGACTGAAGATTTTGGAATTTAGGCTTTTAATGGTGGTCAAAAGGTTGTAATTTTAGGTCATTATTTTGTACTTATCCATCAAGCCTATATAATGAACAGCAGAGGAAGCTGCTTCCCTGGGCTATGGGGATGATTAACCACATGGGCATTACATGTGTTTCCAGTAATTTGCCAAATGAACATTATAATTTAAACAAATGAAAAAACTGATGGTTGTTATGACACTTCTGGCGCTCCTGTCGTCGTGCGAAAACGCAACGCAGAAGTTATCGCAAAAGGCGCCGCTGATCCCCCTGGAAGATTTCTTCCGCAATCCTGAAAAGACGGCTTTTCAGCTTTCACCCAACGGTGAGTATTTCTCCTACCTGGCTCCCTGGGAGTCGAGGCTGAACCTGTTTGTGCAAAAAGTGGGGGCTGATTCGGCCGTGAGGATCACGTCTGAGACCGCCCGCGATATTGCCGGGTACCTCTGGAAAGGCGACAATCGCCTTTTATACCTCAAGGATACCGGTGGCGACGAGAATTTTCACCTTTACGGGGTCAATGCAGACGGCAGCGAACTGAAGGGACTGACGGTCTTTGAGAAGGTGCGCACCGATTTTATTGACGATCTCCGTGATGTTGAGAATGTGGTGATCGTCGGATTGAACCAGCGTGATCCTACGGTATTCGACCCCTACCGCCTCAACGTGGTAACAGGCGAGTTGGCCATGCTGGCTGAGAACCCCGGAAACATCACCGGCTGGATGACTGACCATGAAGGAAAACTCAGGGTGGCCTTCGCCACCGACGGGGTGAACCAGACCATCCTCTTCCGTGAAACCGAAGCTGACCCCTTTGCTCCGGTACTGACGACGAGTTTCAAGGAGACCCTGTCGCCGGTTCTCTTTACCTTCGATAATAAAATGGTCTATGCCCTTTCCAACCTGGGCCGCGACAAAAGCGCCCTGGTTCTCTTTGATATCGCCAACGGGAAAGAGAGTGAGGTGATCTTTGAGACTCCGGAAGCGGATGTCGGGGGGGTGAATTTCTCCCGCAAGGATAAAAAGCTGCTTTGGGTGACCTGGACCACTGACAAGGATAAGCACCATTTCTTCGATACAGAAGCTGAATCTGTCATGACATTCGTGGGAGAAAAACTTCCGGGTTATGAAGTGGTGTTGGCAGGTTTCAACAAAAATGAGGACAAGTTAATCTTTCGCACCTACAGCGATCGCAGCCGTGGAGCATATTACTATTTTGACAGAACCACAAAGGAGCTGACTCATCTGACCGATCTGACCCCCTGGCTGAAGGAGGAGGATCTGGCAGAAATGAAACCCATCAGTTACACCTCGCGTGATGGCTTGACGATCCACGGCTACCTGACCCTTCCGAAGGGGGTAAAGGCTGAAAAATTGCCTGTGGTGGTCAATCCGCACGGAGGCCCGTGGGCCCGTGATACCTGGGGCTTCAATCCCGAGGTGCAGTTCCTGGCCAACAACGGCTATGCCGTGCTGCAGATGAATTTCCGGGGTTCCACGGGGTATGGCAGGGCATTCTGGGAGGCTTCCTTCAAGCAGTGGGGGCTTACTATGCAGGACGACATTACCGACGGGGTGAACTGGCTGATAGATCAGGGCATCGCTGACCCGGAGCGCATCGCCATTTATGGAGGAAGCTACGGTGGGTATGCCACCCTGGTGGGACTCACCAAAACCCCGGAACTCTATGCGGCCGGAGTGGATTATGTGGGGGTATCCAATATGTTTTCCTTCATGAAGACCATTCCTCCCTACTGGAAGCCCATGCTTGACATGCTCACCGAAATGGTGGGGGATCCGGTGCAGGATTCGCTGATGCTGGCTCAGGTCTCTCCGGCCCTGAACGCCGATAAGATCGTGGCCCCGCTCTTTGTGGCCCAGGGCGCCAATGACCCGCGGGTGAACAAGGACGAGTCTGACCAGATGGTTGCGGCCCTGAAAGCCCGGGGCATCGATGTCGATTATATGGTCAAGGACAACGAAGGCCACGGTTTCCGTAATGAGGAAAACCGATTTGAATTCTACAGGGCGATGATTACCTTCCTCGACAAGCATCTGAAGCCGGTGGAAGAGACAGGCCAGGCCCCCGGTAAATAGGGGTTGGTCCATTACCCATAAAAAAGAGAGCGCCGCTGAATTGTCAGCGGCGCTCTCTTTTATGTACCGGCGGGAATCAGATGCGGTTATTGGACCCCAGCACGTTGATGATCTTGTGTTTGTAAAGTTCCTTGAGGCTGTCGCGGGCGGGTCCCAGGTATTTGCGGGGGTCGAATTCTCCCGGTTTTTCGACGAATACCTTGCGGATGGCTGCCGTCATGGCGATACGGCCGTCAGAATCGATGTTGATTTTGCATACCGAAGAGGCGGCGGCACGGCGGAGTTGCGATTCCGGAATGCCCACGGCATCTTTCAGGGCGCCCCCATGGGTGTTGATGATTTTCACCAGGTCGGCGGGAACCGATGAGGCTCCGTGAAGGACGATGGGAAATCCGGGGAGACGGCGTTCTATTTCTTCCAGAATGTCGAAACGCAGCGGCGGGGGAACAAGTACGCCTTCCTCGTTGCGGGTGCACTGGGCAGGGGTGAACTTGTTGGCTCCGTGTGATGTGCCGATGGAGATGGCCAGGGAATCGACCCCGGTCTTCTGGGTGAAGTCAATCACATCGTCGGGATTGGTATAGACCGATTTGGCTGCCACCACGTCATCTTCGATGCCTGAGAGGACTCCCAGTTCACCTTCGACGGTGACATCATATTTATGGGCGTATTCCACCACCTGGCGGGTGAGTTCGATATTTTTCTCGTAGGGGTGGTGCGATCCGTCGATCATCACCGAGGAGAAACCCATGTCGATACAGTCCTTGGCGGTTTCGAAGGTGTCGCCATGGTCGAGATGGAGGGCAATGGGAATGCCGGTGCCATTGCTCAGTTCCTTGGCGAATTCCACGGCTCCCTGGGCCATGTAGCGCAGCAACGTCTGGTTGGCATACTGGCGGGCACCCTTGGAGACCTGGAGGATCACCGGCGATTTGGTTTCCACACAAGCGCTGATGATGGCCTGGAGCTGCTCCATGTTGTTGAAATTGTAAGCCGGAATGGCATAACCGCCATCGACAGCATCGGCAAACATCTTACGGGTGTTCACCAAACCTAATTCTTTATAACTGATTGCCATATTCAAAAATATTTTTACCTGTAAAAATTTAAAAACCTCCCGAAATTAATCAAAACCAATTAATTCGGGAGGCTCTGCTCAGATATTTAAAGAAAATTAACCGACAGGTAATACATCTTTGGTGTGCGCACCTTGATTTTCCGGGTGACCGTAAGCAAGGCCTTCCGGGGACCTTAGCGGTGGCTTCACGTAACAGGGAATCGTGCCCTCAGGTCGTCAGGTGAAGGGTGGCTGACTATTCCGAGAACCGTGCCGTGAGGTATTCCCTGTTGAGGCGGGCGATGTTGGAAATGGAGATGCTCTTGGGGCATTCTGCTTCGCAGGCCTGGGTGTTGGTACAACCTCCGAAGCCGAGTTCGTCCATTTTGGCCACCATGTTACGTGCGCGGGCTTTGGCTTCCACGCGGCCTTGCGGGAGCTTGGCCAGTTGGGAGACCTTTGCCGAAACGAAGAGCATGGCCGATGAGTTTTTGCAGGCGGCCACGCAGGCACCGCAGCCGATGCAGGAAGCGGCATCCATGGCCTCCTCGGCATCTTCATGGCTGATGAGAATGGCATTCGCGTCGGGAATACCTCCGGTGTTCACCGAGACAAACCCTCCGGCCTGGAGGATCTTCTCAAAGGCCGAACGGTTGACCACCAAATCCTTGATTACCGGGAATGCCTTGGCACGCCAGGGTTCTATGGTGATGGTATCCCCGTCCTTGAACTTGCGCATGTGCAACTGGCAGGTGGTGACGGCCGAATCGGGGCCATGGGGCCTTCCGTTGATGTACAGACTGCAGGTCCCGCAAATCCCCTCACGGCAGTCGTGGTCAAAGGCGATCGGGTCAATGCCCTTTTCTATCAGGTCATTATTCAATATGTCAAGCATCTCCAGGAACGAGGTCCCTGTCGAGATGTTTTCTATGGTGTAGGTCTCGAATTTCCCTTTGGCTTTGGCGTTGTTTTGCCGCCACACCTCGATATTGAGTTTATTCAGAATTTTGTCAGCCATGGTTCCGGTTATTTATAACTCCGCTGTGTTAATTTAATACTCTCGAAAATAAGGGGTTCCTTAATAAGGAGAGGCTCTTTGCCTTCGCCCTGGTGATCCCAGACCGACACATAGGTGAATTTGTCGTCGTTACGGAGGGCTTCACCATCTTCGGTTACCGATTCCTCCCTGAAATGGCCGCCGCACGACTCGTTACGGTCGAGGGCGTCGAGGGCCATCAGTTCGCCGATGTCGAAGAAATCGGCCAAACGGCCTGCTTTTTCCAGTTCGGGATTCAGGTTGTTCATTTCCCCGGGGACTTTCACGTTTTTCCAGAACTCATCGCGGAGTTCCCTGATCATGGTGACGGCCTTTTTCAAACCCTCTTCATTGCGTGACATGCCTACATAATCCCACATGATGGTACCCAGTTTCTTGTGGTAATAGTCGACGGTTTTGGTGCCCTTGATGTTGAAGAGTTTTTCGAGGCGTTGCGTCACGTTTTTCTCGGCCTCGGCGAATTCCGGGGCGTTGGTATCGGTTTTGGGGGTCATGATTTCCCCGGCGAGGTAGTCGCCGATGGTATAGGGAAGGACGAAATATCCGTCGGCGAGGCCTTGCATGAGTGCCGAAGCTCCCAGCCTGTTGGCGCCATGGTCCGAGAAATTGGCTTCCCCGATGGAGTATAGTCCCGGCACCGTGGTCATCAGGTTGTAGTCGACCCAGGTTCCGCCCATGGTATAATGGATAGCGGGATAGATCTGCATCGGTACTTTATAGGGATCCTGGTCGGTGATTTTTTCATACATCTGGAAGAGGTTACCATAGCGTTCCTCGATAACGCTGCGTCCCAGCCGCTCGATGGCGTATTTGAAGTCGAGGTAAACGGCTTTTCCTTCTGAGTTGACCCCAAAACCGGCGTCACATCTCTCCTTGGCCGCCCGGGAGGCCACGTCACGGGGCACCAGGTTCCCGTAGGAGGGGTACCTGCGCTCGAGGTAGAAATCGCGGTCTTCATCGGAAATGTCGTTGGGGCCGATCTTCCCTTCACGCAGTTTCTGCGCATCTTCCATTGTCTTCGGTACCCATACCCGGCCGTCGTTACGCAGTGATTCCGACATCAGGGTGAGTTTGGACTGTTGGTCGCCGTGCACAGGAATGCAGGTGGGGTGGATCTGTACGAAGCAGGGATTGGCGAACATGGCGCCTTTTTTGTAGCACTGCCAGGCTGCCGAACCGTTGCTTCCCATGGCGTTGGTGGAGAGGAAAAAGACATTTCCGTAGCCGCCGGTGGCCACCACCACGGCATGGGCGCCGAAGCGTTTCACCTCGCCGGTGACCAGGTCACGGGTGATGATTCCGCGGGCTTTTCCGCCGATGATCACCACGTCGAGCATTTCATGACGACTGTACATTTTCACGCTGCCCTTGGCGATCTGCCGGTTGAGGGCCTGGTAAGCCCCCAGGAGCAACTGCTGGCCGGTTTGGCCGCGGGCATAAAAGGTGCGGCTTACCAGCACTCCCCCGAAGGAGCGGTTGTCGAGCAATCCGCCATATTCACGGGCAAAGGGCACTCCCTGGGCCACACACTGGTCGATGATATTGGGTGATACTTCCGCCAGGCGGTAGACATTGGCTTCACGGGAACGGTAGTCTCCCCCCTTAATGGTGTCGTAGAAAAGACGGTAAACCGAGTCGTTATCGTTCTGGTAGTTCTTGGCGGCGTTGATACCTCCCTGGGCGGCGATGGAGTGGGCGCGGCGCGGACTGTCCTGATAACAGAAGGCTTTTACGTTGTATCCCAGTTCTGCCAGCGACGCTGCGGCAGAGGCTCCTCCGAGTCCTGTGCCCACCACGATGACCTCCAGTTTTCTCTTATTGGCCGGACTCACCACCCTGATGGCGGCTTTGTGGTTCGACCATTTCTCCGCCAGTGGACCGGCAGGTATCTTTGAATCAAGGTTCTGCATGTTCAACTTCGTTTAACGGTTAAAACTTAATCATGAAATAGAGCGGAATGATGGCGAAGCCGACGGCCACGATGACGGCATATACTTTGGCGATGAACTGCAGGCGGTTAAGCCAGTTCTTGTTGGAGAAACCGATGGTCTGCAAGGCTGACCAGAACCCATGCGTCACATGGAGCCCCAGAAGGACCCCCCCGATAATGTAAAGCAGACTGTAAACCCAGCTGTTTTTGAACAAGTCGCTCACCAGGTTGTAGGTGTTGTGCATGTCGCTTCCCGGGGCCATGCCTGTTTCGAGAAGCTCATGGCCGGTGAACTTGATCTTCCAGTAAAAGTTGGCAAGGTGGATCACCAGAAAGACAAAAACCAGCGCCCCCAGAATCAGCATGTTCCGCGATGCCCAGCTGCTGGCCACCGAAAGATCCTGTTTTTTGTACTTCACCGGACGGGCCCTGTAGTTCTCCCAGGAAATCAGCAGTGACCAGATGATATGGATCAGAAATCCCAGCGCAAGGATGGGCTCCATCACCTTGATGGCAGGATTGGTGACCATGAAATGGGCACCCTGGTTGTATAACTCCCCGCTGTCGTCGAAAATCAACAACAAATTGATCGTCAAATGCACCAAAATGAAAAGCAACAGGAAGATACCCGTCACGCTCATCAGGAATTTACGGCCAATTGACGCGTAAATGAATTTGCTCATAGAAAGTATGTTTAAATTAAACAGTTATGCCGGTAATTGAGAAGGGCAAAAATAGTGGAACCCCGCCTTCTTTCAAAGGATTGTGCCCCGACGGCCGGTAATTTAAATCGATTCTAAAATCCACATTTTGTTATCCTCTTCTTTTTACTTATTTTTATTGGCACTCAAATGGTTTCTGATGATCGGACATGCCTATTCCTATAAATGCAGTCACTGCGGATACGAGGAGTATTACAAGCAGGGACATGGTTATTTGGTGAAGCCTCAGAGTTATGAGGAGTATGTTTCGTCGAAC
This sequence comes from uncultured Prolixibacteraceae bacterium, assembly GCA_964461455.1. Taxonomy (GTDB): domain Bacteria; phylum Bacteroidota; class Bacteroidia; order Bacteroidales; family Prolixibacteraceae; genus UBA1413. Next base: position 18,125 of record CAYWUJ010000006.1, on the reverse strand, counting down.
CAGAAGCTCTTCCACTACGAGATTCACAACAAGATTGAGATGCTGGCCGCGCACCATCAGGGGTTAATGATAGAGGCCACTTTTCAGGTGTACAAATGTCCGAAGTGCCACTTATTGCATGGCAAGGTACAGGTCAACCTTTCCGATGGGGATCAGTTGCTGCATACCAGCCGTTTCAAGTGCATGAAGTGCCGTTCGCGGCTGAGGCTCACCAATATCCACAGGCTGAAGCGGGCCACATGTCCGGCTTGCGGGAAAAAAAGTTTCCGCCGCCAAAACCTGGGCACCCTGCTCTGATCACTCTTGTGACATTTAGTGCGGTTTTCCGGTGTTCGGTGTATTACCAGTGCGCCTTTTTTTTCGGCACTGACGCGAACAGTCTCAATATTCCGGAGCAGAAGGGGGTGTTCACCTGAAGAAGAGGCTGGCCAGCAGTGAAAAGACGAGGCCGCACACGGCGATGATGGTTTCCATGACCGTCCATGACCGGAGGGTGTCTTTTTCGTTCATTCCCAGGTATTTGCCCACCAGCCAGAATCCGCTGTCGTTGACATGTGAGAGGATGGTGGCTCCCGAGGCGATGGCGATGACTACCAGGGCCCTGATGGGATCTGAGAGGTCGAGAAGTTCCAGAACCGGGGCGATGATTCCTGCCGCGGTGATCATGGCCACAGTCGCCGATCCCTGGGTGATGCGTACAATGGCCGCCAGAAGCCAGGCCAGCAGGATGGGGGAGAGCGGGGATCCGGCAATGGACTCGGCCATCATCCTGCCCATGCCGCTGTCGACCAGGATCTGCTTCAGGACCCCTCCGGCACCTGTGATGAGGATGATGATGCCGGCAGGCCCCAGGGCTTTATTACTCAGTTCCAGGATGGCCTGCCGCGACATGCCCCTGCGTATTCCCAGCAGCCATATGGCTAAAAGGGTGGCCACGATCAGGGCGCTGAAGGGATGGCCCAGAAAGCGGATGCCATCGGTCACCAGCGAAGCCCCGATGACTTCCTTGTCCACCAGCACTCCCGTAAGGGTATTCAGGAGGATCAGAAACAGGGGAATCCCGATGAGAAAGGCGATCAGCCTGAAGGAGGGAAGTTCCCTGGTGGAAGGGTGGGTGGCTCCCCCTGTCTCCTCTGATTTGCCGGAGGGAGGGGGATCCTCTCCCATGGGGGGAACGAGGTATATTTTCCGGGAGATGTAGGATCCCCAGAGGGGACCGGCGATGATGGCGGTGGGGATTCCGAGGAGAAGACCGAAGAGGATCACCCATCCCAGCTGTGCGTTGATGATATCGGCCACGGCCACCGGTCCGGGTGTCGGGGGCACAAAGGTATGGGTGGCTGCCAGTCCGGCAAGCAGGGGGATGGCATAATAAAGGAGCGATCGCCGGGTGTCGCGTGCCAGGGCGTAGACGATGGGGACCAGGATGATGAATCCCACGTCAAAAAAGACGGGGATGGCCACGATGAACCCGGTCAGGACCATGGCCCAGGGGGCTTTCTCTTGTCCGAAGCGGCGGATCAGCGTATGGGCCAGGGCTTCTGCTCCTCCTGAACTTTCGAGGATCTGTCCGAAAATGGCCCCCAGTCCCACGACGGTAGCCACAAATCCCAGGGTGCTGCCCATGCCCTCCTGGATGCTCTTCAGCACTGCGTCGGGAGCCATGCCCGAGAGTAACCCCACATAAATGGCCGTGATCAGCAGTGAGATGAAAGCGCTGATTTTCAGCTTCAGCACGAGAAAGAGCAAGAGAGCCACCGCCGAGGTGACCAGAAAGAGTATAAACCCTGCCGACATAAGTTCCGTTTAGTTATTGGCGTTGTCTGTGGTGGTATGCTTAAGTGGGTGAATTCCGGGGAGCTTCAATATTAAAGTTTCACGGGCCGGTTTTCGCGGTGTGAACGGTAAATGGCGTCGAAGAGTTCCACGACCCTGCGACCGTCATGGCCGGTTACGGCGGGTTCCCTGCCGGTTTCCAGGGCCTCCAGGAAGTCGGCGATCTGAAGCTTGATATACCACGTGGTCGGATCTATGGTGCCGAAGAGGGCGGCTTCTTCCTGGTCCCATTGGGCGGGAAGTTGTTCCTCGCCGGTGATGGTCCACAGGTCATTGCGGGGTGGCGCAACAATACCGCTTTGTCCGGGGAGGAACATGGCTCCTTTTTCGGTTTCGACACCCACCGAAGCGCCATTGCTGCCATGGATGTGCACCTTACCGAAGATGCCGGGTTTCTGGGAGTTGCTGACCACGATGTTGCCGATGGCGCCGCTTTTAAAGCGGATGATGGCCAGGGCGGTATCGTCGACGTCGATGTAGGGGTGGTTGAGGTTTTTCCAGGTGCCGAAGACCTCATCGATTTCTCCCATGTACCAGAGGAGAAGGTCGAGCTGATGGGGAGCCTGGTTGACGAGGACGCCGCCGCCCTCGAGGTTCCAGGTGCCGCGCCATTCGTCGGCATCGTAATAGGAACGGTCGCGCCATCCCAGCATGGTCACCATGCCCAGGGCCGGAGTATCTATCTTTCCGGCATCGATGGCGGCTTTCACCCTCATGGCCGGGGTATACCACCGGCGCTGGCTGACCACCCCCAGTCTGACCTCCGCCAGTTCGGCCGCCTCGATCATTCTGTCACAGTCAAAGGGATCGATGGCCAGGGGCTTTTCGACCAGGACATGGGCTCCGGCGGCGATGACTTCCAGGGCTGCCGCCGTGTGGAAGAGATGAGGGGTACACACAATGGCCAAATCGATGGCTGCCTGGCGCACCAATTCCGTGGGTGTGGCATAGCTGACCGTGTGAAATTCTTCGGCAAAGGCATCGGCACTGGAGCGGGTGCGGCTCCAAACCCCGGCCAGCCGGGCATGGGGAATCTCACTGATGGCACGGGCATGCAAACGGGCCACCTTACCACATCCTAAAAGGGCAATGTTATAGCTTTTACTCATGGTCCAGGTTTTTTGTCGTTTCACAAAATTAAACTTTTGGATGAGCTTTCCAATAACTTTTCCGGCCAGACCCCTTCTGCAGAAAAGTGCAGCCGCTGCTTCTGAAAATTGTTTGGCCTTCCGGTTCTCCTTTTCGTGGGAATTCCTTTTTTGGTTCCTGCAGTTAACCTAAATTTGCGGGAAACCAGAATAGACTATGATGGACTTACTGAAGAAGCTTTCTGATTGCGTGGAATTCGGCAAGGTCAGCAAAGCGTCGCCGTTTCCGCCACAGATGAAGGGGGAGGATGGTGCCGACGAAATTGCGCGGCAGCTGCTTGACCAGGGGGCGTCGCCCCAGGATATCCTGACTCTGGGACTGATGCCCGGCATGGAAAGGGTAGGCGTGAAATTCCGCGAGAACAGGGTATTTGTTCCCCAGGTGCTCATGTCGGCCAAGGCCATGAATACCGCCATGGTTCACCTCAAACCCTATTTCCTTTCAGGGGAAGCGCGACAGAAGGGTACCTTCATCATTGGCACCGTCGAGGGAGACCTCCACGACATCGGGAAAAACCTGGTTTCGATGATGGTGGAGGGCAACGGCTGGAAAGTCGTCGATCTGGGAGTGGATGTGAAGGCCGAAACCTTTGTCGATGCACTGAAGGATAATCCCGGTGCTTTCGTAGGACTCTCGGCCCTTCTGACCACGACGATGCCCAGCATGGAAAGGACCGCCAAAGCCATCAAGGAGGCCTTGCCCGGGGTCAGGGTGGCCGTGGGAGGCGCCCCGGTGACCAGGGATTTCTGCGAACGAATCGGCGCCGACGCCTATAGCCGCGACCCGCAGGGACTCGTTGAGTACCTCAACGGAATGGTGGAAGATTAGAAAATAAGATTATCAGAATATTAGAGTGAGGGAGCACCAGGGGGACCTGCGGTCCGGTAATCGGTGCTCGGTGACCTGCGGTCGGGTGCTCGGTGCCTTCGGCCGGTGATTGGTGATCGGTGACCTGCGGTCGGGTAATGCGTAATCAGTTGTATTTAAAATATTGATAATGAGAGGATTGGAGCTGATCAGGGCGACGATGGCCCTGCAGGAGACCGAAAGGGTGCCGTGGGTGCCTTTTGTGGGAGTCCATGGTGGCTTCCTGATTGGCAGGGATGCCGAAAGTTACCTCCGGTCGGCCGACCTCATGGCGGAGGGGGTCAGCAAGGCCATAGAGCTTTACGACCCCGACGGAATTCCCGTGATTTTCGACCTTCAGCTGGAAGCCGAGGTTCTGGGATGTACCCTGAAATGGTCGCCGGGAACCCCTCCGGCTGTGATCTCCCATCCGCTGGCCGAAGGGAAAACGATCGGTGATTTACCGTCCTTTGATGCATCGAAGGGAAGGATTCCCCAGGTGGTGGCAGCTACGCGCATTTTGCGGGATAAATATCCTGACATTGCCTTGTACGGACTGGTGACCGGTCCCTTTACACTGGCCCTTCACCTGCTGGGAACCGATATCTTCCTCAGTTTATATGAAAATCCGGAAGGGGTGCACGAACTCATGACCTTCTGTACCGGGGTGACTTCAAAAATGGCCGGGTACCTCATGGATGCCGGTTGTGATGTCATCGCAGTGGTCGATCCCATGACCAGCCAGATCGACCCCGACAGCTTCAGCCAGTATGTCGCCCCCTATTGCAGGCAGATTTTCAGCGATATCAGGGTGCGGGGCAGGCTGAGCAGCTTTTTTGTGTGTGGCCATGCCCAGCAGAACGTCGAAGTGATGTGCGGCTGCCGGCCCGATAATGTTTCCATCGATGAGAACATTCCCCTCGATTTCGTGCGTGATGTGGCCTTGCGCCATGGAATCAGTTTCGGCGGGAACATGAGGCTCACCGTGGTCCTGCTGATGGGCACCCCTGATGGTGCCCGTGAGGAAGCCCTCTCCTGCCTTGACCTGGGAGGTCCCCGGGGATTTATATTGGCTCCTGGTTGTGACCTGCCCATGGAAACCCCTTCGGAAAATGTGGCCGCTGTGACCGGACTGGTGCAGGATCCCTATCTTCAGCAGGTGGTGCGCACCCTCGAGAAAAGCGACGCCCACGCCGATATCCTGAACCTGCGTGATTACGGAAAATCAGACAAGGTGATCGTGGATGTGATCACCCTCGACTCAGAGTCGTGCGCTCCCTGCCAGTATATGGTGGAGGCGGTGAAGCGGGTAACGCCCCATTTTGAAGGGGTGGTGGAATGGCGTGAACATGCCATCAAAAAAATGGAGGCGGTAACCTTCATGTCCTCGATGATGGTCAAGAATATCCCCACCATTTGCATCGACGGGAAAATCGCTTTTGTCTCCAAAATTCCCCCCCAGAACCAGCTGATCCAGGCCATCCAGCACCGGATCAACGAAAAACTGAAACTCAAAATCCGCTCCAGAAGAAGTGAAATTCTGGTTCTGGGAGAAACGGAAGCGGTGTGTGCCGGAATGGTGGAAAAGGTAAAACTGGCCTCTCTGGAACTGGGGAAGGAGATTTTGGTGACGACCATGACCGATCCTGCTGAACTGGCCTCCTTTGGCATCACCAAAGGCCCGGCAGTGGTCACCGTCAGCTACCGCCTGAAATCGGAGGGAAGCGATCCTTCGGTCGAAGTGGTCAGGGAGTGGCTCAAGGAGCTGTAGTTTGCCTGCTTTCAGAGGATTCCTCCCTTGGTGGAGTCGAGGTTGCGTTCAAATTGCTGTGCGTTGTCAGGGGTGAGCACCAGGTTACTCCGGATGTGCTTCATGGACAAAATTTGACAGCCGCAAAAGAAATCAAGCAAGCCGGGAATGAAACAGCTGCTCCTGTTGAAAAAGAATCTGAAGTTCAGAATGAGGGCGGAGGTGCTAAAGTTGAAAATCTGAAGGTAAGAATATCAGAAGATTAGAATTTCCTGGGAGGTCAGGGTTTGAACTCTTTTTTGGCCAGCTCCTGGATGGTACGGGTGGAAGTCAGCTTGTCGAGGGCGTTGCGGATGATGGTATATTCATCGTGCAGGGGGCAGGGATGGGTGGCGTCACACTGCTTCAGCCCGAAACCACATCCAGTAAAAAGCCGTTCTCCTTCAATGGAAATAATACATTCCTTCAGTGTCAGTGTGGACTTGTCCGGATTGAAACGAAATCCTCCGTTTCTCCCTTTCTTCGATTCGATAAATTCCTGCTTCACCAGCCGGTGCAAAATCTTGGCCGTAAAAAACTGCGGTGAGTCGATCTCGTTGGAAATTTCGACCACCCCGGGATGAAATCCCCTGTAATTCTGGGCCTGGATGTAGACCAGGCTCCGTAAGGCATATTCTGTCTCTTTTGAAAACACGAAGTGAGGAGTTAAAAACATCCAAAAATAGCAATTCTTTTTCTTAAAAAAATATAAAAAGACCATGTAGTCATCTGATGTTTTTTTTTAGATTTGTGGTGACGGATCAACCTGGTACCACCGGTTTAGTGTGGAAGAGTTTCCGGGATTCCGGACCCGGCAAGATCCGAAAGTGAAACAATCTCAATCACTAAATTAAACAGGATGAAGCAGGAATCTTTATTGGACAGGTTTATGAGCCGGAAGGGCTTGTACACCGGGTTTTGGATCATCGCCCTGATCATGGTGACCATGCTGATTTATTACACGGCCAATTTGCAGAAGGAAGTGCCTCCCATCCCGGGTACGGTAAAATCGGCTACGGGCGAAGTTCTCTATACCGGCAAGGATGTGGTGGAGGGGAAAGCCTATTTTCAGGAGTTTGACCTGATGGACTGGGGCACCATGTTGGGAATGGGTGCTTATATGGGGCCTGATTTTGCCACTGACTTTTTACATTACCGGACTGAATACCTGTACGATTTTTACGGACAGGAGTTGTACGGGAAACCAAACAGCGGGTTAACGGAAGTGGAGCGGGGAGCTGTGAAGGAAAGGGTGAAGCAGGATGTTAAAAAGCAAACTCAACTTTTGGAAGCAGGGACGGTCTACACCGAAGCTTCCGCGGCGGCATTTCTCAAAAACAGGGAATATCTCACTGACCTGCTGGTGAATGGTGATCCGGAGAGGGCTTTTACCGGTGGGATCATCCTGAAGGAGGAAGCAGAAAAGATCGCGGCATTTGTGGACTGGGGCCAGTTGGCAGCTTCTTCCATCAGACCCGGCGCAGAGCGGACCTGGACCAACAACTGGCCGCCGGAACCTCTTCTCGACCAGGAAATCACGTTTGTTTCACATAAAGTCTCCCTGTGGGAATTGCTGGTGCTGTGGACGATGACCATCGTAGTCATTTACCTGGCCTATGAGTACCTCTTTAAAAAGGATCCCAATGAAAAGCTGGAACCGGCCATCAAGGTGACCAGTTTGTTCAGGTCACAGAAGAAACTGCTCAAATATATTCCGATTGTGGCTGCCCTGTTTGTGGTACAGCTGATCATCGGGGGGTATATTGCCCATCTCTATACAGAACCCACCCAGGATTTTCTCATTTCACAGGAGCTCCTGCCGTTCAATGTGCTGCGCTCCATGCATACGCAACTCGCCATACTCTGGGTAGCCGTGGGATGGCTGGTGGGGGGCTTGCTCATCGCCCCATGGATTGCCAACAAGGACCATAAGTATCCCTGGCTGGTCGATGTGTTATGGATTGCCCTGCTGGTGGTTACCGTCGGAAGCACCATCGGACTGTACATGGGAGCCACCGGACAGCTCCGGGAGGCCTGGTTCTGGCTGGGCAATGAGGGGCGTGAGCTGCTGAATCTCGGGCGTGTCTGGGATATCGGGCTGGTCACCGGCCTTGTCTTCTGGTTCCTGTTGATCATTTCACTTATCCGGAAGGCATCGACCAACAACCCGATCGTAAGCACCATCATCTGGTCGGCCTTTGCCATCGCCACCCTCTATATTGCCGGAATGATGCCCATTCACCAGATCATTCCCAACTATACGGTCGACGATTATTACCGCTGGTGGGTGATCCACCTCTGGGTGGAACTGACTTTTGAGCTCTTTGCCGCCGGAGTGATCGCCTTTTTCACGGTATCGCTCGGACTGATTTCCCACAAGGTAGCGGTTCGGACCATGTTGTTTGAGTTGCTGCTGATCATGATGAGCGGTACCCTGGGGGTAGGCCATCACTACTGGTGGCAGGGTCTTGACGAATACTGGATTGCCGTGGGCGGGATCTTCTCGGCACTGGAACCCCTTCCACTGGCCCTGATGGTCGTCGAAGCCATGAAAAATGCCCGGGAACAGCGACTCGAAGGACACAAAAATGAGTTCTCAGTGCCCTTTATGTGGATTGCCGGTTCGGCCATCCTCAACTGGATCGGTGCCGGCTTCTTCGGTATGCTCATCAACCTGCCCACCATCAACTACTATTCCCATGGGACTTACCTGATCATGCCCCATGGCCATGTGGCCCTTCTGGGAGCCTTCGGATACATCTCCATCGCCTTTATCTACATGGCTTCCCGCACCAACTCCCTGGCCAACGGACTGGTATGGAATGACAAGCTGAGCAAATATGGTTTCTGGATGCTGACCACGGGTGCGCTCCTCTTCACAATTCCCACCTACGTCATCGGAATGGAGCAAACCCAGATGGCTCATGACGCCGGCTATTTCTATGCCCGCCTGCGCAGCGCCGTGGAGCCCCTGAAAATGTGGATGTGGCTCCGGATTATCCCTGACGGACTTATGATTACAGGTGGGATCATTATCCTCTTTGACCTGGTCCATAAAACCTTCCTGGCAAAAAAAGCCTGACAGGATATGTCAGAAAACCCGTCCTTGCCGGCGGGTTTTCTTTTTCAGGCCGATTTTTCCAATGGGTGATTATCAAAGCTCTTTTTTGAAGGAAAAATAATAGCTTTGAAGAAGAAAAACGAGTAAGCCTGAACATTATGCATACGATTAAAGAATTAATCAAAGACAGGGTTCTGGTGTCGGATGGAGCCTGGGGTACCTTTTTACAGCAGAAGGGGCTGAGGCCCGGGGAGTGCCCCGAATTGTGGAATGTCACCCACCGGGCTGAGGTGCTTGACATTGCCCGCAGTTATGCCGATGTGGGAGCCGATATGATCGAGACCAACAGTTTCGGCGGAAGTCGTTTCAAGCTGGAGAAATATGGTTTGGGTGACCGGGTGGCGGAGTTGAACCGGGCGGCGGCGGAGATCAGCCGGGAGGCTGCCGCTGACCAGGCTCTGGTGTTGGGGTCCATCGGACCTACCGGAAAGATGCTGATCATGGAGGAAGTCTCCCCGGATGAACTGTACGAGGCCTTCCGTGAGCAGGCCATGGCGTTGGAAGCCGGAGGTGCCGATGCCATCGTGGTGGAGACCATGACAGACCTCGATGAGGCGGTTCTGGCCGTGAAGGCTGCCCGCGAAAACACCGGACTGGAGGTGATCTGCACCATGACATTTGATAAGCTGGTCACCGCGGAATACCGCACCATGATGGGGATTTCACCCTCTGAGATGATCCAGCCCCTGATAGACGCAGGCGCTTCCATAGTGGGGACCAACTGCGGCAATGGCATGGCCGGCATGATCCCCGTGGTCGAAGAGATCCGCAGGGTCCATCCGTCGATTCCCATTCTGGTCCATGCCAATGCCGGGATTCCCCTTTACCGTGATGGAAAAACCATCTTTCCGGAAGGTCCACAGGATATGGCCGCACACGTTGAAGCCCTCCGGGCTGCAGGGGCCAGCATCATCGGGGGGTGCTGCGGTACCACACCCGAGCATATCCGCAAAATAAAGGAGGCCCTGGCTGACATGCCTTAAATTCCGGCGGGCGCATTCCTCCCGCCTGAGGCGAATCGGGTAAGTGAGACAATAAATGTTCTTGAGGGAATCGGATTTCCCGCTGCTCAGCGACGGGGAGTTCCAATTTGGAGGGAATTCTTTTTTATTTCCTGTAGCTGACGGAGATGCCGGCGCGGCTGCCAGTTCTGAAGCCGGTGGTATAACCGGGATGGGCCTGCACATATTTCAGGAATTCCCTGATGTCGGGTGACCGGGTGTTGGTGTTATGGGCGGCGAAGCAGCCTCCCCTGGTCATTTTGTCCTCCAGGGCCATGAAATAATTCTTATACCAGTATTTGTCGGCATCGCAGAAGACAAAATCCCATCCGTTACCGACGGCGGGCACCAGTTCGTGGGCGTCACCCAGCCGGGCGTCGATATACCCTGAGAGCCCCGCTTTCCTGAAATTCTGCAAGGCCTGGAGGTAGCGCTGCTTGTCGATTTCTATGGTCACCAGTTTTCCGCCGGTTTTGGAGAGTGCCCAGGCGATCCAGATGGCCGAGTGACCTGTGGAGGTTCCGATTTCCATAGCCTTACGGTAGTTCCCCTCGATGACCAGGTCGTAGAGAATTCTGCCATCGGTGACCGGCACATTCATATCCCTCCATTCTCCCGATTGGTTGGATAGAAAAGCCAGCACTTTACGGTCGAGGTCACTCCGGGCTTCGGGATATTGGGCAAAGCCATTACCTCCGAACACGAGAAGGAGTGCTGTAAGCGTAAGCGAGATATATGTGGTGACTGGTTTCATCCGGTTTTTCATTCATCCAGGTTTATCCGGAAAACGGAACCAGCCTTCGGGCCGGTTCCGTTTTAACGGATATCTGAAAGTCTACAAAAATTGTGCAGAAATGGTGATTTCCGGAAGAAATTATTCGTTGTATACCGGTATTCTTCCGGGGGTCCAGGGAGCGTTCAGCTTGTTGAGTTCTGCCTCGAGGGCGGGGATATCGGTTTCGGCGATTTTTCTCAGCCTGGCCAGAACGGGGGGAAACTCTTCCTTCAGGATGGCGAATTCCGCTTTTTCTGCGGGGGTGATACCGGCGGAATTGCTGATATGGGCGCTGACGATATTACCCAGTCTGCTGTTGAGGGATACCTGTGCCGGGGGGACTTCCTCCTGGCTGGCCTTGGCATTCAGTCCGTTGAGGGCAAAGCGGATCTCTTCGAGTTCCAGGGCTGTCTGGCGTGCTTTGTTCATCACTTCCTGGCCTGCGCCGGGGGTGGAATAGATCGCCTGCTTGAAGTGTTCGACCTTTGAGGCGAGTTCGGCGGTCAATCTGTCGGTACCCATCATGGCCGCCGCCAGTTTGCTGACCTCTTTGGCAAAGGCCACATTTTCGGCATAGTTGGCCGCCGGCAGGGTGACATTGTTGAGTTTTTTCGCCTGGAAGCTCACCGGTCCGGCGAGTTTTTTCACTTCCCCGTTTTGCCAGAGCTCCATTTCCACGGAGTATTTTCCGGGCATGACGGCGATGCCGGCACCCCCACCGCGGCGGCCTCCGCCACTTCCGGAGGATACAGGGCTGAACCTGCCGCTGACGCGGGTGACCGTGGGCATGGAATAGCGCAGATCCCAGTTAATGCGGTTGATTCCTTTTCCGGGAGCCTGAAAAAGCTGACGGACGATATTCCCCTCTTCATCACGGATGGTAAAGGTTAGATGGGCATTCTCCTCCAGTTCTTCGAGTTCCATTTCCCTCCAGCTGGGTTGAGGAATGGGTTTTCCTTCCTTGAAGAGTTTATTCTCGGCTTCCTGGCGCTGGGCCTTTCTGGATTTGGGAGCTTCCTTCATGTAATAGGCAAAGGTGGCTCCGTAGTCGGCGTTGGGAGCGGTATAATAAGTCTGTCCCTGGTTGTCCTGGTTTCCGGCAAAGTTGAACATCAGGGCATCCTTAACGGCAAAGAGGTGAACTTCCTTGTCGGTGAGTTCTTTGGAGAGTTCCCGCAGCGGGGCATAGTTGTCAAGGATGTAAAAACCGCGGCCGAAGGTGGCCAGGACCAGGTCCGATTCTCTTTGCTGAATGGCGATATGGCGCACGGCAATGGTGGGAATTCCCGATTTCATCTGGATCCAGTTCTTTCCCCCGTCGATGGTGAAGAAAATTCCGAATTCGGTTCCGGCAAAGAGGAGCTGTGGGGCGATGAAATCCTGTTCGAGGCAGTTGACGGTGCCGTTTACGGGGAGGTTTCCGGCTATGGAATTCCAGGTTTTTCCTTTGTCGCTACTTTTCAGGACGTAGGGTTTGAAGTCGTCGCGCTGCAGGTTGTCGAAGGAGGCATAGACGACATTTTCGTCGAAACGGTCGGCATGGAGGTGGGAGACGTAGGTATATTCCGGGATTCCGGGGAAGGATTTCACCTGCCGCCAGTTTTTGCCGCCGTCTTCGGTGACCGAGATCACCCCGTCGTCGGTGCCGGCGAAGAGCAGGTTTTCATTGAGGGGTGATTCTGCCAGGGCGACGATGGTTCCCCACTGGGAGGTGGAGACATCCTTGGCCACGGCGTCGGCGCTCCAGAATTTGTCCATGACAGGCCAGCTGTTACGGTCGGTTTGGGTGGTGAGGTCGTCGCTGATGACCTGCCAGGAGTCCCCCCTGTTATCGCTGCGGAACACCTTGTTGGCCGCATGATAAAGGCGGGTGGGGGAGTGCTTGCTGACGAACATGGGGGCGTTCCAGTTCCATTTGTAGCTCTCCTCCCCTTTTCTTTCCATGGGTTTAATGCTGACACGTTCGCCGCTTTTGCGGTCGAAACGCGAGAGGTTGCCATACTGGTATTCGGTATAGATAATGTCGGGGTTGTTGGGGTCGGTGTCGATCCAGAAGCCGTCGCCTCCCAGGGTGACCGTCCAGTCGTCGTTCGAGGCGCCGCCTCTTTTCAGGCTCTGGGAGGGGCCCACCATGGAGTTGTTGTCCTGGGTGCCGCCGTAGACATTGTAGAAGGGCCAGGCATTGTCGACGTTGACCCTGTAAAACTGGGTAATGGGGAGGTTTTCCTTAAAATCCCAGGTTCCGCCGTTGTCCCAGGTCTCATACATGCCCCCGTCGCCCCCGATCATGAAATGACGGGTATTGGAAGGGTCGATCCAGAGGGCGTGGTCGTCGACATGGCGGCCGTTGTTGTTCAGGGCGCTCCATGTTTTGCCGCCGTCGGCAGTCACATAGGAATAGGTCTCCATGGAGTATACCTTGTCAACATCTTTGGGGTCACAGTAAATCTCGTTGTAATATTGGCCTGAGCTGGCGTGGTCGCTCATCTTCTCCCAGCTCTCCCCCTTGTTGGAGGAGCGGAAAAAGCCGCTTTTCCCTTCGGCGGCTTCCACGATGAGGTAGACCACCGAGGGGTCGACCGGGGAGACATCAATGCCCATTCCCCCGATATGGACCGAAGGAAGGCCTTTCATGATTTTGGACCAGCTCATTCCGGCATCGGTCGATTTGTAGACGGCCGATTCGGGGCCGCCTCCGATTTTGGTGAAGTAGTGGCGGCGGCGCTGTTCCGACGTGGCATACATGATATCGGGGTTGGAGGGATCCATCACCACATTGTTGACGCCGGTGTTTTCACTGATGTCCAGGACTTTCTCCCATGTCTTTCCGCCATCGGCGGTGCGATAGAGGCCGCGTTCGCCGCCCGGGCCCCAGGCAGAGCCTTCACAGGCCACAAAGACAATGTCGGAATTCCGGGGATCAATGACGATTCCCCCGATCTGGCGGCTCTCCTTGAGTCCCATATTCCTGAAGCTCCTGCCCCCGTCGGTCGATTTATAGACGCCGTCACCATAGCCGAGGGCACGCTGATGGTTGTTCTCTCCGGTACCCACCCATACGGTGTTAAAGTTGGTGGGATCGCTTTTCACCACGCCGATGGAATAAGCCCCGTAATTATCGAAGACCGGATTGAAGGTGGTGCCGTTATTTTCGGTCTTCCAGACGTTTCCGCTGGCCACGGCAACATAATATTCGGCCCTGTTATCAGGGTTCACCGCGAAGTCGGCAATGCGTCCGCTGGCCCAGGCCGGGCCAATACTGCGGAATTTCAGTCCGCTCACCAGGCTGCTGGTAATCAGGGTGTCCCCCTTCGCTTTGTCAGGTTTCTGGGCCTGGCCGGGGTAAGACAAGAGGGTGACCATCAGGGTCAGAAACAGAAATTTTCTCATATACGTTATAATTTGGTTTCCTGGCAGGTTCCGGTCAGCCCTTCCTTGGTTAATACTGTTCTGTTTCCCGGTTGATCATTATTTCAACCACCGGGATGATAAGCGCGACCAAAACAGGTCATAAAAATAAGGGAAAATGGACACGAAAATGATGACATGCATTACCTTTCCCGCGATTTCTGCCCTTGACGCCTGTCGGCAGGGGTCAGTCGGGTTTCTTTTCGTGGCGGTAAATTTCGAAATAGTGCCTGACGGCGGCACGTACTTCATATTCCGATGAGGTGTATGGCAGCACATTCTGTGCGTTGAACCAGACCATGAATTCATCGGCTTCAACGTCGCCGAGGCCGGTCAGCATTTTCACGACCTCCTTGTTGTAGTTGCGGGAGTGCATTTCCCAGTTTTTTTCCAGAGCCACGGCTTCACGGACATCCCGTTTCTGCTTCTCCTTCTTGCTGAGGTAGTATTGCCAGTATGAGAGGGGGTTAAAGATCGCTGCCAGGACGGGAGGTTTTTCGTTGAATGCGTCCCCGCGGAGTTCTACAGGCACGTCGGTAGGTTTACCTATGGGCACTCCGTCGAGATTGGGGGTGTTTTTTTCACCCTTTACTTCGACTTCCCTGATGGCATAAACCACCGGTTGCAGGTATACGGTCAGGGTGGTGGATTCGTTGTAGTTCCGGGGAAGTCTAAGCGTGCGTGATTTGAATCCCATGGCCGAGATGATCAGAGAGTCGACGTTGAGCATTTCCACAGAAAAGAAACCCCCTGCGTTGGTGGAGGTTCCGGTCCGGTAACGGGGATAGACGATGTTGGCATAGGGGACAGGCATGCTGTCACCCGCGCTGACCAGTTTTCCTTTCATCCTGACCAGGATGGGGTCTTCGTCCATTCCCGAATCCTGGGCCTTCAGCCCTTGCCACGGAAACAGGGTCAGGAATACCAGGAAATATGTCAGAAATTTCGCCATCGGCTTCGAAAATCGCACAAATTTATGGATTAACAATTTTCAGGCCGAAAGGTTAAGCTTATTTAACGGTGATTAACGGCTTTTAATACGGATGTCAATGCCTGAATACCGTTGACTGAATTCCGGTGAGCGCATTTCCGCAGGCTCTGCCGCGGGGTTAGCGAAAAACACACTAAAGAATGTCTTAAAGGAATCGGATTCCTCGACGGCTCTGCCGCGTGGAGTTTCAATACCGGCCGTAAGCACCGATTGCCGATTACTGGATTGTTTAAAGCTCCTTCATGGCTGCCAGGCGCTCTTCTAGGATTCTGATTTTTGCTTCCGCGTCGGCCAGCTTCGTGCGTTCCTTTTCCACGACGGCGGCCGGGGCGCTGCCCATGAATTTTTCATTGTCCAGTTTTTTCAGCACCGACGTCAGGAAACCTTTGGTATAGGCCAGTTCATCCTCCAGTTTTTTAAGTTCTTCTGCGGGGTCGGCATGTACTTCCAGAGGAATGAAGAAGCTGGTGGATTTCACCCTGAAGGAGAGGGCTCCTTTGACCTCGCCGGTGACCAGGGAGGAGGAGCTGAGATTTCCCAGTTTGGTGAGAATGTTTTCCAGACGGGGTTCGTGGCCTTTGTCCCCGGGTTGGATCATCAGCTCCAGGAGTTCCCTGGGGGAGATGTTGTTGTCGAGGCGTATTTTGCGGATTCCGGTGACGGCTTCCTTCATATTTTCGAAAGCTTCGAGGAGGGTGGGGTCGAAGGATTCCACTTCTGGCATTTGTGCCACCATGATGCTTTCCCCTTCTTTCCTTTCATTGAGGAGTTGCCAGATTTCTTCGGTGATGAAGGGCATAAAGGGGTGCATCATGCGGAGGAGCCGGTCGAAGAGGCTGGTCACGTCGGCCAGGGTGACGGCGTCAATGGGCTGCTGCCAGGCCGGTTTGACGATTTCGAGGAGCCAGCCTGAGAATTCGTCCCTGAAGGTGGTATACACCAGCATCAGGGCGTCGGAGATGCGGAATTTCTCAAAGTGGTCGTTGAGGGTGGTGTTGACTTCGTTGAGTTTATGATGGAACCATTCCAGGGCCAGGCGGGAGTGTGTGGGTTGTTCCAGAGTGGTGGAGGGTTCCCAGTTTTTCACGAGCCTGAAGGCGTTCCATATCTTGGTGGCGAAGTTGGCTCCCTGTTGGGGCAGGCTTTCATCGAAGAGGAGGTCACCGCCTGCAGGAGAGCAGAGGAGCATACCCACGCGGACTCCGTCGGCGCCGTACCGGTTGATCAGTTCGAGCGGATCGGGGGAGTTTCCCAGCGACTTCGACATCTTGCGTCCCTGTTTGTCGCGCACCATGCCGGTGTAGTAGACATTTTTAAAGGGGAAGTCGTTGCGGTATTCATAGCCGGCCACGATCATGCGGGCCACCCAGAAAAAGATGATGTCGGGGGCCGTGATCAGGTCGCTGGTGGGGTAGTAATAACAGATCTCCTTATTCTCGGGACGGCTGATTCCGTCGAAAACCGAGATGGGCCACAGCCAGCTGCTGAACCAGGTGTCCAGGACATCCTCTTCCTGCTTCAGGTCGGCAGGGGAAAGTGCGGGATTTCCGGTTTTGGTGCGGGCCAGCGTGAGGGCTTCTTCGTCACAGGAGGCCACCACGAAGCTGCCATCGGCGAGGTAGTAGACGGGAATACGGTGGCCCCACCAAAGCTGACGGCTGATGCACCAGTCCTTGATGTTGCCCATCCAGTGCCTGTAGATATTCTTGAATTTGGCAGGGTGGAAGCGGATGGTATCGTCCATGACAAAATCAAGGGCAGGTTTCACCAGCTCCTCCATCTTTAGAAACCACTGAGCCGACAGTTTGGGTTCGATGATGACGTCGGTACGCTCCGAAAAGCCGATTTTGTTGGTGTAATCTTCTATTTTGACGAGGTTGCCGGCTTTCAGCAGTTCGGGAACGATCTTCTCACGGACGTCAAAGCGGTCTTCCCCGATGAAGAGAAGGGCTTTTTCGCTGAGGGTGCCGTCGTCGTTGAAGATGTCGACCGACTCAAGCTGGTGGTTCATGCCGATGAGGTAGTCGTTGGGGTCGTGCGCCGGGGTGATTTTCAGGCATCCGGTGCCGAATTCCATGTCGACATATTCATCTTCGATGACGGGAACCGGACGGTTGATCAGGGGCACCAGCACCTTTTTGCCCACCAGGTGGCGGAAGCGCTCATCGGCAGGGTTGACGCACACCGCGGTATCGCCGAGAATGGTCTCGGGACGGGTGGTGGCGATGGTGACGTACTGGTCGGTGGTTCCTTCCACCAGATAGCGGAGGTAATAGAGTTTGGACTGCACTTCCTTGTAGATCACCTCCTCGTCGGAGAGGGCGGTTTTGGCTTTCGGGTCCCAGTTGACCATGCGGACGCCCCGGTAAATATGCCCTTTGTTATAAAGGTCGACGAAAACACGGATCACCGATTGGCTGCGCGGTTCATCCATGGTAAAGCAGGTGCGGTCCCAGTCACAGGAAGCCCCCAGTTTTTTGAGCTGTTCGAGGATGATACCCCCATGCTTGTGGGTCCATTCCCAGGCATGTTCCAGGAAGGCTTCCCGGCCGATATCCCTCTTTTCGATGCCCTGGTCGCGCAATTTATTGACGACCTTGGCTTCCGTGGCAATGGAGGCATGGTCGGTACCCGGCACCCAGCAGGCGTTCTTCCCCGTCATGCGGGCACGGCGCACCAGAATGTCCTGGATGGTATTGTTGAGCATATGCCCCATGTGGAGTACCCCGGTCACATTCGGAGGAGGAATCACAATGGTATAAGGCTCCCGGCTATCGGGCACCGACCGGAACAGCTTCCGGTCCATCCAATACTGGTACCATTTGGCTTCGACTTCCGCGGGGTTGTATTTGCTCTTAATTTCCATGGGAATAAGTGTTGCTGGTCAAAAAATTCTAAGCCACAAAAGTAGCAGGAAATCACAAAAAGGCAATTTCAGGATGAGATCTCGCGGGGAGTATGCGCAAAACTTAAAACTGGAGAGGATTCCGCAGACAAAGAGGTTGTTTTTAAGGATTATTTTCCGTAAATTGATTGGTTGAAAATCCTGATACAAAACCAGTTCTTTAAGTTTCACTGATGTGCTGACCGATTCTGTCTTTGTGGTTGCCTGGGAGAATTTTCCAGGCAAGGCCGCCAAAGTACCCTTAATAATCCATCATTAAAGAAAAGGAGGATTGTCTATGTTTACATCAGATCCGACGTTTGAG
>CAYWUJ010000005.1:1206-96424 GCA_964461455.1 uncultured Prolixibacteraceae bacterium | reverse complement strand
CCAACACCGGAGCCGAAGGATACTTTAACCGCATCGTCGAATACTTCGGAATGAGGCTCTCCGGGGCCAATAACTTCCCCTGGATCCCCCAGGGCTATTCCAACGGTCCCGTCAGCACCAAACTGTGGGACGATTGGTCGACCGATCCCGACTATGCCGGTGACTACCGCCTCCGGGGCTCCATCTGCAGTGAAGCAGAGGAAATCCCCAATTACGCGGGTGACAAAACCAAAGAAGTCGAGAAAACCCGCCTGTGGGCCAAGAAATACCTGGGGGTGGGCGCCTATGAAGGAGATGCCCTTATCCTCTCCTTTGCTTACTTCTATGGCGGACTCAACAACCGCCAACAGGGACTCACCTCTGACCTCATCCTGATCCGCATGGCCGATGTCTACCTGATGCATTCAGAGCTCACCGAAACCCCCACCTACATGAACAAGGTACGCGAAAGGGCCCAGCTGCCTCCCTATGGCAATTATTCTCTTCAGGCCCTCAAAAAGGAGCGCCGCTATGAGCTCTGCTTTGAAGGCCTCCGCTGGAATGACCTACGCCGCTGGGGTGACGTTCAGCAGATCGTCGCCAACCAGGAAGGTGTCGCCGTCACCAACCGCGGCGTCAAGGGAACCTACACCTTCGGGAAATTTGATTTCATGGAACGCTACAACCAAACAGGCGGAGGATTCTGGAAAATCCCCGATGCCCAGGTGACCCTCTCCGAAGGCGTCCTCGAACAAAACCCCGGATGGGAGACCGCCTACGACTTCATCAGCCTTCCCTATTATGCCAAGTAAACACCGCTGATCCTTACCCCGGCAGAATATCTGCCGTATAATAAAACCGGGGTTGCTTCCAATCATTGGAGCAACCCCGGTTCATTTTTGTCGGTTATTTAATGATGAGAGATTTGCTGAGAACTATACCCTCCGACTGAAGGATAACTTTATACAATCCAGGACTTAACCGGGCGGGTGACAATTCCACCTCATGGATACCGGACCTCCGCTCCGGACTCATCCGGTTCAGGATAAGCTGTCCCGTAGCCGTCACCACCCTGATCTCCACCTCGCGGGGAGTTCCCGTGGCATAGGTGATGCGGAAGGCGCCGCCGCTGGGATTGGGGTAAAGGTTGATGAATTCAAACATGTTGCCGGTAACGCCGTGGCCGTCGGGACCAATGATGCCGGTCACCGTATCGGAGGGATTCACCTTGATGCTTCCCGAGTAAAGGATGTTCCCCTCCTCGTCGAAGAGGGTCACTCCCAGTTTTGGCAGTTTGGGATGAAAGGCAAGGTTGAAATAGCCCAGGGGCTCTGAGGCACTTCTGGTCGGGGAAAGCTCAAAGAAGGCGTGGTGTTTCCCCATCCAGGCCTGTGTTGTAGAAGCCAATCCGGCCGGGTATTCCTCGTCGCCCAGGGGTGCCGCGGAAATGGCCCAGAAACTGAATTCCGGCAGGGCAGCTTCCTGCTCATCGGCCAAACCGAAAGAGAGGTATCTGATCTTGCCGTTCACGTCCCCCTTGATCACCGGAGTAATACTCACGGCAGCAAGCGTCGTTTTGTCGGGGTTAACTCCTACGTCGACTCCGACGGGGTCGATCACCTTCTGATTCCATTTGAATTCAAAGCAGCAGCGGGTTCCGTCGCATTTCACCACGCAAACCGTGATGACTCCCTTGTAATTATTGGCTGTAAGGCTGAAATCGACCGAATTCACAGCCCCGGGGGTGAGGTTCCCGGTGGCGGGGATTCTGGCAGGAGTCCACGACACTGATGACGGCAACCCGTCAATGACCAATCCTCCCGTGGTGAAGCTCCCCGTCGGTGCCGGGCTGATCTCGACATAACAGATGGGTGAGGTGGGATCCAGGTTGGTGATGTGGAAAACGCCGGTCTGTACTTTCCAGAAGGGCCATTTGGTCTTCAGCTTAAAATCGGCCAGGGCGCAACAGGAGGACTCCGGAGCTTTGCACTCCATGCGGATGCTCTTTTCGCATACTTCGCCATTGGTGAAAGTGATCACATAATCGATGGTCACCACCCCTGTCTGCAGGGGTTTCACGCAGAGTTGCAGGTCGGCGGCGCAACCCCCGGCCACAAAGGTGAAGCTGCCCTGGTTGAGGTAGCCGGCAGGCAGCGTTCCGCAGTTCCAGGCGGCAGAAGCGATCACTCCGTTGGTGAGGTGCACGTCGATTTTTTCCACTTCGCACTCCGTGACCAAACGGGCACAGCATTCCTCTCCCTGTACGGGGTCAAGTTTGACCTTTTCGCAACAACCTTCGGGCGACCCGCAATCCATGTCAATGGTGCGCTCGCACACCTCTCCGTTTTCGAAGGTGATCATATAGGTGATGGTCACCACGCCTGCCTGGGCCGGGGTGACGCAGGTGGTGAGTTCCACGGCGCACCCGCCGGGGGCAAAGGTGAAGGAGGTCTGGCCGGCATACCCGGTGGGTATCGGTGTGGGGCAGGTCCACGAGGCCGTAGACAGGGTGCCGTTGGTTACCGTCACTTCTACCGACTTCACCTCGCAGGTGGTGATCAGTTTCACGCAGCAACCGGGGGTTCCGTCGGCCCCGGAGGCCCTCTCCACCCTGACGCTGTCGCAGCAGGCAGCCTGCTTACCCACCGTCAGACACACGGGGGCGGCAGCCAGGGGCGTTAAAGCTACGGTCTGCGGATTCCCGTTCAGCAGAAACTGCGCCGAGGCAATGGCGGCGAAGTCATTACAGACGGTCTGCCCTGTGGTGGCCGTCAGGGGAATTCCCACGTCGAAATCCTCGCGCAGGAATTTGGAGGGAGCCAGCGTGAAGGCAGTTCCGTAATCCATTCTGATGTTTTTGTCGGGTGTGGATCCCCAGGTAGCGGCGTTGCACCCGAAGGCCACCACATAGGGGGGCAGGCAGATGTTCGGCCCGGCGGCCCACTGCAATACAGGCGCCGTTACCGGTCCCGGGGGCTGCAGCGATGTGGCGTGGTTTCCCACATAGGAGAGGTCGAACTGGCTGCCGCGTGACGTTCCCCGGCTGAAAACCATCAGGTCGGTGGTGTTGTTGTCCATGGCCAGCAGGTCTATGAGCCGTACATTGGAGACCCCGACATTCGACAAATTCCGGTAGTTGAGGCGGAAACGGGCGTTGCTTCCGGGAGCGGCCGTCCCCGTGGCGGCATAGGTGGTTCCGTTGTCGGTACTGATCAGCTTATTGACCTCCTGGCCGAAGCTGGCCACCACCAGCACGTTGACGGTATTGGAAGTGACCGGCGAGGATAGGTTCCCCCCGGAAATGGTGTATTGGTTGGGCGTCACCCCCGGGAGGGCAAAACTGTCGACCACGGCATCAAATTCAATGTAGTAGTAGGGAATCCCGGAAGTTCCGTAGGTGCCGCACCAGGCCGTATAGAAAAGCTGGCAGTCGGAGGCGACAGGCGGCAGGTTCCACGACAGGGTGTTCCCCGAATGGGAAGAGGTAACACCCGTCCAGGCTGTGGCCCCCGATGGCGGGGTTCCTCCGCCCGAACAGGCCGGATTATAACTCGACGACTGGTAATAGCTCTCATTGCCCGCATACGTGAAATTGGCATGGAGCACATCCTGGATGGCTGCCCCGGTAAGGGTGGCGCTTCCGATGTTCTGGACCCTCAGCCGGAACCGGACCACATCGCCGGGTTCGTATTCCGACTGCGGAGAACAGATGTCCTTCAGCAAACAAGCCTGCGGCGCTCCGGCATCGACGGTGAACTGCACACAGGCCGGGTTCAGCGACAAGCTGTTGGCAAGGGGCACAAAGGTGGCGCAATTGCTGACGATGGTCCCCGTGGGATTGGGATTCACCGTGAAATAGACATACATGTAAAGGCATGACCCCACAGGCAGCGATCCCGTCATCTGCAACTGCAGCTGGCTCACCGGCGAGGTGAGGGCCCCGGTGGTGTATCCTGAGGCCGTAATGCCCGTGGCAAAGGGGCTGCTGTTGATGTTCAGGGTCACCGGAGTGGTCGCACTGGCATTGTAAATCTGTACCTGGTTGACGGTGATCCCCGCAGGAATGGCATCGTTGATGTTGAAGGCGGTCAGGGGTACGTTCCCGTTGTTGCACAGCACAATATAATAATAACCATTGCACCCGGGTACCCGGTTGGTCATGGAAAGATATTTGCCAAATGACGCATTCTGTACAGGAACGACATTGGCCACCTGTACACAGGTCTGGTTGCTGGTGTAAGTGATGGGCTGGTTGCAACTGGTGGCATTCAGGGTGGCGCTGTTGAGAATCTGCGTATTCAGCGGGAATGATGCTGAGGGATATGTCACCTTGATGTCAATCCAATAGTACGCCCACGGATTGGCGGCATCGAGCAGCTGCGTGGGGGCATTCACATTCCAGGTGATGGTACCCGCGCTGAAGGTGGCGTTGGGGTGGGGAACCATCACCGCCCCCGCGGGCAGCACATCGGTCACCACCGCGCCGGAAGCATTCTGCTGACCCGTCACATTCCCGTAATAAGGACTGGCTTTGGTCACCGACAACCGGTAAGTAACCGTATCACCCTGATTGATCAGGTAACCACAGCTCCCCCCGTTGGGATTGACCACCGCCCCCGTGAGAATCGACTTGGAAACGATCCAGGGATTGGCAGCTATGGCCGTAGTACTGATATAGGGCGTCCACATCCACTCCCCCCCGACCTGGATCCCCGCACGGTTGCGCGCAGTAGCCCCATGGCAGGTCACCCCTTCGGGAAACTTCACCACAATGGTGAAAGACCCCGAAGGGGGCCCCGTGGCAGGCAGGGAACTTAAATTGTAAGTCACGATTTTGGTGGTGTTGTTCCAGGCAATGACCGGGTTCACCCCCAATACCGGTCCGGCTGCCGTCACATTAACAATATCCAGGGCAGGCGGCACCAAGTCCTGGATCGCCACGGTCGTGGTCCCGGCCGGAGCCGAAAAAAGAATGGTGTAACTGAAATTGACCCCGCTCTGGATGGTCAGGTTACTTACAATCTTTTTGACGGAATAGCCATTCCCGTTCCATTCAGCCTCATTCTGGCTCACCTGGGCCTGAACACCCGCGGAAGGAGCCAGAAACCACAAGAATAATGCAAGGAAGAATACCCTTCTCCCCCGCACTGAAATCATAAACAGCGGAAGAATACCCCCGCTGCATCTGTTCCTTTTACACCCTGGTTCCACCGGCGTGCCGAATAACGATCTTTCTGGTCTCATAAAGCGAAGTTTTAAATGTTGTCCATAATTTTTCCGGGATACAAGACAATTTACTCCGAAAATATGACAATCACTATGATTTTGTCCTTCGCCTCCCTAAAAAAAGCACAAAAGAGTAGAATATCTTTTTGTAAATTCGAATTTGTGAATGAGATGTTTTATTTTCACATTGCGTACCTTCTTCGATCACTGTTTCGAAAAAAAAACGGCAGCATGAAAGATGCTGCCGTGGGAGTATGGTACGCCATAAAGTGGTCTTACAGTTTGATGAACTCGACCCTCCGGTTTTTGGCTTTGTTCTCAGGGGTGTCGTTGGCGGCCACAGGCTGTTTCTCGCCTGCTCCTTCGGTTTCGAGGCGTGAGGCGTCGATGCCGAACTGACTGGCCAGGGCGGTTTTGACTGATTCAGCACGCCGTTGTGACAATTGCTGGTTCAGCTGGTCATCCCCGTCACTGTCGGTATGGCCCACAATCTTTACCCGCACCTCCGGGTTCTCCTTCAGCACATCGGCAATGCTCTTCAGCGTCCCCTGCGACTCGGGCTTAATATCGGCCTTGCCTACATCAAAGGTAATGCCGTAGGTCACCAGTTTTCCTTCTGTGATCAGCTTGCTGCGGGTGTCGGGCGATGCCGTGGTGATCTTCAGGTTGGTCACCATGGGCCAGCTGGCACGGTCCCATCCTGCAAAGAGGAACCTGTTGAATTTGGTATGGGCATAGATATTTGTCGGGACATCCACTGTTTTTGCCCCCTGATGGTAGATCCTTACCCTTCTCTTCTGGATCCAGATAATGACATGGTTGACCTGTTCGCGCACCACCGGGTTCTTCGATCCCTGTCCGTCAATCCAATCCCCATCAGGATTATTACTGTATCCCTTTGTCTCCCACCCATCCTGCTTCAGGGTGATATGAAGACCGCTTTTGCCCGGATAGAGATCGTCATTGATTTCTCTTGGATTATCCGGATCTTCTTCATAAAGAGTAAATACCATTCCATAGTTATACTCCTCATCAGGAATAATGTCGAATTCCACGATGAAATTGTCAGGAAAGGCAATCTCTTTGGTGTAACAAAACACTGCATCCTCCCCGTTCATGTGAAACCACTTGCCGGGAGCGATGTTCACCGTTTTCACCTCACCGCTGCCATTCGACGTCCACAGGGCGGGAAAATCGCCGATGGCATCCTGACTGAAGTCCTCAAAGTAAAGGATTTGGTCACCCGGAACAAAATCATACTGTGTGACGGACTGCAGCTTCACCTTTTCAGGCTGGGGGTCGGCCGTTCCTGACTGACTATCCTCACCATCTTCCCCGGAATCCCCCTCTTCCATGAACCTCTCTTCAGATTCCTCTTCCACGGCTTCTTCAACTCCCGAATTCTTCGGCTTCTTTTTAAAAAGGTTGCCGATTCCCTCTTCGACCTTGTTAAAGCCTTCGTCAATCCCCTGGTCTATACGGGAATTGGTGCGCTGTGTGGCCTTGTCCTTTGCGATCTCACGCGGATTGACCACCTGGGCGTCAATCGCCTGGCTCACCATGAAAAATAGAAGAGCCAGAATAACAACTGGTTTTTTAAGTTTCATCTGTTTAAATTATTATACTGCTTTGGTTTATTCTGTGAAATATTTAAAAGAATAAAATTACATATTATTTTTTATTGTACGCAGTTAATGGAGAGAACGTTTCGGTTTAAGCATGATGACTGAAAGGGAGCTTTTGGTGGTGGTTTTCAGGATTGATATTGATGAGTTAAAAGGGAATTATGTTTCAGGGATAAAGAGACCTCTGTCGGTCATGGAATTGGGATCTCTTCAGGGAGCAGCCTGCCCGGGAGCAGATACAAAAAACAGCCGGGGAGTGTAACGATTGGCTAAAACCGGAGTCCAATTATAAAAACCATTTACTGATGAAACATCTGCCGGTTGGGTTGAAAGGGTCGTTCTTCCTTTTTTCCCTGTTTGTTTTCCTCATGAGCCCTTACTTTCTCGGGGCTCAAAGGTTGGAAAAAGCACTTTCCGTGATTACCCCAGAACTGATGGAGCAGCACATCGGTTTTCTGGCCTCCGACTCCATGAAGGGGCGTAACACCCCCGGTCCTGATCTTGACAGGGCTGCCGGTTACCTGGCTGCGGAGTTTACCTCGCTGGGAATCGCCCCGGTAAGGGGTCTTCGGTTTCAGGAAGTACCGCTGCAGACCACCAACCTTGACCAGGAGGGGTGTTTCTTTTCCCTGACCAGGGAGGGCAAGGCCCGAAGCTTCAGGCTAAAGAGCGACTATACCCCGTTTGATCTGACAGCCGACACCCTGGTTTGTTCGTCGCTGGTCTTTGCGGGGTATGGAATCACCGCGCCGGAGTATGGTTACGATGATTATAAAGATGTGGATGTCAAGGGGAAGATCGTTCTGATCATGAAACATGAGCCGGGGGAGAAGGATTCCACTTCACGCTTCAAAGGCATTGAAGAGACCTCCCATTCCCTGTTGGCCACGAAATTGGAGAATGCCCGCAGTCATGGTGCCATTGGTATCCTTCTGGTGACCGATCCCCTGAACCACATGCTGCTGACGCCACAGGGGTACCCCTGGCCAGGACTCTCGAAATTTCTGCCCAGCGACAACCTTCCCGTGGAACTCTCGGGGAAAAGTGAACGCCTCCCTTTCGTTCAGGTAGGGGAAACGGTCATCAAAGCCCTCTTCGGGAGCATCGATTCTCTCAAAAACATACAGCGCAGAATGGATAACTCGCTGACTCCCTACTCCTTTGAATTTCCCTCAACGGAGTGCACCCTGAGAACAGCCCTTACCTATACCCGTTTAACGGCCAGGAATGTGGTGGGCATGATCGAAGGAAAACACCGGAAACTGAAGAGCGAAGTGGTGGTGGTCGGCGGCCATTACGACCATATAGGGTTTCTGAAAAATGCCAAAGAGGGGGAGGATTCCATTTTTAACGGTGCCGACGACAACGCCTCGGGAACCGCCGGTGTTATGGCCGTGGCCCGCGCCTTCAAATCCATGAAGAAAAGGCCTTCACGCAGTGTCCTCTTTATCCTTTTTGCCGGAGAGGAATTGGGCCTCTACGGATCAAAACACTATTGCCGGAATCCGTTGCTCCCTCTCGACAAAACCGTGGTTATGCTTAACCTCGATATGATCAGCCGCAATGGAACCGATACCCTTCAGATCAGCGGGATGAAACATAATCCCGACCTGGCGGAGATCCTGCTCCGGGAATCGGAGAAACTGGGGTTGAAAAACACCCCGGAAGCGGAAGACCACTTCACCAGAAGTGACCACTATAATTTTTTCAAAGAGGGTGTTTCCGCGGTAAATATCACCACCGGAATACATGACGATTACCATAAGGTCAGCGACGACCCCGCCTCTGTCGATCCCGAAAAGGCCGCCAGGGTGGCTGCCCTTACTTTCTTAACCGCCTGGAAGATCGCCGGAGATGATCTCTATCTTGAGATCAATCCCTGACGGCGGGAATTCCGGTAGGGTTTCCCGAAATGAACCACAACAATGTAATAATTCAGACAAATGATATACCCATGTAATTATCGTGACCAGCCGACATGAAATAGCGAAGCTATTCCTGGCGACCGCTGAAAACCGGCAATGACCGCCAAAACAGCCACATGGGAAACGAAGTCCAGCGTAGCTAATTGCATGTGTTTCCAGTAATTTACCAAATGAACGTTATAATTAAAACCAATGAAAAATTTACTTAGTTCTTTATCGTTTCTTGCGCTGATGGTCTTTGGCCTGTCAGCCGTTTCCCAGGAATCCGTCATGCTGAAA
The DNA here is from genome assembly GCA_964461455.1 of uncultured Prolixibacteraceae bacterium. GTDB lineage: Bacteria > Bacteroidota > Bacteroidia > Bacteroidales > Prolixibacteraceae > UBA1413. The sequence continues at coordinate 87,390 of CAYWUJ010000005.1, read as the reverse complement.
TACGGATTGAAGGAGGGAGACCGTTTTCTCCAGAAAATGGAGATTACCCAGAATACCGTGCAGTCTGTGATGGGCCAGGAGATCAAGGTAGTGGGTGAGATTTCAGGAGTCAGCCACATGCTGGTGGAGGAGGTTTCGGCGGAAGGGAATGCCACTGCATTGCTGACGGTCGAAGAGTTAACGGTCCACCAGGCCGCCATGGGGAAAGACACCACCATGACCCTTAAGGACATTAAGGAGTCCTCACGTATCGTCGTTTCCCCCACCGGGAAGGTGATTTCTTCCGCCAGGGTCGACTCGTCGGAGGTGGCCGCACTGGTCAGCCAGATGGAACCCGGAAGACTCAGGTCCCTGCCCGGCAAGGAGGTGAAAGTGGGGGAATCATGGAGCGAAAGCTATACCGAAAACAAAAGTTCAGCACCCGGCACACCCTTTGGCCTCGAAATGGCCATCGAGAACGAATATACCCTGGTGGGCAGAGAGAGCCGTGAGGGAAAGGAATACTTCAAAATCACCAGTACGGGAACCATTGCCGTGACCGGAAAGGGCGAACAATCGGGTATGGATATGTTTGTCGAGGGAAACGCTAAAGTGGCGGGGTATTCCCTCTTCGATCCGGAACTTTCGATGATCGTCTATACCGAGGATGATACCGAGATGGAATTGAGTGTGGCCATCTCAGGTCCCCAGAACATGACCGTCCCCATGACCCAGAGCATTAAAACCATCACCAAATTTTCAAAGGAATAGGAGAACGAAGGATTTGCCTTCGTTTTACATTCTTGGCAGCGCGGTTCGGACTTTCCGGACCGCGCTGCTGCCGTTTCTCCCTGTCCCGGAAATTTCAGGCACTGTTTTTGACCTGAAAACCTCGGGTTCATGGGTGCCGTAAATGAATTCCCTTATCTCCCGCACCCATGACCCGATATTCTGCGTATATTAGAAAATGGGACTTAACATTGATTCATATGCAAAAACTGGTTTTGTGTTTGCTATTCAGCTTTTTGGCACTTGACATGATGGCACAGAAAGATGAAACGACCCGCTGGAATGAGGTGGATACCCTTATCAGCCAGGGACTCCTGCAGTCGGCCCTCGACAAGGTGACTGCTATTTATGAAGAGAGCAAAAGGGAGCATTCTGATGGTCAGGCCGTGAAAGCCCTCCTGATGAAGGTTAATCTGGAATCCTCCTTTCAGGAGGAAGGTCCCTTAAAATCTATAAGATTTGTCAGATCGGAAATGGAAGCAGCAGGGAGCCCTGTGCGGCAGATTCTCTCTTCAGTGCTGGCCCAGCTCTATACCGGTTATTATCACCAAAACCGGTGGCTGATTGACCAGCGAACCCCGGTGTTGGGAGATCTTCCTGAGGATATGGCATCGTGGGACGGCCCGATGTTCATGGAAACGGCCGCACGCCATTACCTGCTCTCTCTTTCTGAAGCAGGCGTGCTGCAGAATACCGGCGTAGAGGAGTTCGGGGAAATCCTGGAAGGGGATGAGGAAACCCGCAGGTTGCGGCCCACCCTGTATGACCTTTTGGTTTTCAGGGCTATCGGATTCTTCTCGGCCAATAATCCCTCGCCCCGTCAGGGTGCCGGGGATTTCAGGGTGGATCAGGAATTCTATTTTGCCCCGGCCGGGCAGTTCGCCCGTCAGTCGATTCCTGCGCAAGAAGCCTTATCCTTTGATTATATCGCCCTGGAGATTTTCCGGGAACTCCTCCTTTTCCGGGAAAAAGGCCCTGTGGCAGCCTATATCGATGCCGACCTTCAGCGGCTGGAGTTCGTCCACCTGAAAAGTACCCTCCAGGAAAAGGGGCAGCTTTATATCGGGGCCCTGCGCCACCTGGCCGGTCAACATGAAAACATTCCGGAATTTGCAGAAATCGTCTATCCCCTGGCGCGACAGATCCAGCAGCAGGGATATCAATACAAGCCGCTGATTTCTGACCTTCACAAGTGGGAAGTCAGGGAGGCTTTAGAGCTGGCGGAAAAGGCAGCCGCCCGTTTCCCCGGAACCACGGGAGCCCGCAACTGTCTGGCCGTGGTCAGCCAAATCAAATCACCCCTTCTGCAGATCAACGGCCTCAGTGAGGTGATTCCCGGGCAGCCTTCCCTGGCTTCCGTCGAATACCGCAACGTGGAGACCCTCTTTTTCAGGATCGTCACCCTGGAGCCCGGCAAGAATGGCCAGCACCTCCAGATGTCCGGGAACGATAAACTCAAATCCATGCTGGCAAAGACCCCCCTGACACAATGGAGCCAGGGGCTGCCCGGTGACGGTGATTTCCAGACCCACCGCACCGAAATCAGGATCCCCGCTCTTCGCCCGGGATTTTACATGCTTCTGGCGTCGACTTCGGAGAATTTCGCAGAAGAGTCGGAAATCAGGTGGTACCCGCTCTGGAGTACCAGCCTGACCCTGGTGACCCGGCAGCAAAACGGCACCCCTGACCGTTCCGGTGAGTTGCTGGTCCTCGACCGCCTTACCGGGGAGCCTGTTCCGGGAGTGACCATTCAGCCCTGGTTCATGAAATACGACCAGAAGGCCCGTAAACAGGTTGCCCAGCCGGGACAGCGAACGGTTACCGATAAGGAGGGGGCTGCACAAGTCTCCTTTCCTGCCGACACAAGGGTGAGCTCCTGCTATTATGAACTGACGGCCCGGGGGGAGACCACTCTGTCGCTCTCTTTCTACAGGGGGTACCACACCATCTCCTCGCCGGAAGAGGAGACCCGGGTATGGTTCTTCACCGACCGCTCCATTTACAGGCCCGGACAAACCATCTTTTACAAGGGAATCGTTATCAGGATGAAGGGTGACCTGAGGGAGATCAGAAGTGAATTCCCGGTGACGGTGAAATTCACCGACGCCAACGGCCAGCTGGTGACTTCCCGGGAAATGACCAGCAATGATTTTGGCTCCTTTGAGGGCTCTTTCGTCGCCCCCAAAGGGGTATTGACAGGGCAGATGACCATCTCGTGCGACCATGGAAGTACCTCCATCAGGGTGGAGGAGTACAAGCGGCCCCGGTTCGAGGTCACTTTTTTACCTGCCAGCGGAACCTGCCAGCTCGGGGAAACGGTGACCATGCAAGGGCAGGTGTTGAATTATGCCGGCAATGGCGTCGACGGCGCCCAGGTGAAGTTCAGGGTGGTGCGCCATGCCCGGTTCCCTTTCCCCCGGTGGTTGGATCCCGGTTTTCCTCAAACGCAGTCTGCGGAAATAGCCTCCGGAGTCACCCACACCTCCCCTTCCGGGGAGTTTACCATTGTTTTCACCGCTTTACCCGATCCTGAGCTTTCTCCTTCCTCGTCGGCACTCTTCACTTATACCCTCTATGCCGATGTGACCGATATCACCGGGGAGACCCACAGCGGGGAGACCTCCGTGGTGGCCGCCTTTGCGCCCTTTGTGGTCAGCACCAGCCTCGGGGAGCTGGTGAACGCCATTTCCGGAAGGGAGGCTTCCCTGATGGTGACCAATCCCGGCGGAGAAACCCTCGAAGCCCGGGGGACCATTATCATCAGGAGCCTGAAAAACCCCGGCGGGGTACTCTTTGAACGCAGGTGGGCCAGGCCCGACCGGTTTACCATGACCAGGGAGGAGTTTACCCGTTCCTTCCCCGGCGAGAATTACGATAACGATGATGACGCCACCACCTGGCCACAGGGTAAGGTGGTCTTCAGGGCCTCTTTTGAGACTCCCCGTGATTCGCTCTTTTCTGTTCCTGCCGGACTGAACCCCGGAAACTATCTGCTGGAGATCACGGCCAGGGATCTTTCGGGGAAAGAGGTGGTCCACTCGCAGGTATTCAACCTTTTCCGTCCTGAGGAGGGAAAATCAGCCATGAATGACCCCCTGGTGGCCATGCCCCTCAGAACAACGGCGGAACCCGGAGAGACTGTGGACTTTCTGGTGTCTTCACCCCTTGCCCGGGCTACCCTCCTTTTGGTAGCGGAATCCAAAGGGGGCGAGATCATGAGAAGAACACTCCGCCCCAACGGGCGGCAAATCATCGTCGCTATTCCGGTCACCGAAGCCGACAGGGGCGATATCGTCATTTCCACGGTGATGGTCAGCCATAACCGCCTCTTTAAGAATAGTAAACGCATCGTGGTGCCCTATACCCATAAAAAACTGGACCTCGTGGCGGGGAGTTTCCGCAGCGCCCTGGAACCCGGCTCGGAAGAGGAGTGGCAAATCACCATCCGCGACAGCAAGGGGAATCCGGCAGTGGCGGAACTCCTGGCCGGAATGTATGACGCCTCCCTTGATGCTTTTACCAGCCATGCCTGGCCCTTCTCCCTGTATGGAAGTTTCAGTAATCCCGTTACCTGGAAAGGGAGCGGTTTTAATCCCGTATGGTCGCAAAGGAACTATTTTCCCCGTCCTGATGAAGCCCCAGTGCACAGGCAGTACGAGCAGCTCCGATGGTGGAATAATGCCATGGGGGGCATGAATGAACGGCTGTTGAAACGCGGGGTGTTGTCAGGCGGTAATATCAGGATCCGTGGGGTGCAGACCTTGTCGGCGGTGGCTGAAAGCGCGGAAAGTGAAGAGTCTGCCGTTTTTTTCAGTGTGGACGATGCCCTGCCCGTCAGCGATGCGGCTTCCGGCGCCGGCAGCGGAGAACCCCCGGCGATGCCGCCGGCCAAACCCCGCTCCGACTTCAGTGAAACGGCCTTTTTCTTCCCCCGGCTGATGACTGGCAAACAGGGCGAAATCGTCCTCAGGTTCAAAATGCCGGAGTCGCTGACCCGCTGGAGGATGATGGCTCTGGCCCATACCAAAGATCTGCAGACCGGCACTCTGGAGTACTCCCTGGTCACCCGCAGGGAGCTGATGATCTTTCCCCATCCTCCGCGTTTCCTCAGGGAGGGCGACAGAATGGCCTTTTCTGCGAAAATTTCGAACCTCTCAGGCCGTTCCCTGAGCGGTACCGCGGAGATTCACTTTTTTGACGCCCTGACCATGGACCCTGTCGATCATCTGATGGGGCTCCGTTCAACGGTAGTCCCCTTCAGCGTGGAACAGAACGGCACTGTTCCGGTGGAATGGCCGATGGTCGTTCCCGAGGGGTTGCAGGCGGTGGTTTACAGGATTACCGCCACGTCAGGTTCTTTTTCCGATGGCGAAGAGGCGCCCCTGGCGGTCCTCCCCGACCGGCTGCTGGTCACCGAAACACTTCCCATGCCGGTACGGGGGAAGAGTAATGCCACTTTCAGTTTCGACCAGCTGGCAGAATCAGGAAAACCGGGAAGCTCACGGCGCAATTACAGGATGACGGTGGAGTTCTCCTCCAATCCGGCCTGGTATGCCGTGCAGGCCCTGCCCTACCTGACCAGTTATCCCCATGAATGCTCCGAGCAGCTCTTCAGCCGCTTTTATGCCCATTCCCTGGCGCAGCACATCGCTGCCAGCGATCCTGAAATCAGGCGCGTTTTTGACGCCTGGAAACTTCAGGAGGGTGACGCCCTTACTTCCCCGCTGGCGAAGAATGAAGAGCTTCGTTCGGTGCAGCTGCAGGAGACTCCCTGGGTAAGGGAAGCCTCCAGTGACAGCGAACGCCGGCAAAACCTGGCCCTTCTCTTCGATGCCACGCGCATGGCCGCGGAACAAAAGGAAGCCCTCACCAAACTGCAGCAACAGCAGGCTCCCGGTGGCGGATGGCCCTGGTTCCCGGGAATGCGCGAGAGTGAGTATATCACCCGGCATATAGTGGCCGGACTGGGAAGGATGAGCAGCCGCGGTGTGATCAGCCGGGAGCTGAAGCCGGCCACACAGGAGATCATCACCAAAGCTGTGAAATTCCTTGACGGGGAGATGGCTGAGAAATTTTCAAAAATGAAAAAGGAGGAGAAGGATTACCTCACCACCAACCATTTCGACCATGAGGTCATCCACTATTTCTTTGCCCGTTCTTATTTTACCGGTGAACATCCTTTCCCCGCAGCGATGGAGGAAATGGTGGCTTATTACCGCTCGCAGGCTGCCCGTTTCTGGACAGGCACCAACAACTATATGAAGGGGATGACGGCTTTGTTCCTGCACCGTATGGGAGATAAAAAGCTGCCTGTCATGATCCTGCGTTCGCTGAAGGAAACCGCACTCCACAATGACGAGATGGGGATGTACTGGCGTAATGAGCCCCGGGGCTGGCGGTGGCATGAGGCGCCCATTGAGAGCCAGGCTCTCCTTGTGGAGGCTTTCGACGAAGTCACAGGCGACAGCCGTACCGTGGAAGAATTGAAGGTGTGGCTTCTGAAGCAGAAGCAGACACAGGACTGGCGCAGCACGAGGGCTACCGCCGAGGCAGTATGGGCTTTGCTGATGCGGGGCGGAAACCTGTTGTCCGGGGGAGAACCAGTGAGCATTACCGCCGGCGGGCATCAGATGAACCCGTCACTTTCCGGGGGTGCCCCCACGGAAGCCGGTACAGGATACTTCAAGGTTACCCGTCAGGCTGACGAGATCTCCCCGGCCATGGCACGCCTGGAAGTCCGTAATCCCAATCCCGGTGCCGCCTGGGGTGGGGCCTACTACCAGTATTTCGAAGAGGCCGGAAAGGTCACCCCAGCCCAGTCGCCCCTCGAAGTGAGCAGGGAATTCTTCAGGGAAGTCAACACCCCGCAGGGACCGGTACTGGAACCCGTGGGCGCCGAAAACACCCTGAAAACGGGCGATAAGGTGGTGGTGCGCATCATTGTAAAAAGCGACCGCGATATGGAATATATCCACCTGAAAGAGATGCGGGCTTCAGCCCTGGAACCGGTCAACGTCTTGTCGGGGTACCACTGGCAGGGCGGACTGGGGTACTACGAATCGACCCTCGACGCCTCGTCCAACTTCTTTATCAGTCACCTGCCTAAAGGCAGTCATGTATTTGAGATCAGGATGCACGCTACCCGCAAGGGAGAGTTCTCAAATGGCATCACCACGGTCCAGTGTATGTATGCCCCCGAGTTCTCGGCCCACTCGGGAGGAAGCAGAATCATCGTGGAAGAGTAAAAAAACGCCGCACCCTAATGCGGCGTTTTGAGTGAAAATTGCTGAACATTTAACCAAGCATCGTCCTGATGCTTTATATACAGCTGGTCGACGGTCAGGGAGTACTTAATATAATATAAGATATTCAGATACAATTTACGTTAATTTTTCGGAATATGCAACTGTTTGAAAGAAAAAATGATAGCATTTCCCATGATTTTGAGAAAGGCTATCATTTCAGGTCAAAGGGGCCGGCACCTTCAAAAGACGGGGTGGGTTATTTGAGGGCTGACCTTTGGACGAAGGATTATCTGGCCAATTGGTAGATTTCGCTGCCTGCCAGGAGGAATGCGCCCAGACCGTAATCCTCGAAGTTGGGCATGGTGTCATATCCGACGGGCTGGCTGGAGGCGGGTTCTTTGCCGGTTCCCTGCATATATCCGATAAAGCCGTTTTCATGGAGGGCCTGGTTACACAGGGCATTCCAGCCCTTAAGGATGGCCGGAAGGTATTTCTCTTTTTTGAGGTAACCATGGTTGATTCCCCAGGCCATGCCGTAGACAAAAAAGGCCGTTCCTGAGCTTTCGGGGCCGCCGTAATTTCCGGGGTCGTGAAGGCTGACATTCCAGAAGCCGTCTTCCCGCTGAACTTTCAGAAGGGCTGAGGCCATCTTTTTCAGCATACGGCTGTATTCTTTTCTGTGTTTTCCTGACGGGGGGTTCTGTTCCAGTACCCTGGCCATGGCGGCGATCACCCAGCCGTTGCCCCGTGACCAGTAACAATCCTCACCGTTGGGCTCCCGGTAGGGGGGTACAAAATCCTTATCCCTCCACCAGAGGTGGTCTTTGCGATTGTACAGCCCTTTTCCCCCTTCCACGTTGCGGGTGTGCATATACATGGCGTACATGCGGTCCCAGTACTTATCGTCATCTTCGAGGGCGCCCAGGCGGGCAAAGACGGGCATAGCCATCTGGAGGGCGTCAATCCACCACCAGTCGTCGATTTTTTCGGAGGCACACATTTTATCTATGGCATCCTTGAGAACCTTGATCCGTTCGGGCTTCGGATCGATTCTGTAAAGGTCGATATAGGTCTGGCCGCATCCCATGTCGTCGGCATTCCGGTTGTCGTTTTTCCATGCCAGTCCCCACTTGTGTGCTTCACCCCATTGTACGGCATAGTCGATATAGCGTTTTTCGGGGCTGATTTTATAGAGTGCCATCAACCCCTCATAATAGGAGGCCCTCGTCCATATATTACTGGGGCGGACCCTGTCTCCCACGATGGGAGCCCCGGGGTCAGGCCATTTCTGCATGAAATAATCGTTGGCCCGGATCATCTTCTGCAAGACCGTCTCCTTGGCCGGCAATGGTTGCGCCGCGGAAATGACAGTGATCATCAGCACCATCGCCATGAGGGTGATTTTTTGTCTCATTTGTGGAAATTTAAAGGTATAAGACGTCTCCCAGGTTGAACTCCACGAAATTTTCTCCCCATTCCTTCCGGAACAAATTGATGGCCTGGTTTCCTGTACAATGTGAGGGGGCCAGTTTTTCCACCCCTTCCTGCCGCAGGAGTTCCGATATTTCCAGAATTTCCGCTCCGTTTTCACTCCCCAGGTGAAATCCTCCGGCCACCAGGGCAATTTTCTTTCCGGGGAAGGTCTGGTTTACCCTTTGTGCGATTTCTACAATTCCCGGATGTGAACAGCCGGTAAGAACATACAGTTTGCTGCTGCGAACGAAGATTAATGCCTGTTCGAAGAGATCGGCGCCCTTATAGGTCGTTTTCATGCTTCCGGTGCTCCAGATGCCGGGAGCGATTTCTTCAGGACCGGCAATTCCTCTGACGCCGTGAGCAGGGTATTTCCGGGCGTAATCACCGGTCACTTCTGCCGGGACCAGGATGTCGGGAAAGCGCGATGAGGCTTTGAGGACATATTCAAGGCCATTTCTATGGTCCCAGTGGTCATGGGAGATCACGATGGTGGAAATCCTGTCGGGATCGAGGCCGGCATGTTCCATGTTGTCCTGCAGGACCGATGTGTCACCGCCGGTGTCGAACAAAATGACCCCGTTTTCCCCTTCAATCCATACGGCAAGTCCCCATGCCCCCTTCAGTGTGGGTGATTCTCCGGTATTGTTGAAAATCATCTGCAGCCTGAGGCGGTGGTCCTGATTATTCATTCCTCGCGTTTTTATCTGGCTAAAGATAAGGAGTCCCGAACTGAAAACCAGCGTCTGCAGAAAAATTCTCCTTTCCATCAGTGTGCGAAAATTGCGGTTTCCTTTTCTCCTGTAGACCTGATAAATCCCCGGAACATACCGGAGGTATTGAAGGGCATGGTGATGTTTCCGAGGGCGTCAAGGGCAATAAATCCGCCGGTGCCTCCCATTTGGGTGAGTTTATGCAAAGCTGCGGTGGCGGCCTCTTCAAGATTGGCGCCGCCATATTCCATTCTGGCGGCCACTTCGCGGGCGACGCCGGCACGTATGAAAAATTCGCCGTGCCCGGTACATGAAACCGCACAGCTTTTATTATCGGCGTAGTTGCCGGCACCGATCAACGGGGTGTCCCCGATGCGGCCATACCGTTTTCCGGTCATTCCTCCCGTAGAGGTTCCGGCGCAGAGGTTGCCATAGTGGTCGAGGGCCACACATCCCACGGTGCCATGGTTGTCGGTTTGTTCCCTCTCCCGCGTTTTTTTCTTCAGCGCCTTCAACTGGTCATCCCTTTCGCGGGTGTAAAAGTGACGGTTTTTTACCAACGGGAGTCCCTGTTCCCGGGCAAATTCAGCGGCTCCTTTACCACTGAGCAGAACATGGGGTGAATTTTTCATGACCGCCTGTGCCGCCCTGATGGGATTCCGGATGGTGGTCACTCCGGCTACTGCTCCCGCCTTCAGGGTAGCCCCGTCCATGATGGATGCATCGAGTTCATTTTTTCCTTCCCAGGAGAAAACAGCTCCTTTTCCGGCATTGAAAAGGGGACACTCCTCGAGGACCATTATGGTGGCCACCACGGCATCCACCGACGTTCCCCCGGTGCGTAACACAGAATCCCCGGTGTGCAAAGCCCGGTCAAGATGAAAAAGGTATTGTTTCTGTCGTTCCGGTGACATCATTTCCCTGTCCATCACCCCCGCGCCCCCGTGAATCACCAGGCAATGGCGGTTCTGTGCGGGAGATGAAAGGCCAAAAAGAATGAATGCCATGAGTGTCGCGGGAATAAAATATTTTCTCTTCATAAGCCTTCTGTTTTAAAAATACAATTTACAACAAACAGGGCAGAAAGGCAATTCCGGGAGGAATTTACAGGGTTTATTGCCGGTGCATCAGCACCGTCTTATTCCTCCGGGATGCCGGGCGATAAATTCTGGCTGTACACCAGGGAGAGCAGGTCACCTTTTCTGAGGGGGAATGTCATGAATTTCCCGTCGGTGGTGACCCTGGTGATTTTTCCGTTGATGGTGGCGGTGGGCAGGGTTTCCCCGGCGCATCTGATGCGTGCTTCCGAGTCACAGGAAGCTTCAAGAAGGGCCTTTTGCAATTTCTTTGCCTTCCAGTCAGCGGTAACGGTGAAGCCTCCGCGGGCGCGAAGTCCCCTGAAGGATCCTTCACTGAACTGGTCGGGTAAGGCCGGGATCAGGTGGATAAAGCCGGCGTGGCTCTGCAGGAACATTTCGGCAATGCCCGCGCAGCCGCCCCAGTTTCCGTCCATCTGGAAGGGAGGATGGGCACAGAAGAGGTTGGGATAGGTCCCCCCGTTACTGGTGTAATGAAGTTCCGTGTCAAAAGCGGGTTCCAGGAGGTTTTTCAGGAGGGTGAAGGCGTGGTTTCCGTCGTGGAGGCGTGCCCAGAAGTTGACTTTCCAGGCGCGTGACCATCCTGTGCCGCCGTCACCGCGACGTACCAGGGATTTGCGTGCTGCCGCGGCCAGGTCAGGGGTCTGGTCCGGAGTGATCTGGTTCCCCGGATGGAGTCCGTACAAATGGGAAGAGTGGCGATGGTGCGGGTCTTCCTCTTCGTATTCCTCGAGCCACTCCATCAGGCGGCCGTCACTGCCGATGCGGTTGGGCGGCAGCTTGGCAGAGGCTTCTGACAGGCGTTGTGCCAGGGAATCATCCATGGCCAGGATTTTTGCAGAGGCCATGGTATTCCCGAACAGCTCCCTGATGAGCTGGTTGTCCATGGTGGATCCCATGCATATGTTGACAGGTTTCCGGCTTCCCGGCATCAGAAAGGCATTTTCGGGGGATGTGGTAGGGGCAGTCACCAGCCACCCATGGTGCGGTTCCTCCACCAGCATGTCGAGGAAAAACTGCGATGCTCCTCTTAAAACCGGATAAATCTCACGAAGGTAAGCGGTATCCCGGTTGTAGTTGTAATGTTCCCACAGGTGTGCGCAGAGCCACGCCCCCCCGGTATTGGTGGCGCCCCAGGAAGGATGTTCCCCGGGCGCCGTGAATCCCCATACATTGGTCATCATATGGGCGACCCAACCATCGGCGTTGTAAAAGACCCTTGCTGTTTTACTGCCCGGTTTCACCAACGTTTTGGTGAGTCTGATCAGTGGCCGGTGCAGCTCCGCGAGGTTGGTAATCTCCGCCGGCCAGTGATTCATCTGAACGTTGATGTTGAGATGATAATCCCCGTTCCAGGGGGTGTTGATGGTATTGGCCCAAAGCCCCTGCAGGTTGGGGGGCAGCACCCCGGCGTGGGTGCTGCTGATCAGCAGGTAGCGCCCATACTGGAAATAGAGGTTCACCAGGCCATTATCATCGGGATTTTCGGCGAAAGCCATCAACCGGTCAGGGGTGGTGAGAAGTTCCCGCTCAGGATTTACCGGAAGGTCCAGCTTAACCCGGTCAAAGAATTCCTGATAGGCAAGCTGGTGTGCCTTTATATTCCTGCTGTATTTGGCGGCTGTTGTACGGTCCAGTTTTTCCCGGACTGCGGTTTTAAATTCCGGGTTTTTAAAGTTGGTACCCGCCGAGAGGTAGACCTCAGCTTCATGGGCACCCTCAACAACCAGGCTGTTGTTTTCGGTCCGCAGCCTGCCCCCTTTGTGTTTTACAGTTACCAACACCTGATATTGCATTCCCCCGCCATCGGTGCCGTTGTTCAATTGCCCCTCCATTTTCAGCAGCTTCCCTTCAGCAACCGTCTCAAATTTCTCGGGACGGTCAAGCCTGATTTTGAAGCTGACCTGTCCCTTTTTGCTGGCCGAGAGCCTGATGACCCCCACATCATTGGCGAAACTGGTGAAATACTCACGCAGGTGCTTCACTCCGCCGAGGGTAAAAGTGGTACGGGCTGTGGCATCGTCAAGGGTGAGCCACCGGCTGTAATGGTCAGGGATGGCCTGAGAATCGGTTTTGAATTCGAAATAAAGGTTCCCCAATGTTTCAAAGCTCCCGTAGGGGACCTTGGTACCGTTACCGAAGCCCGAACCTGCTCCCTTGCAGCCGAAGGTTTGGTAGACCAGCTCCTGGGCCCGGTCATTTTTCCCTTCGAAGAGAAGCCTCCGGATCTCAGGAAGGTGTCGGGCCGCTTCGTAATTATCGGCATCCTGTTCTCCTCCTGACCAAAGGGTGATGTCATTCAGTACGATTTTTTCACGGTGAATACCCCCATCGGGCATCATCCCGATATGTCCGTTACCCAGGGGCAGGGTGGATTCCCAGATCGTTGCCGGCTCCCGGAACCAGAGGCGGAGTTTCGCGGCTTCCGGCTCCCTGTTGTCCTGGCAGCTCCAGAAAAACAGAACCGGAAATAGGAGGATCAGTGATCTCTGAAGGTTCATTGATTTCAGGAATCCTGGTAGTTTCAGGAGGCTCAGTGATCTCAGGAATCTCATAGATGTGGGATAAATAATGGGTTCTGGACTTCCGTACCGGTTTACGGTGTCATGCCCATGGCGCGGATATAGCCTTCGTTTTTGGTGCAGTTCTCGAATTTGCAGTTCTCAATGAGGTCGAGAAGGGCTTTGCGTACCCTTTCCTGGTCGGGTCTGACGTTGCGGATTTCCCCGAAGTGGAGGCGTTGATGCTGGGTAAAGGCCACAATGGAGTCCCAGTTTTCGGGGGTGGCGATGTTCAGCACGGAACTGGGATTTCCCATCCGTTTATAGGGCCAGTAATGATAGCCGATGTTGTTTTTCTCCATCAGGCGGGTCCAGGCGGCGATCCACTGGTCGCTGTTTTCGCCGGTTTCTCCCATGTACATGGGCAGGTTAACGCTGTCGCGGAAATCGACGAAATCCTGGATGTTGGCCTGCAGGGTGTCGCTCCAGTAACGGTGGCAGGTGTACATGATCTTGTCGTCGAATTTCGAATCGGTGAAGACCCTGAAATTCCCGTTCCATTGGGCGCCTCCCAACAGGACGATATGGTTTTTGTCCACTTCGCGGATGGCTGCCACCGCCCTTTTATAAAGGGGTTCCAGCTTCGGGTTAAGAAGGTCATATTCCTTGGCGAAGTAAGTGGCGATGGGTTCGTTGAGAAGGTCGTAACCCAGGATCACCGGTTCATGGGCATAATGTTCCGCGATTTTCTTCCATATTTCCACAAAGCGCTGCTGGCTCGGTTCGCTGACCATCAGCCAGGGGTAGCCATAGCTGTCGTCGATGTTGTCGCCGGTTTGTCCGCCGGGGGCATCATGCATGTCGAGGATGATATACAGCCCTGATTCGCGGCACCATTCCACTACGCTGTCGAGTCGCTGGAAGCCATCCTGCTGAGCATGAAGGCCCATATAGTCCTCGTCGGTGAAGAGTTTGTAATGGAAGGGCACCCTGATGGAGTTCATGCCGGTGCTTTTTATGTACCGGATATCCTCGCGGGTGATATAGTTGTCCTTGAAGAGTTTCCAGAATTCATCGGTAAAATCGGGTCCCACCATTTCGCGGAATGCCTGGTCGATCAGGCGGGCGCTGCTGGTGCGGCTGAAGCGGAACATATACCCTTCGGGATTTAGCCAGTTGCCCAGGTTGGTACCCCTGATGAAGAATTTTTCGCCGTCGGGGGTGTAGAGGTCAGGACCGTTGATGGTGATGAACCCGGGTTTTGATGCCGGCGACACAGGAGTGTCGCACTGTGTAAAGGCCCAACCCAGCAAAACTGCAGCCAGCAAGGGGAAGAGGAATTTTCTCATGGCACTATGGAATTAATTCAATTCAGAGTGCAAGGTAGTGAAAAATCGAGTAAGTCAGGTTCCGGGCACCAGATCCATGATGTTTCCCGAGATTTGAAGGAGGGAAATTTCAGCAATCTTGGTCAGGTATTTCACCGAGATGAGGCGTTCTTCGGCGTCGAGGAGGCTCTTCTGGACTTCGCGGAGTTCGATACCTGCCAGGCTTCCCAGTTTATAGCGTTCCATGGCGATTTCCAGGTTCTCACGGGCTACGGCCAGGTTTTGTTCTTCGAGGCGCAATAAACGGATGTTGTTTTCGTACCCATAGAAAATGGTGATCAGGTCGGCTTTCACGGCCTGTTCGATTTCACGGTACTGGTATTCCCGGTTTTCCATTTCGATGCGGGCATTGGCCTGTTGCCGCTTTTTATTGTAGCCGTCAAAAACGTCAAAGCCCAGGGTAACGCCGTAATTCATGCCCCTTACCTGTTGGTTTCTGAGGGTAGAGGCTTCATAGCCGTTGTAGTTATAGGCATATCCGGAGGAAGCCGTCAGGTAGGGATAGCTTTGCGACTGGATGATCTTATAGTCGAGTCCTGAAACCACCTGGTTTTTGGCGGCGATCAGCAGGCTGGTATTCAGCCTGAGCGTGGCATCCAGTAGCTCCTGATAGTTGAGGTTTTCATTGATGGAGATGATGGTATCACGGGGGAGGATGTGTCTCCCGGGGTCTCCGGTGGCCATGAGTTCATTGAGTCTTACCTGGGAGGACCGCAGAACTTCGGTTTGTTTGTCGAGGCGGCTGCTGTCGGCATTGAAATAGACGATCGACTGCAACAGGTCAAGTTTGGAAGAGGCTCCCAGGAGGTACCTTTGTTCGTCGATGCGGACTCTTTCACGGGAGAGGGTCACCGCGTAGGCCAGATTGTTATAAAGGCTGACCTGCTCCACGTAGAAGTAATATTCCGAGGCAATGCGGGCCACCAGGTTTTCCATGGACATCTGGGTATTCAAAGCGCCGATGTTATTCAGCTCCTGCAGTTTCTGGTAAGTGGTTTGTACCTGGAAACCGCGGAAAAGGTTAATTCCCAGGTTTAGTGCGGCTGATCCCGTCGTATTATGAATGCCTTCGGTGGTATTTTTCCCCCCTTCACGCAGTGACTGGCTGGTGGTGTTCAGGGTTCCTCCGAAACGGTTGGTGAGGGTGACTTCCGGAAGAAATCCGGCATTTCCGCGGGTGAGGTTATTTTCGGCAATGGTCTGGTTATTGCGCGCGATCAGCACGTCGAAGTTGTTCTCCAGTCCCGTGACGATGCAGGAAGCCATGTCGACAATCTCCTGTTGCTGTGCCCTGAGGGTTGGCGGCAACAGGGCCAGGCTCATCAGGAGCAGGGCACATCTGCTAGCTGTTTTCAATTTCGGCAGGAAGTGGTTCATTGCTGATATTTTTGGATTCACTGGAGATGTACAAATAAATGGCCGGAACGACATAGAGGGTGAGCACCATGGAGAGGGTCATTCCGCCGACGACGGCGATACCCATGGCCACGCGGCTTTGGGCGCCTTCGCCCCAGCCCAGGGCCAGGGGGAGAATTCCCAGAATGGTGGAGAGGCTGGTCATCAGGATAGGCCGGAAGCGTGCCGCTGCGGAATAACGGATGGCGTTGGCCTTGTTAAAGCCGGCTTCCTTGCGCTGGTTGGCGAATTCCACGATGAGGATCCCGTTTTTGGAAACCAGGCCGACGAGCATGATGATGCCGATCTGGCTGAAGATGTTCATGGTCACCCCGAAGGTCCACATGAAAATCAACGCTCCGGTGAGGGCCAGGGGCACCGTCATCATCACGATGATGGGATCCTTGAAACTCTCAAACTGGGCGCTAAGGACCAGGAAAATAAGCAGGATGGCCAGCATGAAGGCAAACATGAGGCTGCTGGAACTTTCCATGAAATCCTTGGAGTCACCCGCCAGGGCAGTGCGGAAGGTATCGTCAAGCACGGTGGCGGCAATTTTGTCCATTTCTTCGAGTCCCTGGCTGATGGTCTTTCCCTCGGCAAGGCCTGCCGATATGGTGGCGGCCACGAACCGGTTGTACCGGTATAGCTGGGGAGGTGCCGTGGTCTCTATCAGGGTGACGAAATTGTCGAGCTGGATCATGGCACCGTTGTTACTCCTGACGTAGAGAGATTTCAGGTCGAGGGGTTTGTTGCGGTCCTGCCGGTGAAGTTCCCCGAAAATCTGGTACTGTTTCCCGTTCATGATGAAGTAGCCGAACCGCTGTCCGCTGAGGGCCAGCTGTAGGGTTTGTCCGATATTCTGGGTGGAAACGCCCAGCAGGTTGGCCTTATCGCGGTTGATCACGATCTGGAGTTCGGGTTTGGTGAACTTCAGGTTGACGTCGGCCATCACAAAGGTGGGATTTTCGTTCACTGCAGTCATGAAGGCGGGAAGGATCTCGCGGAGTTTTTCAATGCTGGTGGCCTGAAGCACATACTGAATGGGTAGTCCGGCCCGCCGGCCTCCAAAGGTGGATTGCTGCATCACGTTGGCACGGGCTTTGGTCTTCTTACGCAATTCGGCAGTAAGCTGGTTGGCAATCTCCTGCTGGGAACGTTCCCGCTCTGACGGATCCTTGAGTACGACCCTCACAAATCCGCCACCGCCGCGGATCATGGTGGTGACCATGTCCCTTTCCGGAATGGCCTGCTCCACCAGGTTGCCCAGGTCTTCCACATAGGCCAGGTTGAATTCATAGGTCGAACCTTCCTGCGACGTGATGTTGATATTCATTTGTGACCGGTCTTCCAGAGGGGCCATTTCAGCGGGTATGGTGGTCCACAGGAAAAAAATCAAACCTCCGGAAATCAGCAGGATGACCACTGCCCAGATTTTATTTCGGAGAAAAGCGTCGAGGGAATTCTGGTAGGCATTGTTAAGTTTAACAAAATACTTCTCTGACCAGTTGAAAGCTTTACTTCTTTTATGCCTGGTTTTAAGCAGTTTGGTTGAGAGCATCGGGGTAAGTGTCAGGGCCACGAACGAGGAGATGGCCACGGCTCCTGCGATCACGATGCTGAATTCCCTGAACAGACGGCCGGTCATTCCCTCGAGGAAAACGATGGGAATAAAGACGGCCACCAGGGTGATGGTGGTGGCGATAATGGCGAAGAAAATCTCATTGGCGCCTTTCAATCCCGCCTCCAGGGGAGTCATTCCCCTTTCTATTTTCACATAAATATTCTCCATCATCACGATGGCGTCATCGACCACCAGTCCGATCGAAAGCACGATGGCCAGCAGGGTGAGCACATTGATGGTGAAATCGGCCAGGTACATGACGAAGAAGGCACCCACCAGCGATACGGGGATCACCAGGATCGGGATCAGGGTGGTGCGCCAGTCGCGCAGGAAAATGAAAATGATGATCACCACCAGCACGAAGGCCAGGTAAATGGTGGTCATGACTTCCTTGATGGAGGAGCGGATGTACTTGGTATTGTCGAAGCCGACCTCGATGACCACATCGTCGGGGAGGTCTTTTTTGATGAATTCCAGGCGTTCGTATACGTCGTCGACAATATCGATATGGTTGGCTCCCGGTTGGGGAACGATTACGGTGGCGACCATGGGGATGCCGTTCATCTTCATGATGCCGCGGAGGTCCTCAGGTCCCAGTTCGGCGCGGCCGATATCTTTCACCCTGATCAGCTGATCGCCTGACTGGCGGATGATCAGGTTGTTGAATTCGGCCGGGGTGGTCATGAGTCCCAGGGTACGGATGGTCAGCTGGGTGGTATTCCCTTCGACGCTGCCGGCGGGGAGTTCCACGTTTTCTCTTTGGATGGCATTTCTGACATCCAGGGGGGTCATCTGGTATCCGGCGAGTTTGGCAGGGTCGAGCCACAACCGCATGGCATAGCGTTTTTCACCCCAGATCATCACGGCACTGACCCCGGAAATGGTCTGCAACTGCTCTTTAAACGTAAGTTCAGCAATTTCGGAAAGTTCGAGCAACGACCGTTTGGGGCTTTTCACGGCGATCATCATGATGGGGCTGGCATCGGCATCGGCCTTGGAAACGGTCGGCGGATCACAGTCGCGGGGAAGGAACCGTTGTGCCTGGGAAACCTTGTCGCGCACATCGTTGGCGGCGGTTTCCAAATCGACAGAAAGTTCGAATTCTACCGAAATATTGCTGTTTCCCTGGCTGCTGCGGCTGGTGAGCGTACGGATCCCCGGGATCCCGTTAATGGATTGTTCCAGGGGTTCGGTGATCTGGGTTTCTATCACGTCGGAATTGGCTCCCGGATAGGAGGTGCTCACCGAAATAATGGGCGGGTCGACACTGGGGAACTCCCTGACCCCCAGGTAGGTGATTCCGATGAGCCCGAAAAGCAGAATGACCAGCGAGAAAACCGTCGCCAGTACAGGTCTCTTTATACTGGTAGAGGCAATGCTCATAAGGCGGGGATTTCAGGATTTTTGTTGGTGACCAGGGTGTCGAGCTGAACCGGCAACCCCTCCCTCAGCTGCAGAATGGCCGAAGTCAGCAGGGTATCCCCGAATTGCAATCCCTCCCGCACCTGAACATGCGATTCAGTGCGCAGGCCCAGGGAGATCCTCCGTTGTTCCGCTTTACCATTTTTGTAGACAAATACCCTTTCTCCGTCCATTTCAGGAATCACCGCTTCCGTAGGAATGGAAATGGCTTCGGGGATCTCGGAGAGTTGTGCGATGATGCTCACAAAACGGCCGGGTTTGAGTTCTTCATTACGGTTGGGATACATGGCTCTGACGGCGATCATACGGGTATCGACATTCACCTTGGGCTCAATGGCATACACGCTGGCTGAGAATGTTTGTGAAATGCCGTCGACCGTGAAGCTGATAGGATATCCCACCGTGATCTGTCCGGCGTATTTTTCAGAAACGGAAAATTCGATTTTCAGCGGGCTGATTTTCACCAGCTGTACGATTTTGGTTTGTGGGGTGGCGTAGGCCCCTTCGCTGACCTTTCGCAACCCCACCACGCCGTTGAAAGGAGCGCGCAGTTCGGTTTCGGCAATCCGGGCTTCAATCAGCAATATATCGGCTTCGATGGCCTGAAGTTCCGTGGCCACCTGGTCATAGCTTTCCCGGCTGATGGCATCGCGGTCGAGCAGTTGCCGCTGGCGGAACTCCTTTTCTTGCGTCAGCTTTTTCTGGGCCTGCAATTTAAGCAACTGCGCCTGCAGCGGCCGGTCGTTGATCTTGGCCAGCAGTTGTCCCTTGCTCACACGTTTGCCCTCAGAAAAATGAATGGCCACGATTTTCCCGGAAGTTTCAAAGGAGAGTTCCACCTCCTCGTCGGGGAGCAGGGATCCTGTACTGGTAATCAGTTCAAACATTCTGGTCGGCACCAGCACATAACCGCTGGCCAGGGTTTTCTGGGCCCCTTGTCCCCGCATGCCGGGGCCTCCCCCCGGGCCCCCTTGTCCCATGACAGGTCCGCCTTTTTCCTTCGTGAAAAGAGGTTTGATTTTCGGGTAAAAAATAATCCCTGCGATCACCATAATGGTCAGTACCAGGGTGACCCACCTCGTAATTTGTTTGTTCGTCAGTGCCATTGAAAAATTTCTGTTAATAACCCTTCGGCTATGAAAAAGTTCAGTCAATCCTGTTTGACTGCTATGAAGTGCAAAAGTAAAACGAATAACCCTTTTTTTTTCATAACAGGATGTTAATGAGCCTATTTTACAGGGGCTCAGCAAGTCATCATCAGAACAGGCACCTCCGGGTTCTGACTCTGGTGGCTGAAGGGGGGTGAAAAGGGGGCATGGTCAGGCTTCTGCCATCGGGAGAGTGGGTTTGGCCTATTTGTAGCGGGTCACCCTTTCGTCGTTGATGATCCCGTTCCAGTTCATTCCAAAGGCGAAGTCATAGCTGTTCCCTTCAGAATCGGTATACGGCTGCATGTCGCGGGGAACGTCTTCAAATTGTTCTTCCACGGTTTTCATGTCGGCTGGCATCTGGAAGGGGAGGAGCGCCGAGGGTTCCGCCTCACCGGTGAGAAGGTCAAGCAGGGCCTGGTCCTGGACGCCCATGTGGATCAGGATCGCTGATGCGGCGGGTTCCACTTCGGCGAAGACCATGGGATTGGCGACTTTTACCACCACAATGACAGGCTTGTCCTTCATCAGCAATTTGGTATCGTTCACCGTTTTCATGTCGGTGGCATTGGCCGTTTGTATGCTTTTCCCCCTGGTTGACCGGTTGGTGAAATCTTCAAACGGGCTTCCCCCGGCCAGGGAGGGATCGCGTGCTTCCGTGGCGGTGTAAGGAGCGTACCGGAGCGAAATGGGAACATACCCGGTTCCCCCGGTGGCCGCATCTTCCGGGGAATAACCCGACCCCCCCTTGGGACTGTCGATGCAAACCAGGGCCAGGTCGGCCTCTTCCGGGTTTTCGGTCAGCGTGAAGTATCGCCCGGCAACGGCGGGGTTCAGCGCGTCGACCCACTTTTCGGGGCTTTCCATGCCAAACCAGTTCTTCCCTCCGGGAATATATTTTTTGGGGAGGTACACCTTCAATCCCTTTTCCAGGGGAAGCACCTTGTCTTTGTTTTTCAGCAGGACCACTGACCGGAGCTGGGCGTCGTAACCAGCCTTCATGAATCCGGGATTGCCGACGGTTTGGGCGGTTTCTGCGGGGTCGAGGTACGGATTCTCAAAAAGACCGGTACGGAAGATGTTGCGCAAGAGCCTGATGGCTGACTTTTCGAAGCGTTGGCGCATGAATTCTTCACCGTGTTCCGCCACTCCCATTTGCCAGGCTTCCATGACGGGGCCCATTTCGTTGTTACCGCCGAACTGGTCGACCCCAGCCATGATGGCTTTGTAATGGCGTTCCGCCACCGACAGCCGTTCCACGCCCCATGATTTGCCGGCAAATTCGTAAACGTTACGGACATCGGCGGTAACCATCCAGTCGGTGCATACCACGCCGTCGTAGCCATATTTTCCGCGGAGCAGATCGCTGATCAGGGTTTTATTGTAGGCATTGCCGACGTTTTCTCCGTTGATGGTGTCCTGGTTCCAGGAGATGGTATAATAGGGCATGACCGCCGAAGCCATTCCGGTGGCTCCTTCCAGTTTAAAGGCTCCTTCGGTGAAGGGGAGCAGGTGGTCTTTCAGGTTATTTCCGGGGTATACGGCAAAGGCGCCGTAGCCGAAGTGGCCGTCGCGGCCTCCCTCTTCGGGGCCCCCGCCGGGCCAGTGTTTGACCATAGCGTTGACACTGGCATATCCCCAGCCGCCTTCGATTTCATCTTCGTGTGTGGAAGTCTGGAAACCGTCGGTGTAAGCCCGGGCCATATCGGCTGCCAGTTGGGGGTCTTCTCCCATGGTGCCGTCAAAGCGGCTCCAGCGGGGTTCCGTGGCCAGGTCGATTTGGGGCGACAAGGCCGTGGTGATTCCCAGGGCCCGGTATTCCCGGGAGGCGATATCGCCGAACTGCCGCATCAGCGTGGGGTCAAAGGAGGCGGCGATGCCCAGGGTGCCCGGCCACATGGAGATCTTTCCCCCGGCTCCGGCATTAAATTCGGCATAAGCGTCGCTGCCGTGGCGCGGGTCGGAACTGTTGTTGGCGGGGATGCCCAACCCGATTCCCTCGACCAGCGCCTGGGCGTTGTTGTTCCATCGGGCGGCAATTTCCGGAGTCTCGACCGAGGTGATCAGCACATGACGCAGGTGGTCTCCGGTGAGGAATTTTTTCTGGGGATCACTAAGGTCGGAGGGGGCGGCGCCGCTTTCAGGAAATGGTTTTCCGTTGTAGGTGGCCCCATAACGGCCACCGGCAGCCATGGGAATCGACTGGTGCCCGCTGTAGAGCATCAGCCCGGCGATCTGCTCCACGCTCATCCTGGACGCCAGATCCGCGGCACGCTCATCGGCAGTGAGCCGCCAATCCTCGTAAGGATCGAGCTGTCCGTTGCGGTTCAGGTCCTTGAAGGTCAGCCGGTTCACGGTGAGCAGCGGCACACCCGAGGAGGGCGAATACCCCAGGTCAGGGCCTTTGGGCTGGCTCACCAGGATCCAACCCTCTTTTTCAACGGGTGTGGTCGACGGCCCGCATGCGGGAACTGCCAGGGCTGCTGCCGCCAGCAACAGCAAAAAACCTCCCCTTCTGCGGGGCGGTGTGAGGTATGTGTCTTGAAAATCCATCGTACGAAAGAGTTTTTACCTGCGTGACAGGCGGTTAATCGGAACCTGCGGGGTGAGGGCTTTGGTGACTTTTCCACCGTCGAGTTCCTGACCGATGGTGAAGGTGGCGCTCAGCGGCAGGTTGCGTGATGAGTTCCCGGCCTTCAGGGTATACTCCCCGGCTTCTGCGATCCATCCCTGGCGTACTTCATCAAAGGAGGCGAAGTCGCGGGTTTCGATGGTGAAGCTCAGGGTTTCGCTTTCCCCGGGCTTCAGTAGTCTTGATTTTCCGAAGGCCACCAGCACCGATTCCGGTTTTTCCAAATTTCCGGCGGGGGCTGTCAGGTATAGCTGCACCACTTCGCGGCCTGCTCTGTTGCCGTTGTTCTTAACGTCGGCGGTGACGGTCAGTTTGCCTGCAAATTCGGGGCTGTCGGGTTTCAGGTTGGAAATTTCAAAGGTGGTGTACGACAGTCCGTATCCGAATTCGTAAGCCACGGGAATTCCGAAGGTGTTGAAATAGCGGTATCCCACGAAGATGTCCTCCTCGTATACGATCTGCCAGGGTGTGCGGCTCATCATGGAAAATCCCGAGAGATCGGCGGAGTGGTCGGGTTTTGGCGCTCCCGGGAGAGGCGTTCCGGGGAAGTTAATGGCCGAAGGACAGTCGCTGTAATTCAGCGGGAAGGTCGCCGCCAGTTTCCCTGAAGGCGATACCTTACCTGACAGGAGGTCGACCACCGAGTTTCCCCCTTCCTGTCCGGGTTGCCAGGCCAGGAGGATGGCATCGGGGAGGTCACGCCAGGAGGCGGTTTCCATAACCCCGGCAATGTTGAGGATGACCACGGTTTTCTTGCCCTTGGCGCGGAAGGCTTCTGAAACATTTTTGAGGAGGGCTTTCTCGGTGGGGGTGAGCAGGAAATCTCCTTCGGTGGCGGTGCGGTCCTGGCCTTCTCCGGCGTTGCGGCCGATGGTCACCAGGGCGATGTCGGCCTTTTCAGCCATTTTGGCGGCCAGGGCGGGATCGAGGGGCATCTCTTCGAGAGGTTGCTTACCCCCCATGAGGGCTGCCAGTATGTTTTTGGGAGGACCTTTCTTTTCACGGGCGGCATTCATGAATTCCGTATAAACGGTCATGAGTTCCTCATCGGGAGAATACCCGCCATTGAGGAGCCCCTGGGTGAGGGAGATGGTGTAAGCTTCGTTCACGTCGCCGCTGCCGGTCCCTCCTGAGATGAAGTCGTAGGAGGTATTGCCGAAAGCAGCCACTGTTTTCACCTCAGCCGCAAGGGGGAGGGCGTTTCCTTCATTTTTCAGGAGGACCATTCCGTCGGTGGCCGCCTGGCGGGTGACCAGGGCATGGGCCGGGAGGTCGGGTTTGTTGCTGTATGCATGGTTGTTATAGCGCGGGGTTTTAAACATGATCTTCAGGACCCGGGCGATATTCCGGTCGAGGAGGGCTTCCCCGAGTTCTCCGGCTTCCACGGCAGCCACGATGGCGTCGGCCTGCATGGGCGTTCCAGGCATCAGCACATCATTTCCGGCTTTCATCATGGCTACGGCATCGTTGCCGCCACCCCAGTCGGTCATCACATAACCTTCAAAACCCCAGTCCCCGCGAAGGACAGCGGTCAGCAGATCATTGCTTTCGGGGGCATACACGCCATTGATCTTGTTGTAGGACGACATGATGGTCCAGGGTTGCGCATCTTTTACCATCATCTCAAACCCGCGGAGGTAAATTTCACGGAGGGCCCTTTCGCTGACGATGGTATTCACCGACATGCGGTAGGTTTCCGAATTGTTGGCAGCGAAGTGTTTCGGTGAGGTGCCCACGCCGTTGGACTGGACACCCCTGACCATAGCTGTGGCCATGGCTCCTGTCACCAGGGGATCTTCGGAGTAATATTCGAAGTTGCGTCCGCACAGGGGGTCGCGCTGGATGTTCAGGGCGGGGCCCAGGATAATGTCGGCTCCGTAATCGAGGACTTCACGGCCCATGGCTTTGCCCACTTCTTCGACCAGTTGCGGATCCCATGTGGAGGCCATCAGGGTGGCAATGGGAAAGGCGGTGCAGAAATAGGTGCTGTCGCTGCCTTTGCGGCGGGGTGAGATCCTCAGTCCGGCAGGCCCGTCGGCCAGCACCTGGCAAGTCACGCCCATTTCAGGGTATTCCATGGTGAATCCTGCCGCTCCGGGCAGGTATTTTCTGATTTTATCCACCACGGCGGTGTACAGGGAGTCCTGGGGAGGACCGGCAAAGGGGTTCATCATGCCTCCGCCGGGGGGAGTGGGTTGGGCATCACTACCGCCTGGTCCGGAGGCGGTTTCTGCTTCTTTTTTACCGCCGGTTTGCCCCATAGCGGCGGCTATGATCTGTTCAAAACCTTCGGGAAGATCAAGGTGCATTCCGGTGCCTACCAGCAAGCGCGCTTTTTCCTTCAGGGAGAGGGAATCGAGGATGGCGGCTATTTTTTCATCATCGCTCATATGATTCGATTTTTGGGTACACTGCCAAATGGCAGAAAAAACCAGGAATAGCAATCCCAGTGGGATCGCCACCCTTGAGAATGTCCGTTTTTTCATAATGGATGATCATTAGGTTGTTAAGGTGCAGTCTTCTTAGTATTACAATAACTGACGGGCCTCCCTGTCGGGGTCGTTTTTCACCTCGCAGGTATCGTTGAGGATCATGGTTTCCCCCTTTTCAGGGGTATAGCGTGGCCATTCGGGAAGTCCGGCCCCGTTAGGATTTCCGTTGCGCATGAATTGCAGGAGGGAGCCGCTCATTTTTTCGGAGAGGGCGCGTGGGCGCTGACCGCCGCCGGTATGGGTGAGCATCAGGTCGGTGTTGGCGTACCAGAAGCAGATATCGAGGCAGTGGAAAGCCCGCATGCGGTTGCTGAAGAGGGGTGGTTCCCATCCGAACCAGGCGAGGTATACGGGTGCCGGCTGTGCGGCTTTGGCATTGGCGGTTTCTATGGCTCCTTTGCGGTTGCTGGCGGCCAGGGTCATGACTTCCACGGGTTTGGCCTCCGGGAAGATGCGGGCGTAGGCCTCATAGACCTCCGCAGCCTTGTCGCCGAAGCCACCACGGAAACCGCTGCCTCCTTTCATCATCTCAATGGCTTTTTCGGCGGTGAGGGCTTCGATTTCGGGGTTGGTACGTGCCATTCCCCACTCATGGAAGGTGGTGCAGATCAGCATAGGCACTTCCGAGGAGAGTCCGGCAGGGTCGCTGTAGAATTTTCCTTGTGGCAGGACGATGCCGTCGGCCACGGGGGCAAAGCCGCCCCGCATGCCGGGAGAAGGCTGTGCTTCCGCCATCTTGCGGGCGGCGGCCTGGGCAATACCGAGATACTCCTTCCAGGGGATCTCCTGAAGTTTATCGACCTCTGCAGAAGAAAGGCCTGCCTCGCTGAGGATATATTCGCCCAGTTTCCGTGAGTATTCGGGGTTGAGGGCTGCCGTGGAGCTGCCACTGAGGGGGACCGCCTTGTGGATGAGACCACGGGCTGCAGGCATGGCGGCCAGGACGCATACCTTGGCGCCGCCACCCGACTGTCCCATGATGGTCACATTCCCCGGGTCACCGCCAAAGCCAGCGATGTTGTCGCGCACCCACTCCAGGGCAGCCACCATATCGAGGGCACCAGCGTTTCCCGAGGAGGCATATTTCTCTCCTCCCACTCCCGAGAGGTCGCTGAAACCGATGGGTCCCAGGCGGTGGTTGATGGAGACGAAAACGATGTTGCCCTGACGGCTCAGGTTTTCACCCATGTAACCGTCCTGCTCGATGCCGTTGCCATTGGTGTAGCCGCCACCATGGAGCCATACCATCACGGGCCTGAGGCCTCCGTCATCGAGGGCGGGAGTCCAGATGTTCAGCCGCAGGCAGTCTTCGCTGACATCGTCATAATTCCAGTGGTCTACAAATGAAGCCCAGGCATTGCCATAGCGGTTGTCCATGTTCTGGGGGGCTGAATTTCCCCACCATACCGCCGGAAGGATCCCTTCCCAGGGTTCCGGGGGCTGCGGGGGCATGAAGCGGTTCTTTCCCCCGGTGTCGGCACCATAGGGGATTCCCCGGAAGTTGTAGATGCCCCGGAGCAGGAAACCCTGCACCTTGCCGTAACGGGTGCCGGCAATGGCCACATCATCACCGATGAAGAGCTGCTGATCGTCATTGCCGGTGGCTGATGCCTCTCCGGTGGCGGCACAGGAGTGGAGAGTAAGTACCGGAGCCAGGCCCAGGCCTGCTGCCCCGGCTCCCGCGGTTTTGAAAAATGATCTTCGGTTGGTCGTCATATGGTTAGTTGAATTGAGTTGAAAATAAGGATTATTAACGGTTCACCTTTACTTCAGGGTGATTTGTTTTTTGAGTTTGATGTCCTGGGCCGAGGCGCCCGCCTGTAATTCGATGTTGCAGAGGTCATCGTTCCAGGCCTGGAGCTTTTCATCCCAGTATTGGAGGCTTCTGACGGGGATTTCGAGGGTTACGATTCTACTTTCACCGGGGGCCAGGGTTTCGCGTGCGAAGGCTTTCAACTCTTTGTAGGGCCATTCCACGGAAGGGTTGATACGGTGCACGTAAACCTGCACCACTTCGTCGGCAGCAACCCGACCGCTGTTTTTCAGTTCCAGGGAGAGTCTGATGACATCGTTTTTCCCGTATTTTTCCCGGTCAGTGGTAAGGTTTTCATATCCGAATTCCGTGTAGGTAAGGCCGTAGCCAAAAGGATACATGACGGGCAGGTTTTTGGTGTCAAACCATCGGTAGCCCACGAGCGATTCTTCAGAATAGAGGGCGGTGTTGGGATCATTTTTCAGATCTTTTTCCGTGGTTTTTTCATCCGGTTTTTCCGTTTTTCCGGTTTGTGCCACCAGTCCGGCAAATACGTCGGTTCCTTTAGCACCCTGCGGGTAGTTTCCCAGGGCATAGGCGGGGGAGTCTTCCAGTTTTACGGGGAGGGTAAAAGGCAGGCGGCCACTGGGCGAGATATTACCGGTCAGGACGTCGGCCAGGGCGTTACCGCCTTCGGTGCCGTTGAACCAGGAAATCAGCAGGGCTTTGGAGAGGGGTTGCACCACGGTGAGGTCATTCGGGGCGCCGCTGGTCAGCACGGTGACGATGTTGGGGTTGACGCGGGCTATCGCGGTCATCAGCTCATCCTGGCCCGATGGCAGTTTGATATCCCTGCGGTCGCTGCCCTCGGTCTCGACAGCCCGGTTGTTTCCTCCGATGAAAAGGACCATGTCGGCTTTTGAAGCCACTTCAACGGCTTCCTGTAACAGTATTTTTGCTTTTTCCTCCTTTTCGCGGGCCTCTTTCTCTCTTTCTTCGGCTGTTCTTCTTCTGAACATATTGCCGAAACTGTAGGTCACCGGCTCATACCCTTTGGCATAGATGATCTCTGCCTGGTCCCCGATTTTATTTTGGAGGCCTTCGAGGGGCGTCACCTCATACAGGGTTTTCACCCCGGCTCCCAGTCCGCCCTGCCCCATGGTCTGTTCAGCGTTGGCCCCGATGACCGCGATGACCGGTGTGGCAGAGAGATTCAGGGGGAGGACTCCCTCGTTCTTCAACAGAACGATCGATTTGGAGGCCACATCGTAGGCGATTCTCTGCTGTGGCGGTTGTGAGGTGACTTCCTTGTTGGCCATTTCCGGGGGAATGGGATCGATGGCCATTCTGACGCGGAGGATCTCGCGGACGCGCAGGTTGACCACCTCTTCAGGGACCAGTCCCGCCCTTACGGAATCGATCAGGGCGTCGCCCAGAAATTGTTTGGTGGGCATTTCCACGTTGAGGCCGTGCTTAATGGAGTTCACTGTGCTGTGTGTGCCGCTCCAGTCGGAGATCACCATACCGGCAAATCCCCAGTCGTCGCGGAGGATCTTGTTGAGCAGCAGGTCATTTTCGGCGCACCACCATCCGTTGACCTTGTTGTAAGCGGCCATGACCCCGTAGGCATCGGCTTCCACGACCGCCGCCCGGAAGGGAGAGAGGTAGATTTCATGCATGGCGCGTTCCCCGACGATCACATTGACGGTTCCGCGGTTATTTTCCTGGTTGTTGAGGGCGTAGTGCTTGAGGCATGCCGCGGCTCCGTTCTCCTGAACCCCTTTGGTATATCCCACGGCCAGACGGGCACTGAGAAACGGGTCCTCGCTGAGGTATTCGTAAGTCCTTCCTCCTGTGGGGATACGCTGGATGTTGATGGCCGGGCCGAGGATCATGTCTTTACCGCGCAGGCGTGCTTCCCGGGCCATCCCGGTTCCGTAGGCATAGGCCAGCTCAGGACTCCAGGTGGCCGCCAGGGCCGACCCGGTGGGAAAAAAAGTGGCTTTGTCGGTTTCCCAACCCAGGGGCATCCACCCGTCGGGTTGCATCTCCTCCCTGATGCCAAAGGGACCGTCGGCATAAATCATATCGGCAATGCCAAGGCGTTCCACCCCTGCTGAAACAAACATGTGCTTGGCGTGCAGCATATTCACCTTTTCTTCCAGGGTCATCTGTGCTATGATCCCGTCGATCTTTTTGTCGTACTGAAGCAAGGCCGACTTGTGCACCGGGGAAACAGCACACCCGGCCATCACGATGGCCATAATGGCGACCACCATCTTAGGGTTCCGATTTTCAATGAGCATATTTTTTCTCTTATATAATTTGTTCGTCATGTTATTAAAATTGGGGCTGATTTGCCCAATACTGGCGGACTTATTTAAAAATCAGTTTGGAGAACTCGCTGAGGTAAACCCTCCAGTTGGTCCAGGTGTGGCCCCCTTCGGTTTCCAGATAGGCATATTTGAAACCCATGCCATCGAGTTTTTCGCGGAATTCCACGTTGTTTTTGTAGAGGAAGTCGGTTTTTCCGATGCCGATCCAGTAAAGGTTCAGCCCCTTTTCCATTTGTGTTTTCAGGGTTTCATCAAGGTTTTGGTAAATTTTTGGGGTGGCCTGCTCATTGGGAAGGATAGCGGCGGAGAAAAGGCCTACATATCCGAAAGTGTCGGGGTAGTAACGTGAAATGTGGAGGGAGTGGTACCCGCCCATGGAGAGACCGGCGATTGCGCGTGACTCTTTTTTTCTGATGACCCGGTAGTTACTTTCGATGAAGGCGATGACCTCGGGGAAGGTCTCCTCGAATTTGCCATCCATGGTATGGGGGAGTTGCATGGTGGGTTTGGTGAACCCCAGGGCCGATTCTCCGGGGGCGGCTTCCTGGGCGACGTTGCCGTTGGTCATTACCACGATCATGGGGGTGGCTTTCTTTTGGGCAATCAGGTTGTCGAGGATCTGGGCGGTACGCC
The DNA here is from genome assembly GCA_964461455.1 of uncultured Prolixibacteraceae bacterium. Taxonomy (GTDB): domain Bacteria; phylum Bacteroidota; class Bacteroidia; order Bacteroidales; family Prolixibacteraceae; genus UBA1413. Next base: position 57,770 of record CAYWUJ010000005.1, on the reverse strand, counting down.
CCAGGGCGATCCAGGCCTCCTCGTCGCCTCCCATGCCGTGGAGGAGATAGAGAACGGGATATTTCCGTTTTCCCGACTCATAACCGGGAGGGGTGTAGATGGTCATCCGGCGCATCATGCCGTTTCCCGGGGAGTTATACCAGCGGCGGGTCACACTCCCATGGGGCACATCGCCCACCTTATAGAGGTCACCCTTGCCGTTCCCGGTAATGAAAACATTAAAAACGGAGGCCACATCGCGGATCATGTAGACATTGGCAGGATCGGTACTCCGGAGTCCGTCGACAATGAACCAGTAGCTGTAAAGGTCAGACCCCAGGGGCTGTGTGGTGAAACTCCAGACTCCCTTTTCATCGCGCGTCATGGGCTGCGACCCGGGAACCCATCCCTCAGAGGGCATCCAATCCCCTGAAATTTTCACCTCCCGGGCATCGGGGGCCATCAGCCTGAAAGTGACGCTGTTGTCATTATGAATTTCGGGAGAGACGATTTCCGGTCCTCCCCATAAGGCCTGCTGGGCCATGGTTGTTAAAGCCGTAAAAATAAAAATCATGATCAGTGGAAAAATGTTCTTTTTCATACCTCGGTTACAATTTAGTTTGGTCTATCCTGTTTTGACATTTCTTTCGTTTGCTGGTTTAATCTGTTCAGCCACAATTTCTGCCCATTATTACCTGGTGATCATGAAGGACCCCCTTTTTCTGCTGAAGCGTAAAAATAGCCATTAACTTTCAGGTTTTTACCCTGAATGCTCCTGATGTTGGAAAAAAAGCCCCTATTTTAGGGGTTTCATTAGGGGTATGAGTAAAGTATGGGGGGTTTTTGCCTTGTGGGCAGGATTGCTGATGATCTCCGTGGTTTCACGGGGGAGTGGCACAGATCCCCGTTGTCACCGCTCTACCGAAGGAACTGAATTTTGGTTTGGCTTCATGGAGGGAAGAAATACGATTGACCACTATGTGGAGCTGACGGTATCCTCGCGGGTTGGAGCCAATTTTCAGTTATTTATCGGGAAATCCCCTCTCCCCTATAACAATCAGACCTACAGCGTTTTGCCAAACAGTGCCCTGCAGTTAAGAATTCCCTTTTCTGAAGTGGAACCCACAGGATCGGAAAGGATCCTTCCCCTGGGATTGCACCTGATTTCCGACCAGCCCGTAAACCTCTATTTGCTGAACCGTGACAGGAATTCCTCCGACGTGGCGGTCATGTACCCCTTGGGATCATTGGGCACTGACCATTATGCCATGTGTTATACGCCCCACGTTGATTACCAAAACCCTGATCACGGAAGAAACAGCGAATTTGTTATAGTGGCTTCTGCCGATTCCACGAAGGTGGAAGTGACGCCTACGGCGGAACCCGATGGAGCAGCCAGAATGGGGGAGCCTTTTACGGTAGTTCTCAACAAAGGGGAGCTCTACCAGGTGCAGTCGCTGGCCGGAGACCTTACAGGAAGTCACATCTCTGCCGATAAACCAATCGCCGTTTATTCGGGGTCTCTCAGTACCACGATCCCTTTATCGGCCACGGGGGGGTGGGACCACATGTATGAACAGATGCCGCCAGTAAAAACCTGGGGCAGGGAATACTACACCGTTCCTTTATACGGAAGAAGCAGAGACTTCTTCAGGGTGATGGCCGCCAGCGACCACACCACATTTTACCTCGGAAATGTTCGCCAGTCCACCTTGAACAAGGGAGAATTCTATGAATTCACGTTGAATGCCCCGACACGGATCACTTCTGACAAACCCATCCTGGTTTCCCAGTACAGCCAGTCCAAAAGCAACGACAATGTGCGTAATGCCGATGGTTTCATGTTGATCCTGAGTCCCGTGAGTCAGGCACGGAATGATGTCACCTTCGTGGCCTATCAATCGACAGAAGTCAGGGAGTATTTTGTCAACATCGTAATCCCTGCCGCTGATGCCGGGAATATATATCTTGACGGATCTCCGGTTTCAGCCGGGTATTTCCGGTCCTACAGCAATGGTAAATACGCCAGTGCCGCCATTCCCATAACTGCGGGAAACCACCGTTTGCAGAATATCAGATCGGACCGCGGGTTTATTGCCTATGTTTATGGGTATGGGGGATATGAAGCTTACGGCTATGGTGTGGGTTTTAACCTGAATCTCGTCCTCGACCTGAGCGATGGCCTGGAGACCAAGCCCAACCTGAGTTTCAACGGCGATTCCATCGTTATCTGTGAAGGGTCTCCTCTGGTCCTGGATGCCGGTCCTTATTTCGACGATTATGCGTGGAGTACGGGGAGTAAGGATACCCTGCAGGAGATTACGGTCAACAGGAAAGGGTGGTACCGGGTGGTGGCCTCCACCATTGACGGTTGTCTGCAGAAGGACTCCATCTTCGTCGATGTCAGCAATCCGGTTACCTCCATCGGAAATGATACACTGGGATGCCCACATGAGAAAATAATCTCCCCGGAAGGCCTTTTCTCCTCCTACCTGTGGAGCACCGGGGAGACCTCCCGGGATATTACCGTGTCCACTCCGGGCAATTATCATGTGACCGCTTTTGACCGTTTTGGCTGCGGGGCAGAAGATTCCCTGCAGCTTTCCTTCTTTCCGGTGCCTGAAGTGATGATCGATGGTGAGCGTCTGATATGCGGAGAAAAATCAGGAAGTTTGGAGGCCGTGGTAACAGGAGAGGAAGGAGCCTGGAGCATCAAGTCCTATTCATGGAGTTGCCAACCTCCGGCAGGGGCTCTCTTCACGGAAAAAAAGGAGAGATCTGCACAATTCACCGTTCCCGGGTGGGGCCACTACACTTTCGGGTATGCGCTGACCACGGCACAGAATTGTGTGGTCATGGATACCCTGAAGAGCGCTCTTTTTCAGATTCCGACATCGGGATTCCGCTTTGTCGATGATCCTGGTGATCCCTGTAAAGGGTACAGCCGGGAAGTTTTATACACCGGAAACGCATCTCCGGCAGCCACTCTGGAATGGGATTTTGGCCATTGTTCTTTTGACCTGACGGACTGGAACCGGGCCAGGGTGTCGTTTGCCCCCTTTGGTGCCGGCCAGCCCTATGTTTCTCTTCAGGTGAGTGAGAATGGCTGTACCGGGGATTCTATCATTCTTCCCTTTGGTGCCGCGCCTGATTTTACCATGACCACCGACCGCAGCCAGGCCTGTGACTCTGATATCATCCGGTTTTCAGGGAAGCTGAATGTCCACGATGCCCTCACTTTTGAATGGGACTTCGGGGATGGCATCACCAGCCAGGATCAATTTCCTGTTCATAGCTATAACCAACCGGGGTTTTATGATGTCAGCCTGCTGATTACCAATCCGGTGACTGGTTGCCGAACCGGGTTCATCATGGAAGAGATGGTTAAGATTTACAGGACCCCGTTGGCCGGGTTCAGCGTCGATTATCCTGTGGCTCTGCTGCAGCAGGCCGACCTCTCATTCACCAACCTGACCGAGTCAGGAGAGAAGTACCACTGGAATTTCGGGGATGGCGGTTTTTCTAGTGTGGAGCACCCTCACCATACCTATGAAAAAGTCGGACAATACGAGGTTTTTCTGGAAGCTGTTTCCGGAATGGGGTGCAGGGATACAGCATCGCTGTATGTTGATGTTTTACCCTATAATGTCCATGCTCCCAATGCTTTCCGGCCACACAGCGACATTCCCGGGAACCGGACTTTCATTCCCTTTACACTGGGGGTGGATCCCACCCGCTTCCATATGCAAATCTTTAACCGTTGGGGAGAGATGATCTTCGAGTCACACTCCGCTGATCATCCGTGGGACGGAAGAACCCGTAACGGCCGGGAGGCCCCCATGGGCAATTACATCTGGAAGGCGGACTATGTTGATGTTCAGGGATTTTCTCACTCCCGGAAGGGACAGGTGGTCCTGGTCAGGTAGGATTCTTCAGGCCTGATGCCTCCTCCCCAAGATGAGAAAAGCCGTAAGGTCACTCCAACGGGATACCGGGTGGGGGATCTGCTTCCGGAATAATCAGGCCTTCAGTAAAAGAGGGCTACTCTCCAATGTTATCCTGATAAGGGCGGTAGAAGGGGAATGCCGTGTGCCGTGACAACTCTTTGAGCAGGAAAGCCAGGGAGATTTCACTGGTGCCTCCTGACCGTGCTCCCAGTCCCGATACCGTAAAGTCATAGCTGTAGGTGAAGTGCCAGCGTTTTTTCATGAATCCGACCAGGAAAATCAGGGCGTCGTAATGGAATGCCTGGTCCTGGCGGAACCAAGCGCCCCCGGTAAATCCCCTGTAATTGGCCAGCATGCCGTAGTTGAACTGCCTGTAAGGGCCCTGCTGCATGAGGACCACCTGGGGCGAGAGATCGAAGGTCTTCCTGTAGTAGCCATGGCCATGTACCGGTATGCGGGTGCCAAAATGGAGGGAGTACCTGCGGTTGAGCCGCTCCCCCATTTCCGGATTCCGGTACCACGACTGTGCCGGCCGGGAGAGGTGATGAATGGCCATGCCGGCAAACATCCGTTCTCCGAAGAGCAGGACCCCGGTGGAAAAATCGGTGAAATGGAAGGTGGGGTCTCCTGGGGGAGTCTCTGCCGTGGGGCGGTATTCCCCGTTATAAGGATCCACGTTGTCGGCAAAGACCAATCCCCCCCAATCGATATAATTCCGGTGATATCCCATTTCCAGGGCCCCTGAAAGCATCAGTTTTTCAGACAGGCGGATGAGCGAGGTGTAAATGAGGCCGGCCTGCAGGGTGTTAAGCAGTCCGCCGGCCTGGGCATCCCTGACCAGGTTGATCCCGATTCCGCCATGGAGTTTCTCTACTGGCATATCGAAGGAAACAGACTGGGTGACATAAGCATCGGGGAGGCCATGCCACTGGTCACGGTAATGCATATTAATCCTGGGAACTCCCAGGGAACCCGCGAAGGCAGGATTCAGATAAAGCGGATTGGAATAAAACTGTGAAAAACCGGTATCCTGGGCTGGCAGGCTCCGGGAAAGGAGAATGAGGAGAAAAATCAGTCCATATTGCCGTGATGGTTTCATTTCTTCAGCATCCTCACTCCGAATACCGGTCCGGCCCGATGTCCCTCTTTGGGGACGAACTTCACCGTCACCGTGTTACCCGTGATGCGCAGGTTGGCAGGAAGGTCGTATTCCCTGGTGAAAAACTCACCGGGGCGTATATTGGATATATTTTCAGTGGCGATCACGGTGTTATTCACCATGATGTCAAAGGTGCGGGATCCCTGGTATCCGCCCCAGTATTCGACGCCCAGGGCCAGGGGGTGATGGCGGGGGGCCTCCATCGTAAAGGAGAACCAACCTCCACGGTCGGCTTCCCTGAATTTTCTTCGCCGGAATTCATTCACCCAGCTTTTATCGCTGTCGAAGCGATGATCCCGTTCGGGCTGCATCTCTCCGGGCTGGAAAAAGTCGAGGGTGCGGCTTTCGAGCCGTTTTTTCTCTTCCTCCCGGGTCTGGTAGTCGGACTGGTATTTCTCCCACTGCTCTTCTGTGAAAAGGTCAAAATAGACGGAATAGCGGTGGTCGTTGACTTTGTACAAGGGCTTGAGGAGGAGTTCCCGGGGCCTTCCGGTATTGACGGTCCGGAAACTGTTGGCCATCCCCTCAGCCGCGACGGTCCAGGTGGCCGGATGACGGTCGCTGGTCATCAGCACGGGGACATATCCGGGGTGAACCGCCGCCGTGTCGTCGATGTTTCCCAGTTCCCCGGCAAGCACCAGGGGGCCATACATCACGGCCACCCGGTTGGTGTCGTCGGGCATGCTCTCCAGACGCAGGGAAAAAGGAAACTCCACGGTCAACACATCCCCGTTTTTCCAGTTTCTCATCACTGGCACGAAACTGCCGGGTTTTCCCCGGTGGTGGTGAACCATGCCGTTGACCCTGATCATCATCCCATTTTCTGCCCATCGCGGAAAACGGATCATCATGGTCAGGGGTACCGGGCGGGGACATTCGAACTGCAGCGACGTCGAGGGTTCCTCAGGATAACGGGTTTGCTGGACGATTTTCAGCTCCCTCTCCCTCCAGTTCAGTTCCGAGGCGATGTATTGGGCGACGAAGAGCTCCTCATCGTTATGGTAATAGATATTTTCCCCGTATTTGGAATGGTTTTCCATGCCTGTTCCTATGCAGCAGGTGAACCATAGGGGATCCTGGAACTCCTTGAAACCCCCCATTTCGAGGGAGAGGTTATAGACGACCCTGCCATCGCCGGGGTGCTGTGAGGCGAGGATATGGTTGAAGAGGGCCTTTTCGTAGAAGTCGGCCACTTCGGAGGAGGCTTCCCAGGTGAAGAGATGGCTGCTCAGTTTGAGCATGTTGTAGACGTTGCAGGTTTCTGTAGTCTCATTGCTCAGACGGTCGCGCAGGGTGTCGGGAGCCCCGAAGTATTCATGGTCTCCATGGCCTCCCGTCACATAGGAGTGGTGACGGACCACCCTCTCCCAGAAGAATTCCACCGCCGTACGGTCGGTTTCATCTCCCGTCAGCTCATAACGACGCGCCAGTCCCACCAGTTTGGGAATTTGGGTGTTGGCATGTTTGCCGGGGAGGATATCTTTGCCATTGGCCAGGGAGTCGAGGATGGCCCGGTGGTGAAAGACCTCCGAGAGGCGGAGGAATCTCTCCTCTCCGCTGGCGGCATAGAGTTCCGCCAGGGCTTCGTTGATCCCTCCGTGTTCACAACGGAGCATCTCCTGAATCTGGTCATCGGTGAGATCCCTGACCACCGTTTCCAGCCACTCCCCGAAACGGAGGGCTATCTGGAGTGATTTTTCATTTTCGCAGCGGTAATAGGCGTCGAGCAGTCCCATGAGGACCTTATGCTGTGTGTAAAAGGGCACCCAAATGCCGTTCAGGTCAAATCCCTGGGAGCGGATATTCCCTTTGGCCACTTCCTCTTCCAGAATTCTCTTTCCGTCGGGGAAGGCGCCGAGGTATCCGTTACCGGTGGCTTCCTGGCACAGGGACAGTTCTTCGACGATGTAATTGACCCTGTTCAGGAATTCCTGGTCTCCTGTAGTCTGGAACATCAGGGCGCAGGCACTCAGGTAATGGCCCAGGCTGTGGCCGGCAATGGTATTTTCCTCCCATCCCCCGTAATGGTCAGCGCGGGGTTTCAGGCCTGCTTCGCTCCTGAATTTTGCCAATAACCTGTCGGGTTCGTAGTTGAGCAGCGAAACCACATTCAGTCCGGTGGCCTGCAGAAAGGGGCCATCGAGCAATCTGACGTCAGTGAGGGGGAATTTGACCGCCCTGAAAAGCGTTACCTCCCGGCCCCCGGGAGTCGTTGTTTCCTCCGGAACCAGCCGGCAGCATGGAAAGGCAAGCAGGAACACTAATCCGGTGAGAGCCAGTTTTACAGAAGTCTTCATAGCGAATGTGGTGAGCTGACTTTTACTTTTTCGTGGTGGCGATGACCCCCCGGAAATAGCCGATCGATTCGGCGATGCCCATGAATGGGTCCTGCATCTCCTTTTCGTGCTCGAGGCTGCATACTCCTGAATAGCCCACTTTTCTGAGCATTTTGACGAATGCCGGAATATCAATGACCCCGCGGCCGATCTCCACCGAGTAGCCCTGTTTTGTCGTTCCCGTGACATCCTTGATGTGGATGTCAAAAACACGGGAGTGGTATTTTTTGAGATCTTTCACGGGATCCTTGCCGTTGCGGGTGTCGTGGCCGATGTCGAGGCACATGCCGATCCGGGGATCCAGCTCTTTCACATTGTTCCAGACATCGTCGGCATCGGGATAGAGCGGCATGTCGGGGCCGTGGAGGTGGATGGCATAATGGAAGCCGTATTCCTTCACTTTCTGGTCGACGTAGGGCAGCAGTTCATAGTTCGGGACCCCCACGATCATTTTTACGCCCACTCTTTGGGCATATTCGAAGGCGTTGTCGATCTCCTCTCTGGTTTTCATATAAATGGGACCCACGGCATAGCCGGTCACCCCTTTGGCCCTGAGTTTGGCGTGGAAGGCGGCGATCTGCTCGGGTGTGCTGTTCAGGGGAAGGTGAAAATCCTTGATGCAGAGATGGTTGACGTTGGCTTTCTGCATGACTTCCAGGGTCTTGTCCAGGTCGAAGTGCCTGAAGGTATAACCTGCCATTCCCAGCCTGAATTTCTCTCCGGTTTCGGGAGCCGGCTGCTCCCCGGGGCGACCGGTCTCCTGGGCATGGAGAGCCATCAGGGGAGACGCCGCCAGTAAAAGAATCAGAAAAAAACGTTTCATATCGGTATTTCAAATTTATGGATGATCCAGTACAAGTTACCCCATTGTTCCCGGGTAAGTTTTGGTCCTCCCGGTCGGGCATGATGGCCTTTTCGTGGTGATCGCCTTTGGAGGCGGGAATTCAGCAAAACTATCAAAATCGGCGCTATTATCCAATAATGTCCTCGTTCTGTTGCGTAATAAAACGGGAGGGTGGTCCGGGGCTTCACAGAAAGGCGAATCCCGTGAGTAATGAGACGGGCATGGGGGGGAAGATCTGTTAGTTAAGCCAATAGGTGAGTTTGAGGACCACGGCGCGGTTGCGCTGGTTCCAGCTGCCGGGGAAGTAATTGTCGGTATATACGATAAAAAGGTCAGATACCGGCTGGTATCTCCACTGGAAGCGCATGTTCAGGTTAAGGTTATCGATCTGTTCATTGTATTGCACGAAGGTGGAGAGGAAGAGTTTATCGGTGAAGGTAAGGTCCAGTTTCGGGGCGATAAGCCAGAAATGTTCCCTTTGAAAGGGTTCCGGCAGACGGAGGTCGTTCCAGGCGATATTCAGGGCGATGCTGGCGAAGGGGGGAAAGCGGTAGCTGAGGGTTCCGTCAAAATAGTTCATGTGGCCGTTGTAAAACTCACCGGCGCCACCTTTCAGGTTACCCTTGAGGAGATTACGGCTGTCGGAGGTCATTTCTGCAAAGGCATAAAGGAAGCGGTAGTCGCTGCCTGCGGGAAGTACCGAAGTACTCACATGGGTGGGGTCAAAATCTTCGCCCAGAAGGATATAGTTATCGTAAATGCCGGCCTGCAGGGTGACGGTGTTGCTGAATTCCATCTTGTATCCGAATTTCCAGAGGTGGTCGAGGAGGGAATAGTCCGCATCGTAGTAGTTCTCGATATTGGCGAAGGGACCGTGCGACACCACTTTCTTGTTGGGAACGAAAATGAGCGCCAGGTCGGGTCCCAGGAAGTTATATCCCCGCCGGCGGATATATCCTGTTTCTGCCAGGAAATTCTCCCCCACGCTGGTTTGCGACATGCGCAGGCTCAGATGTTTGCTGTTGTAGGCCAGGGTAGCGCCCTGCGAGTGCTGTTTTCCGGGGTTCCCGGGCTGGAAGGAGCGGTGGTAGAAAAATTTGCCGGTCCAGAAGTTGCTGCGCCCCGCAAGGTTGAAGTCGGCACCGGCCACCCTGTTGAAGCGTTCCGCAGTATCGGGTTGCTGCAGGTATTCCTTGTTAATGAAGATAAAACCGATGTTGGAGCGGGCGAAGACCTTTTTCTGGAGGGAAGCCACGGTAAAGTTACGGGCGAGGTGTTCACCTGTTTTTTCGGTAGTCATGTTCATCACGCCGATGCGGGTGTTGTTGCCTATTTTCCCGCTCAGGCGGGCCCCTGCCAGCACCGGGGCGTCGAGGCCTATCCTCCGTGAAAAGAAGGGGGTGACGGTATTGTAGCCGAATCCTGAAAAGAGATCGCTGTTTTCCAGGAAGAACTGTCTCTTTTCAGGAAAGAAGAGTTCGAACCGGTCGATATTCATCTGTTGCCGGTCCACTTCGACCTGGGCAAAATCGGGATTGTAGGTAAGGTCGAGGTTCAGGGAGGAGGAGAGGCCCAGTTTGGCGTCGAATCCTGCATCGCCCCTGAGTTGTGAGGGGGTGCCTGTCTCCCTGTCTTCATGGAAATTCGCAAAGAGGTAAGGGATGACCGAGATGGCCGGACGGGGGCGCGGCAGGGTCTCCTCAAAGTCGAGCACTCCCGTGTAGGCCAGCGAAGCCGTGGGGAACTGCCGCGGAACAGGAGCCCACGACGATTTTTCATTGGTTTTCAGGTCAAGACGGCCGAAATTCACCAGCCACTGCCGGCTGTCACGGGGATAACGCACCGATTTGAAGGGAATCCTCATCTCGGTGACCCACCGGTCGGCATAGTGCCTGGTTTTGGACTCCCATTTGGTATCCCAGTCGAGGTTCATGGTCGACCCGCTGTGCATCATCCCGTCCCACACCGCCCCCGAGGCCGATACCCCAAAGGAAAAACCATTGGTCTGGTCCAGAAAGGTATCGAAAAAGGAGAGAAAATTGTCGTTGGTTCCGAAGTTGAAATCCCTGCGGAAGGATTCCGAAATGCGCTTCCCGGGAACGGTGTCGTAAAAGATGATGGCCATGTAAAAAGCCTTGTCGTCGTAAGTCAGCATCACCTCCGAGGGCTGTCCCGCCTTTCCGGTATCGATGGGAAGGACCAGGTAAAAGTCGGTGGCTTTCTGGGCCACCTGCCAGTCAGGATCATCGGTCACCCCGTCAATGCGGATCACGGAGTCCATCTTCCGGGCGTGGTAAACAAAATCCTTATTGTGCAATTCAGGAAGGGGCCTCTCTTTTTTCTGGCCGGAAACTATTCCGGAAACCAGAAATAGCAGAGAGACCAGGGCCGCAGGAAGGAATTTCATATTGTTCACTATGGTTCTGGCTTAGCGCAGCAAATATATCATAATTTCCGTTTTTCGGGACGGGGGTGATCATTCCGTTTTTCAGTGAAAGAGGGGTTTTTCCCTGGTGATGGCTTCCTGTGCCCATGTGGCGGGGATGATCTGCCAGTTGTCTCCGGCTTCCGGGGTGATGGTGCCGTGGTTTTCGAAATGGCTGATCATGATGGAGCGTAGTTCCTGCGGTGTGGAGGAGAGGATTCTGCCTGCCAGTTTATCGCGGGGGATGCCGGCGCCCATGGTGAGGTGCCCGCCGCCGCCGCTGCCCCTGTAGGAGTTGACGGCCACACGGTAGTTCTGCCGCAGGTCAAAAGGGGCCCCGTTTTCAAAACCGGGGATGGTGATCCGTTCCCCGGGGGGCTTGCTGATGTCGACGGTATAGCGGATGCCGGCAGCCGAGTCAAAATTGTAATAGGGGTGGGCCAGCCGGGAGGAAATGCCACTATCCTCCCGGAAGAGTAACAGGTTATCCCCGGGGGAAGTCATGGTATTGAGCCACAACCCGTAGGAGTATTCGAGGTGGTTTTTGATTTCCAGGCCTGTCAGCTGCATGGTATAGAGGAAGTTTTCAAAGCGGTAGATGCGGAAAAGGTCCCTGACGTGGAGGTCACCGGCGGGAATGGTTCCGGAGATGGAGAGGGGGGCCGCCAGGGAGAGGTCGGCACCTGTGGCTTCGAGTTGAATCCGGTGGATCAGGTCGAGGAACGGGGAGTTCCCGAAGAGGGCTTCGGCGCCTGTCAGGGGGTGTCCCAGGGTTCCCACCCTGCGGTTGGAGAATTCCCTGATAGCCTGTCTGTCTTTGCGGAAGCGCCGGGTGACCCTGTTTGGACCGGGGTTTTCGGGAACCTTCAGCAACTCTCCTTCTGCCGCCACAACCCGGGGCTTTCCCCCGTCGCCCATTACCAGGGAAAATTGCGCCACAGCCAGGTGGGTGGCCCCGTTGCCGGGATTGAGGATCAGGACCCTGCTGCTGTCGCTGCGGGTGAACCATTCGTTCCTCCTGCGGTGGTCATGGCCGAGGATCACCAGATCAAATCCCGGAATCGTTTCAATAATGGAGCGCCCGGCATTCTCCTGCGGCTTCCCGGCCATTTCGGGTTCTCCGGTGCCATACCCCGTATGGAATAATCCGACAATAATGTCGGGGTTCTCGTTTCTTTTGATGATCTCCACCCATTTCCGGGCTTCGGGGAGCATGTCGGTAAAGGTGAGCCCCTGCCACATCTGCGGGGGTAGCCATTCCGGAATCGAGGGGGTGGTCATTCCCAATACGGCAATGGTGATGCCTTGCCTTCTGATCACTGTATAAGGCCTGAAATGGGGTTCTCCGGTAGTGTCGCTGAGGATGTTGGCCCCCAGGTAGGGAGCCCGCAGCTCTTTTGCGACGCGGGTGTAAACCGCGGGACCGGCTTCGATGTCGTGGTTTCCCACGTTGGCGGCATCGTATTTCATCGTATTCAGCACCCGCGGGAAGAGGTTGTTTCTTTTTTGCTGTACGAAATTGGCAAAGTAGGCCACCGGGGTGCCCTGCAGCAAGTCGCCGTTTTCGAGTAATACCAGTGCGGCGCCGCTATGGCGCAGTGAATCGGCCAGATGATGCACCCCTGCCAGGGAGCCTCCTCCGGGGCGGTCCTCCTCATAATCATAAGGGAACAGGGATCCGTGGACATCGGAAGTGGCGGCAATGATCACCTTTACTGCCCTGTCGCCGGGGGACACACTGCGGGAAGAGCCCCTGTCGTCGCCCTTTCCGGAGCCAAAAACCGGATTTTCTGCTGTTGACAGCAACAGAAGGGCTGTCGTGATAAGAAAAACAGCACTCCTGAATTCCGGGGAGCGCAAGCCCCGTCGGCTCTGCCGCGGGGTTAGCGCACAAGACGCGAAGAAAGTACTTTCCGGAATCGGATTTCCCGCGGGCGTTCCCACAGGAAGGTGCAATCGGTTGTCGGTCCCCATCTTCATTTTTTTCGAGATTATTCAGTTGCGAAAATAGAAAAAATAAAGGGGGCCCCGGTGTTTATTCCGGGACCCCCTGAGATATACGGGACTTAGGACTATTTCAAAAGCCACATAATTTTGTTGATCTCATCATAACCGTCGTATTGCCGTTGAAGGGCCTCTTCGAGGTTTTCACGGTTATAGTTGGTTTCGGAGGAGGGATAGAGCCACCGCATGGGTAACCCGTTTTTGTTGTTTTCGTTCAGGCTGGTTGCCGGGTTGATGGGGAACACGGGAAAACCATGGCGCCGGTATTCGAAGAAGCTCGATTGGGCATCCTGCATGAACTGGAGGAGGTAGCGTTGCATCCAAATCTGCTTCAGCTGATCTTCCGTGGTGGCCTTAAAGGCGGCTTCTCCGGTGAAGTAGCCGTTGATGTAAGCCTGGTCGATGGGTTTGCCGTGGGCATAGGAGGCCTTGGTGGCTCCCACGGCGGCCAGGGCCGCTTTCACGCCCGACTCATAATAATCCTTGGCATTTCCCGTGGAAATCCATCCTTTGATCCGGGCTTCGGCCAGAATCAGCTGTTGCTCGGCATAGGTCATCACCATGCGTGGTTCCGTGGCTTCCTCGGTGAGGTACCTCTTGTTGAGAAGGGAATAGAGGTTGGCGCTGTGGCCGGCATTCATGGTGGCGTAATCGATCGACACATCGAGTCCGACAAAGGCTTCGGGGTCGTCGGCGGTCTTGCCGGCGGCAATCTGCGCCCCTGCAGGCTCGGCGAAATAATACATCCTGCGGTCGTTCAGGTTTTTCAGGTTATCGATCAAAAGAGAGCTGATGACCGTCCGGCTGGTGAAGAGGTCATTGGTTCCCGACAGCGGGTGCTTGTTTTGTGTGGAATAGTTCAACCCCAGGAATCCGGTATTGGCCTCCAGAAGCTGTCCGGAAGCCACGATGGCGGCAAACCGGTTTTTGATGTCGAGGGAAGCCACGCTCTCTTTTTTGCTGAGCGTCATCAGCACCTTCAGCGAGAAAGCGTTGACGGCTCTTCTCCATTTGGCGGGATCTCCGTTGTAAGGGGTGGGATCTCCGGTAAAGCTCTTTCCAACGGCGAAATACTGGTCGGCCTCTTTCAGCTCATCGAGGACCCCTTTGAAGACCTCCTCCTGGGTGTCATACCGGGGACGATAAAGGCCTTCGGCTCCCTGGTTGGTCTCGCTGTAGGGGATGTCCCCCATTTCCATGGTGAGCCTGAAGAACAGGTAAGCCCTGGCAAAACTGGCCATTCCCTTGTAGGAGTCTTCCATCACGCTACCCTGGGCATATTCCAGCATCTTGTCGAGGTTGGGAAGCATGGTCATCCCCCCAAAGCTGCTGCCTCCGATTTTGTTGTATTGTTCGCCCATTTGTCCTTCGTTGGCATACCCCACGTATTTGGGGAGGGCATTTTCAGCGACCAGGACCTTGGCATCCCTGCCGCTGAACCTGGTAACCTGCAAAACAACATTGGTGCATAGCATGGAAGCGCTGACCTGCGTGGTGGTATCCGGGTTGGTGTTGATATCCTCATAGTTATCGCATCCTGACAGAAGCGAGATGATGAGGGATATTCCGAGTACTATTCTTAATTTTTTCATATTCCTGATGTATTTTTATTTATCTTAATTTCTACAATCGATTTCATTATTAAGGCTTTATCTGTTTTAATTCCGGAAATATTTCCGGGATAAAAACGGAAGTGGTTCATCAGAAGGTCACTTTCAGGTTAAAGCCGAGATAACGTATCGACGGGTCGCTGAAATTCTCACTGCCTCCGTCGGGGTCGGAATACTTGAATTGTTTGGCCCAGAGGAATACGTTCTGGCCGATGGCGGAGATGGAGGCTCCCTTGGCGGCAAACCGGCCGGCGATTTGCGAGGGAAGGTCGTAGGTCAGGGACATTTCCCTGATTTTGAAGAAGGTCGTGCTATAGGCATCGGCAGGTGAGGGGGCTCCTCCCCAGGCGGTTCCCTTATGGAGGGCTTCGACATAGGTTTTATAGGTCGCTGCCACGTCGTTGGGAGCATACACCCTGTTATCGCTGGTGATGTTCCCGTAGGTATCGTAGGTGGCCGCTCCGGAGACGACTTTCACGCCCTGGCCGATATAGTTTTTAGTGCCGGGATTATTGGCATCGAGGTATCTGGCTTCCACGACCGATTCGGGGTGGGACCCTGCCCTCCACATGTACATTTCGGTGGTCGTTTGGGCGATTCCCCCCACGCGGCCGTCGACCGCCAGGGCAAAGGTGAGGTTTTTATACCTGACCGAGGTGTTGGCACCCCAGATCCAGTCGGGATCGGAATACCCGAACATGGAGTCATACCCGGAATAGAGTGGCAGACCGTTGTTGTGAATGGTATTTCCCTCAGGATCTTTCTGGTAATCGCGGAGGATGTAGTGGTCGACCCTTTTGCCTTCGGCTACCCAGGGTTTGTCGGCCGAGAAGAGAGAGTCGAGTTTGGTGTAGTAACGGGCATATTTCGACCAGTTGAGGGAGATATCCCACTGCCAGTCCCTATTCTTAACAGGTGTGCCGTTGAGGGTGATTTCCAGACCCCTGCGGGTGATCTCCTCGTCGATGTTGATATAGTTGGCTGAAAAACCCGACGCGGGGGTGATTCCCGTGGAACGCAGGAAGTCAAACATCTTCTTGCTGTAATAGGAGATGTCGAGCGATGCCCTGTTCTTATAAAAGTTGAGGGCGGAACCCACTTCGAAGGTCGATGAAGATTCGGGCCTGACATCGACCCCGCGGATGGTGCTGGGATAGGTGGCCCCACTCAGGGTTCCCCAGGCGTTGTTGGTGATCGAGTATACCGAATTGATGGTATAAATGCCTGCCGGGGATTTGGACGAGGTCCACGATCCGCGCAGTTTCCATATCGAGAGCCAGTCCATTTTTGGAAGGAGTTCCGAAACAATGAAACTTCCCGAAACGGAAGGATAGAGGTAAGAGCGTGTTGATTCCGGGAGGGTGGAACTCCAGTCGTTACGCAGGGTTCCCTCGGCGTAGATCAGGTTATTCCAGGAGAGGGAGAGACGTCCAAATAAGCTGTTGACCTGCTGCCTGTAGAGACTGGAGGCGACAGCCACGGGATTGATGGAGGCTTTCAGCGAGTAAAAGGCAGGAATGGAGAGACCTCCCTGGGTGCGGGCTTCCATGCCGTCATCCTGGCGGAAATAGATGGTCCCTCCGGCGAAACCGTCGACCGTAAACTCCCCGAAGGTTTTGTTTCCGGAGATCAGCAGGTCATTGTTAAGACTGTAACCGCGGCCCAGCCCCATGTTGTAGGAGCCCTTCTGCGATTCTCCCCATACTTCGGAGCCATTCTGAATGACCCGGGCACTTCCGGCACCCTGCAGGGATCCCTTGGAAATGGTGATCTCCTGACGGTCGCTGTAGGTGTCGAAACCTGTGCGGATGGTGGCCTTCAGCCAGGAGGTGAGGTCGTAGCTCATACTGACATTACCGGCAAACACGTCGCGGTTAATGCCATGTGTCCTTTCGTAACGGTCGAAATAGGGATTGTTGTTGGTGGCGGTATAACTGTTGTTCTGCACTTCGTTGGGAACCAGCCAGTAGTCCTTATACTGGCGGACGTCGTAATCAGGGGCTGCCCACACCAGCATGTTGTACATGGGATCGTAGCCGGTATAGCCGCCAAAGCCCTTGTTGGGAGAGAACTGTTTATTAAACGACATGTTCGAGGAGAGGGTGAACTTGTTGATTTTCATGTCGCCGCCGATGGCATAGGTGATCTTGTCGAACATAGAATTGGGATACTGTCCCTTATTTTTCACCCAGGTGGCCGAAGCCCTGAAGCTGCCGAATTCGCCCTGCTGGACCATGTTGACGTTGTTGTTCAGGACATAGCCGGGTTCCAGGAAGTTGGCGAAGTTATCCTTTCCGATGGGAAGATAAGGCATGGGTTTGAGGCTTTTGGAGATGGGATCCCACTGGATCACCTCCCTGCCGTCGAGGGGCACGCCCCAGGAGCCGTCGCCCGAACGGGCATAGGTGTTGGTCCCGGTGTTGACCACGCGGCCGAAAGAGGATTGCATTTCAGGAATGGCCAGGTAGCCTGAGGCGAACATGGTTCCGCTGTTCAGCGTTACCGACAGACCTTTGATCGCCGATCCCATTTTGGTGGTGACCATGATGGCCCCGCTGGCCCCCCGGTATCCATAAAGTGCCGATGCCGTGGCTCCCTTGAGGATACTGATGCTTTCGATATCATCGGAGGGAACATCCCTCAGTTTCATATTGCCATAGGGCACCCCGTCGATGACCAGAAGGGGGTTCTCCCCGCGGATCTGAATATCGGGTTCGGCGGTGAATTCGGTGCTGTTCTTGACCATCAGACCAGCCACCTTGCCGGTCAGGGAAGTCCCCATATCGACCCCCTTGACGGTCTGAAGGCCTTCGCCCGATACTGCCTGAACGGCATATCCCAGGGCTTTCTCTTCCCTTTTGATGCCCAGGGCGGTAACCACCACCTCGTCGACTCCATAAATCAGCTCCTCGAGGGTGACGTTGAATACCGATGTTCCGGCCACGGGAATTTCCTGGGGTTTCATCCCCACGAAGGAGAAGACCAGGATCCCGTTATCGGGCACATTCCCCAGGGTGAAATTGCCGTCGAAGTCGGTAATGGTACCGGTCGTCGTACCGCGGATCACCACGGTTACCCCGGGAAGCGCACCTCCCCGTGAGTCGGTGACCTTTCCGGAAATCGCCACAGGCTGCTGCCCCGATACCGTCTCAGAAACCATCTTCCCCGGATAAAGCAGGATCTGCCTGTCGGCTACCGTAAAGGTCACTCCCGCTTCATCAAACATCTGATGCAGTGTCTCATGAATGCTCTTTTTGTCGGCAATCACCGATACCCGGCGGTTCAGGTCTATGTATTCCGAGCTGTAGGCAAACCTGAATTCGGTCTGCTCTTCAATCTCTTCCAGAATATCAATGACCCTTGCATTCCTCAAATCAAGTGAAATTTTGGTGTTTTGGCTGTAAACACCTGCCGAAAGCTGCATGAGCCCCAAAAACATAAAGAAAAAGGTCAGTTTCATAACTTTAAGCCATTTGTTACTGAACAGGGGCAACCCCCGTCCTTTTCGTAAGTTTTTTTTCATAGTTTTACATGATTTGATTATCAAAATCTATTTATCATTTGCAGATGGTAAATACCGGGCCGGGGGTGTTGCAGCACCTGCCGGCCTTTTTTTATTTACCGTTACTGCGGGGTACTCCTTTTCTTTTCCTGAAGGTGATCACATTTCCTTCCTGGATGGCTTCTACGGGTGTTATCTTTTCAATCAGGGCAATGATTTCCTGCAGGGATTCATTCCTGATCGTGAAAGTGTAAAGGAAATCCTTCACCTCTTCGTTGACCACAAATTCCTGGTTATATCGGTTATTCAGCCTTTGGGCCACCTCATCGAGGGACTGGTCATAAATGTGGATAATGCCCTCTTTCCAGGAGGTGAAACGGCGGGTATTGGTGGTGGTGACGATCATTTTTTTGTTGTTCAGGTCGAAGGTGGCCATATCCCCGGGTTTCAGGGTATAATGGAAGGCGCTGTTCTGTTGCCTGAGGAGTTCTACGGAGCCTTCTTCGAGGACCACGCTGATGGTGGAGGTGCCGGGGATGGCGCTGACGTTAAAGCGGGTTCCCGTCACTTTTATCATCAGTTCGCTGCAATCGACCACCAGGGGGTTTGCGCTCTCTTTGGCTGCTTCAAAGAAGGCCTCCCCGGAGAGGGCGATTTTCCGGTTTTTCACGCCGAAATCCCTGCCATAACTGACGGCTGAGCCCGAATTGATCCACACCTGCGTGCCATCGGGCAGTACGGCCCGTGATATCTGTCCGTTATCGGCCATGATGGTGGTGAGTACTTCCTTGTTTCCCCGGCTCCGTTGTGAGAACCATAAGAGGGAAACCCCCAGGGTTGTGACGAAAAAAAAGATGGCAGCGTATCTGAGGTATTGCGTGAGCCTCCTCGATTTCTGCCATCCTTCAGAACTTTTCTCTAATAAACCTGACTGGATCCGGAACCAGGTTTCCCTGCCGCCGGCAGGATAACTATCCTTCTCCAGTCCCTTAAACCAAACTGATCTATGAAATTGAAACGATTTGCGGTTTTCTTTCTTTCGCAGCCATGCCAGCAACTCCTTTTTCTCTGCATCGGTTGCCCTCTCTTCAAGATATCTGATAATGATTTCTTCCATAGGTTGCTTCTTATATGAGTACAATGCGGAAGGGGAAAACCCTACCCCGGGAATCATTTATTTTGAACTTATGATTCTGTTTGTGCCACGGGGGGTGGATTATATGACCAGATCTGCCCAGGGCTCCTCATTTCCCGGATAGGATGGCCGGCCTGGTGGCCATGGAGGGTTACCGGAGCAGCAGGGTGATCAGAAGGGCCATGGCCGGGAAGCGACGGCTCAGATCGGCGGAGATGCGCTCTTTAGCGGCAGCAATCTGTTTTTCCACGGCTTTTACGGTGATTCCCATTTCATCGGCCACCTCCTTTTGCTTGCGGCCTTCTACCTTGCAGAGGATGAAAAGCTCCTTCATCCGTGGTGGCAACCCATCGACAGCCTGATGAAACGCCACTGCCAGTTCCTCTTCGAGGCTCTTCTCCTCTTTCTCCAGAAAATCGAGCTGATAGAGAACCTGCAATTCATTGACTTCCACGCGGGCTGCCGGAATGGTTCCCTCTTTCATCCGCGATTCCTTCAGGTAATTGAAGCACCGGTTCCTGAGCATCACAAACATCAGACTCTCCACGGCCTTGTCGGGGTCTATCTCTCTGCGCTTTTCCCACAGGGTGAGAAAACACTCCTGAATGAGGTCCTCCACCTGGTTCTCTTCATGAATGAAGAGGCGGCAATAGCCTTTCATCCGGGGGTATATCATCCTGAAAAGCTCACTAAATGCCTCAGGATCCCCGTTCTTTAAAGCAAGTTTCCGATCTTTCCCCCACACGATGATTGGCTTTTGTAAGGCCGAAAGTAGTAAATTTCTGCTATTTTTGAACAGGAAATTCTCCGTTTATTAAACTGAACAAACATGAAAGCGACCATTTTCCACCTGTTTATTTTCATTTTTATTTTTTTTGGTGTTGATGCCGTCGGGCAGGCCCGGAGCGGGCACTTGCTGGAGAAGGGATGGAAGTTCACCCGTGAGGACTCTCCCGGGGCCATGATGCCCGGTTTCAGTGATGCCTCGTGGCAGCGTGTGACGGTTCCCCATGACTGGGCGATTTATGGTCCGTTTGATCCGAACAACGATTTGCAGAAGATGGCCATCACCCAGGACGGGCAGCAGGAGGCACTGGCCCATGCCGGTCGTACCGGGGGACTTCCTTTTATCGGGGTGGGTTGGTACCGGCTGAAATTCACGGCTCCCGGATTCACTTCCGGAAAGAGAGCCTTTCTTCTTTTCGACGGGGCCATGAGCAACGCCAGGGTTTACGTCAACGGCAGGGAGGCGGGATTCTGGCCTTATGGTTACAACTCCTTCTATTTTGATATTACCGGCCTGATGGAGGCCGGAAAGGAGAATCTTCTGGCGGTGCGCCTCGAAAATCTGCCGGAATCGTCGCGCTGGTATCCGGGTGCCGGTATTTACCGCAACGTGCACCTGATCGTTACCGGCGGACTGCACATTCCTGTTTGGGGAACGCAGGTCACCACTCCCGTGGTCAGGGAGGATTTTGCCCGGGTAGTGGTGCGCACTACCGTTGAGAACCAGGGAATTGGGGACCTTTCCGTGGTTTCCCTGGTGACCGACCTCCTCGATGCACAGGGGCGCAAGGTGGCTTCGGCGAAGAGCGGACTCTCGCGCTTTGACGAGGGCGTCATTGAGCAGCAACTGGTGGTGGAGAAGCCTTCGCTTTGGGAACCTGAAAGCCCTTCCCTCTACACCGCCGTTTCCCGCCTCTATGATGGGGAAATCCTCAGCGATCAGGTGACCACTCCCTTTGGTATCCGCACCGTTGAGGTCATCCCCGGGAAGGGATTTTTCCTCAATGGCCGCAGGACGCAATTCATGGGGGTGTGCAACCATCATGACCTGGGACCCCTGGGGGCTGCCGTCAACGATGCCGCCATCCGCCGTCAGGTACGCATCATGAAGGAGATGGGGGTCAACGCCATCCGCACTTCCCATAACATGCCGGCCCCCGAACTGGTCAGAGCCTGTGATGAAATGGGCATGATGATCATGGCCGAGAGTTTCGACGAGTGGAAAGCCCCCAAGATGAAAAACGGATACCATATCTACTTCGATGAATGGGCCGAAAAGGACATGGTGAACCTGGTGCGCCATTTCCGCAATAACCCCAGCGTGGTGATGTGGTGCATCGGCAATGAGGTTCCCGACCAGGGAACCCCCAACGGGGCCAAGATCGCCCGTTTTCTCCAGGACATCTGCCACCGTGAGGATCCCACGCGGCCGGTGACCCAGGGGATGGACCATCCCGACGTGGTGGTCAGCAACAATTTTGCGGCGGTCATGGACGTGGCAGGCTTTAACTACCGTTCGCACCGCTACCGCGAATCCTATAAAAAACTGCCCCAGGAGATCATTCTGGGTGCCGAGACCGCCTCCACGGTGAGTTCCCGCGGGGTCTACAAACTCCCGGCGGTGCGCCGTTCCATGGCCAGATACGACGACCACCAGAGTTCTTCCTATGACCTGGAACACTGCGACTGGTCCGACCTTCCCGAAGACAACTTCATCCAGCATGAAGACCTGGAATACTGCATCGGGGAGTTCGTGTGGACGGGTTTCGACTATCTGGGGGAGCCTACCCCTTACTATACCGACTGGCCGAGCCACAGCTCCCTGTTTGGTATCGTCGACCTGGCAGGCATTCCCAAAGACCGCTTTTACCTCTACCGCAGCCTGTGGAACGTCAAATCCCCCACGCTTCACCTCCTGCCCCACTGGAACTGGCAGGGCCATGAGGGAGAGGTCGTTCCCGTGATGGTCTACACCAGCTATCCTTCGGCTGAGCTCTTTATAAACGGCAAAAGCCAGGGGCGCCGCACCAAGGATCTTGCGGTTACCCTGGAAGGAAGCGACAATAAGGCGTCACAGGACTCCTTTGACCGCCAGAAAAGATACCGTCTGATGTGGATGGAGACCCGCTATGAGCCGGGAACGGTGAAGGTAGTGGCTTTTGATGAGAAAGGCAGGGAGGCAGAGGTGAAGGAGATGCACACTGCCGGCAAGCCCCATCATATCGAGCTGTCGGCTGACCGTGGCGTCATCGGGGCCGATGGCCGCGATATCGCCTTTGTCAACGTCAGGGTGGTCGATAAGGAGGGAAACCTCTGTCCCCACGACAGCCGTGAGATCTCCTTTTCGGTGAAGGGCGCCGGTCATTATAAGGCTGCTGCCAACGGCAATCCGGTATGCCTGATCCCCTTCCAGTCGGCGAGCATGCCCCTGTTCAGCGGTCAGCTGACTGCCCTGGTGCAGTCGGCGGAAACCCCCGGCGATATCCTCTTTGAAGCCTCGGCAAAGGGAGTGAAAAAAGCCCGGATCACGCTCATCAGCGCCCTGGACCCTGCTAAGTAATCCAGCAGCACCCCGGGAATACCGGTGAGCTGATTCCTTCCCGCTATTGCCGGGTAACGTTTTGCGCCTCTGCCGGGAAATTCCCAAAATCCGGGGCGACGTATGGAGAACTCCCCGTGCCGGCCGTACTATTTCAGGCTCAGTTTCAGGGCAACCAGCTGCTTTACGGTTTCCACCTGGGAAGGATCTTCCATCCTGAGGGTGATGGGGCGGATTTGCCCGTAACTCATGGCGGTCAGGAATTCTGTCCTGATATTTTCGGGGAGCGCGGAACCGGAAATCACCGGTTCCGCCCTCTTCGGAAAGTAGAAGGTGATCCGGTAAGTGTCAGCCATGACCGCCAGCCAGAAAATGGTGTTTTTCTTCTGCATCAGCCGGTAAAGCCACTGTTTTCCGTCGTTGTAATATTTCCAGACTTCCGTGACGTGGGGATAATTACCCGTCACATGGTCACGGATCTCCATCCACCAGCCGTACTTTTCCTTCAGTACTCCCTGTAGGAATTCCCATGAGGGTTCCACCAGGGGGTCGGAGAGAACAAAGATTTCCTTTTCGCTCATACGATTTGGGTTTTAGCCGCTCCGGGAGGGAGGCGGCTTCTGGTTAAAAGACAATAGAGAAGTCCTCTACGGAATCGGATTCCCCGCTGCTCTGCGGCGGGGAGTTTTAATTTTAGAGATTGTAAGTGAGTCTGGCTGCTTCGGTGAGGTCGTCGCCGGCTTTGACAGGGTGCATCAGGAAGGAGTAATTGTATTCCTTTCCCGTGAGACGGTACTGGTCGTGTGTCCACGCGCCCCAGCTGTTGTCGCCTCCGACGCCCATCTGTTTGAAGTCGATATTGACGGAGGTGAGGTCGCGGGGTTTCACGTCGTTAACATGGCGGTTGACCACTTTTTCACCATCTACATACCTTCCTACTGAATTCACCGGTGATTCAAAGTCCTCCATGATCTGGTGGTGGGCGGTCACTTCCAGGAGCGGCTGTCCCTTGAAGAGAAGTCCGCTGCCATTGGCATCGGTGATGGCGGCCCAGCGGACGTCGGTGCGGTTTCCGTTTTCCTGGGGACGCACATAGGGGAAATAGAGGTCAGCCACAGGCATCTTGTACAATCCGACAAATGCGCCGGTACGGCGGTCCTGGTAATTCTCCCGGGGCCCGCGGCCCAGCCAGGTGATCTGGTCGTAGTGGCGTGGCATGATCAGATTCATGCCCATGCGGACGATCTCGGGCAATCCCTCCCCGGTCATTTTGAAATGGTTGTCAACCCTGACATCGCCCGAGCCGTAAATGGTATAGGCCGACTGGTAAGCGGCGATGGGTTCTCCGGCTTCATTCACCAGATCGAAATCCAGGGTCACCCGGGCGGCCGGACCAGGCCGCATTACATGGACATCTTTGATTCTGCGGGTCTCACCGGCTTTGCGCCATACCCGGCTCCGCTTATTGAGGCCGTTTCCGAAATCGTTGTCGGTGGGCGCCCTCCAGAAGTCGGGAACCAGACCCAGTTTCAGGAATTCGGTATCTCCTTTTTTGTAGCTGGTCATGATGCCGGTGCTCTTGTCGAATACCACGCTGAAACCTTCTCCCGAGACCGTCACGGAAGTTTCGGTTTCCGCCACATCGACTTTGGGAAGTGTTTTTACAAAGACTTCGGGTGCTTTTTCGAAATAGGGGAGGGAGAACTGCTCAGCGGCGGCTTCCCAGCCGGTTTCCAGCAATCCGTGGGTTTCCCGCTGCTTTGCCCGGAGGGTCAGGAAATACTCCGTTCCGGGCTGCGGATCTATGGCAAATTCCGTCTTAACCCTGACCACCTCACCGGGAGCGGCATTGACAGGCGCCAGAGTCCCCGACGATACGACCTTCCCGTCACCGGTCACTTCCCAGGAGAAGTCGAAGTCGGAAAGGTTACGGAAAGCGTATTTGTTGGCAATGGCGATTTCACCGGTCGCCAGATTCACAGGAGTGAATCCGATGTATTGGTAAACCTTTTTCACTTCCAGCAGGTGAGGTTTGACACTGCGGTCAGGATTCACCAGACCGTTGCAACAGAAGATACCATCGGTGTAAACCGTATCGGGACCGAAATCGCCGCCATAGGCCCAGAAGGGATTTCCCTCCTCATCCTCGGTGAGCAGTCCCTGGTCCACCCAGTCCCAGATGATACCCCCCTGAAGGGCGTCGTACTTTTCGATGACCTCCCAGTAATCCTGCAGGTTACCCACGCTGTTGCCCATGGCGTGCGCATATTCGCACTGGATGAGGGGTCGCCCGGGGTTGGCCCGGGCATATTGTTCCATATGTTCAATCCGCATGTACATCGGACAAACAATGTCGGTATTCCGGTCCTGATGGGCCTGTTCATACTGCACCGGCCTGGTATTTTCAACCGATTTCAGGTAGTCGTAGGTGGCGTAGAAGTTCACCCCGTTGCCGGCTTCGTTGCCCAGCGACCAGATCACCACGGAAGGCTGGTTTTTATCACGCTCAAACATGTTCTCAGTGCGGAAGAGATGGGCGGCTTTCCAGGTGCTGTCCTTGGCCAGTGACTGGGGGCCGTAGCCCATACCATGCGATTCGATATTGGCTTCGTCGACCACATAGAGGCCATATTGGTTGCAGAGTTTGTAAAAAAGTTCAGGCTGGGGATAGTGCGATGTGCGGACCGTATTGATATTGTGGCGCTTCATGAGCTCTATATCCTTCATCATGGTCTCCCTGTCAAGCACATGGCCTGTTTTTTCCTGGTGCTCGTGGATGTTGGTCCCCTTGATGTAAACATACTGTCCGTTGATGTGGAACCGGCCGTTTTTGATTTCGCTGGTGCGGAAACCGACATCCTGGCGGAGCACCTCGAGGGTGTCGCCCTTGTCGTTTTTCAGGAATATGAGCAGTTCATAGAGGTCTGGAATTTCGGCCGACCATTGTTTGATGTTGGGGTAAGTGCTGCTGAATTCTACCCTTGTGGCTCCCGGGGCGGCGTCGGCCTGGCTGGAAAAGCTCTCCAGGGTGCCGGTTCCGTCACTGAGCAGCGCTTCCACTGTCAGGGGGGCATTCTCCTCTGACAGGTTGGCCAGTTCGACGGCGAGGCTGAAGGTTCCGTTCAGATAAGTGGAATCGAGACCGGCGATGACCCTGAAATCACGGATATGGTGGGGATCACGGGCTTGCAAAAAGATATCGCGGGTGATACCGCTCATTCTCCAGAAGTCCTGATCCTCGAGGTAGGAGCCATCGCACCAGCGGAAAACTTCCAGGGAGACGGAATTCTCCCCTTTTTTCAGAAACCGGGTGATGTTGAATTCGGCAGGCGTTTTGCTGTCCTCGCTGTAGCCCACGAATTCGCCGTTGATCCAGAGCGACAGGTTGGAACTGACGGCCCCGGCGTGGAGGAAGATCTCCTTATTCTTCCAGCCGGCAGGCAGAGTAAAGCTCCTTTTGTAGGAACCCACGGGGTTGTGGTCGCCTTCAATCACCGGGGGGGTGTGTTTGTGGGGATAGACCACGTTGACATAAATGGGGTAGTCGTATCCCTGCATTTCCCAGTTGGCCGGCACTTCGATCTCATCCCATCCCCTGGTGTCGTAGTCATCCCTGAAAAACCAGAATGGCCGGGAATCGGGGTGCTGGGCCAGTTTAAATTTCCACTTTCCATTGAGCGACATGACCAGGGGAGAGCTCCACTTCTGGTCTTCGCGGGCCTGCTCCACCGTGGTGTAGGGGATGAAGTGGGCCCGCGGCGCTTCCCTGTTGATCTGGTTGACCAACGGGTTTTCCCACGCTTTCTGGTTGGGTTCCTCATAGGGGACTTCTGAATAATCCCTGAACTTCGAGCAGCCTGCCAGTATGGTGGCCGCCATGAGAATGATCGTGATCTTTCCTGATGACATAGGACAATGGTTTAATGGTTTACCTGATAAGCAAATGTAACGGTTTTTGGTTAATCAACGAATCCGACTCAGGGAATACCGGAATACCCGGATGCCGGAATGTCAGAATACCGGAATGGTTGATCAGTGACCAGGGTGGCTGTGATGTTTAAGCGGCCTTTTTTACTTAATGGTCAGGGTTCCGGAGAGGCGGCGGTCGGCAGAGGAACCGCCCACGAAAAATTCCACAGTGCCCTTTTCCAGGGTGAAGGCCTTAAGGCGGTCATCCCAGTATTTCAGGTCTTCGGCTTTCAGGGGGATGGTCACCAGGCTGTTCTTACCGCGGGCGACGGTCACTCTTTGGAAGCCCTTGAGGGCGATGGGAGCTCTCTCCACCGCAGATCCCGGGAAACTGACATAGAGTTGGGCCACTTCATCGCCGTCAAGGGGGCCGGTATTCTCCAGGGTGAAGGTGATGTCTGCCGTTTCCCCGTCGCGCAGAACCGGGCTGCCGGTTTTCAGTTCCGACCAGGAAAAGGTGGTGTAGGAGAGGCCGTAACCAAAGGGAAACAGGGGCTCATGGGTGGCGTACATATAGGTCCTGTTGTTGCGGATATCATAGTCGAGGATGGGGGGCAGGTGGTCGATGGAAGAGGGCCAGGTCTGTACCAGCTTTCCTGCGGGGTTTACTTTTCCCAGGAGGACGTCGGCCAGTCCGTTACCCAGTTCCTGGCTTGACTGGCTGATGTGGAGGATGGCGGGGACATGCGCCTTTGACCAGGCGATGGCATAGGGAAAGCTGGACACCACGACGAGGACGGTACGGGGGTTGGCCTTGAGGACCAGCCTGACCAGGTCCTCCTGTTCCAGGGTGATGGCCTGGCGGTCGACATCTTCGCGGCCGTCGCTGGCGACGTGGTTCTGGCCCCATCCCAGGCCGTAACCCAGGGGATGGTTGCCCACGCATACGATGGCCACGTCGGCCCGGGAGGCCAGGAGCACGGCACTGTCGGCTTTGTTGCTCATGGCATAGGTCACCTCGACCCCTTCGCCCAGGCCTTTTCTGATTCCCTCAAGGAGGGTCACGGCATAGGGGGGCGTGCCTCCGTACCAGTCGGAGATCACCTGGTGGGCACGGGGACCGATGAGGGCCACTGATTTAATTTTTTCCCTGTCGAGGGGAAGGAGGTGGTGGTCGTTTTTCATCAGGACCACCGAGCGGGCTGTCGCCTCCCTGACCAGTTGGTGGGTTTCGGGTTTGGTCCATGGGGCGATGGTGTCGGCAATTCCGATGGTGGCGTAGGGATTCTCATCAGAGTCGTCGAGGAGGCCCAGGCGCAGGAGTACCCTGAGGTTTCCCCTGATGGCATCTTCAATCTCCTTTTCAGTGACCAGTCCGGCATCCAGGGCTTTGGTCAGCGGTTCCCGGTAGTTGTCAAGGAACATGGTGATTCCGGCCTTGATACATCCTGCGGCGGCCACTGTCAGATCGGGGTAGTATTGATGGGCCGTTAGCAGCAGTGCGAAGGCACCCCCGTCGGTGGCGATGATGCCGTTCTGTCCCCATTCGTTCACGGTGGTATTTTTCAGCACGGGGTGGACGGTGCAGGGGATGCCGTTGTATTTGTTGTAGGCGGCCATGTAAGCCCGGGAGCCTCCCTCGGTGATTCCCTTGTAGAAGGCATATCCGTAATATTCCCGGAAGAGGCGTTCGTCGAAATCGGAGGAGTTGATGGTCCGGTTGTTTTCGTTGCTGTTGGCCAGGAAATGCTTCATGAGGGAAGCGGTTTTCCAGTATTGGGGGTGTTCTCCCTGGAGGCCTTTGACGAAGGCGGTGGTGAGGGTGGCAGCCAGGAAGGCGTCTTCCCCGAAGCACTCCTCGGTGCGGCCCCAGCGGATATCGCGCCCCAGGTCGGCATTGGGGGCGAAGACGATCAGTCCGCCGTTGCCAAAACGTGCATTCTGGGCCAGGTAACGGGCTTCTTCAGCCTCAAGGGAGGCGATTTCCCGCAGCAGCTGAGGGTCCCACATCTGGGCCAGGCCGATGGCCTGGGGGAACGTGGTGGTGGGGGTGGCAAATTTCCCCTTCACGGCCCAGTTGGCCGGACCGCTCCAGGCCAGCCCGTGCAATCCTTCGACCGTGCGGGTCCCCTTGATGCCCAACCGGGGCAGGGAAATACGGGTGGCCAGGGAGGCGATTTTCTCCTCACGGTTCATCAGGGAAATCAGGTTGTCAAGACGTTCCTCCCCGGGAAGCTGCGGATTCCGGAAAGGATAGGGCTGTGCCGCCATGTGCAGCTGCAGCAGGCAGAGCATCAGGAAAAGGGTGATGGGTTTCATAACAGGTATAGGTTTTCAGCAAATATAGGCTGAAAACCGTGATGATGGAAACCGGGCACGTCAAATTATGGTTAAATGAACAGGCGTCTGATGGCGGTCATGACCTCTTCGGGGTCGGGGTCGGCAGGGAAGGTGAGTGCCGGTTTCAGATAGTGCAGCGGGGTTCCCGCCTTGAATTTTTCTTCGCCACCCCCGGTGATGTTGAGCATGATGAGGGCTTCGGGGTCGATGGTCTTGTTATTTACGGCTTCGATGAGAGCTGCGGCAGCCACGGCAGCGGCGGCGTGGATGTCGATTCCTTCGGTATCGCGGAAGAGTCTGCCGGCCTCTTGTGCCTGTTCGTTGGTGGCGATCATGACGCTGCCGCCGGTGGCGGTAAGGGCATCGAACAGTCCGCCGTGAATGGGATAGGGAGGTTTTCTGTTGGAGAGGACCTTGGCGTCGATGGAGTTGGCACTATCGCGGGCTTCCTGGTCGTCGAGGGGAAGCATGCTTCTGGAGCCTGCCTCCCAGGCATCGTAAATGGGCTGGAAGGGGGCATTCTGGACGACCATCAGTTTCATTTTCCTGTTTCCGTAGCGGCCGTCGTGGATCAGCCTCAGGTTGGCCTCATAGGCGGCAATGGCACCTGTGCCGCTGCCCACAGCCTGGAAATAGTAGTCAGGGATCGCCCCGATGGTGGTGACGGCCGAGAGAACCGTGGTTCCCATGCCGTCGCGGCGGGCCACATTTTTGGCGCCCCCCTCGGCTACGAATCCTTCTGAGGAGGCCACGATATTGGAGAGGTGGATAGCATCGAAATAGTCACTTCCCCGGGCGCTGCACACCAGTTTCACACAGCTGCTGAGCGGTTGGTCGAACCAGAGGGCGTCGAGGTTGACCTCGGGGACACATAAGAGAAGGGGAATGTTATTGTCGGAGCATACCCTGGCGAAGGAACGTGCGGTGTTGCCTGCCGAGGCCACCACCAGGACCCTGTCATCGCGGGGGTCGAGGCGCCCGCATACCGAAAAGGCTTCCGTTTCCTTGAAGGAACAGGTGGTCATGTTGGCGCCTTTTTCGGGCCACCAGCCGCTGAAGGTGATGAAGAGGTTTTTGAGTCCCAGGGCCTGTGCAAACCCCTGGCTCCGGAAAGTGACGGGAGCCGAGGAGCCCTGAAGGACTCTTCCGATGGGAAGCCAGTCGGCGAATTTGTACAACCCGGGAAGTTCCTCGCGGAGGGATAGTTGCCGGTGTTCATAGACGGCACGAACAAGGGTGGGATCGCTTTCCCCGGGGGCGTCAAGGGTCCATCCCTGATCGGGGAAGGTGTTGCCGGATTTTACCGACTGCAGGAAATACCTGGTCTTCTCAAAACTCATCTTATGTTCTGTTATGTGGGGGCAAAAATAGGAAAATCAGGGTAAAAACCAATTTCGGGGGCGGTCACTGGCTGTTTCCGGCGGGGTATTGCCGTTTGATGGTCACCATGATCAGTGCTCCCACGGTGAGGCTTGCTGCTGCGTAAGGCCAGTACCGGGGGCTGGCGCCGAAAGATTCGAGGGCAGGGGAGAGCATATCGTGGTCGATGAGCCACATGGCGATGACGGCTGCGGCATTATTGACGAAGTGGGCCAGGATGGGAAGCCAGAGAGACCGGCTCCAAACCAGGAGGTAGCCGAAGATGGCCGCCAGGATCATCCGGGGCAGGAATCCGTAGAATTGCATATGGAGGGCGCTGAAGAGGACGGCAGCCAGCCAAACGCCCCAGTGGTGGTTGCCCGACCATGCCGTGAGTTGTTTCTGGATCACCCCCCTGAAGAGCAGTTCTTCGCCGAGGGCCGGAAGAATGGCGACCATCACCAGGTTGAAGAGGAGTCCCCCTAAGGTGTCGACTTCGAGGAATGCCCTGGTGAGCCGCTCGGCATTTTCCTCGGCCGTGCGCATCCACTCTTCCAGTCCCCCGAGCCATGCCGGGAAGTGCATGCCGGCATTGAGTTCGCCCGTGAAATTGATGAAAGGATTGATGACGAAAATCAGCAGGGTGACCAGCAGGGCCGGCAGGAGGGGTGTTCCCCGGTCGAGGGAGAGGTATTGGGCGACATTCCCGCTGAAGAGGTAGGCAATCAGCAGCGAGGGGGCAATGAAAAGTCCCAAAGCCTGTACGGTTTGGAAATATTTGAGCAGGCGGAGGGCCTCGGGGTCTTCTGTATTAAGGCCGTTGAGGAGTCCTGCCACCCGGGGCAGCCCGAAAAGGGGAATAGCCAGCAGTGCCGCCAGGAACTGGATGGCCAGGAAAACGACCACGATGATGAAAGCGCTGAACATCAGTTGGGAAAGGGGCTTCATTCCCCTGAAAGGGAGTAATTTCATAGCTTCACCGGGGTTCTTTTCCTCTCTTTGAACCGGATGGTTTCGTGATATCCGCTTTTTTTGAGGATGTGGACTGCCTGTTGGAAATGGCGGGCGATTTGTGTGGGATGGTGGGCATCGGAGCTGAGGGTCACGGGAACATCGTGGTTACGGAGGACTTCCAGCCATCGTGGAGAGGGATAAAACTCACCGCACGGTTTATCGAAGCCTCCGGTATTGAGTTCCACAACCAGTCCTGCCTGACTGATGACGGCAGCGGTCTCTTCCACCAGGCCGTTGAGGTCACTCTCGGGATAAACGCCGAATTTCTTGATCAGGTCGAGATGCCCGACAGTGTCGAAGAGCCCTGAACGGGCTGCCTTCTGAACCAGCCCGAAATAGATCCTGTAGAGGTCGTCATTGCTCCACTTGCCATAGAAGGATTCGTCGCCGTCGAAATTCCAGTCGCCGATAAAATGCACAGAGCCGATGACATAATCGAGGGGGAGGGAATGGATGATCCTGGCGATCTCCGCCTCCTTCCCCTCGAAATAGTCCATTTCGATGCCATACCGGATGGTGATCAGGTGCGAGTATTTCTCCCTCACTTCCATGATTTGCCGGGTCATCACCGGCAAGTCGACTTCCTGCATGGCCCATACCACCGGCTTCAGGCAGACATGGTCGCTGAGGCCGATTTCATCCAGTCCCTTTTCAATGGCTGCCAGCACCATCTGCTCATAGGAGGTGGCGCCATCGGAGAGGAGTGAATGGGTGTGGTAATCTGCCCAACCCTGCATGGCGGTTTATAACTCCCTGATCTTGATATTCCTGAAAAGGGTGAGGCCGCCATGGTCCTGGAGGCCGATGTGGCCGATTTCGGCGATTCCGTAGGTGGGCACGTCCTTCCACTTGCTGTTGTTTTTGCGGGTATTCCAGTCGTCATCCCACATTTCATATTCCACCACCTTGGTACCGTTGAGCCAGTGTTCCACATGATTGCCGTTGACGACCAGGCGTGATTCGTTCCACTTATCGATGGCATTGACTTGAGAACCTATGGGTGCGTGCATCCCGTAATTGGCGCCGCTGTATTGGTCGGCATCGAGCGGATCGGGCCACCCCTTGTCATCGATAAGCTGGTATTCAGGCCCGGTCTGGTAAATCGCCTGGGCGACCCCTTCCTGGACATGAAAGAAAATCCCGGAATTGCTTTTGGGAGATACCTGCCATTCCAGGGAAAGCTCGAAGTCTTTGTACTGGTCGCGGGTGATGATGTCTCCCCCGAAATCACTGCCCACGCCCGAATTTTTCATGATTCCGTCTTCCACATTCCACCCCGTCGGTTCCCCGCCGTTGTAAAGTTTCCAGCCACTCATGTCGGTACCGTTGAAGAGAAGCTTCCAGCCATCGGCGATCTCTTCCTTGGTCAATGTGTTGATTGGTTGCTCTTTCGAGCCGCACGACACCATGAAAACAGCCATGGCGGCGATAAGAAAAAATCGTTTCATCTATTTGTAGTTTGAATTTTGTCCGAAATTAGCAATTCCTCCGCAAAAAGTGACCTCCTTAGGTCAACATTATTCACCTTTTTTCCCATTCCGGGGACTCAGGATGCAAAAAGAGCCGTGTTTGGCAGCCTCATCAGGCGTCCTCTTATTTTAAGATTCCGGAAGGAAGGGCTAAACAGGGAGCTCTTCAGGGCCTGGGATCTTAAAAATCGCTATTTTTACCCCTTAGGAAAATGCAAGTATGGAAAGAAAGAATTATATGAATCCCTACCTGGCGGGGACCTTGCTGGGGTTGGTCCTGCTTTCGGCCATGGTTTTGTCGGGAAGGGGACTGGGTGCCAGCGGGGGTATGAAATACTGTGTGGTATCGGCTGTTGGTGCGGTTGACAGGGACCATGCCCTGGGGAGCATCTATTACAGCAGGTATTTTGAGGAGGGCCGGAAGCCTATGCAGAACTGGCTGACCATTGAGCTGGCGGGATTGCTGATCGGTGGTTTTTTGTCGGGTGCCTTGTCGGGGCGTTTGCGGCTGCGGAATGAGCGGCCTCCCCATGTGTCGGGGCGCAAGCGGTTACTCTTTGCTTTCCTGGGGGGCCTCTTCTTTGTTTACGGGGCCCAGCTGGCGCGCGGGTGTACCAGTGGCGCCGCACTCTCGGGAATGGCCGTCCTTTCCGTAGCAGGCTTCGTCACCATGGCGGCCATATTCGGCTCGGCATTCCTTTTTGCCTGGTTCTTCCGCAGACTCTGGATCTGAAGGGGGTGCAACACCGGGGCAAATGAGGCGTGTTAAGGCCGGCATCAGGTTCCGGGAAAATGACTACTAACGTTTTAATGATAACAAAGAGATAACGCAAAAATACTTATGAGTGCACCAATCGTCACCATGTTTCAACTGCCGGAATGGGCAGACCTGCTTTTTGCCCTTTTCATCGGGGTGGGGTTTGGATATGCCCTGGAGCAGGGGGGTTTTTCGTCGAGCCGTAAGCTGGCGGGTATGTTCTACGGATATGATACCACGGTTCTGAAAGTCTTTTTTACGGCGGCCATCGTAGCTTTGGTGGGGAGCCAGTTGCTGGGATACTTCGGGATTCTGGACCTTCAGATGGTCTATGTGAACGAGTATTATGTGAATGCGGCCATTATTGGCGGAGTCATCATGGGTGCCGGGTTCATCATGGGAGGTTTTTGTCCGGGTACCGGAGTATGTGCTGCTTCCATCGGCAAGACCGACGCCATGGTATACTTACTGGGAGGCCTCACCGGTGCTTTTCTCTTCGCGGAATCGTGGCCGCTGATCGAAGATATGGCCATGAAAAATTACCGGGGAGCGGTGACCATGGATGAGGCGCTGGGCATCACCCCGGGGCTCTTCACCTTTCTGCTGATTGTGGCTGCCGTGGGCATGTTCTGGCTGGCTGAAAAAGCCGAAAAACGGTTTGCCCGGGAAGGCGTTTCCGAAAACTGAATATTCCCGGGGGTTGCTTCCCGGGGAATTTCATCAAATGAACAGATCAAATGAATAAACCATGAGTGTAAGAGTCAAGATTTCGGTGTTACTGCTGATGCTGGGGGGTTTTCTGGCCTTTATGCCAGGCCCTGATCCCGGCAGGTTCACTGTTTCCCCGCAGGAACTGGCGCTGTGGGCAGAAAGTGACACCTCGGCGGTCTCTGCTGATGAGGTGGCCCGGTGGATCAACAGTGAAGACCCCGGCATCACCCTGATCGATCTCCGCAGCCGCGAAGAGTATGAGAATTCCCGGTTGCCGGGAGCCATCCATCTTCCCCTGACGGAACTGACCGATGCCGGGAATAGGGACCTCCTCAGCAGGAAGGAGGGACGCAACATCTTCTATTCCAATGGTGACGAAACATCGGCAGCCGCGGTGACCCTTTCCGCAGGAAGTGGATACCGGAAGTGTTACCATATGAAAGGGGGAATGAACGGATGGTATGACACGGTGATGAACAGCACCTTCGGGGGAGAGCGTATTTCAGCCCGTGAGAATGCCCTTTTCACCCAGCGCTTCAGCGCACGAAAACTCTTTCAACAATACAACAGCCTTCCCGACAGCCTCAGGGAGAGCCTTTTCGAGACCCGGAGGGTCGAAAAGGCACGGCTTGATGGAGGCTGTGAATGAATCTTAATATGATGAAGAACCTGAAAAGTCTGGCCGGGGTATTGGTGGTGGCAGCCGTGGTCCTTACCCTGATGATCTTCAGGAATTCCCGGAGCAGGACGTGGCCCGGGGATGCCCGTGAAGCCGCCGCAATGATTGCCCGTAGGGTTCCTTTTCTTCCTGCCGGAAGTGTGGACCTCTCTACCGGGGATATTGTTCTGCTGCAACTGGGAGACGTGGTCCCCGACCCTCTGACCGCCTCATTTCCTGCGGAAAGGGTGACGTTGCCGGGACTGGCTGACCCGGCTTTGGTGGAGCGGCTTATGGCCGGAGATCAGAAGTGGGTGATTGATGCCGCTGATCCTGCGCTGGCCGTTAAAGGATGGGTGATGCTTTACCAGGCAGGGGTGAAGAACCTCTACATCCTGGAACGGGGCGACGGTGAAGTGCTAAAACAGAGGTTCCGGCCCGACACAACGGCCAGGCCGGAACCTGTGGACAGGGATCCTTCGGCAGTGGGTGAGTGATTTCGTGCCGGTACTCAGGACAGCGGTTCTGATGCGGAAGGGGTCATTAAAGATCTCCGTACCGGCCTGCTGAGAATCCCGTCAACGCACCGTTTCGTAATCGTGGACCTCATCTGCCGTAAAGGGAAGCCATGACAGGGCGGCCCTCTCCTTCACCATTTTGTTGATCATAAACGCATTGTTGCCGTACATCAGGGTTTTGGCATCATAGCCGAAAATCCTGAGATAGGCAGAGGCAAAGGCGGAATTATGGCCGGTGCCGCAATACAGGACAATGGTCTTATCGGCGGGGATGGTTTGCATTTCCTCAAGAATGCCCAGCGTTGCCGCGGGTTTGTATCTGACGGCTCCCGGGATGTGCCCCGATTCATACTTGTCTTTACGTTCGAAATTGATGATGTAGTATTTCGAGGGATCTGCGAATACTTCGGCAGCCGTAATGAGGGCTGGCTGGCTTCCTTCGGCCATCACCCGGCGGAATCGCAGGTCGAGGATCTCATCCCCTGAGGAGAGGCCTGTGTTCAGCTGCGGGAGATCGCCGGGAGGGGCTGCCGGCACGTCGCCGCCTTCCAGCTGGCCCTCAAAATCAGAGGAGAGGCCCTGCATCCAGTATTCGGCAGCCAGGGCGGAATTCCAGGAGCTCATCCCCCAGCGCAGGGCGTAGGTATTCCCATACCCCATCATGCGCAGCAGCGATGTGGCATATCCCGAGGTCTGCCCCGTCTGGCAAACAAGAATGATCTTGCCGAATTCAAAGGGTTTAATCTTTGTTTCGAGATATTCAGGCAACCCTTCGAAGGGTACACTTACGGCACCCCTGATATGACCACGGGCGTATTCGGCGGCGGGCCGCAGATCGATAATGTGGTTGTTGCCGCCGAGCTCCTCATAAACGACTGAGGCCTTGATAAGACTGGGGAACTCCCTGCTGTTGACATAGTCGCCGCCCTCCTCAAGGGCTTTCAGCAGGAGCTGTGCTTCCTGGTTGACAGCCACGGGAGCAGCCACGGAGGCACTCTTAAGCGGTGCAGACTCTTCCTGCTTTCCGGAATTCTGGTTTCCTTTCGGGGCACACCCCTGCCACAGGAGGGGCAATGCCGCCAAAAGGAAAATTATTTTTCTGATGGTCATCATACCGGAACTTACTGGGTGA
Organism: uncultured Prolixibacteraceae bacterium; assembly: GCA_964461455.1. Taxonomy (GTDB): domain Bacteria; phylum Bacteroidota; class Bacteroidia; order Bacteroidales; family Prolixibacteraceae; genus UBA1413. The sequence goes on along the minus strand of CAYWUJ010000005.1, from coordinate 21,637 downwards.
CCACTTCAACTTTGTCCTTGTCGAGCCTGACGGTGCCGGTACGGCGGCCCTGTTCGTCATAGGTGTATTCTACGTAAGCCACACCATCGGCGGGATTGTTGATCACCTCGCGGTTCTCGTTCATGTTGATACGGCGCACCATGGCTCCGTGTTCGTCGTATTCAGTCTGTGTCACAGGTACGTTCCTGCCCCCGAGGTATTCGTCATCCTGATCCAGGACAGCGGTCTCGATGACATATCCGTTTTCATCGACTTTGTTGACCCGTTTGGCCCATCCCCAGAAGAGGTTGGAGAGATTTCCGGTGGTATTATGTACCGTGAATTCGAGCAGGTCGCCAGCTTCATTGTTTTTGAAGAGGAAATAGGAGACCCCGATATCACCGCAGTTTTCTGCCGTGCAATTGTAAAGGGTGTCATGGTCATAGTTGGCCATCCGTTCCACGTAACCGCTGGCATCGTAGGTGAACCTCAGCTCATAGAAGGGGCAGAAGGGGTTCATCACCACGGAGTCGCCTGCCAGGTTGTAACGCAGCTCCCTCAACATACCATCGGGCATGGTGGTCCAAACCCAGTTGTGGATGTTGTTGCGGTTTTCCACCGGATTCCCCTCTTTGTCAAGGAACCTCATGGCCGAACGCATTCCTTTATCGTCAAGGGTGTATTCATAGGCGAAAGCCCCATCCCTGTCGATGGCTGCACCGTTATGATCGAAAAAATGTTTCGTCTGAAGGTTTCCCTCATACGTGTAGGTAATTTTTGCCGCCCCCATCGAGGAGTAGTCCAGCAAAACACCATTGCGGTTGTATTCCACCGATACCAGCCTGCTCTGGTCATCATAGGTGAATTTGTAGTTGTTGACGGTTTTTGCCTCCTCTGCAGTCAATGCATGAGATCCCCGTTCAACATCCCAGGGAGTTTCACTGAAAAGGATCGAGCGGTAATAGAACACGTTACCTGATTCTGTGGCCGCCGGTTTAGATTTGCAACCATGAAACGACACGGCAGCAACGCCTGCCACCAGGAAAAACAGTACAAGAGTTTTGAAACGCATAACTTAACTTTTTAATGTTTAAATTTTTACAGGTAACAAAGGTATGAAGGAGTTGTTTAAAACCCACCTTTTTTTTTAAGAATTAACGGTTTTTTATTCCTGTAATTCGTTTTATGGGGTTTTCCATAGGGAGAGTTGTTCGTTGGTGAGTCTGAATGTTTTGCGGTGGTATGGGGAGATGCCGGTTCGGGCGATGGCTTTGCGGTGTTCTGCGGTGGGGTATCCTTTGTTTTTATCCCAGTGGTAATCGGGGCATTCTTTATGGAGGAGGAGCATGAGTTCGTCGCGGTGGGTTTTGGCGATTACCGAGGCTGCTGCGATGGCGAGGTAGGTGGCGTCGCCTCTGACCAGGCAGGTATAAGGGATGGTGGTGCGGTTATGGAACCGGTTTCCGTCGATGATCAGGTGGCCGGGGAGGATTCCCAGTTGGGTGATGGCCCTGTTCATGGCCAGGAAGCTGGCCTGGAGGATGTTGATTTCGTCGATTTCTGCGGGGGAGGCCATTCCTGTGGCCCAGGCCACGGCTGAGGATTCTATGATGCCGCGCAGCAGGTTGCGGTGTTTTTCGCTCAGTTGTTTGGAGTCGTTGAGCAGGGGATGGAAGAACCGGGGGGGGAGGATCACCGCGGCGGCGACGACGGGTCCGGCAAGGCAGCCTCTGCCCGCCTCGTCAACGCCGGCTTCCACTCTTCCGGCCACCAGGAATCCGCGGAGCTGTGGTGTTTGTTTTTCTTTGGTTCTCATCTTTTCACGATCTGGAAGGGTCATTTCCGGTCATTCTTTGGCTGCGGCCTTCACGACCGATTCCCAGAGGAGGGCGGCAGAGCGGTCCCAGCTGAATTTTTCCTTCTGGCGGAATCCCTTTTCGATCATCAGGTTGCGGAGAGCTTCTCCGGAGCTGATTTTTTGCATGGCCCAGGTGATCTGATGGGGCAGGTGAGGGTCGATGTAGATGGCGGCGTCGCCGGCAACTTCGGGAAGGGAGGTGGTATGGGAGCAGATGACGGGGATGCCGGCCCCCATGGCTTCAACAACGGGAATCCCGAATCCCTCGAAAAAGGGGACAAAAGTGAGCGCCAGGGCGGCTCCGTATATCCGGTGCAATTCCTCCTGCGTCACCCGGCCCGTAAAGATGACCTCATCGCGGAATTTCATGGTGCTGGCCAGGGTGGCCATTCTGCCGGTCCTGAACATTTTGCCCCCGACAATCAGCAGTTTTTCCCTGCCTCCGTGCCGGCTTTTGAACTCCTCGAAGGCCGTGAGGAGGCCTTCAATGTTCTTCCGGGGATGAAGGGCTCCCACAAAGAGGAAATAGGGTTGACCCCCGGAATAGCGCATGCGCACGGCTTCCTTCTCCCTCCTGTTCAGGGGGGTAAAGGAGGTGCTGCAGGCGTTGTAGACCACGTCGATTTTTGCGGGATCAATGCCGTAACTCTTTACGATGTCTTCCTTCGACCATTCGGAAACGGTGGCGATGCGTGCCGCCTTCCGGGCAAAGAGCGGAAACCGGTGGTTGTAATAGCGGGAGATACGGCGGGGCAGGTCGGCGGGCCGGTGTACGAAATTGAGATCGTGCATGACCGGCAGCTGAGGAACTCCGGTGCGCAGTGACAGGTAGCCGTCGGGCGAAAGAAAGAGATCGGCCCTGTATTTTTTCAGCACCCCGGGAACCCGGTAATCGAACCAAATCTTCCACAACAAGGGGTGTCGTGTCGGTGGAAAGAGCACCACCGGGGTGACATTGCCGGAAAAAAGAAATTCCTTATCAAAGGACCTGTCAAAGAGGAAGATAAACTGGTGTTCGGGATGGGCGCGGGTCATCCGGGAAAGGGTTTCATAAGTAAACCAGCCAATCCCTTCGAGCTTATCCTTCAGCAGTAGCCTGGTGTTGACGACGATTATCATCGTGCTGCAGTTTTCAATTCCCGGTAAAAGTACAAAGTATGGCCAAAATAGCTATTTTTAGCCACCAAATTAACAAAACTGTATCTTGAGGCAAAAGTTTGTCACCAATCTGATCCTGTTGGTATTCCTGAACCTGCTGATCAAGCCGTTCTGGGTACTGGGCATTGACCGGACGGTCCAGAACGTGGTGGGTGCCGCGGATTATGGCTTTTACTTTGCTCTCTTCAATTTTTCGATGATCCTCAACATTTTACTTGACCTGGGGATTACCAACTTCAATAACCGGAACATATCGCAGCACCGTTTTCTGGTGCGGAAGCATCTTTCCAACATCATCGGTCTGAAGTTCATCCTGGCTGTGGTCTATGCTCTTTTCAGCCTGGTGGCCGCAGCCATCATCGGTTACAGCAAGATCCAGTTTTTTCTCCTTTTCTTTCTGATCCTTAATCAGTTTCTGATCTCCTTCACCCTTTACCTGCGCTCCAACATCAGCGCCCTGCAGTTTTTTCGTACCGACAGCCTTATTTCTGTCCTTGACCGGACGCTGATGATCATCGTATGCAGTGTGCTGCTTTTTACCAATATCACGGGGGGGGTATTCCGGATCGAGTGGTTTGTGTATGTACAGACCGGGGCATACCTGATCACCATGATCGTCACCCTGCTGGTGCTTCTTGCCAAAACGGGCAGGGTCACCGTGCGTTTCAACCTCCGGTTCTGCCTGGTGTTTCTCAAGAAGTCCTATCCTTATGCCCTGCTGGTGTTGCTGATGGCCTTCTATAACCGTATCGATTCAGTGATGCTGGAGCGGTTGTTGCCCGACCCTGTGGGAAAACAGCAGGCCGGCATTTATGCCCAGTCGTTCCGGCTTCTCGATGCCGTGGCCATGTTCGGCGCTCTTGTGGCCGGACTTCTGCTCCCCATGTTTTCCAGTATGCTTAAGAAAAAGGAGAACATCGCCCCCATGGTGCAACTCGCCTTTACCCTCCTCTTTATCCCTGCCGTGATTATTGCCGTCTCCTCTTTTCTTTACGACCGTGATATCATGGCGTTGCTCTACAATGCCCATATCGACGATTCTGCCAATATCCTGGGACTGCTGATGGCGGGATTTCCGGGGATTGCCGCCACCTATATCTTCGGAACCCTGCTTACCGCCAATGGGAGTCTTAAGCAGCTCAACATCATGGCGTTCGGAGGAATGTTGCTCAATATAGCCTTAAATTTGTGGCTGATTCCGAAGTACTATGCCCTGGGGTCGGCATTTGCCAGCATGGTCACCCAGTTGGCCACTGGATTCACCCAACTGGCCATTGCCTTCGCTATTTTCAGGCTGAAACCCCCGGGAGGATACATCATCAAACTGATTATCTTTATTCTGTTTACGGTGGCGGCAGGATACCTCTCCCTGCTGGTGGACCAGCGGTTCACCGGCTACATTCTGGCCATCGCTCTCCCCCTGGTCTTTGCCCTGCTGATTCAGCTCATCAGTATCCGCGATATCGGAAAAATCATCGTCAGCAAATCATAAGATATGGGTAGTTATAGCCACTCTTCCCTGAGGATTTCACCGTGTGAGCTGACCACGATGACCTTTACCGGGACTTTCCGGTTTGCCAGGGCCTGAGCCTGATTGATCAGCCGCAGGAGTCCTCCGCAGCAGGGAACCTCCATGATGGCGGTGGTGATGGTATTCACGCGGGCGTCGTCGATCAGGCGCACCAGTTTCTGGAGGTAGAGGTCCAATCCCTGGTCTAGTTTGGGACAGGCGATCACCACTTTTTTCCCTTTGAGGAAGGTGCGGTGAAAGTCACCGTATGAAAAGGCGACACAGTCGGCGGCGACCAGCAGGTCGGCACCCTGGAAGTGGGAGGCCGCCGGGTTGATCAGGTGCAGTTGCACAGGCCAGTGGGTAAGTTCCGAAGAGAGAAAAGAGCGCACATCTGCCGAAGGGCGTGAGGGGCTTTCGTTTTCCGTGGGGCGTGAGGCCGGTGGTTGTTGCGGTGCCGGTGGTGCCATGCGGAAGAGCCCCCCTGCAGCAAATGAGCTGCTGGCAGAACCGGGGCATCCCCCTCCGGAAGCCGCTTCTTCACTTTGTGCCGGAGCGTTCAGAAGTTCGTGCACCTCACTGATGCGGAAGGGAAGTTCCTCGTGGTGGGCACGGAGCCACCCGGTAGCCTGACGCAGGTACTCCGTCTCCCCGTGGTCCTGCAAATGCTTCAGATGGGCGAACACCGTATTCTTTCCCATTTTTACCATTCCGGAGATCACCGCCACCTCATCGTAAGCCTCGGCTTCGCGGGTTTCTATGGTGATGGCCCCTTCGGGACAATGCCCCAGGCAGGCCCCCAGCCCGTCACACATCAGTTCACTCACCAGCCGGGCCTTACCGTCAATAATCTGTAAAGCCCCTTCATGGCAATTGGGTACACAACCACCGCACCCGTTACACTTCTCATCATCAATTCTGACTATCTCCCTGAGCATAAAAAAGAGGTTTAAATATCAGGACAAAAGTATCTTTAAATTTTTATTTTTAACCTTGATTCCGGGTTAAATATGTGTCGTTAAAATTTCATAAACCGGTCTGCTTTCTGCCATAAATGAACAAAACCACTATCTTCGCAAAATAAATGATGTTGCCGGCGGGGCCGGGAGCAGGAACCGGGATAATTATTTGTGACGATGAAGCAATACAATCTGTACAATTTGATAGCCGGATGGGCTGCCTTTCTGATTTCCGCAGTCGTATATCTTTTGACCATAGAGCCCACGGCGAGTTTTTGGGATTGCGGGGAGTTCATCACCACGGCCACCAATCTTCAGGTGGGGCATCCTCCGGGGGCCCCTGTGTTTATGATTGTCGGTCGTTTTTTCACCATTCTGGGGGGGTCGCCCCATAATGCAGGCCTGATGATCAACATCATGTCGGCGCTGGCCAGTGCCTTTACGGTGCTTTTCCTGTTTTGGACCATCACCCACCTGGCGCGTAAGCTGGTCACCAACGGGAGTGAGATGACCACCGGTCAGATGGTCACCATTCTGGGCAGTGGCCTGGTAGGAGCCCTGGCCTATGCCTTTTCCGACACATTCTGGTTTTCCGCAGTCGAGGGAGAGGTCTATGCCACTTCCTCCTTTCTGACGGCCCTGGTTTTCTGGGCTATCCTGAAATGGGAAAATGTGGCCGACCAGCCGCATGCCAACCGCTGGCTGATCCTTATCGCCTACCTCATGGGGCTTTCCATTGGGGTTCACCTGCTGAACCTTCTGGCCATCCCCGCCATCGTCTTTGTTTACTACTTCCGCAAATATGAAGTCACCACCAGGGGAATCATCGCTGCCCTGCTGATTTCGGTGGCCATTCTCGGAGGCATCATGTACGTGATCGTTCCCGGTTTTGTGAAAATCGCCTCCTGGTTTGAGCTCCTCTTTGTCAACACTCTGGGACTTCCCTATCATTCAGGGTCGTTCTTCTATATGCTCCTGCTGGGCGGTGCTCTGGTGTATGCCATCTGGTGGACTGAAAAGAACAACAAGGTGTGGCTGAATACCCTGGCTGTGGCGGTGACCGTCATCATGATCGGTTACTCCTCCTTTCTGCTGATCATTATCCGTTCCAATGCGGGCACACCGATGGATCAGAACAGCCCGAACGACACCTTCAGCCTGCAGGGATATCTCAACCGTGAGCAGTACGGACAGCGCCCCCTGTTTTACGGGCAGTTTTATAACTCTCCGCTGAATCCTGCAGATAGGTATATTCAGGGGAGTCCTTATTATTCGCAGCGTGACGGGAAGTACGTGATCACCGATTACCGGGTGGTTCCCAATTACGATGACAAATTCAAGATCCTGTTTCCCAGGATGTGGAGCAACCAGGATCCCCAGCACGGACCCGAGTATGAAAGCTGGGGCAGGGTGAAGGGGCGCAGGATCCAGCACATCAACGAACAGGGGGAAAAGGTGGTGATTACCAAGCCCACCATGGGCGAGAACCTGCGTTTTTTCTTCCGTTACCAGGTGGGACATATGTATTTCCGTTATTTCATGTGGAATTTTGCAGGTCGTCAGGATGATATTCAGAGCCATGGAGGGCTTCTGCACGGGAACTGGATCACGGGGATCAGTTTTCTTGACAATATAAGGCTCGGCGACCAGGATTCCCGACCGTCATCGATGCAAAGCCGGGCCACCAACAAATATTACCTGCTTCCGCTGATCATGGGACTGCTGGGTATTTTTTACCAGTACAACAAGGGCAGGGAAGGAAAACGGGGATTGTGGCTGGTCTTTCTCCTTTTCATGATGACGGGGCTGGCCATCGTGGTTTACCTGAACCAGTATCCTGTGCAGCCCAGGGAGAGGGATTATGCCTTTGCCGGGTCCTTTTATGCCTATGCCATCTGGATCGGCCTGGGGGTGCTGGCCCTGGTGGAAGCTCTTAAGAAGGTGCTTCCCGATACCCTCAACGCATCCCTGGTGACCCTGGTGACCCTGGTGCTGGTTCCCGGAATCATGATCGCCGAGAATTATGATGACCACGACCGCTCGAATCGCTATACCGCCCGGGACCTGGGGGCCAACTATCTGAAGACCTGTGCCGAACAGGCCGTGATTTTCACCAATGGAGATAACGACACCTTCCCCCTCTGGTACAACCAGGAAGTGGAGGGAGTCAGGACCGACGTCAGGGTGTGCAACCTCAGCTATCTCCAGACCGACTGGTACATCACCCAGATGAAAAAGCAGGCCTACGAATCGAAGCCTCTGCCATTTTCCCTTCCGGAAGAGAAGTATACCCAGGGCACCCGCGATATCATCTACCTGCTCGACAATCCGCGGATCAGAAGGGATGCCATAGAACTGACGGAAGCCGTCAATTTTGTGAACAGCGACGACCCCGCCACGAAACTGGTGCAGGCCGACAATGCCGCCTATATCCCCAAGAAAATGCTGACGATCAAGGTCGACAAGGAGGCAGTCATTCGCAACAAGGCGGTAAGGCCCCAGGATTATGACAAAATCGTGGATACCATGTACATTGACCTGAGCGACCGGGATTTTCTTGCGAAAGATGAGTACATGATCCTCGATATGATTGCCCACAATAATTGGGAGAGGCCTGTCTATTTCGCCATTACCATAGGGCCGTCGAAGTTCCTCAACCTGCAGGATTATTTCCAGCTGGAAGGCTTTGCCTACCGTCTGGTCCCCATCAGAACGGGCAACGGCGCCCCTGACAGGATCAATTTCGGCAGGGCTGCCACGGACATCATGTATGACAACCTCTTTAACAAGTTCGAGTGGGGGAACATGAACGATCCCTCGGTCTATATCGATGAGAACAACAGCCGTATGATGACCAACATCCGGAATAATTTCAACCGTTTGGCCTCCACACTGGTGGAAGAGGGGAGAATGGATTCGGCAGTGACGGTGATCGACAAGGGATTTGAGATGGTGCCGGTATCGGTGGTGCCCTATGAGTACTTCTCGCTTGGAATGATTGCCACCCTATATGCTGCCGGAGCAAACGAGAAGGCTGCCGGCCATGTCGGCGCTGCCCTGGCCTCTTTCAGTGAAAACCTCAACTACCTGATGTCCATGCCGGTCAGTTTTCAGCTGTCAGGCGATGTGAACGAGGAGATGCAACGGAACCTCTTTTATATCCAGCGATTGGAGAGGACCTGCCGGGGTGCCGGAGATCATGTGATGGCCACCAGGCTGACCACCGCCATGGATGAATTCATCAAGAGGTATCCGGGAGAATAATCCTGAGAGGGAACCTCTGAAATGTCCATTGCCTTCAGGCGTGACCGGCCGGAATGATAAGCCATGTAGGAATTGCTTGTTTTTGAGGGTGTTAATTCTGTTGAAAAAATAAGACAAATACATGAATGTATTGATCATTGGGTCGGGAGGCAGGGAGCATGCCCTGGGATGGAAGATCAGCCAGAGCCCCCTTCTGAAACATCTCTTTTTTGCTCCGGGGAACCCGGGGACGACCCTGTTGGGGGACAATCTTGATGTTCAGCCGGGTGACTTTGTCGCCATCAGGCGTGAGGTGCTGGAGAATGAGATCGACCTGGTGGTGGTAGGACCTGAAGTGCCCCTGGTAGAGGGGATCCATGATTTTTTCCTGGCCGACATCAACCTTCAGCATGTGAAAGTGATCGGACCGGCAAAGAGCGGAGCCCGGCTCGAAGGCAGCAAGGATTTTGCCAAGGGCTTCATGATGCGCCATAAGATCCCCACAGCCCGGTATGCCTCGTTTACCCGCGACACCCTGATGAAAGGATACTCTTTTCTTGAAATGCTGCGCCCTCCCTATGTTCTGAAAGCCGACGGACTGGCAGCCGGCAAGGGGGTGGTCATTCCCGACAACCTTTATGAGGCCAAGCATCTGCTCGGTGAAATGGTAAACGGAAAATTCGGCAGTGCCGGCGATACCGTAGTCATTGAGGAGTTCCTCAGCGGAACGGAACTCTCGGTATTTGTCCTCACCGACGGGAAAGACTATCTGCTTCTTCCCGAAGCCAAGGACTACAAAAGGGTGGGGGAAAGCAACACCGGCCTCAATACCGGCGGTATGGGGGCTGTCAGCCCCGTTCCCTTTGCCGGGACGGAATTCATGGAAAAGGTGGAAGAGCGGATCATCAGGCCCACCATCAGGGGAATCAGGGAAGAAGGCATGGACTACAAGGGGTTCATTTTCTTCGGACTGATCAGTTGTGACGGGGAGCCTTATGTCATCGAATACAATGTGCGGATGGGCGATCCTGAAACCGAGGTGGTCATGCCGCGCATCGGCTGCGATTTTCTGGACCTCCTCGTGGCTGCCGCCAATGGAAATCTCGGGGAGAAGGAGATGGTCACCCTCGGCCAAACGGCCGCCGCGGTCATGCTGGTGTCGGGAGGATATCCCGGAGAGTTCGTGAAAGGAAAAATCATCACCGGATATGACCAGGTGACAGACCCCATCCTCTTTCATGCCGGCACGAAGCTCGAATTCGGGAAATTGAAGACATCGGGAGGCCGGGTGATGGCGGTCACAGGGGTGGGCCCGACCATGAAAGAGGCCCTGGAGGTGTGCTACGAAGGAGCCCGCACCATTGAGTATGAGGGTAAGGTTTACCGGTCCGACATTGGTTTTGACCTCTGATCATGCTGCTGCAACTCATAAAGAACAGAAGGAACGGATTTATTCTTTTTCCGGTCATCCTTGTGGGGCTCTGGCTGAACCACCTGATCTCCCCCTATGGCTTTTCGTGGCAGGGAGGTGAGGAAGGGTTTTTATTGTTCGGGCTTTTCCGCAGGCTGGTGACTGAGGATCCTTTGACAGGGAGCCTGATAGCCCTCGTTTTGGTGGCGTTAAACAGCATGATGCTATTCAGGATTTACCGTGCTTATCTCTTCCAGAAATCATGGACCATGCTTCCTGCCCTGCTTTTTGTGATGCTTACCAGCGGCATTGCCGGTTTTCAGACTCTCCACCCCGTATGGCTGGCTTTGCCGTTTCTGACGGCGGCCACCGATATCCTCTTTGGATCATTTGATATCCGCAAACCCTATAGCCGGCTTTTCAAAACCGGGGTAGTCCTCAGCGTGGGATCCCTTTTCTGGTTTCCTCTGGTATTCATGCTGCCCGTTTTCATGGTGGGCGGCAGTATGATGGCCCGCGATGCCCGCTGGAGGGAGAGCACCCTGCTGTTCCTGGGAGCCCTGGTTCCCTGGATATTTGCCTTTTCCGCAGCCTTTCTCACCGATACTACCCCGGCACTGATCCAACTCACAGGTGCCCTGATCAATACGTCACTCCCCAAATTCGGGGGAAGCATTCCCGTGATGGCATTCGCCGGTTTGACAGCCGTGCTCACCCTGGCCGGAAGTGCCAGAATTCTTCAGCGTTACGACCAGAAAAAGGTGAGCTTCCGCCGGTTCTATGTTTTTTTCTTCCTTCTTTTCCTCTCCTGTGTTTTGGCCTATGTTCTTGTTCCTGCCGTCACTTCCGCTATTTTCATGATAGCCGCCGTGCCTGTGACCTTCCTTCTTTCCAACTATTTCGGATCCTTCCGGAGAGCCCTCCCCGCCGAGGTGATCTTTCTGCTGATTTTAGCCCTGGCCCTCTATATCCAGTGGTCCTGACCGGGTGCGGGTTGAAGTACGAAATGTTACCTTTGTGCAAGAAACGTTCCGTTTAGGTGTATGGCAAAAATATTGATACTTGAAACGGCTACGGAGGTGTGTTCCGTGGCTTTGTCGGTTGGTGGTGAGGTTGTGGCCTTTGAGGAGAACGGCGAAGGGGCGCGGCATTCCGGGTTGTTAACCCTGTTTGTGGAAAAAGTGCTTGCCGGTGCTGCGATGAAAGCCTCAGACCTTAATGCGGTATGTGTCAGCCGGGGCCCGGGGTCCTACACGGGTTTGCGCATCGGGGTATCGGCCGCCAAGGGGTTGTGTTATGCCCTTCAGATTCCCCTGCTGGCCGTGAGCACCCTGAATGCCATGGCTGCCCATGCCGTGGGTGTCGTCGCTTCTTCCGGAAATATCACCGTCACTTCCGGGACAGTCATCGCTTCTGAGGGAGAAGACAACATCTCTGCCGGAGATGTTATCGCCTCTTCCGGAGAAGTCGTCCCCTCTTCCGGGGAAAAGGAATCCCCTCTGCTGTGTCCCATGCTCGATGCCCGGAGGATGGAGGTTTACACCGCCCTCTTCGACGCCCGGGGAAACCAGATCTCCGATATCTCAGCCATGATTATTGGTAAGGACTCCTTCCTGACTGAAATGGACCGGGGAGAAGTTTTCTTTTTTGGAAATGGCGCCTCTAAATGCAGGGAGGTGATCACCCACCCCAATGCCCGCTTCATCGACGATTTCCATGCTTCGGCACGGTTTATGTCAATATTGGCACAGGAGAGGTTTGACAACGAAGTCTTTGAGAGTGTGCCCTATTTTGAGCCTTTCTATCTCAAGGATTTCATTGCGACCATCCCCAAAAATAAAGTCTTATAGAAATGGAAAACAGAATGGTCACATATTCAGGAAGTGGGAGCAGGGTAACAACCCGGGCTTCAGTGACGGAAGAAGGAACGGCATGGTCAGGTGTTTCTCTGGTGGGGAAGATGGCCGGCCAAAAAGGCGGCTCTCTGATGGCAGCGGCGGCCACCCTGAAGCGGAGTATGATCTTTGCCGTACTTATTGTTCTGACCCTGACAGGAAGCGCCAAAACGAAGGAACGGCTGGTATTTGACCTGAAGCTTGGTTTCATCAAAGGCGGAGAGGCCGTTCTCACCATCAGGGATACCACCTATAACGGACGTAAGGCTGTCGATTACCACCTGAAAGGACGCACCACGGGAATCACCGACAAGATCTTCAAGGTAGACGACATATACGAAAGTACGGTCGATGCCGTCACTTACCTTCCCTACCGTTCGGTAAGGAACATTAAGGAACGTAAATACCGTTACTATAACGAGGTTTTCCATTATCATGACAGGGATTCCATTTTCAGCGAAAGGACCGGCGGGAAAAAAGTACCTGATAACCTGACCGACATCCTTACTGTTTTTTTCTATGTCGCCCACAACAACCTGATTGATGACATCAACCAGGGCAAGACGGTGGTTCTGCCCACACTGAACGGACACGACATCCAGAACATCAAGATCAAATTCAATGGATACGAGACGATCGATACTCCCATGGGACCTGTGGAGACCATGGTCCTCTCACCGGTGGTCGATAAGGGCAAGGTGCTGAAGCGTTCCGACGGCATGAAGTTTTATATTTCGAAGGATGGGAAGACCCCTGTGCAGCTTGATTTTGAGACCAAAGCCGGAACACTGCGTGCCATTCTGGTCAGCTACCGCATCAACGGCAAGGAGCAGATGAAATAGCCATGATCATTATATGACCAAAAGGAATGAATAAACCAATCAGGGCTATTACATCTGTTTCGCGGAATGAACCATCACAACGTAATAATTTAAACACATAAAATGACCCTGTTGCACATCCTGTCATTCTCATATGGCTGATTTTACGCAGATTTGTCTATTTTTGCGCAAAAATTCAAAGAATATGGCAACAACATCAGATTTCAGAAACGGGCTTTGTTTTGAGTGGAATGACCAGCTTTGGACCATCGTCTCATTCCTGCATGTGAAACCGGGGAAAGGCCCGGCCTTTGTGCGGACGAAATTAAGAAACCTGAAAACCGGAAGGGTTATTGAGAATACATTTTCCTCAGGGGTGAAGATTGAGGTGGTGCGCATAGAGCGCAGGCCTTACCAGTTTCTCTACAAGGACGACATGGGCTGCAATTTCATGCACACCGAGACATTTGAGCAGGTCAACCTCAATCCTGACCTGATTGAGAACAACGATCTGATGAAGGAAGGGCAGATCATTGAGGTGCAAATTCATGCCGATACCGAAACTCCCCTGACGGCGGAGCTTCCACCCTTTGTGGAACTGGCGGTGACCTATACCGTACCCGGCGAAAAAGGGAATACGGCAAGTACCACGGCCTTAAAGCCTGCTACTGTGGAAACCGGGGCCGAGATCATGGTGCCCCTGTTCATCAATGAGGGAGATGTCGTCAGGGTTGATACGCGCGACAGAAGTTACTACGAGAGGGTGAAGCAGTAATTTCCATGTGACGGGTTCCGAAACATCATTTCCGTTTGTGACGGATTCTGAGAAATATAAAAAGAAGGGGGTTGATAACAGCTCCCTTTTTTTGTGGGGATTTTTTGGGCAGGAGCCTCCGCTTCAGAGGATAAGGAAGGTCATGCGGGGTCTCCGGGGGAGTGGTCAGGTTCTGGTTCCCCGGAATTTTCGCGTGACCACAGGTCAATGGCGACAATCATGGCGGTAAAGCCCCAGAAGGGGACCGAGGCTTTGTCGGTATCGAGGAAGTTATTCATGAATCCATGTCCCAGGTAGGTGATGAGGCCCAGCAGTGCCCCGGTGAGGTATATTTTCATCTCCTTGTTGTGCAGTCTGTTGTAGGCGCGAAAGGCCACGTAAAGGATGGTGCCTGCCAGCAGGAGGACGGAAATCATTCCCGGGAGTCCGCTTTCGGCCAGGGGGCCCAGGTATTCGCTGTGGGCGTTTCCGGCATCGCCGGCATTGGTGCTGATGATGGTCCGGTCTTTGGTCAGCTGGTAGGGGGCATATTTGAACATATAGGTGCCCGGGCCGAAGCCAAAGAGCGGTCGGTCGCTGAACATCCGCAGGGCGCAGCTCCACCGGTTGATGCGTTCCAGGTTAGAGGCATCGCTGGTGATGTTGGTCATGGAAGAGAAGTGTTCCATCAGGTCAGAGGAGGACTCCTCGTTATTCCGTTCGAGGTAGGAGACGATTTGCTGCTGGAAGACCACCACCATGGCCACGACGGTCACCAGGGTGATGACCAGGGTTTTGAATTTAATCTTCAGTTTCAGCATTCCCCAGATGATCAGTGCCAGGAACAGGCTGAGCCAGGCTGCCCGGGTGTAGGAGAGGACAAAGGCCAGCAGCAGGATGGCCAGGGCGCCGCCAGCGATCCACCGGTATAGGGGCCGGGGGGCCTGGTGAAAGGTGAACAGGGTGATGAAGGGGATGAACATGGCCAGGGCGGCTCCGTAAGAGGTGTGGTCCTTATAAAAGGGATTCATCACGAAGTGGGCTGCCTGCTGGTCGGTCAGTCCGTATCCCAGGTGCCGCCCAATGGTGTAGCCAATAACGATCAGCAGTGCCGCGGTGTAGAGCCATACGAACCTCCTGAAGTTTTCCTGCTTTCCGAAAAGGGGAACCGCCAGGAAATAAAACCCGGTGATAAACCACACTTTCACCATGAAAAATTTCAGGGAGACCACGGGCATGGTGCTGGTAAGGCTGGTCACCAGGATCCAGGCCAGGTATACCCCCAGTATGATCGATACCGGATGGCGGAGTAGTTTTCTGTCGATGGTATATCCCGAGGCCAGCTTCATCAGAAAGAGGATGAGGACTCCAAAGAGGAGGGGTTCGGTAGGCAGGAACATGTCGAACGACAGGCTGGGCATCAGTTCGTGAAGGGGTAGCGACAGGGGGGTGAGAAAAACGGTGAACAGCAGTATTTTATCGAGGGAATAGATGGCCAGGAGAACCACGGCAAACAACACTGGAAGCATCCCTGCCAGCAGGGTATGCTTATTAACAATCAACCAGCCGTTCAGAAGAATGAACAACAGGGTAACCGCGTAAACCAGCAGGACACGGGCCGGTGGTATTCCGGGGATTGCCCTCACCTGGTCCTCCTGTAATCGAGCAGGATGAAAAGCAACAGGGCCAGGAAGAGAGCGCTGAGGGTAGTCATGGCCACGATCATCCAGCGCACCGGATAGGCTTTCTTGTCGGCGGGTACCGGTTTCTCCACGATAAAACAGTAGGTAATCTCCTTGGTGGCTTCAGAAAGGTTGATGTCGTAAAGGAATTTCAGGGAGTCGATAGCGTTGTTTAACCTCCTGAATTGGTTTTCCAGGATTAAGGCTTCTCCCCCTTTTTCCGACAGGTTGTTGTAAAGTTCCTTGATTTCCCGGCCCCCCGTGGTGCTTTCTCTGCCTGTGGCGAGGGCTTCCATATAGCCACGGGTCACCTCCTTTACCTGGGAGGGGAAATCGAGGATCTGGAATTCTCCTCTCTGGAGTTGCAACATGGAGTGTACGGAATCCCTTTCGGCCTTTCTCTTTTCCATGTTTTTCAGCAGGATGGTGACCATTTCCCAGTTTTTCACGGTATGCATCTCCCTTACCTTTTTATTGTAGAAGTGGATGATGGAATCACACATGGTGGCGGCACGCCGGGGATCCTGGTCCAGAACAGAGATCTCGACAGTTTCGAATTCCGTTTTATTGGTGGACACATGGGCGTTGTACTCCCCGAGCATACTGGTAAGATAATGGGGGTCATCTTTGGGAATGTCATAAACCTCATCAAGCCGGAAGACATCGAACATCTTCATTTTGATGTCGTTGGAATTGATGATTTCCAGCATCTGTTCCGATTCTGATTCCATGCTGACCCTGGCCAGGTTCACCGGGTAGATTCGGGCGGTTGACCGGAATTTGGGCGTGATGAATGTGGGAGATGAAAAGAGGGCGGCAAGCAGAATGGCTGCGACCCCGATGATTACAAAGTGGAGAAAGTGTTTGCTGATTACATCAAGAATCCTCCGGTTGTCGAAAATATCATTCATAAAAATGGTTTGTTACTGTCAGTTTTAACAAAACGTAAACCTTCAATCTTTATTTTGTATTCTGCTGAATATTAAGCAGCCTGCCGGGTTCACCACTGCTTTAGCCGGCAATGATAAGGGTGTAGTTTTTTTTACCTTTCTGGGCCAGGAGGTATTTACCGCCGATCAGCAGGGAGGCGTCGATGATCTGGTCGGGAGAAGATACCTTTTCTTTGTTGATGCTGAGGCCGTTGGCTTGAATGGTACGGCGAACTTCCGCCTTAGAGGGGAAGATGGCAGTTTTTTCCGCCATGAGTTCCACGATATTGATGCCTTTTGAAAGTTCGTCAGGGGAGACGTCGAAACGGGGCACTCCTTCGAAGATGGCGAGGAAAGTCTTTTCATTGAGGTGCCTGAGTTGATCGGCGGTTCCCTGTCCGAAGAGGATGAGGGAGGCTTCTACGGCCATATCATACTCTTTACGGCTGTGAACCATCACGGTAATCTCTTCGGCGAGCCTTTTCTGGAGGAGGCGCAGATGAGGGGCTTCCCCGTGTTCCCGGGTGAGCTGGTCGATATTCTCCCTGGTGAGCAGGGTGAAAATTTTGATATATTTTGCGGCGTCTTCATCGGAGGTGTTGAGCCAGAACTGGTAAAACTCATAAGGGGATGTTTTTTCAGCGTCGAGCCATACATTCCCCGATTCGGTCTTGCCGAATTTGGTGCCGTCGGCTTTGGTGATCAGCGGGCAGGTCAGGGCAAATGCTTCGCCTCCCGTTTTCCGGCGGATCAGTTCTGTTCCCGTGGTAATGTTTCCCCACTGGTCTGAACCTCCCATCTGTAGTTTGCAGTTTTTATGCTGGTAGAGGTAAAGGAAATCATATCCCTGCACCAACTGGTAGGTGAACTCGGTGAACGACATGCCGGCACTGCTTTCCGAGGAGAGTCTCTTTTTTACGGAATCCTTGGAAATCATATAGTTGACGGTGATGTGCTTTCCGATGTCGCGAATGAAATCCAGGAAGGTGAACTCCTTCATCCAGTCGTAATTATTGACCATTTCGGCGGCATTGGGGGCATCGGATTCAAAATCGAGGAACAGGGAGAGTTGTTTTTTAATGCACTCCTGGTTATGGCGGAGGGTAGTCTCGTCGAGGAGGTTTCGTTCCTGGGACTTCATGCTGGGGTCGCCGATCATGCCTGTGGCGCCGCCTACCAGGGCGATGGGTTTGTGACCGCAGCGCTGGAAGTGTTTCAGCATCATCACCCCCACCAGATGGCCGATATGGAGGGAGTCGGCCGTAGGGTCGATTCCCACATAGGCCGAGGTGAGTTCTTTGGTCAGCAATTCTTCGGTGCCGGGCATCACATCATGGATCATTCCCCGCCAGGAAAGTTCTTCAACAAAATTCATGGGTTCGAAATTTTGCGCAAAGATAAAAATAGAATCTTTGGAAGCATTAAAATTCTGCCTCCTCCTGGTTGTTCTCGCCCCAGAAGTCGAGGAAGGGGAAAACGCCGGGAGCGAAATTCTTGATGGGGGCGAACAGGCGTGACTGGTTTTTGACATCCTGGTTGATGATATGCACGTCTTTGTCGAACTTGTTGAAGACCACCAGGAGGATGCTCAGGATCAGGGCGCCTTTGATGACGCCGAAGCCCAAACCTGCCAGCCGGTTGAGAAATCCCAGGGAAACGGCGTGGACCAGTTTATTGACATAGGAGCCGATAAAACTGACCAGGATGACCACGATGGCAAAAGTGATAATAAAGGCGACGATATTGAGGTGTTCGAAATCCCAACCCAGGCGTTCCATGAGGAACAGCGCCACCCTGTCGGAAAAGCGGAGGGCCGCCCATATTCCCAGAATCAGGGCCACCAGTCCGGCAAGTTCCTCCACAAATCCCTTGACGAAGCCGTTGATAGCTGCCAGGAGGAGTAAAATGGCCAAAACGATATCGAGATAATTCATGCCCAAAAGAATGAAAATTCCTGCGGTTAAAGTTATGAATAATTTGTGACGGCCGAAGGGCAGCTGAAAATATTCCTACCTTTGAAAGGATTAAAACATTGTTATGCCGCTCATTAATTCCGTGGTCAACTGGCTGAATTATAAAAGGATTTATCAGATCGATCTTTACAGCAGGCATCCTCATGACATTCAGGAGGAGCAGCTTTTCCAGCTTCTGGACATGGCCCGGAATACCGAATTCGGGAAAAAATACCAGTTTGAGTCGATACAGAACGTGGAGGAGTTTCAGCGGAGGCTTCCCCTGCAGACTTACGAGGAGCTAAAGCCGTGGGTGGAGAAGCTCAGGATGGGGGAGAAGAATCTTCTGTGGCCCGGGGAGACCCGCTGGTTTGCCAAGTCGTCGGGGACCACCAGTGACAAGAGTAAATTTATTCCGGTGACCAAAGAGTCGCTTGAGAGTTGTCATTTCCGCGGGGGCAAGGATGTGTTGGCGCTTTACATGAGGAATAATCCGGAGTCCCGGATTTTCACGGGAAAGTCGCTGACCCTGGGGGGCAGCCATGCCGTCAATAATTTCAGCAATAACTCCTTTTATGGAGATCTCTCAGCTATCCTGATCGAGAATATTCCGTTCTGGACCCAGTTCATCAGGATACCTCCCGCTGAGATTGCCCTGATTCCGGAGTTTGAGGAAAAGATCGACAAGATCATAGAGACCTCCCTGAATGAAAATGTGACCTCCTTTGCGGGGGTACCCTCGTGGTACCTGGTGATGCTCAAGCGGATTCTGGAGAAAACCGGCAAGAAGAATGTTCTGGAGATTTGGCCCAACCTGGAGCTTTTCATCCACGGGGGAATCAGGTTCGATCCATACCTGGAGCAGTATCGCCGGCTCATCCCTTCGGAACAGATGCATTACATGGAGACCTACAATGCTTCCGAGGGCTTTTTTGCCATCCAGGATAATCCCAGTCAGCCCGATATGTTGCTGATGCTTGACCTGGGTGTTTTTTATGAGTTTATTCCCATGAGGGAGTGGGGATCTGATTCTCCGCGGGTGGTCACCCTTGACGGCGTCAACACCGGGGAGAACTATGCCCTGGTCATCAGTACCAACGGAGGATTATGGCGTTACATCATCGGGGATACGGTGCGTTTTACCTCCACCAATCCCTACAAGATCAGGATCACGGGAAGGACCAGGCATTTTATCAACGCTTTTGGTGAGGAGCTAATCGTAGATAATGCCGAGCAGGCGTTAAAGATTGCCTGTGAGCGGGAGGGGGCCATCATCCAGGAGTATACGGCAGGTCCGGTGTTTATGAGTGAAGGTCAGCAGGGGGCCCACCAATGGATTATTGAATTTGAGAAAGAACCGGCCAGTTCCGAGCACTTCATGATTCTTCTGGATACGGCCCTGAAGACCCTGAATTCCGATTATGAGGCCAAGAGGCACAGGAATCTGACCCTCGACATGCCCCGGCTGGTCATGGCGCCCCCCGGAACTTTCTACAACTGGATGAAAATGCGGGGGAAAACCGGGGGCCAGAATAAAATTCCGCGACTGGCCAACGACAGAACTTATATTGACCAGCTTTTGGAGTTGCTCGGGAAAAAATAGCTGTTATCTTTGAATTTTTAAACCTTTACCTATGCACATTGCTGTAGCCGGAAATATCGGTGCCGGGAAGACCACGCTCACCGAATTACTCTCCAAACATTACGGTTGGAGCCCCAATTTTGAGGATGTCGACGACAATCCCTACCTCAATGATTTTTACAATGATATGCAGCGATGGTCCTTTAACCTGCAGATCTACTTCCTGAATTCGCGGTTCAACCAGATCCTGGAAATTCGCAAGTCGGGGACCACGGTGATTCAGGACCGGACCATATACGAGGATGCCGAGATATTTGCCCCCAACCTGCACGCCATGGGTTTGATGAGCACACGCGACTTCAATAACTATAAAACCCTGTATGACCTGATGATCGGACTGATCAGGCCTCCTGACCTGCTGATATACCTGAAGGCCTCCATCTCCACGCTGGTCAACCAGATTCAGAAGCGAGGCAGGGAATATGAAAACTCGATCCGCCTCGATTACCTGCGGCAGCTCAACGACCGTTATGAATCCTGGATCAAGGGCTACACCATGGGGAAACTGCTGATCGTCAACGTCGATGATATCGATTTCGCCTCACGCCGTGAAGATCTGAGTTTCGTGATCGACAAGGTTGACGCCAATATCCACGGCCTCTTCTAGGTTCTCTTCTGATCTTCCGCCCTTCCGGAAA
>CAYWUJ010000005.1:0-1106 GCA_964461455.1 uncultured Prolixibacteraceae bacterium | reverse complement strand
GCCCCCATGAATTCCACCGTTCTGGCAGAGACCAGAGAGGCGATGTCGCCGCATTTGCTGAGGGGAAGGTCCCGGGTGAGGCCGTAGAGGAATCCTGCGGCATAGCTGTCGCCGGCCCCTGTGGTATCGATGGAGTGGGCTTCCACAGGGTTTATTGTGGTGATTTCTATATCGTGGCAAATCAGGGATCCTGATTTGCCGGTTTTGACGATGGCGATATCACACATTTCCCCTATTCTTACCACCGCTTCCCTGGGCGGCAGACCGGTGAATGCCTGGGCTTCTTCTTCATTGGCAAAGACGATGTCGACAAAGCCGGTGACCAGGCGCTCCAGGAAGTCGCGGTTCTGGGCCACGACATTAAAGCTGGAAAGGTCGATCACCACCCTGAGTCCGCTGTTTTTCCCTGTTTCGAGGATGGTTTCGATGAGCCGGTGGTCCTGGACCAGGTACCCCTCCACATAGAGGTATTGATAGGGTTGCATGAGGGCATCGGTGAACTCTTCGGGGAGGAGTTCTTCGGCGGCTCCCAGGCAGGTGGCCATGGTGCGTTCCGAGTCGGGGCTGACCATGGCCATAACACGACCAGTACCTGAATCGCTGTAGGAAAAATGGGTGGCAATCCCTTTGTCGGCAAACTCCCTGGCAAAGATCTCGCCCAGTTCGTCGTCCCCGATTTTACCGGCATAGCCGCATTTTCCGCCAAGGGAAGCCAGGGTGTGTATGGTGTTGGCCGCCGATCCCCCGGTGGTCAGACTCTTCTGCCAGGCATGGGTCGCCTGGTAGATTTTCCAGGAGAGTATGGCATCGACCAGGGTCATGCTGCCGCGGGGAAGGTTGAACTGTTGGAGGAGGTCATCGCCGGGAAGAGCAATCATCACATCGACAAGGGCATTTCCGACACCCAGGACTGCCGGGGGATTCATTATGTTCTGCATGGTCATTCTTTCTTAAATTTATACAAAAATATTTTTTCTTTCTGAAAAACCTCTTATTTTTGCAGCGCTTTTGGAAAACCAAGGGCGGGAAATTCCCTAGTAGCTCAGTTGGTTAGAGCGGCGGACTGTTAATCCGTAGGTCGTAGGTTCAAGTCCTACCTGGGGAGC
>CAYWUJ010000004.1:101252-104722 GCA_964461455.1 uncultured Prolixibacteraceae bacterium | reverse complement strand
TGGCGATTCCCTGAAGGTCAATTTCGGTTACCCTGCTGGAATGGGGGGCGATGTCAAGAGGGGGAATTTCCTGGGTTTTCAGGATCTTCCCGTCGGCCATCACGGAGGCTTCGAGCCTGAAGGCTTCCAGGGAGGTGAAGTCATAGAGGTTTTCGACCTGGAGGCGGGCTATTTGGTCGCGGAGGCGCAGGAGCCTGAAATTGATCCATTCGTGTCCCTTTTTGACTTCTGCCAGTTCGGGCTGTGGGGTGCGGTCGGCGTCGACGATGCCGTTGATCAGGAAGTTACCGTCGCTGGGCATCCCGGTGCCGAAATCGCCACCATAGGCATAGAATCGTTTGCCGTCGCTGCCGGTCTTCCAAAGGCCCTGGTCCACCCAGTCCCAGATAAAACCGCCCTGCAGCTGGGGGTATTTTTCGATGACCTCCCAGTAATCCTGGAAGTTACCACCGCTGTTTCCCATGGTGTGGTTGTATTCTGAAGGGATAAAGGGGCGGTCAAGGAGCCTTTGTCCGAACCACTCAAAGGTTTGGGGGTCGGGATACTGGGGCACGATGATGTCGCTGTTCCAGTCGAATTCAAGGGCGAAGCGGCTGCCGGTTTCGGTACGTTCATATTGTACCGGCCGGCCGCTGCGGTCGTGGGCTTTCATGGCTTTGTAGCCCGCGTAGAAGTTGACGCCGTTGCCGGCTTCATTCCCCATGCTCCAGATGATCACCGAGGGGTGGTTCTTGTCGCGCTGCACCAGGCGTACCATCCTGTCGACATGGGCCTGCTCCCAGTCGGGATTTTTGGCCAGCGACCGCTCCCCGTAATAGAGTCCGTGCGATTCGATATTGGCTTCATCGACCAGGTAAATGCCATACTCGTCACACAACTCCACCCACCGTTCGGGCTGCGGATAGTGGCTGGTGCGCACGGCGTTGATGTTGTTCTGTTTCATGAGCTGGATATCCTTCATCATCAGCTCTTCGGTCACCACGTGGCCCGTTTCGGGGTTGTGCTCCTGCATGTTCACCCCCTTGAGGGTAATGGGTACCCCGTTGACCAGAAGCCGACCCCGTTTGATTTCCACGCTCCGGAAGCCAATTTTGGTGGTGATGGTCTCCCCGATGGTTCCGGTTTCATCGCTGAAGGTCAGGGTCAGGGTATAGAGGCGGGGAGTTTCGGCACTCCAGGGTTTGATTCCGCGGAGGGGCATGTGGTTTTGCAGGATTTCCTCAAAACTGATTTCCATTTCTGCCCCGGCCGGCAGTTCCGTTTTTTTTCCTGCGGTGAAAATCTTACGCTCCCCATCGGAAAGAGTGACCTCAGTCATTCCTTTTTGAAGGGTGTTACCGCGGTTCTGCAGGGTGACCCAAAGCTTAAGGATTCCGTTGCGGTAGGTCTCATCGAGGGTGGAGACCACCTCGAAGTCGCGGATATGCATTTTGGGGCGGCTGTACACTTCGACGCTCCGCTCAATGCCGCTCATGCGCCAGAAGTCCTGGCATTCGAGGTAACTGGCGGTACTCCAGCGGTAGACCTCCAGGGCCACGGTGTTTTTCTTCCCAATGTTGACATACGGGGTGATATTGAATTCCGCGGGGAGTTTGCTCCCTTCGCTGTACCCCACTTTTTGTCCGTTGATCCAGATGTAAAAAGCCGACTTCACCGATCCCAGGTAAATATAGGTCTCCCGGCCCTCCCAACTGGCAGGAATCGAAAAGTCACGGCGGTAGGATCCCACGGGATTGTAAGTCAGGGGCACCTTCGGGGGTTCCGGACCATTGCGGAATTCCGTGATGGGGGTGCGGGCGTCGGCAAACTCATAGGGGTGGTTCACATAAATCGGGACGTCATACCCTTCCATTTCCCAGTTGGCGGGCACGGGGATCTCCTTCCAGCGACGAACACTGAAGGAAGGGAGGTAGAAATTTCCGGGCCGGGCCGCCGGATTTTCCGATAACCTGAATTTCCACATGCCGTCGAGCGAGATCCTGAACTGCTCACCTTCGTGACCTGTCGCCTTAAATGCGGCCCTTCCCCGTTCCTTGTTGACGCCTGTCACTTTTACATCCTGCCATTCGGGGAGCTCCTGTGCCCCCAGGATTGACCAGGTGAAGAGCACCAGAAATCCTGCAAGAAGAACCGGAAGAAACGCGGAAATCAATTTTTTCTTCATGGGTGATGAGTATTAGATTTTTATACGCCGGAAAACACGTGGGGCGAAAATAGTGATTCGCTCTTTTTAAAAAAATTAAAAAGTTAATTTTTTATGGTTTTTTCGAAAAAGGTGTGACTTTCCCTGACAGGAGGGTTTCGGCGATTTGCAGGTCAGGGGGCCAGGTGATTTTGATGTTTTCGCGGTTTCCTTCGACAAGGCGGATGGTTTCCCCTGTTCTTTCGAGGACCGAGGCGTCGTCGGTGAATTCGGGGGATTCCTGCTGCTGGTAGGCTTTTTTGATCAGGGGGATCAGGAAGGTTTGGGGCGTTTGGATAAGGACGAGCCGTGAGCGGTCGATGGGGTGGCTGGGGCCTCCTTTGGTGAACTCTTCGTCACATTGGCGGACCGATTCGCTTACCGGAATGGCGGGGATGGCATTTCCGCAGGCATTGGCGGTTTCCAGGCAGCGGGTGAGGGTTTCCGGGGAAACCAGGGGCCTGACGCCGTCATGGATGAAAACAATGCCTTCACCGGGGATCACGGATAAGCCGTTTTTAACCGATTGGAAACGGGTGTCGCCGCCGCTGACCACCCGGTGGGGCAGGGTAAACCCGTGGTGACGGCAGAGGTCCCGCCACAGGGCATGGTGGGCTTCCGGAAGGACCAGGAAGAGGGCGATGGTGGGATCATACCGGTGGAAAAGCTCCAGGGTGTGCATCAGCAGGGGCTTTCCGGCCACATCCAGAAATTGTTTGGGAAGTTGGTTCCCCATGCGGGTTCCTGATCCACCCGCCACGATCAGTGCGATTTTTTCCATAACCATGGTTCCGGCAGGCTGCAAAAAAACTTTAACTTGCAGTGCCTTTACAAAAATAACATTCTTCGTGAAATGAAGTCCGTTTTTGAATTTCTTGAGACCCTCAACCGGAACAACAACCGGGAGTGGTTTAATGCCCACAGGGAGGAGTATGAGTCGGCCCGGGACAAGGTTCTTCTGGTAACGGAAGTGCTGATCGCAGAGATCCGGAAATTCGATCCCGGGGTTCCCGCGATCGATCCCAAAGAGGCCTTGTTCAGGATATACCGTGATGTCCGTTTTTCTCCCGACAAGCGGCCTTACAAGACCCATTTCGGCAGTTACATTTCGCGGGGAGGGTTCAAGAGCAACCGGGCGGGGTATTATTTTCATGTGCAGCCCGGGGAGTGTTATCTGGGCGGCGGCATCTGGATGCCTCCCAAGGAGGTGCTGAAGGCCCTGCGTACGGCCATCTTTGATCAGCCTGAGGAGTTCATGGCGATCATTGAAGCACCCGGTTTTAAACGC
>CAYWUJ010000004.1:0-101152 GCA_964461455.1 uncultured Prolixibacteraceae bacterium | reverse complement strand
CTTTGATCAGCCTGAGGAGTTCATGGCGATCATTGAAGCACCCGGTTTTAAACGCTTATTCCCCTCTTTTGACGGAGAAAAACTCAAAACGGCACCCAAGGGGTTTCCGGCCGGCTTTCCCCATATCGACCTTCTGAAACCCAAGTCATACGCCGTGGGAATCATTGTCCCCGATGCGACGTACCTGGGGGACCGGCTTATTCCTGCCAGCCTGGAAGTTTTCAGGGAAGTGGCCACCCTGAACCGTTTCCTGAACGAGGCGCTGGACCAATACCTTGAGTAACCCGTCTCAGGGACTCCGGTCCTGCCGGAAGGAAGTTTCTGAAGCGATGTTTTCTGGTTTTCTGTGTGGTGCTTTATCTGGCAGCACTTCATACTCATGTTTTGACCTCCGGTTTATGAGCGGGCAATGCGCATGACCCGTTCCACGGCATCGTCGATGTGGGCGACGCTCTCCATGCCCAGGGTCATGCAGTGGATATTTCCCTTTTTGAGGGCGTAGGTGATCGATTCTTCCCGTTCGGTTTCCGTGATTTTGTCACCGTTGCCAAAGATCTTCATGGCGATGATCCCTTTGCCGTTGCGTTGCGCCCGGGCCAGCAATGCCGAGACCTCCTCAGGGGTGTTGTCCATATGGACGCCGAAGGGGTTGATGCGTGCCAGGATGACGTCGACCCAGGGATCGTCGACGGCCTCCTTCATGGCTTCCCAGTTGTGGCACGAAACGCCGACCGCCTTGATGATCCCCTTTTCTTTGGCTCTGGAGAGCCCTTCGATGAAGAGCTTTTTCTCTTCGCGGTAGCCCGGCCTGACCAGGCAGTGCATCAGCACGATGTCGAAATAGTCGCTGCCGGTCTCCTTCCGGAAACGGTCGAGGGTCTGGGCCACATCCCCGCTTTTTTGCCAACTGGTGTCGGTGGTCCACATTTTCGACATAAGGGTGGTCTCTTCGCGGGGAATCTCTTTCAGGACCTCCCTGACATAGGTGTGTGACCCGTAGGAGTCGGCCATGTCGAAGAAGCGGATACCCCGGTCCCAGGCATGACGGGCCACCTTCTTAAAACTCTCTTTTCCGAGGCGGGTCTGGTTCGACTGTTGGTTGCCCCCGATAGAGCCGGTGCCCAGGGCTACCCGCGGCACTGTCAGTCCCGATTTGCCCAGGATCACCCGGTCGACAAGAACCAAAGAGGCATCACCCAAACCGGTAACCATTTCCCAGGAGGCTCCCTTTCCTGCCACGGTAAAGTCATTGCCCATTTCCGCAGCAATCAGCCTTCCCCCGGCTCCCATCATCGTAAGCCCTGCCAGTCCGGCGGCCCCCTTACCAATAAAACTGCGACGATCTATCTTCTTCATTCCTTATTTTTTTCCGGTATCAAGATAAACAATTTTTCCTTTTATTTTTTTTGTGTTTTATTTGCCCCCAATAACAAAACCTTTTAATTAACATAATACGATGAAAAAACTGCTGATCTTTTTCCTTTTTTTGTTGCCTGTTTCTGCGGTATTTGCGCAGAATATTCAGCTTCATTACGATGCCGGTGAGGGGAGGGGGTATCTGACTTCTACGGTTGAGATGTTCAAGCCCGACCAGTATGGGAGCACGTTCTTCTTCATTGATATGGATTACGGCAGTGTGCCGGGGGTGAAGGGGGTATCCATGGCCTATTGGGAGTTTGCCCGGGCCCTGAAGTTCTGGGATGCTCCGGTGGCTTTCCATACCGAATATAACGGTGGTTTTGGCCAGTGGAGCGCCGGTGATCTTTCGGGGGCCTACCAGATCAACGATGCTTTCCTCAACGGGGTGGAATATTCCGTCAACGCCCAGGATTTCTCCAGGGGCCTCACCCTGCAGGCCATGCACAAGGTTATCAGGGGAAAACACGATTTCGCGTGGCAGCTCACCGGCGTGTGGTTTGTGCATATGCTGGGCAACAAGGTTTCCTTTACCGGATTCGCTGACTTCTGGCGGGAAGACAACCAGTTCGGCAGTGATAAGACGAAATTTGTTTTCCTGTCAGAGCCTCAGTTGTGGTATAACTTCAATAAGAGCTTCTCAGTGGGGAGTGAAGTGGAAATCTCCGGGAATTTCGGAGGAATTAAGGGATTGCATTTATATCCCACGCTGGGTTTAAAATACACCTTATAAACCGACGATCATGCTGGAAAAGTTCTTTAAGTTAAAGGAAAACAACACCACGGTCAGGACGGAGCTTCTGGCGGGGGTGACCACCTTTATGACCATGGCCTATATTCTGGCCGTAAACCCCGATATACTGGGGGCTACCGGAATGGACAAGGGAGGGGTGTTCACCGCCACGGTACTCTCCGCCGTCGTGGCCACCCTGGTCATGGCCCTGTGGGCGAAACTGCCCTTTGCCCTGGCTCCCGGAATGGGACTCAACGCTTTTTTTGCCTATACCGTAGTGCTGGGCATGGGCCATACCTGGCAGTTTGCCCTGACGGCCGTCTTTCTCGAAGGATTGGTTTTCCTGTTGCTCACGGCCGGGAATATCCGCGAGATGATCGTCAATTCGATTCCGCTCAACCTGAAACATGCCATTTCGGTGGGGATCGGGTTATTCATAGCCTTTATGGGACTCAAAAATGCCGGGATTGTCGTGAGCAATGAGGCCACTTTTCTGGCCCTGGGCGATATTGCCGCCATCGGGGAGAACCCCGGTCCGGCCATTGCCCTCATCACGCTGGTCCTCACCGGTGCCCTGCTGGCCCTCAAGGTCAGGGGTGCCCTGTTGATCGGCATTGTCGCCGGCGCCCTGCTGGGGATTCCCGCGGAACTCACCCACCTGCCGGGAACGGCCAGCTGGGCGCCGCCCTCCCTGGCTCCCGTTTTCCTGAAATTCGAATGGACCCAGATCTTCACCCTTGACATGTTGTTGGTAGTCTTCACCTTCCTCTTTGTCGACATGTTCGACACCGTGGGTACCCTGGTGGGGGTTTCCTCCAAAGCCAACATGCTCGATGAGAAGGGGCGGGTACCCCGTGTCAAGCAGGCTTTCTTTGCCGACGCCATCGGCACCACCCTGGGCGCCGCCCTGGGAACCAGCACCGTGACCACCTATGTAGAGAGTGCCTCGGGCGTCAATGAAGGGGGAAGGACCGGACTGACTGCCCTGACGGTGGCCCTGCTCTTCTTCGCCGCCCTTTTCCTGGCTCCGCTCTTCCTGATGATCCCCGGCGTGGCCACCGCCCCGGCCCTGATCATCGTCGGCGCCATGATGATGACCCCGGTCAAAAACATCGCCATGGAAGACTTCACAGAATCCATTCCCGCCTTCCTGACCATGATCATGATGCCCATGTCCTTCTCCATTTCCGAAGGGATCATGTTCGGAGTAGTCTCCTATGTGCTGTTGAAGATGATTACCTTACGGTTCAGGGAAATTTCCGTGACCACCTGGGTGCTGGCGGCCCTCTTTTTGCTAAAGTTTATGCTCTGAGAAAAATTTTCTCCCGGAATAAATAAAATTTTCTATTTTTGCACCGCAAAGGCCCTGTGGCCTGGTGCAAACGGGTTGTTAGCTCAGTTGGTTTAGAGCATTACCTTGACAGGGTAGGGGTCACTGGTTCGACTCCAGTACAACCCACCAAAGCAGCAATGGAAACATGGCTGCTTTTTGTTTATCCCACAGTTACACTTTCAGGAAAATCTTGCGGCGATACATCAACCACAATATCAGGAAAATAAGGGACGCATTCGACAGGGTGATCAGTGCCGGGTAGAAATTCCCCAGGTATTGTTCAGTGCCGTGGAAGAGAGAGCGGGAGATACTGCCGAAGTTAACAATCGAGTAGAGCATATATGCAGCAATGGAGTTCATCCCGTAAATCTTCATCCAGTTAAGGTATTTTCCGCCATTGCGGATATCAACCAGGTAGTAAAAGAAGGCCATGAGCATAAAACAGATGCCGCTGCTGTACAGGGTCATGGAGCTGGTCCAGATTTTCTTGATGATAGGCATTTGCATCCCCCAAACCAGTCCGGCTACAATCATGGCCATCCCGGCCACGATGAGCCACTGCATCTTGACCATTTTGGGCAGGTTCCCCTTCAGGATCTGTCCGGCGAAGACCCCGGTCATTACCGTAACCCCGAAATTCAGGGTGCTGAGGATCCAGGTGTAGCGGTAACTGCCGAAGTCCAGTCCCGCGTCGGTTACTGTCACCCCGTCGCGGAACCGTCCCAGGACCACCCGGTCGGCATATTCGGCCAGGTTCAGATCGGGGGTGAAATTCCCTCCGCCGAAACTCCCGGCGGTGACAAAGGTCAGCAGTGCCCAGTATCCCACCAGGAGGGCTGCGGTGATCACCAACTGCCACCGTATTTTCAAATGAATGAAGAGGAGGGCGGAGATAAGGTAGCCGATGGCAATGGACTGCAGGGTATTGGAGAAAAGATAGATCTTTTGGGGATCGAGGGCCAGCAGGTTTCCCTGGCACATCATACCGAAGAGCCACAGGAGAAGCACCCTTTTGGCTATTCGCAGGTACAACCTCTTCCTGCTTCGGAGTCCGGTGTATTTCGCAAAGGCAAAGGGCATGGAAGTCCCGGCCATGAACATGAAGAGGGGCATGATGATATCCCAAAAGGCAAAACCCTCCCATTCCACATGTTCAAAGGGGGTGACCAGCGTGTGCATCCAGGGCACATCCATAGCCTGGCTCACTGCCATCAGGACCGGCTGGAAAAAGACCAGACAAAAGAGGTCAAAGCCCCTCAGCACATCAATGGAACCGAGACGAACCGGTTGAAAAGGCTTACTCATTGTGAAAAAGTTTCGTTATAATTGGCTTATTGGAATCCGTTGCTGACGCTGAAATTCCCAGTGGTTACCCGAATTGGCAAACAAAACTGACTCCCTGCACGGATAAGCAGGTGTGATGTCTTATTTACCCCTCCAAGTTATGTGTTATTTGAAGATTACGCTTCCTTCACCCTGTATTAATCCTTCGGCCTTGGCCGCCACGGCGATGGTCCCCGGTTTTTCCGGCCTGACGATCACCTGGCAGCGGCCCCGGTAGCTGTTTACCCGGGGCTGCTGAAAGCTGTGCATGTCAGCGGGATGGTCGTTGGCCACGGCTTGCAGCCGGCCTCCTGTGATTTCCAGTTCCACCGGCAGCAGCGCATCGGGAACCACCTGCCCGTTCTCATCGAGGATCTCGACTGTGAAATAGGCCAGATCGTCATTGGCCAGGGAGAGGCTCTCTTTCTCTGGAGTTACCCTGACGGAAAAAGGTTTTCCGGTGGTTTTCAGCACCTGCCGGGCGACTTCCTTTCCGCCGGAGATTCCTATAGCCGTCAGTTCCCCCGGCTGGTAAGGCACTTCGAACTGAGCGGTGAGTTTGGTGCTATCCGAAACCTCCTTTGTTCCGATCACCTCCCCGTTCAGTTCGAGGCGCACCTGCCCGCAGCGGGTGTAGACCGACACCTGGAAGTTCTTTCCCTCATGACCTTCCCAGTTCCAGCATTTCCACTCGTCGGGCCACCCCCAGTAGCTGAGGACCTCTTTTTTGCCTTCCGGAAGGGGGGCGTGGACCATCATCTCGAGGGGCGAGTTACGCCAGACCACATCGCGGAAGAACATCTGCGGCTTTTTAGTGCCTGTGATACTGATGTCGCCGCAATTGGCGTTGAACCAGGGCCAGGGGGGTGCGAAAACCGCCGAATCGCCTTCAAACCGGGTATGGCCGATTCCCGACTCCCCGAGGTAATCCATGCCAGTCCACACAAAGTCGCCGATCACATAAGCGTTGTTTTCCACCGTCTGCCAGTTTTCAAAGGCCTCCTTGGGGACCGATTCCGTGCCGATCATAATTCTTTCCGGAAACTTCACATGGTCGGGTTCATATTGCTGCCACTGGTAGTTGTAACCGTGCACGTCCAGTTGTGCAAAGGTGGGAGCGGTATCCTCCCAGGTTTTTCCGGGATTGTCCCAGAAACTGCATACGGCCTGGGTCACCGGACGGCTGGGGTCAAGGGACTTGACCTTATCCGACAGCATCCTGAAAATGGCCAGTCCCGACGAGTCGGCCCGCTCCTGAATTTCGTTGCCGACGCTCCAGATGATGATGGAAGGGTGGTTGCGGTCACGCAGCACCATCGCTTCGATATCCTTTTCCCACCACTCATCGAAGAAACGGTGGTAGTCCTGCGGATTCTTGGGTTTTTGCCAGTGGTCAAAGGACTCATCCATGACCAGGATCCCCAGTTCATCGCAGGCATCGAGGAAGTGGAGCGACGGGGGATTGTGGGAGGTTCGGATGGCATTGAAGCCGGCCTCCTTCATGGTTTTCACACGCCTGAATTCGGCCGTCCGGAAGGCTGCGGATCCCAGGGCGCCGTTGTCGTGGTGGAGGCATCCCCCCTTCAGCAACACGGGCTCCCCGTTCAGCAGAAAGCCTTCTTCCGCGGAAAAGGCGATGCTCCTGAACCCGAACCGTTCTTCCACGGAATCGAGCACTTTGCCATCCTCCCTGATCTGCACCTCCATGGTATAGAGGGCAGGCTGGTCAGGAGACCAGAGTGCAGGTGCGTTCACTCCGGTTTCCAGGTCTACCGTGCGTGTTTCGCCGGCAGGAAGAAGAACCTCCTGTTCTGCCGAAGCCACTTCCGTGCCGGTGCTGTTTTTCAGCCTGATGGAGACCACCACTTTTTTTTCCTCTCCGGAACCATTGGCCGTCCTGACCCCGGTTTTTACCAGGGCTTTTTCAGCAGTCACGGAAGGGGTGGTGATAAAAGTCCCCCACAGGGACAGGTGGACGGGGTGGGTTCTGATCAGCTTCACATCACGGTAGATGCCGGAGCCACTGTACCAGCGTGAATTCTTTCCTTCGTTTTTCACCTGCACGGCCAGCACATTTTTCTCACCTGCCGGAAGGAGGTGGGGGGTCAGGTCAAAAGAGAACGCCGTATAGCCGTAAGGGTGTTTTCCCAGGTGATGGCCGTTGATCCAGACATCGGCATCCATGTAGACCCCATCGAAAAGCAGGGTCACCAGTTTGTCCTGCTCTTCCTTGCCCAGGGTGAAGTGTTTGCGGTACCAGGCCGTGCCGCCCACCACATGGCCGGTGGATGCCCCGCCGGCGCTTTTCTCTGAGAAGGGGCCGATTTGTCTCACCCCTTCCTCTGCCGGAAGGTCCTCAATACTGTAATCATGGGGCAGGTCAAGGGTGCGCCAGGAGGAATCATCGAGGGCGGGATCCTGGCCGTTCTCCACATCGGCGCGAAGAAATTTCCAATCGGCATTAATGACCATCTCGCGCGGGGAGTCAGGTCGGGCACATGCTGTAATGAGCATTCCGAAGATGAAGAGGGAGAGTAAATTCTTGATTCTCATATTCGTATCAGGTTAGTTTTCAGGTTGATCATTTTTTTAACAGCCGTTTCGCATATGGAGCGGTCCTGCGGAATCCGGATTTTTGAAATCAGCATGAAGTTGGAATTCAATTCATGGATTCTGTGACAATCACCTCATTGTTCCGGCGAAAATCACCAGGGCCAGTCCGGCAAGGAACAGGGCGAACATCGCGGTAAGGAAACCGGAAGTGCCTTTGGAGCCTTTGAATTCTTTCCAGATGAAAACGCCCCAGAGGGCCGCCACCAGGGTAGCCCCCTGTCCGAGCCCGTAGGAGATGGCATATCCCGCTTTTCCGGCGGCGATAATACTGAACATCATGCCAATGCACCAGATCACGCCTCCCAGGATACCTGTCAGGTGTTCCCTGGCAGATCCCCTGAAGTAATCGCGCAGGGGAACCGGTGATCCTTCGAAGGGTTTTTTCATGATCAGGGTGTTGAAGATGAAGTTGCTGGCGAAGATTCCGAGCGAAAAGATAAAAACAGCCGTGTAGGGGGTCAGCAAACCAGCTTCGGGAGTTTCATACACCGGTGCCATGGAGCTGGCCACGAAGCGGTAGAAGAGGGCCATCAGGATCCCTCCGGTCACCGACAGCATAATTCCCTTGGCCGGTATTTTACTCGACTGGACGGCTTTTTTCCGGTAGGCCAGGGCATCGAGGACGATGGCGATGGTGATCAGGGCAATGCCTGCGAACAGCCAGAAGGGATTTCCCTGCGGTGTGGCCAGGTAGTTGATGACCACGCCCAGCACCAGTGCGATGCCGATGCCCACGGGAAAGGCCACCGACATTCCCGCGATGGAGATGGCCGCAGCCACGAGGATGTTGGCGGCATTGAAGACAATTCCGCCAAGGAAGGCATTCCCGAGGGGTCTCATGCCGGCCTGTGCCAGATCTTCCAGAAAACCGCGTCCCTGGGATCCTGTGCTCCCCAGGGTGAAGGCAAAAAGGAGGGACATGAGCACGATGCCGATCACATAATCCCAGTAAAAGAGCTCGTAACGCCACGATTTCTGGGCCAGCTTCTGGGTGTTGGCCCAGGATCCCCAGCACAGCATGGTCACGAAGCACAGAATGATGGCCAGGGCATAAGAATTCACGATATACATATCAGTAACGTTTTAGGTTCATTGAAAAGAGAACCGGTGGGTTTCGTTGTTTTTAGGGGCTGTGTTAAATACCACAGCCTCTGATACATAAACCCTTTCTCCCTCCGATTCAGGCCGTTTTTCCCCTTTTACCTCCACCTGAAGGGTGTGGATTCCCGCTGGGAGTCCGGTGATATGGAAAAGGTTCATGTTCAGATGTTCCTGCCCGGCATAGTTAAAATAGCAGTCGATACGCCGTTGGAGTGTTCCGTCGATATAAATATCGGCGATGCCGCCGTCTTTAAGCCAGTTGCCCACCAGGGAGACGCCGGTCCCCCCGAAACGGAAGGTGATTTTATCGCCGGCATGGCTGCTGAAGAGTGCCTGTTCTTTTGGCGGTTCCGCAGTATGGGTGTTGGTGCGGCCGTATTTTTCCCAATGACCTTCCGACTCCCAATAGGACGTGTCGGAAACCGGGACTCTTTTTCCGAAAACCAGGTCGGGGAAAGAGTCTTCAAAGGGCAGGGGTTGGGGATCCTGGATGTTGATCATGACTGTTTCGCCGGACTGTTTCCCTCCGTTGGCGGTGACCAGCTGACCGGCATAGGCCAGAGTCTGATCCACGGCTTTGTTGAAGGAATAGTCTGTATGGATAAAGGGGGAGTCTCCGATGGACTTTACCGCTTCCTGCCATTCAAAGGGCAGTCCGCTGAATCCCGTGATCAATCCCAGCACCGCCATAGCATTGGAAGGGTTGCAGTCGGAATCCTGTCCGCAGCGTGTGGAAATCTCCATGGTTTTCAAGGGATCTCCTTCTCCGTAGAGCAGTCCCATGACGATGTAGGCACCGTTCAGTTTGGCGTCGATATTGAAAGCGGTTCCCGATTCGCAGATTTGCACCTTTCCCCATTTGGCTTCCAGTTCGTTCCAGGCTGCCCGCCAGTCGGAAGGGTAGTGTTGGTGCAAAAGGATCACATCCCTGATGATTTTGGCATAGTCGCTTTCGGCGGGGATGGAAAGCAGCGCTTTGTCGATGATCTTCGGGATGTCATTTTCGAAAAAGGCTTCGGCATAAAGGGAGGCCACGAAGGCCCCGCCATACACCCCATCGCCGTAATTCATGATATGTCCGGTTTTGTCAGCCAGCTGGTTGGCAGTGACCGGCATTCCCGGGCAAAGGAACCCGATGTAGTCGGCTTCGATCTGGAAGTCGATGTCATCGGCATGGAGGTTGAAGTCGGGGTGCCCCGACTGCGGCGGAAAGATGCTGTCGAAATAGTTTTTCCGGGCCTGCACATTGGCATGCCAGAGGGGATAGCCGGCTTTGGCGAAGAGTTCCTGGTATTTTTTTGCCGGGGCGTCCATGCCATATTGGTCCATGGTCATCAGGAAGGTGAGCTGGACATAGATGTCATCCTGCCCGAGGGCGCCTCTCACATCACCGGGAGTCCAGTGGATGGAATCTTCATAAGTCTTCCCCTGGGCCCTGAATTCGGTGGGGGCGCCATAGGTCACCCCGATCATCTTACCTGCCCAGCCTCCGGCGATTTTGTCCTTCAGGGTATCAGCCGGTATTTCCCGGAATTGACGTGATGATTCACGGCTGCAGGAGGTCACAAGGAGCAAAAAGCAAAAAAAGAGAAAGGTGTTACGGTACATCTGTTTTGATTTAATATTTATTTTATACATGGCAGATCACCTGTCGTTTCCATCGGGTCCAACATGGTGGTCGGTATGTTGACGTGCCGGGTTGTCATTCCACTCAGGCATGGTCTACCGGAAATTTGAAACAGTGACTTCATTTCTGAAAGGTATGGAAGCCTGGGCTCCGGGGCGGGTCACTGAGATGGCGGCGGCCCGGTTGGCAAAGAGGATCGACTCTTCCAGGGATTTCCCTTCGGTGAGGGCAACGGCCAACGCTCCGTTAAAGGTATCCCCTGCTGCCGTGGTATCTGCGGCCACCACCCGGGGTGCCGCAATGATCCCGCTTTTCCCCTCTGAGAGGTAGAAAGCACCTGCGGCTCCCAGGGTGATAATCACCTTCTCCACTCCTTTTTGGTGAAGCAGGGAGGCTGCTTCCCGTGCCGACGATTCATCGGTAACCTGAATGCCTGTCAGCAGCGAAGCTTCGGTCTCGTTCGGGGTGATCAGATAGAGGGCCTTCAGAAGTTCATCAGAGAGGGGGGCTGCCGGTGCCGGATTCAGGATTACCCTGGTTTTCTTACCGCGGGCCTTGCCGGCGATGTATTCGACCGTGGAAATGGGAATTTCCAGCTGCATGAGAAGGATATCGGAGTGTTCCAGTTCCGGCAGGGCCCTGTTAAAGTCTTCCGGCGAATAGGTGCCATTTGCCCCCGGGGCGACCACGATCGTGTTTTCACCCGCGGAATTAACGGTAATCAGGGCCACGCCACTGGGAAGTTCCGGGTCAACGGTCACGCCACTGACATCGATCCCTTCCTCCCTGAGGAGGCTGGTGGCCCGATGTCCGAAGAGGTCATCCCCTGTTTTTCCGGCGAAGATAACGTCACCTCCCAACCGGGCCGCGGCGACTGCCTGGTTGGCTCCTTTACCGCCGGCATTCATCAGGAATTCCCCGCCCAGGAGGGTCTCTCCGGGAGCGGGAAAATGAGGGGCGCGCACCACCATGTCGGTGTTGCTGCTTCCGCAAACCATGATCCTGGGCCGTTCCATCTACTTTTTCATTTCAATCCTGATCACCGTGTCGTGGGGAACAGGTTTTTCAGGGGAGTCGCCGGTGTTGATAAAGAGGTTCCCCTCATCCATGTTGCCCCACCAGTTTTTCACCCAGGAGAGTTCAGCGCCCGAATGAAGCATAAAGATGTTTTTTACCTTGTCGGCAGGAACGCCGCGGGCGTTCAACTGGCCGATATTGGGGTGCATCCAGTGGGCGTACAGGTTGCTCCCTTTCCGGGTATAGCGGCCCCAGTCGGGTTTGGCGAGCTTGCAGGAACCTGCCCCATAGATGCTTTCGCTGTTGCGTTTCATCCATTTTCCCACTTCTTCCAGAATCGCGATGCTCTCGTCGGGAATGAGCCCCCGGGCATCGGGACCCACATTCAGCAAGAGGTTGCCGTCTTTGCTGACGCAGTTCACCAGGCTTTGGATCACCAGTTCGGGTGATTTCCAGTTTTTGTCGAGTTCATGGTACCCCCAGTGGTTGTTCAGCGTCAGACAGGTCTCCCAGGGAATGGGATTCCCGTATTGGTCAAGGATGGGAGCGTCGGGAATACCCTGTTCGGGAGTCTCGAAATCGCCCAGGAGACTGATATTCCGCTTGCCGGCGGTCAGTCCGGCGTGGGCTTCCAGGCGGTTGTCGAGGATGATGCCCGGCTGGTGCCTGCGCACCATGCTGATCAGTTCTTTGGCTTTCCACTTCTCCCCGCTGTAGTCGTCGAAGGAGTAGTCGAACCACATGATATCGAGTTTGCCGTATTGGGTGACCAGCTCTTCCACCTGTCCGTGCATGTATTTCAGGTAGTTGTCCCAGTTGAAATTCCGTTTGCCATATTCCTGGTTGTCACGTT
The DNA here is from genome assembly GCA_964461455.1 of uncultured Prolixibacteraceae bacterium. Taxonomy (GTDB): domain Bacteria; phylum Bacteroidota; class Bacteroidia; order Bacteroidales; family Prolixibacteraceae; genus UBA1413. Next base: position 89,136 of record CAYWUJ010000004.1, on the reverse strand, counting down.
GGGGGTGGTTGCCCACATTGGGATAGTCGGGGTGGTGCCAGTCGATGATTGAAAAGTAGAGGCCCACCTTCAGTCCTTCGGCCCGGAAGGCGTCGAGGAATTCCCTGACCAGGTCGCGGCCGTCGAAACGGGGAGTGAGTTTATAATCGGTGAGTTTGCTGTCGAACAGGCAGTAACCGTCGTGGTGTTTGGCGGTGAGTACGGCATACTTCATGCCGGCGGCCTTGGCCAGGCGCGCCCACTCCCGCGCGTCAAACTGCCCGGGATAGAAGGTATTGATGTACTTCTGGTAATTTTCGGAGGTGATGCGCTCGTTCGACTTCACCCATTCTCCCCGGGCGGGCACGGCATATGCCCCGAAATGGATGAACATCCCGAACCGGGCTTCCCGCCACCACTGGGTACGCTCCAACACCTTGTTGTAGTTCTCAAGGTACTCTTTGGTGGGTTGCTCCTGGGCCGTCAGGGGAAAGGCCTGTATAACCATGAAAAACAGTAAGAAAACCAATGTACGTCTCATAATGGTATTTTGATGTTTGAATTTACCTTGCCAGTTAGTATTTCCGTTTGATCAGGTATTCCGCACCCACATCAGTCTGTTGACCATCGTCTTCTTTGTATGGCAGGCTTTAATGGCGGTCAGGGTTGATTTTTGGCCGCAGGCCTGGTCGCGATGTTTACAGGCGATGCAAAAAGGTTTATGAATACAATAATAGGGATATTAATCGGGAAAACATCAAAACCCAAGGGCCCAAAGAGCCCGGGAATCGCGAATATTTACTAATTTTAAGGACGAATCTTCAAAACTAAAACTTATGACAACTACAAGGAGGGATTTTTTGAAAACCAGTGTTTTAATGGCGGGAGGCGTGGCGCTGGTCCCGGCCTGGGGGTGTGCTCCTGCCGGGAAAAAGGAGGCTGCCAAGGCTGCCCGCACCATGGCACTGCAGTTGTATGGCGTGCGTGACGAAATGGGGAGCGACCCTCAGGGAACGCTGACCCGGCTGGCCGAAATGGGGTATACTCATGTGGAGCACGCCAACTATGTGGACCACAAGTTCTATGGCTGGACCGCCGAAGAGTTTAAAAATGTGCTGGATGACCTGGGGCTGAAAATGCCTTCGGGCCACACCGTGCTGGGAAAGAACCACTGGGATGAGGTGCTGCAGGATTTCACCGACGACTGGAAAAAGCTGGTCGATGATGCGGCCTATATGGGGCAGCAGTATGTGGTGAGTCCCTGGCTTGACCAGAGCATGTACAGTGACATGGACACGCTCATGAAATACATGGAGGTTTTCAACAAATGCGGGGAACTATGCCAGAAAGCCGGCATGCGCTTCGGGTACCACAACCACGACTTTGAATTCAGCCACAAAATCGGCGAGGAGATGCTCTTCGATCTGATCATGCAGCATACCGACAAGGACAAGGTGGTGTTGCAGCTCGACACGGGGAATATGTACATGGCGGGAGCGCTGGCCAAGGACTTACTGGCCAAGTATCCCGGAAGGTACGACAATATCCATATCAAGGACATGATCGCACGTTCCGACGGGCAGGGTTACGAAAGCACCATCCTGGGCAAGGGGATCCTTCCGATCAAGGAAATTACCGATATGGCCCGCGATTCGGGAACCACCCTCTTTGTCATCGAACAGGAAGCCTACCAGGGCCTGGCACCCCTCGACTGCATGATAGAGAACCTGGCGGCGGTAAAGGAGTGGGGATACTGACGCTCTTCAACCTCCCTGTTTCATAGGACCTGCGTCAGTTTGAAGACCCAGGCATGTTGGCAGGGCATGTTACCGGGGTGGAGCGCCGGCGGGGTGAGGGTCACCTTTGTGCCTGACCAGCGTGATTGGACAGGCAGGCTGCTTCCCATCAGAGTTACTTTCCCTGGTCTTTGAAGAACGGGAACCACCACCGGGTTTTCGGGCCATCGGGTGCAGATGACATACAGGTCTCTCCCTTTGGTCGTGTAATAGACGGTTTGCTCCTTTTCTGCTGCAGGCCGGTTTTTCCATGGACGGGTGCCATATATGGCTTCGCCGTTGACGGTCAGCCAGGCCCCCATGTCGAGGAGCCGCTGCTCCATGATCACAGGGATGAGTCCGTCGGCCGTGGGCCCGATATCCAGCAGAAGGTTGCCGCCGGTGGCTACTTTCTCCACCAACAGGTCGACCAGGGCGTCGGAAGTCATGTAGTGTTCCGTGGTTTCGATGCGGTTATACCCGAATGAGGTGCCGATTCCCCGGCACTCCTCCCAGGGGCGGGTGGCATCCCCGATCCCTTTGTTGTCGTGCACCATGTCATATTCCGTGGTGAAATAGCCGCCGTGAACGCTCCGGGTCTCCTTGCCCCAGCGGTCGTTGACCACTACACTCTCCTTTACCGGCGATTCATTGTAGAGCCAGGCCAGGAATTCCGTGCTTTTCCAGGTTTCGGAAGGGTGATCCCACTCGCCATCGGTGTAAATGATCTCAGGTTCATAGCGGGTGACCAGATCCTTCATCTGGGGCATCATATGGTGGTCGACATATTGGCTCACATGGCTGTGGTAGAGGGGGTGGTACCATTCGTAGAGCGAATAGTAAAATCCCATGTGCAATCCGGCCGCTTTGACGGCTTGTGTCAGGTCACCGCACAGGTCACGGTGGGGACCGATATCGACGCTGTTCCAGTTGGGACTCTGGGCACTGGGCCACAGGGCAAACCCCTCATGGTGCTTGGAAGTCAGTACCACATAACCGGCCCCCGACCGCTGAAACAACCGGGCCCATTGGTCAGGCCGGAAATGTTCGGCCCGGAAACCACCGGCAAAATCCTGGTAATAAAAACCAGGGCCATATCTTTGGTCATGGTACTCCCTGAAGAGCTTTCCGGCAGTACTGTTTTCATTTATCCGCCACCAGTACCACTCGGCATATTTGGCGTAAACGTTGATATCGGCGCTGGCCGGCGCCCAGGCCGGAACGGAGTAAAGCCCCCAGTGGACAAAAATGCCGAACTTGGCATCGGAATACCATTCAGGTACCGGACGGCTGTCGATCGAAGCCCAGTCAGGCGTATAAGGCTGGCTGAATACAGCTTGGCTGCTCACCAAAAATGCCAGGAAGAGTAAGTTTAACACGGTCCGTTTCATAAGGTGATCTTTAAATTGAATATCCAATTCAGGAAGGCAATTTACTGAATTTAGGCCAGATCATGATCTCACAAAATGATTTGTTCATGTGATGGTTCTTTTAGATATTTTCCGATATTTGTCAGAGTAATACCTTTGGATGTTTAGTTTTATTTCGGATTCGGTGAGGTAACTGACCCGGGTCACCCGGATCAGCACAAATGCAAACCTCCGGCATTCTCCTGCCGGAACTGTTTTTTATTTCCTTTATCAAAGAACAATCATTTAATAAACGTTGCCTGTAACAAGCGGTTCTCCGCTTTTTCAGGTTACATAAAACTTCATCATCATGAGTGACGAGAATAAATCCATCCACGAATTCGATTTCAACCTGATTTGCGAATATTTCTCACTTTTAGAAAGACAAGGTCCCGGCAGTCGGGAATTGACCCTGAAAGCCCTGGGTTTTATCGATAACCTGAGGACAGATTCCCGCATAGCCGATATCGGATGCGGTTCCGGGGGGCAGACCATGGTTCTGGCCGGGAATGCCCCGGGGAATATTACCGGAATTGACCTTTTCCCCCGGTTCATTGACCTGTTTAACGCCAACGCCCGGAAGTTCAGGCTGGAAGACCGGGTGAAAGGAATCGTCGGGAATATGGATGCCCTTCCTTTTCAGGAGGGAGAACTCGACCTGATCTGGTCAGAGGGAGCCATCTACAATATCGGATATGAACGGGGAATTACCGAATGGCGGAAGTTTCTGAAGCCCGGTGGTTACCTGGCGGTCACGGAAGCATCGTGGTTCACGGAAAAGCGTCCTGCGGAGATTCATGATTTCTGGATGGACGCCTACCCGGAGATCAGCACCATTCCTCTGAAAGTCGCACAAATGCAAATGGCAGGTTATGTCCCTGTCGCTACTTTCGTTTTGCCGGAGAGCTGCTGGACCGACCATTTCTATGTGAAACAGGTGGCAGCGGCGGAGATTTTTCTGCAAAAACATCAGGGAAACCCAATGGCGGAAGAGCTGGTGGCCAATGAGCGGCATGAAGCAGAACTCTATGCCCGGTACAAAGAATATTACGGATATGTCTTTTATATCGGGAAGAAAATTTAAATGATTCAGGCAGGGGATGAACAGGATTTCCTGGTCATTCCCCTGCTTAAAGAAAGATACTCGATTTAACATCACCGGCCGGACTGCTCCCCTGAACAAGAAATGACCTTTAGTTGTTTTACCGGAGAATTCATTCTAAATCCTAAGAATCATGCTCCATTAAGGCAAGCGTTTCCAGCAGGCCGACATCACCATTACCCGGTGGATGGCCACCCACGGCTTATTTCTGTTACGGCTCAGCGTAGGCATCGTATTTTTCTGGTTCGGATTCCTGAAGTTTTTCGACGGACTGAGTCCGGCACAGGAGCTGGCTATTCGCACCATCCGCACCATTACCTTCGGATGGTTTTCCGACCAGGTAATCATTTATGGTCTCGCCACCTGGGAAGTATTGATCGGAATCGGGCTGCTGACCAGGATTTTCCTCCGGGAAACGTTGTTGCTGCTATACCTCCAGATGATCGGTACTTTCCTGCCGGTATTTCTCTTTCCCACGGAGGTGTTTCATCTCTTTCCCTATTCTTTGACCCTCGAAGGACAGTACATTGTCAAGAACCTGGTGCTCCTGAGTGCCGGCATCGTGTTGGGGGCTACGGTCAGGGGAGGCCGCCTTGATCCGTCGCGTGTCACCCGGGAGTGAATATTTCCCGCAGCTCCTTGTTGCTCAGGTTGCCGATCCAGCTTTCTCCGGTGGCCACGGTCATTTCTGCCAGGGCTTTCTTCTTTTGTATCATGTCGTTGATTCGCTCCTCAAAGGTGTTTTTGGTGATGAAGCGGTGGACCATCACATTGTTCTTCTGACCGATCCTGTACGCCCGGTCGGTGGCCTGGGCTTCCACCGCCGGATTCCACCAGAGATCGTAATGGATGACATGGCTGGCCGCAGTGAGATTTAATCCGGTGCCTGCAGCCTTCAACGACAACAGGAAAATCCGGTCGGCATGGTTGTTCTGGAACCGCTCCACCATCTCCTTCCGCTTGTCAATCGAACACCCCCCGTGAATGTAAAGCGGTTCATCGTGGTATCGCTCCGTGATAAAGTGGCGAAGCAGGTCACCCATCTGGGTAAATTGCGTGAACAGCAGTACTTTCTCATTGCTCTCTGTTATGCTGTCGAGTTTGTCGAATAACAGCTCCATTTTTCCGCTCAGGGAAGCGTCGGTCTCCCCGTTTTTGAGGAATTGGGTGGGGTGGTTGCAAATCTGTTTCAAGGCGAGGATCATCTGCAAGACCAGTCCCTGTCTGACGAAGAGCGCCTTTTGGTCGGTGCCGGAAACCCCTTCAATGGCGGCCATGGCTTCATCGAGCGTTTTTTCATACAGTCCGGCCTGCACTTTGGTTAATGACGCATAGCTGTCGATCTCAATTTTATCGGGCAGGTCTGAGATAATGGTTTTATCGGTTTTCAGGCGACGCATCATAAACGGGGCAGTGACTTTCTTTAGTTTGTCGGCCGTTTGTCGGTCGTTCAGCTGTTCTATCGGTTGAGCCCAGGTATCCTGGAACTCTTTGGGGGATCCCAGAAATCCCCGGTTGCTGAAATCCATAATGCTCCAAAGTTCGCTCAGCCGGTTTTCCACCGGCGTGCCGCTCAGGGCAATACAATTTCCCGCCTTTATGGATTTGATGGCTTTGGTTTGTTGGGTTTCCTGGTTTTTGATATTTTGGGCTTCATCGATGACCAGGGTATGCCACTTCAGCTTTTTGAACAGGTCGGCATCGCTGCGGGCCATCCCATAAGAGGTGATCAGGATGTCAACCTCATTCAGCCGTTTCAGGTCACGCGTGGTGCCGTGATAAATTTCCGTCCGCAGGGAAGGGGCAAACTTCTGGATTTCAGCCTGCCAGTTGGTCAACAACCCGGTGGGGGCCACCACCAATACCTTTTCCTTCTCCAGAACTCCTTCTTCCCGGAATTTGAGAATGGTAGCGATGACCTGGAGGGTTTTCCCCAACCCCATGTCATCGGCCAGCACCGATCCGAAACCGATCTGTGCATTGCGGTATATCCATGAAAAACCCCTGTGCTGGTAGGGACGCATCAACGCCTGGAGTCCTTCGGGCAGACTGACTTCACCGATGTTGGTCAGCTCGCTGATCATCTTTTTCACTTCATCGGTCATCGAAACCGGTGCCCCCAGGTATTCACCCGAAAGCGCCGCCCTGAGCATCTGGAAAGCTGACATCTCACCCGGCTGGGAAAAATGGCGGTGGATCTTTTCCAGATCTTCCTTCTCCACATAAATGTATCTTTTTTTATACCTGATCAGTCCCTCGGATCTCTCCAGAAGCTTTTCAAATTCCTCCATGGGCATCAGGGTATCGCCAATGGCGATTTGCCAGTCGAAATCAAGCAGCTTGTCGAGCCGGAGAAATCCTCTGGCTGCAGGTTTGCTCTTCAGTCTGACGCTGGCCTTCGGCCTGAGAATCTCCTGCAACGATTTGGGCAGCAATACTGTAATGTCGAGGAGTTGGATAGCCGGAATCATTTCCATCAGGAAACGGGTAAAAACCTCATTGGTCATGAACAGTTCCTCTTTTCCACCTGCATTGATGTAAGCATCGAGGCCCGAAATGAAGGTACTCAATTGGGTCAGCGACTGCAGAATTTCAAAACGTTCATCCCTGTATTGTTCATCATTGAGTATGGTCTTCAGGGGGGTGGATTCTTCGTCCGGATGGTTTCTGTCCCGGATATTCACTTGTACACTGAATCGGCCGTCGGGGATTTCTTCCACCATGAGCATCGGTTTAAACCTTCCCTGGGTCAGAAAGTACTTCTGAAGCCAGACCTGGATGCCTCCCGGTAGGGATTCTTCACCCGGAAGGTTAAAAGGGTGAGCCACTGATTTGAAGAAGAGGGATTCAAACAGGTTATCATCCACCCTGGTACTGCCGATCCGGACGACTTCGGTGATAAGGAGCGACAGAAGGTTCAGTGCAGGTTCCCTGTTGATGACTTTAAGCTTGTCTCCATCCTGCCAGTAACATAGATCGGGTAGCAGGATGTTTTCCAGATCATCCACCAGTTTTTTCACATCGCTGCTGATCATCGCAGGTAACCAGCGAACCACGTAGGATTTTCCGGGCAATTGAACGATCTGAGGCACGATGGCACCATTGGCCACCAACTGCAGGGATAGGTGTAGCGCGGTGTGAAGTCCGGCTGTCGATGGCTGGTAGTCGTAAGTGCGGGAGCCTGGAATCCGGGAGAGCTGCAATAAAAGTTCCGGAATGGTGGTTTTCCGGTCATCGATCCACACCTGTGCCCTGAACTGGTCATTCAGGACAATCGTATGTTCAGAATAATGGTTGATCTGTTGCTCTGCCTTAGTGGCTCCGGAAAAGAATTCTTCGGGGGCGATTTTTCCCTTGGCTGCCTTTTGGGTGTTTTTGACCACCCGGGTCAGGTGTGAGCGGTATTTTTCCCGGAAATCTGTTTCTGACGTGGTATAAAATGCCGGAGAAGGGGAGAGGAGTGCAATCAGGGGTTCGTGGAGGGATTGAAGTCCGGCGAAAGACAACTTCTGATAGGCATTTTCCGGATCAAAATTTGTTGCGATTTTTCTCTTCCCGATGCAAAGTTCTTTGATCCGGGGAATCTCCATATTCTCCTTGTGAATCACGATCCCAAGCTTACCCATTTCCTGTGGCAAATCAACATTGTGAAGCGTAAAAACCTGAAAAGGATTGTTGTCGATCTCCGCAGAAACCTTATAAATGACCGCAGCCAGGTGCTTGCAGGGTACAGCCCAGTCGGGACAGGAGCACTGCATTTTCAGGTCGCTCCATTGCCGGGGGAATACCTTCAATCCATGTTTTTCTGCCAGCTTCAGTAAGGAAGGATCGAGTTCACGATTCAGCAGTTTGGAAATGATCACCGGTTGTTGGGTGAGGTCCCGGAGAAAATTCCCCAGTTCGGGGTCAAAGAAGGGGGGCATGATGATATCGACTTTGTATGGCCGGGGCCGCGATCCCTTTACTTTGGCCGAAATGTGGTTGCCGGTAATGGTGATTTTTTCCACCGCTCCTTTTCTGGCATAGGAGGCTCCACGGGGCAGCCGGTTGCTGAAATCGATGTTGTTCAGAGATTGCAGCCACTGCTCCCCCCACCAGGTTTTCCCGAATGATCCGCTCATTATTACAAGGTTGTAGTTGGAATTGAATTGTCAGGAACAAAAATAGGACAATTGGCAGACCAGTTTAATAATTAGCCCATAATTCTTCCAATTAGAATTATTCTAATTTTGATGACGGTTTAATTAAAATGATTATATTTAAGCCAAAAAGAAAAAACAATGGACAATTCAAAGAAAGGAAAATGCCCGGTCATGCACGGGGCGAACACGGATACCAACAGTTCCGTGATGAGTTGGTGGCCCAATGCCCTGAACCTGGACATTCTGCACCAGCACGATACGAAAACCAATCCGTTGGGTCAGGACTTCAACTACCGGGAGGAGTTCACAAAACTCGATCTGGAAGCGGTGAAAGCCGACCTGAAGAAGTTGATGACCGACAGCAAGGAGTGGTGGCCGGCCGACTGGGGTCACTATGGCGGGTTGATGATCCGCTTGGCCTGGCACAGTGCCGGCACCTACCGGGTTACCGACGGCCGCGGCGGCAGTAACACCGGGAATCAGCGTTTTGCTCCCCTGAACAGCTGGCCCGACAACGCCAACCTCGACAAACCCCGTCGCCTTCTGTGGCCCATCAAGAAAAAATACGGGAACAAGCTTTCATGGGCCGACCTGTTTATTCTGGCCGGCAACATGGCCTATGAATCGATGGGTTTCAAGACCTTTGGTTTCGGGGGAGGCCGTGAAGACATCTGGCATCCCGAGAAGGATATTTACTGGGGTGCCGAGAAGGAATGGCTGGCCCCCACTAAAAACCGCTATTCCGACGATGAGAACCGTGAGTCGCTTGAGAATCCCCTGGCGGCCGTTCAGATGGGCCTCATCTATGTGAATCCGGAAGGGGTCGACGGCAAACCTGATCCCTTGCGCACGGCAAAGGACGTGAGAATGACCTTCGCCCGTATGGCCATGAACGATGAAGAAACAGTGGCCCTGACAGCCGGAGGCCATACCGTGGGCAAGACCCACGGAAACGGCGATGCCTCGGTGCTGGGGCCTGCTCCTGAAGCAGCCCCCCTGGAACACCAGGGATTCGGCTGGATGAACCCCGAGGGAAAGGGAAATGCCGAACATACCGTCACCAGTGGTCTGGAAGGAGCCTGGACCACCACTCCTGACCGATGGAACCATACCTATTTTTATCTGTTGCTGAATCACGACTGGGAACTCAAAAAGAGTCCCGCCGGGGCCTGGCAGTGGGAACCCGTGAATATGAAGGAAGAGGACAAACCCCTCGATGCCCACATTCCGGGGGTGAGAAGGAATCCCATCATGACCGATGCCGACATGGCCATGAAGATGGACCCCGAATACCGTAAGATTTCGGAACGTTTTTACAAGGATCCGGCTTATTTTGCCGAAACCTTTGCCCGGGCCTGGTTCAAGCTGACCCATCGTGACCTGGGGCCCAGGAGCCGTTACCTGGGTGCCGACGTGCCCAGGGAAGACCTCATCTGGCAGGATCCCGTTCCCGCTGTGGATTACACCCTGTCGGAGGCCGAAATTGAAGAACTGAAAGCCACCCTTTTAAACAGCGGGCTGACCCCGGTCGAGTTGATCAATACGGCATGGGACAGCGCCCGCACCTTCCGGTGTTCCGACTACCGCGGCGGTGCCAACGGGGCCCGGATCCGCCTGGCCCCCCAGATCGGGTGGGAAGGCAACGAACCCGAACGGCTGAAGAAGGTGCTGTCTAAACTTGAAGAGATTCAGGCAGGCCTGAAAAAGAAGGTGAGCCTGGCCGACCTCATTGTGCTGGGAGGAAGCGCCGCCGTAGAAAATGCCGCCCGCGGCGCGGGAGTCGCCATCAGGGTCCCCTTCAGTCCCGGTCGTGGCGATGCCACCCCTGAAATGACCGATGCCGATTCCTTCAGCGTTATGGAACCTATCCACGATGGATACAGAAACTGGCTCAAGAAGGACTATGTGGTCCAGCCCGAAGAACTGCTGCTCGACCGGACCCAGCTCATGGGGCTTACCGCTCCCGAAATGACAGTCCTGGTAGGGGGCATGCGCGTGCTGGGCACCAATCACGGCGGATCGAAACATGGCGTCTTTACCGATCAGGTGGGGGTTCTGACCAATGACTTCTTCGTCAACCTCACCGACATGAAATATGCCTGGAATCCCGTGTCCGATGCTCTTTACCATATTGTGGACCGGAAAACGGGAGTGACGAAGTGGACGGCCACCAGGGTCGACCTGGTCTTTGGGTCCAACTCAGTGCTTCGCTCCTATGCCGAGGTGTATGCCCAGGACGACAACAGGGAGAAGTTCGTCAAAGACTTCGTGAAAGCCTGGGTCAAGGTGATGAATGCCGACCGGTTTGATCTGAAATAAGCATCAGATCATCAGGTCATTGCCGTTATGGCGCGAATCAGGTGGGTTCCATGGAATCCACCTGATTTATTTTTACCACATAACAACAGACTTTTCACAACCCTGAAGGGAGTTGGTATGGTCAGGATGATCTCCATTCGGGATGAAAGAATGGCCTTACAATCTTTTCAGGGCTTCGTTGAAGGAGTAGCTTTTGTTTTTCTCAGTATTAAATTGCACGGTTTTGCCGGCATAGCTGATGGTGCAGGGCTGTCCGGCGGTGGAATGCACTTTCAGTGATACAAGGTGGCCGGCCTTCCATTCAAAATCCAGGACAAACCCCCCGCGAGCGCGGACCCCGCTGATCCGACCCTTGGGGAGGGCATCGGGCAGGGCGGGGAGCAGGTGGATTTCTCCCAGGTGGCTCTGTACGAGCATCTCGATGATGCCGGCGGTGGCCCCGAAGTTACCGTCGATCTGGAAGGGGGGATGGGCATCGAAGAGATTGGCATAGGAGCCGCCGCCCCCTGAATAGACCTCGTCGTCGATCTGAACAGGCCGGAAGACCATTTTAATCATCTCCCAGGCGTGGTTGCCATCGAGGAACCGTGCCCAGAAGTTGATTTTCCAGGCCAGGCTCCATCCGGTCCCCTCATCGCCCCTGTAGAGGAGCGACTGGCGGGCGGCCTTCATTAGTCCGGGGGTCTCCTTCCAGTTAATTTCGCTGCCCGGGTGGACGGCCCACAGGTGGGAGACGTGGCGGTGCTTGTCGTTGGGATCATCTCTGTCTTCCTGCCATTCCTGGAGCTGGCCGTGCCGGCCGATCTGGTCAGGGGCGATTTCCGGAAGCATCGTCTGCAGGGTTGCGGCAAACTCCGCATCGGTGTTCAGGAGGGTGGAGGCTTCAATGCAGGCCCTGAACAGCGCCCTGATAATCTGGTGGTCCATGGCCGGCCCGGCAACAAGTCCCCCGTTTTCAGGGGAGTTGGAAGGAGTACTGATGAGTTTACCCGTACGGGGATCCCTGACCAGAAAGCGGGTGAAAAACTCCGCAGACCCCCGCATGAGGGGGTAGGCCCTGTCGGCCAGAAACCGGCGGTCTTGCGTGAAGAGGAAGTGCTCCCAGAGGTGAAGGCTCAGCCAGGCACCTCCGGTGACCCAAATGCCATGGTCGGAAAAATTGATGGGTGCGGTGCCCCGCCAGGCATCGGTATTGTGATGAAGGACCCAGCCCGGGGCGGCATAATGCTCGCGGGCGGTGACCTTGCCTGTTTCAGCACACTCCTCCGCTAACCCGAAAAGAGGCTCGTGGCATTCGGAAAGCCCGGTGACCTCCGCCGGCCAGTAGTTCATTTCGGTGTTGATGTTGACCGTCCACTTGCTGTCCCACGGGGGCCTGATGTGGTCGTTCCAGATTCCCTGGAGGTTGGCGGGGCGGGTGCCCGGCCGGCTGGAGGAGATCAGCAGGTAGCGGCCGTACTGGATGTAGAGGGCCAGCAACCCGGGGTCATTGGCCTCCCTGCTGAAGCCGATGATGCGCTGATTGGTGGAAAGCCCGGCATTTTCGTTTTCCCCGAAGCTCACCGCGAAACGGTCAAAGAGATCCCTGTAATCGGTAAGGTGCTCTGACAGGAGATGCCGGTAACCGGTAGCCATGGCTGAGGTGAGGTGTGCCCGGGCTTTGGCATCGGGGTCCCCGCTCACATCACGGAAATTCACATAGTTGGTGGCGGCAGAGAGAAGAATGACCGCCGATTTGGCCCCTGAAACATACAAACGGTTGTCGCGGACTTCCGTTTGCCCGTCGGTCTCCACTTCTGCAAGGGCTACACCCCGTAACACGCCATCCTTCACCCTTACGTCGAGCTGCAGACGGCGACCCTCTGCTGTCACGCTTTTCTCAGCATGGGAAGACGAAAGAGCCATACTGAAATTCAGGGCTTTCTTCCTGCTGGCGGTGAGTCTGACGGCCACTACTTCCCCCTGATGGGTCGCAAAACACTCCCGGGTGAAGGCTACTCCTCCCGACCGGTAGGTGACGGTGTGAACGGCCCTTTCCAGGTCGAGTCTCCTGGTATAATCCGTGAATTCATTATGCCCGGGGAAATGGAGTTCCAGGTCGCCAAAAGGCTGGTAGGCCTTCTGGACCAGGGGCACGCTCATGAACTCCTTCATGGCCAGCTCTTCCGCCTCCTTCTGCCGGCCCTCGAACAGCAACTGCCGTATAGTGTCGAGATAGCGGTAGGCGCCCTGGTGGGCATAATCGTGGGGTTCCCCCGTCCAGAGCGTCTCTTCGTTGAACTGGATACGCTCCTTTTCGGTGCCCCCGAAGATCATCGCCCCCAACCGGCCGTTCCCCACGGGCAGGGCTTCGGTCCACTTCTCAGCAGGCCGGTCGTACCATAGTTTCAGTGAGGACTCTTCCCCGGATGAGAGGTGAGGGAGAACCACCCACAAGATAAGCAGGGTGTACAGAATTCTGTTCATAGGTTTGTTATTAGATAATCTGGTGAGAATGTGGCCTTGCAGGAACCAATCACAGTTTGTGTCAATATTTCTTTGGTCAGCGTTTTATTATTTTAAAAACCTGTTGCTGTCCGGCAGAGGTGATCCGGCAAAGGAGGAGACCCCGGGGCAGGGAGGCGATGGGGATCGTTTCATGGGATGAGTCCAGGGTTTTCCGGGTGAGAGTGCGTCCTGAAATACTGAGGATCTCCAGGGAAGCGCCGGCAGCCCCGCTGATCTGGAGAAAATCGTCGGCCGGATTGGGAAAGAGATGGATTTCCGGGTGGTCGGTCACAGGCGCACTTGTGGGGGTAAAATAGCTTTTCAGCCATGTCATGGCGGGCCGCTCGGTGCCGTCGCTCCTGAGAAGATAGGCATCGGTGCGCCAGATGCTGCCCTGCCGGTATCCCCAGAGGGTTACCCCTTTTACCGCGGAGTGCTCCCAGATGACCGGGAAAATCGATTTGTATTTGGCCAGTTGCTGGGCATCATCGGCGATGTTCAGGTCAAATTCCGTGATGTAGATGGGAAGTTCCAGCTCAGCCAGGGAGTTCAGGTTGGCCTTTATGGTGGAGGCTGCCGAGGTTTCCAGGAAATGGCCCTGACAGCCGATGCCGTCGATAAGCCCCCTCTCCTTCAGCAGGGTGATGATCTTTTTATATGCTGCTGTGTTTCCGGAATTGCCGAGGATGTGGTAATCGTTGATGTGAAGTTCAGCATTGGGGAAGTATTTGCGGGCCAGCTCAAAACTTTTGATCACCCAGTCCCAGCCGGTGGTTCCGTTGCCTCCCAGGGCGTTTTTGAAAGCCGGAGGGGCGTGGCCGGGGAGCGGCTCATTCACCACGTCGATCATCTGAACCCCCGGGTACCGGGTAGCGGCCAGCCTGATCCACTCCTCCACCTGGGCCAGCTGCTGATCGGCAGGCAGTGAGGTGATCCAGGAGGGGGCTTGCTGTCCCCAAATCAAAGTATGGAACCGGAGGGGAATCTTCTTGGTTTTGGCGTAGTTGCTCACCTGGTCCATGTTGTTCCAGCTCATCACGTTCATGGTCCCTTCCACCGAGCCCCACTTCCCCCCGTTTTCCGGGGTGATCTGGTTCCAGTATTTCATGAAATCGGAACTAGTATACCCGCTGCTGATGTTACCCAGGAATTTTTCCTTTCCGGCTGCCAGCTGTGCCGGGGCATTCATGGCAGCCATCAGGGTAAGGATCAGTGGCCAGATAAATTGTGTAATTCTCATGCGTCAAATATTTTCTTTTCTCATTCTTATATTGTTTACTTCCTGTTGTACCGGTCATCATTTTTGGTGAATCACGAAAACCTGGAACGAGGCGGGCTCCAGCGAAAGGGTGAATTCCGCTCCGGCCAGGTTTACCTGTTCTTTCCGGGGCGCCACCCTGAAGGGTTCCTCCGGGGTGTTCTCGTCTTCCTTGCCGGAAGAGGTGAGCAGGTATCGGTCGGCAGTGAGGGGGCCTTTTGCGCCGCCCCTGATCAGGTAGTTTACCTTTCTGGTTTCGGAAGAGGTATTGGCGATTTTCAGGATGATATCTCCCGTTTTTTCATCGGTGACCGAGGAGGCGTAGAGGCCGTTCTGCCCGGTGAGAGGCTTCCCTAGGCTGGTGGTCGTCAACACGTGGGTTCCGTCCAGGGTGCTGTAAAGCTGTTGAACATACCAGGAAGGGGTTCTGACCACGTTCAGGTTGTCGAACCAGATGAGGTCGGGGCGCCACTGCCAGTTGTCGTAATGGGCGAAGAGGGGGGCGTAGGCGGTCATGTGGACTACGGCGGCATTGCGTTCGAGCCCGGTCATAAAGGCGGCTTCACTGAGCGCGGCTTCAAAACTGTTCTTCCGGCTTTGGGTATGGCAGGCATACTCCCCGGCGAAGACTTTCGGCCCCTGGGGGTCATAGCTGTCGTAGCGGTCTGCCTGGGCCAGGAACCATTCGGGCGGCCGGTAATAATGTTCGTCGACCAGGTCGGCTTTCAGTCGTCTCATCTCCTGCCAGCCATAGTCGAACTCCTTACCGTCGGGGTAGGGGCCTGAACTGCCCACGATTTTTATTTCGGGATGTTTAGCCCGCAGGGCATCGATGAAAGGTTTCAGTCTTTCGGGGTAGAGCTCTCCCCACTGTTCGTTGCCGATGGCGATGTACTTCAGGTTGAAGGGGGCCGGGTGTCCCATGTCGCTGCGGAGTTTTCCCCAATGAGTGGTCCCGGGACCGTTGGCAAATTCCACCAGGTCGAGGGCATCCTGGATGTAGGGTTCCAGGTTTTCCACCTTGCAGTGCTGGTGGTCGTCGCTGTTCTCAAACTGGCATGACATGCCGCAGTTGAGGACCGGCAGCGGCATGGCGCCGATGTCTTCGCTGAGGAGAAAATATTCGTAGAAGCCAAGGCCCAGTGACTGGTAATAGTCGGGGAAGCGGCGGTGGGCAAAGATGTAGTTCCAGCGGTTGATGTTGAGGGGGCGGTTTTCTACGGGCCCTACCGTGTTTTTCCACTGATAGCGGGTGTCGATGGTGGTTCCCTCCACGATGCACCCTCCCGGGAACCGGAAGAGCCCCGGTCTGATGTCGGCCAGAGCCTGGACCAGATCTTCCCGCAGGCCGTTGGGGCGGTTTTTCCAGGTTTTGGCAGGAAAGAGGGAGATATGGTCGAGGTCGGCGCACCCCCCCCGCTCTTTCACCAGAATCCGGAGGCGCGCCTGCGCATCGGTGGCCGTAGCGGTCAGCTCCGCCTCATATTTTTGCCATTCCTTTCCTTCGATGGTGATTTCCCGGGTGTTCAGGATGTCGTTGCCCCGGCTGACCAACTGGATGAGCAGGATCACCGGCGCTTCACCGCGGCTTCTTCCGTAGAGGGAAAAACGGTATTTTTCTCCGGCCTTAAGGCCGATGCCGCTGAATCCCCGGTTTTCCAGTCCGGTCGTATTCAGCTCCGTGGTGTAGGAGAGCCGCACATACCGGGGGTTGCGGTCAAAACAGGGATTCTCCTCGTGGACGGTGACCCCTCCGAAGCTTTCCCAGCCCATCAGCCGGCTGTCGAATTCAAACGACCGGTTTTTGATGAGTTCGGCATAGAGTCCGCCGTCGGCGCCGAAGTTGATGTCTTCGAAAAAGAGGCCCCACATGGTGGGCTGGATGGGCGCTCCCGGCTTACGGGCATCCACGGTGATGGTGATTTCCTGCGAAAAGCCCCGGAACACCGGAAGCAGCACGAGCAGGATCAGCCCCGCCCATAGGATTTGCGTTTTGATGTATTTCATTATACTTCTGATATGATCATGAACAGACATGTACTGCCATGCACTTACATGGCCCGGCGCATCATTCTTTTCGTTCCCGGTACGGGGTGCCACAGGCGCATACGATTACCTGACGGGTCACCTGTTTAAAGCGGTGAGCATGCCTTGGGCTATCGCCTGTCAGATGACCTGTCAAATGGCCTCAATGGTGGAGGGTGGTTTGGAGGCGATGTTATAGGTGACGCTGACGACTCCCGGCACGGTGGCGGTGATCTCATCGCCCAACTGTCTGAGGAGGTCAAAGGGAAGGGCCGTCGGGGTGGCCTGGCGGGCATCTTTGCTGTCCCAGCAACGGATTTCGATCTGCTGGCCGAAGTCCCGTTTTCCGTCGCGCATGCCGGTGACCCTGTCGAGGTGCAGGATGGCCAGGTACTGAAAGGCTGCGGTGTGCTGCAGGTGTTTCTCGACGATAACGGTGGCTTTTCTGACCGTGTCGACCCTTTCGGGGGTCACCTCACCGATGACGCGGGCTGCCAATGCCGGTCCCGGAAAGGGAATCCGGGCAAAGAGTTCCGTGGGAAGTCCCACGGCAGCCCCCACTTTCCTGACCCCTTCCTTGCGCAGCTGAATCAGGGGCTCCAGAATTTTATAGCCGAAAGCCTTCTGCGGATCTATGCCCAGCTGCTCGAAGACATTGTGCTGCCGTTTGATGCCGGCCACCGTTTCGTCAATGTCGGTCAGAATGGTCCCCTGCAACAGGAACCGCGCCTGGCTCTCCCTGACGATTCTCCCGAATACCTCCTTGTAAAAGGTTTGGGTGATGGCCTCCCTTTTCTCCTCAGGGTCGGTGACTCCCTTCAGGGCGGTGAAAAACTCGCTGCGGGCATCGATGACTTCCACTCCGACGCCCAGCTCCTGAAAGAGCGCCCTTACCCGTGTGGCCTCTCCCTCGCGCATCAGCCCGTTCTCGATGAATACCGTGCGCAGCTGTTTTCCCAGGGCCAGGTGACCCAGCATGGTCACCACCGAACTGTCGACACCCCCCGAAAGGGCGTTGATGGCGATGTCCTTTCCGACGGCAGCTCTGATCTCTTCCGTTTTCTCGCGGATGAACTCCGCCGTATTCAGTTGTTCTAATGTGATTTCTTTCATCCTGTTCTTTCAGTTAATCATTAACGGTAACGGGGTTCCACCCACTTTTCTGCGGGGTGGTATTTGCTTTCGGCGGCCCAGCGGATCCCCCTTTTCTGGATCTCCAGCACCTCAGGGCCTTTGAAATCGCCGATGACGTGGCCCAGTGATGAGTAAAACACCCTTCCCCTGCCGTAGTACTTCTTCCACACCACAGGCATGACGCACCCGTTGATCCAGGAGGCGTGGTCTCCGTTGAAGGTCGTGGTGGCCAATACCTTAACGTTGGGATCGATGTGCATATAGTACTGTTCCGAGTGCATTTTGAAATCCCTGAGCCCTTTGGTCACGGGATCTTCGTGGTTGGTGATCTCTACCGAATAGTCAATGACCCCGCCGGGGTGGGCGACCCACTGGCCGCCGACCATGAACTGGAACTCCACATTGTTCCGGAAGGAATCTCCGGTCCCCCCGTGCCACCCCGCCAGTCCGGCCCCGTTTTTCACCGCCTTCAGCAGTCCGGCCTCCTGTTCATTGGTGATGCTCCCCATGGTCCATATCTGGATGATCAGATCGCACGAGGCCATCAACGGCTCATCGAGATAACTGTTCAGACTGTCGGAAACCACTACTTCAGCACCTTCCGACCGCAGCCAGGGCACAAAAAGGTCAACCGAAGGTTTGGGATCGTGGCCTTCCCATCCGCCGTATACATAAAGCACCTTTTTCCCTTTCAGGGTAGGTTCCTCCGGAATTTCTTTATTCTGGGCCATGAGCTTTGAGGATAAGGATGAGGAAATGAGAAGGGTTCCCGTACCTGCTGCCAGGGTGGTCCCGACAAACCTTCTTCTGGATAATGACTTCATGATTTTCGCTATATTTATAAGTGGTAACCGTTTTCATAAGGTCTGTGGAAATATTTCCCGGCTTCGGGATCGTTGATGAAATACTGAAGCTCAGGCGACCAGTGGATGGGTCTTTTGAGTTCCAGGGCGATGGTTCCCAGGATGCTGACGGTGGCGGTGCGTTGGCCTACTTCCACAGGGGCGATGGGATCGCGGCGTGATTTTACCGACTGGATGAAGTCGATAATGTGGAGCGGACTGTCTTCGTATTTTCCGGCTTCTGCCACTTCCTCCTTTGAGGGGAGCAGGGCGTTATCGGAGGCGGCGATGCTTCCGCGGGAGACCTCGATCCAGCCGTCGCTGCCCCAGAATTTGATCCCCAGGGTCTTCTTGTCGTCGTATGGCTCATTGATCATCTCCAGGCCGTTGTCGTATACGAAGGTGAGGTGTTGGGTGCCCTGGTATCCGGGGGGAATGATCTTTACGGGGCCGCTGTGGTCTTTGGCGAGGCCCCACTGCCCGATGTCGAAATTGTGGGCACCCCAGTCGCAGACAAAGCCTCCACCAGTCTCCCTGAAGTAACGCCAACGGGCCCAGTAGGTCTCATCCTGCCGGGGATCGAGGGAGATGGGCGGGTTGAGGGCAGAATTATAATGGACAGACTTCAGGGGTCCCAGCCACTGCTGCCAGTCCAGGCCTGCAGGAATCTGCTCTTCGGGAAGGTTATAGGGATCGGGTCCCGGGCCTACATAGGCGGAAACTTTCCGCAGTTTCCCGATGGCTTCGCGGTGCACCATGTTTACGGCATGCTGATAGTTGTGGTCGGAACGCTGCTGGCTGCCGGTGGCAAAGATCACATGATTTTTTCTGACGGCTGCCGTCACCTTGATCCCCTCCTTTATGGTAAAGGTGATGGGTTTCTCCTGGTAGATGTCCTTACCGGCGCTGCAAGTGTCGAGGGCAATCAGAGCGTGCCAGTGGTCGGGCGTCGCAATCACCACGGCATCGATATCCTTGCGGTCGAGGATCTCCCGGTAATCCTTGCAGGTGAACACTTCGGCCTTCAGGTTTTTCGCCTGGTTGAAGGCCTTTACCCTTTGCTCAAACCGCTGCCGCTTGATGTCGTAAACATCGGCACCGGCCACGATCTGAACCCCGGGAATCTTATTGAAACCCCCGATCAGATTGTTGGTCTGCTGCCCCAGACCGATAAACCCCATCCTGATGGTGTTGTTCGGACTGTAGCCATAACTGTTCAGCCACGGAAATGCGACCAGGGCTGCCGTGCCCGCCATGGTGGTCTGAAGGAATCGGCGTCTTGAAAAGTCTTGCATATTTTTTTGCCTTAAATCTACAATTTTATCCGATGTACCGGTGCAGGATTCGCACTTATAGGTCCCTCTATGGGCCTGATTTTTGGATTTTTCTTTTTATTCCCGCGAATTTCCGGCGCGGCCGGTCAGGTGAGCCTCACCTTGATGACGATTTTCCGGACCATGACGTTTTCCCCGGTTTTCACTCCCGGGCGGTGCGCGTCGCCGGGAAAAAAGATGAAAAACCTGCCGGGTGCGGCCCTCCGGAAATGGTCATGGACAGCAGTCAGGAAGATGATGTCTTTTTCCTCGTTGAACGAACCAACAGGAGTGGTGGCGGCCAGGGGAACCACGCCGATTTTTTCCTCTCCGGTTATGACTATTTGGATATCGGCATATTTCCGGTGGGCTTCGTAAAGGGCGTCCTTCTCGTTTTTGGTGACATAATCACTGACACTGGCGAAAAGGGCGGCCTCTTCTTCCAGTTCATAGCGGCCGGGGGCCAGGGATGTCAGGTTGTGCTGCGCCAAAAAGGCAAAAGCCTTGTTCCACCTTTCGGGAAGTTGTGTGTAACTGCCGGAAAACTCCGCCTGGTCGATACTCTCGTCGGGAATGGCACTCCATCCCTGTTTCCATTCTCCCCGGGCAAACCACTCCAGATGATTTCCTTCTCCGGAAGGGAGGATTGTATCTTCCTGTACTCTCATTTGTTTTTTTTCCATAGTCTTATTTGTTGTTGATCTTTTCTGTTCAGCCGGTACTCTGCAAAGTTATCATTTTTGCTTATTCCCGGCTTTTGGTTCTCTTTTGCGGAATTTTCCCCGGCCACTAAATATTTTAAACCGTGAGCCGTAGGAAAAAGTGGTGGCGATTAAAATAGGAATAGATTTGTATTACGCAAAATAATGTCATGGCGGATACGATATGACGGTCGAAAGCTCTCAGGTTCCTCCCGGAATTTTGGAATTGGAATTTTCAGGATATAAAAGATGGATATCGGGCCTGGTGATTTGCCTGGTGGCGGTGCCTTTATGGCTTGCCGCCGGCCATGAAGGTGATCAGCCCGGGAAATTTACCATCAGCGGATATGTGAAAGACCAGACCACAGGGGAGGTCCTGATAGGGGCTACCGTTTACATCACGCAATTGCGCACGGGCGTGGTCACCAACAGTTATGGTTTTTATTCGGCGAGTGTCGGCCCCGGGAGCACCACCCTCCGTTATTCCTATGTGGGGTATGAACTGCAGGAGCGGATGATTCATCCTGAGAATAACCTGACCCTGAATGTATACCTGGCCCCGGTTCCGGAAGAGCTGGGAGAGGTGGTGGTCACCGGCAACCGTTCGGGACAGAATATTATGTCGCCTGAGATGAGCCTGGTGACCATCAGCCGGAGCACCATCGGGAAGGTCCCTGCTTTTCTGGGAGAGATTGACCTGGTGAAGGTGATCCAGCTGTTGCCGGGAGTGCAGGCCACCAGCGAGGGCACCACCGGCTTCAGCGTACGCGGGGGAAATGCCGACCAGAACCTGATCATCCTTGACGAGGCCACGGTGTACAATGCTTCCCACCTGCTGGGTTTCTTCTCGGTTTTCAACAACGATGCCATCAAGGAGGTGACCCTCTACAAGGGGGATATCCCCGCAGCTTACGGGGGACGGCTCTCTTCGCTTCTCGATATCAGGATGCGCGACGGGAATGCCCGTCATTTTGCCGCCACCGGAAGCGTGGGTACCGTATCGAGCAAACTGACCCTCGAAGGCCCCCTGGTCAGGGACCGCACCACTTTTCTCCTGTCCGCACGGCGTACCTATGCCGACCTGTTCCTGCCCCTGGCCAAAAGAGAGGAAGTCCGTAACAACCAGCTCTATTTCTACGATCTGAACCTCAAATTGTCGCACCAGATCAATGAGAGAAACCGGCTCTTCCTTTCGGGATATGCCGGCCGCGACATTTTTAAAAACCAGTATGCCCTGATGGGGTTTGGCAACCAAACGGCCTCGCTGCGCTGGAATCATCTCTTCTCGCCAAAGCTATTCTTCAACCTTACCATGCTGCGGTCGGAATTCGATTACGAAATAGGCACCCAGGGGGAGGAAGAGAACGCCTTCCGTTGGACCTCCCTGTTGCGCGACCACGCCTTCAGAGCCGATTTTACGCATTATCTCGCGGTACACCACACCCTCAGGTACGGTTTCAACTCCACCCATCACCACTTCTTTCCCGGCGATGTCAGGGGCATCGGGGAACTCACCCGTTTCCCCGATTATTTTTTACCCGAAAGACAAGCCCTCGAACATGCCCTCTATTTGTCTGATGAAATCAGGCTGGGCAGCCGGTTTACCCTGAAGGCAGGCCTGCGCCTGGCCCTGTTTCAGAATATGGGCCCGGGGACCTGCCATACCTATGATGACGATTACCTTCCTGCCGACAGTACCCTTTACGGAAAGGGAGAAATCTTCAATACCTATTCCCGTCCGGAACCCCGCCTGGCTTTTACCTTTATGCTTAATGAACAGTCCTCGGTCAAGGGAAGTGTCTCCCGGACTGCCCAGTTCCTCATGCTGGCGCAGAATTCCACTGCCGGAACCCCCCTGGACATCTGGTTTTCCGCCTCCCCCAACGTGAAACCGCAGACCTCTGACCAGGCTGCCGTTGGCTACTTCCGGAATTTCAGCCAGGGGAGGTATGAGTTTTCTGCTGAGGCCTATTACAAGGTCTTCGGGAACGTTACCGATTTCAGGGACCATGCCTGGCTGATTCTGAACCGCCATCTGGAAGGGGAATTGCGTTTCGGAAAAGGGAATGCCTATGGCATCGAGACCCTGGTGCGCAAGAATGAAGGGCGCCTGACCGGATGGATCAGCACCACGTGGTCCCGTTCATTCCGGCAAATTGCGGAAATCAACGGGGGAAACCGCTATCCTGCGCCCTTTGACAAACCCCTTGCCGTGAACGTGGTGGCCAGCTACGACCCGGGAAAACGCCTCTCGGCCGCCCTTACCTGGGTCTATGCCACCGGACTCCCCGTGACCTTCCCCACCGGGCGCGCCCTGGTCGGAAATGTTTTCCTCCCCGTTTATTCCGGCAGAAACGCCTACCGGATGCCCGACTACCACCGGATGGACCTCTCCCTGACCCTCCGTGGCAAAAACAAACCGGCGAAAAGGTGGCACAGCGAGTGGAACCTCTCGGTGTACAACCTCTATGACCGCCACAACACCTGGTCGATCAGCTTCGTACAGGATGAAACCCGGCCCGATGTGACCTACGCCGAAAAAACATACCTTTTCTCGGTCATCCCGGCCATCACCTATCACTTTAAATTCTGACAGGATGAAAATGAGGTTTGACAGGAAAATTCATACGGACTGCAGCGGCCGGGGGTTCTTGGCCGGATCAGGGAAGTCCGTTGCCTTTCAGGCCCCGGTGACCCCGGGGTGGCTTGTGGTCGTGCTGTTTCTTCTTTTTGCCTGTACCGAAAGGATAGAGATCGAAACGGAGCCTGCGATGGTCAGGTTGGTGGTGGATGGTTCCCTGACCACGGAGACGGGGCCTCACCAGGTGCGGTTATCGCTCACCGGCGATTTTTTCGGGGGCCGGCCGGCGCCACCGGTGACCGGTGCGGAGGTTTCCCTGCTGGCGGCTGGACGGCTTCTTCCCCTGCAGGAAACCTCTCCCGGATTGTATGCCACCTCTCCGGGAGTGCCGGGCATCCCCGGGGAATCCTATACCCTGCGGGTGAAAACCCCTTCCCCTGTGGGAGGGCATACCGAATTTGAAGCCACGGAGGATCTTCTGTCTCCCGTACACCTCGACTACATACAGCTGGAGTTTTATCCCGACTATTCCGAAGAGGGCATGTGGGAGGCCAGGGGGTACTTCCGCGACCCTCCCGATGCCGGCTGGTACCGGTTCCTGGCCTACCGGAACAACGTCCTCATCACCGACACCCTTACCGAGTGGTATGTTACCGATGATTTCCTCTTCGGGGGAAGGTATGTGAATGGCTGGCGTGTGGCTTTTCTGCAGCAGCACCGGCCCGATGAGGCCCTGGCGCCCGGCGATACCCTGACCATCCGCATGGACCGCATCAGCAGGGAGTATGCTGATTTCATCCAGGGGGCCCAGGCCGAAATGCGGGGCTCCTGGCCCCTCTTCACCGGTCCCCCGGCCAACGTCAGGGGCAATATCTCCCATGGCGCCATCGGCTTCTTCGCGGTTTATCCCGTATCGCGGGCCAGCGCCGTCGTTCCCGGGGAAAGGAATTCTTATTAGTGGGCCGGCTGTTCAGGCAGCAGCAGAACCTCTCTTCCCCTTGGTCTGCCTGATCAGAGTCTCCAGTGATTGTCGAAAAAGCCAGCCTCAAGGATGCCGCTGACGCCATCCCTGACCATATCGGCAGTGAAAATGGTGAAGTCGGGGAATCCCGAGCCTCCTGTGAAATACTGGTTGGCATAGGCGGCCTGCATGCCGGGAAGTCCCGTTCCGGTGACGGCCCCCACCGTGAGGATGTCGCTGCCCGGCCGGGGATACATCAGGTAAGCCCCCAGGTGGTCGCCGGTGAAGGTTTTATCGCCCATGGTCAGGCTGCCGCGCGTGACCTGAATGGGACAGCTCCCCAGGAGCGCTGACCAGGCGCTGTTGGTGATGGCATTGCCAAAAAGAATAATCCCCCGGTCAGGATAGTCGGCGGGCTTAAAATCCCTGTCGGCCACGATGTCGACGCTTCCGTTGCCGCGGTAGTACCAGGTTTCGGCGTCAAAACGGGCTTTGGCCAGCGCCCAGGCGTTCTCTTCCCTGGTGCCGGAGGTACCGTAAACAAACACCATCAGGTGGCCGAAGGGCTCCTTGAAGGTGCCGTTGCGATGCTTTCCCTTCTGTTCCGGACCGGGAGGTGTTCCCTGCCGCCATGCCCCATCCCTGACGAGGGTGACCTCGGAACCCTGGTTCTCCCCTTGGATCTCCAGCCGGCTCCCGTCGAGGTCCAGCGTGACCACCGGGCCTTTCAACCCGCCCAGGTCGAGGGTGAGGGCGGTGACGTTTTCTGTTTTCCCGGAAATGATGCCCTTCCGGGGATCGCGGATAAGCCGTACCCGGCTGTATTCGAGCGGTTCCTTTTGCTGGAGAATGGTCACCCAGGCTGTGCCGGATGAGACGGTAGGGTTGGCCGTGGTGAAATCGATGGCGTTCCGGAGGCTGTCAGGGATCCGGGGGTGGCTTCCGAAAAAGCTGAAAAGTGGCGCCCAGTCGACACTCCCGCTGCCCCACCAGTGGCTTCCCCCGGGATATTCATAGTAGCAGAAGTCGGTATGGAATGTCCCCAGCACTTCTCTCATCTGGCGGGCATATTCCACGGATACCGTGCGGTCGTCGTCACCGTGGTGGATGTATATGCCCGAGGCGCCGTAATTCTTGGCCAGTTCAAAGACATTACTGCCGTTGCTGGCACGGTAAAGGTTCTGTTCGTTGATGTTCTCTCCCGGCTGGGGTATTTTCCCGTCGGCCGAGGCATACCCCAAAAGGGAGGGGTAACCGGCACACGGGGCTATGGCGGCCCATTTGCCGGGATAGGTGGCTCCCAGATACCAGGTGCCATGGCCTCCCATGGAGTGCCCGGTAAGGTAAATCCTGTCAGAGGCCGGGTGAAATTTCCCGGAGGCCAGGGCCAGCACCTCGAGGGCGTCGGTGCGCCCCCAGTCCTCCCAGTTGAAACCCCGGGGACGACGGTTGGTGGGAGCTACCAGGTCGCCTTCTTCTTTGGCAGCATAGGCACGGGCCTGACCGATGGCTTCCACCCCCGCTCCATGTACCGATAAAAAGAGTGCCCTTCCGGGCTCAGATCCTCCCTTCCGGGGGTTGACGGCGTAATACTGGAGACTCCCGTCGATTTTGCTGATGAAGGTAATCCTGTATGGCTTGTCTGCGGAAACCGGTTCCACAGTGACCGCTCCTTTCGCCATCTCTTTTCCCCCCGACATCAGCACCAGCCTGCACTCTGCCGGCCCCGGCGCCTGCACCCCCGATGCATCGAAACGGAACATCACCTTTCGCGAGGAAAGAGGCAGGATTACCGGAACTTCGGTGACCATCTCCCTTCCCGCTATGGTGCTGCGGAAGGTGAGTCTCTCCAGAGGCCGCGATGAGCTGTTCACGACGACCACAGCCCCCATGAGCGGAGTAGAGGAAACCCCCTCCACGATATCGGGAAGGGTGGCATCTTCCACTTTAATCAGGACCGGAGATCCGGGAAAGATAATCCGTGCGGAAACCCCGGATCCCATAGTCCCGGTGCGGATGAAAATATGGTTGGCCCCTTTTTTCAGCCTGACGGGAGTATACAGCCATTTGTCGCCATAGGCATCGCCGGCATGGGGCTCTCCATTGAGATAAAACATGGCATTTCCGCTGATGTTAAGGATAACATTCTGTTCCCGTGGTGAATGGGTGCTGAGGTAGAGGTACCCGTTGTAGGCTTGCCTGCCCCGGAAGTGCCCTGTACTGTCGGCCGTGATCTCTTTCCATACCGCCGTGCGCCCCAGACTGTCGGTGTAAAGGAGATCCCCGGCCTGCGGAGCACGGAAGTCAGGCTGAAAATAACGCCAGGCAAACTGGTCAGCATAAAAACCCTGTCGCCCGTAGTTGTGACAGTTCCCGACGACCAGCCCCTCACGAAATTGAACCTGTTCCTCCGCGGTGGCCATCCAGGGAAGCAGGAGCAGCATCCACAATCCTGTTAAAAAGTATTTTCTGGTCATAAAACAATGAATTTATTGATAAAGCAGTGCAGGCAGTAAAACTACAAAATTATGGTTCAGCGACGGAAAGGAATTTTTGCTGTTCCACAACATTTCGACGGTTGCAAGTGACAATTATTTCTAAATTTGTTCGCTTTTCCGGCAGATTCAGCATATATTAACACATATCCTGCTTTGACCCGGTTGAAGGGCTCGAAATACGCTAATAAAAAACCATATGAAGAAAAGTGAAGAAAAGGTGACGAAAAAAGTTGCCATTGGAGTGGACGTTGGCGGCACCAATACGGCTATCGGGGTTGTCGACGTTGAAGGCAATGTCATGTTTAAGGACAATATTCCCACGGCCACGCACGGGGATTTTGAAAAGTTCATTGAGGAGTTGACTGAAGCCATCCAGAAGCTGATCGATTCAGGCACGCTACTGAATGAGAATCTGGAAGTGCTCGGAATTGGCATTGGTGCCCCCAATGGCAATTACTACAACGGCACCATTGAGTATGCCCCGAACCTCTCCTTCAGGGGAGTTCTTCATTTCATCAAGCTGCTCAGGAGTCATTTCCCGGAAATGCCGGCCCTGGCCCTCACCAATGATGCCAATGCCGCTGCCATCGGAGAAATGATTTACGGCGGAGCCCGCGGAATGAAGAATTTTGTGATGTACACCCTGGGTACCGGCGTGGGAAGCGGCGTGGTCGTGAATGGTGACCTGGTCTATGGCCATGATGGCTTCGCCGGGGAGTGTGGTCATACCACCCTGATTCCCGGAGGAAGACTCTGCGGCTGCGGTTCTCTGGGCCACCTCGAAGCTTACTGCTCGGCGCCTGGCATGAAAAGGACCGCCTTCGAACTTATGGCCCATTACAATGCCACCGACAGCATGCTGGCCAAGAGGTCTTTCCTGGAACTCGACTCCAAAATGATCTATGATGCCGCAGTGGCGGGTGATAAAGTCGCTAATTTAGTGTTCGAGAAAACCGGGGATTATCTCGGCCAGGGCCTCGCTGATACCGTTCACCACCTCAGCCCTGAAGCTATCTTCCTTTTCGGGGGACCTACGGCAGCCGGCGAACTGATCTTCAAACCCACCAGGGAGAGCATGGAAAGACACCTGCTTCCCATTTTCAAGAATAAAATCAAGATCCTTCCCTCTCAGCTGAAACCCGGCGATGCCGCCATCGTGGGAGCCAGCGCTCTGGTGTGGAAGGAACTGGAAAAATAACAACCGGGGAATATCTCCCCACTGAGGCGAACGATTATCCCGGGTTCGATCATCCTCTTCGTCACAGTGTGGGCCTGATGAAGGCATGGCGGTCACAAGGGCATTCCCTTTGTGGGCGCTGTGCCTTTTCTCTTTCTTTCAGGGAAAGAATGTCGTCCCGGACTCCGGGGAAGCCCCGTTTTTTATATTTTTATGACTTAAAACCCGTTCGTTCCGATGAGGCTCATGCTCCCGTATATCTGTCTTTTTTTGTGCTCCCTGCTTCCTCTGACGCTCTTTTCCCAGGCCCCTGATCCCGGGTTCACCGAAAAGAAAGCCCTTGATGAGGCTGGGCATTGGGTGAAAAAGGCCGCTATTACGGAGTCTTCGTGGGCCGGGGATTACGATCTCATATACCAGCGCATGGTATGGCAGGTCGATCCGGCCATCAGGTTCATTTCCGGGGGAGTCACCTCCTGTTTTCTCTCAAACAGGGACGGAATGAACCCTCTTCGCTTCGACCTGAAATCCAATATGGTGGTGGATTCCGTCACCGTAAGGCAGGGGCACCTCTCTTTCACCCACTCCGGTGATCTTCTGGAGATCACTCTTGCGGAATTCCTTTCCGCCGGTGATGTGGATTCCGTGACGGTCTATTACCATGGAGAACCCATGCAATCGGGTTTCGGATCTTTTGAAACGAGTCAGCATGCCGGTGTTCCGGTGATGTGGACCCTTTCGGAACCCTTTGGGGCTTATGAATGGTGGCCCTGCAAGCAATCATTGGCCGACAAGATCGATTCGACCGATTTCATCGTCACCACACCCGAATTATACCGGACCGCCGGCAACGGGGTGCTGGTTTCGGAAACCCTTCATGAAGGGAAAAGGACCATGACCTGGAAACACCGTTATCCCATCGCCACCTACCTGGTGGCCATAGCGGTGACCAACTACACCGATTTTGCGGATACGCTCGGCCTGGACAGCGGCGTTAAACTTCCGGTTGTCAATTTCGTTTACCCCGAAAACCTCGATTATGCAAAATCAAAGGCGGGGCCGACCCTGAGCCTGATCTCCCTCTATAGCCGGCTTTTCGGGGAATACCCCTTTGCGAAAGAAAAATATGGCCATGCCCAGTTCGGATGGGGCGGGGGCATGGAACACCAGACCATGAGCTTCATGGGAAACCTCGAATTTGAACTGGTCGCCCACGAACTGGCCCACTCCTGGTTCGGCAACAGCATTACCCTGGCCTCATGGCATGATATTTGGCTGAATGAGGGATTCGCCACCTATGCCACCGGACTGGCCTACGAACATCTTTTCGACGGTATCTATTGGAAAACATGGCTCTCCAATACCCTGAACTCCATTGTGAGGCAACCCGAAGGATCGGTTTACGTGGCCGATACTACCCTGGTCAACCGCATCTTTGACAGCCGCCTCTCTTACAACAAGGGAGCCTACCTTCTCCACATGCTGCGCTGGATCATGGGAGATCCTGCTTTTTTTAGCGCGCTGAGAGATTATGCCGCCGACCCCGCTGTGAAATACGGATTTGCCACCCATGAAAAAGTGGTGCATCACCTGGAGGCCGCTTCAGGTCGCGATTTGACAGAATTTTTCAATGACTGGTATTACGGAGAGGGCTATCCTGTATATTCCGCCACCTGGGAACAACAGCAAGGAGGATTTGTGGATATTTCGCTCTCACAGCTCCCCGTCCATAGTTCCGTTGCTTTTTTTGAGATGCCCGTTCCGGTCAGGTTTTACAGTACCGGAAGAAGGGATTCCACCGACTTCAGGTTTGACCACCGTTATAACGGACAACTCTTTGGCGTCAACGTGGGTTTTGCTGTGGAAGAAATGGTGATAGATCCCGATTTGTGGCTTATCAGGCAAATCAGCAAAACGTCGGGGATCAATACGATGGCCGGGACCGGAACCGCTCTTTCCGTGTACCCGAATCCGTCAGGGGGCACCTGGCACCTTGCCCTGCCGGCGGGTGAAACTGCGGAGAAGGTCGAAATCTTCACCCTGTCGGGAACCCTGCTCTCTGAACTTCGTCCCGGGAGTCATTCATTTTCGGCTCCCTGGTTGACTGCCGGGACTTATCTGGCCCGTGTGACCACCAACAGGAGGGAGGCTGTCTCCCTTCTTATAAGGCGGTGATTTTCTTTTGTCTTCCCGCCGGATTCATACCCTCCGGGGGGAGTGTGCCCGCAGGTTCCGGGATTACATGTGTATATTTGTGGTTTAAAGAAATATTATGTCGTTACCCGAAAAAAGGATCACCGATTTTATAAAGAAGCACCATGTGGTTTCCCTGGCCACTACATCGGGAAACACTCCCTGGGTGTGCCACTGTTTTTATGCCTATATGAAGGAGGAGAACTGGCTGGTGTTCACCTCCGATGATCAAACCCGTCATGTGAGGGAAGTGATGGTCAACCCGGTGGTGGCAGGGGGTATTGTGCTGGAAACCAGTGTGGTCAGCAAAGTGCAGGGGGTCCAGTTCACGGGGATTATGCGTCGTCCTTCCGAAGAGGAAAAGGGGAAGGTCACCCGTGTTTACCTGGCCCGGTTTCCCTTTGCCGTTCTTATGAATGCCAACCTCTGGATCGTCGACCTGGAGACCATAAAAATGACCGATAACCGCCTGGGTTTCGGGAAGAAACTGAATTGGGAGAAAAAGGGGGTCGTGGATTAGGAGAGGTTGTCGAGGACCAGGGAGGAGGCTCCCAGGATGCCTGTATTTTCCCCGTCGGAAACTTCCAGGGCCAGTTTGTTGTATAGCCTGCGGTAGGGGAAGTTGTCCTCGAGGAATTCGTTCATGGAGTCTCCGAAGAACTTATAGCCTTTGCTGACCGACCCTCCGAAGATGATGGCCTCGGGAGCCAGGGCAAAGAGGATGTTGGCCACCGCCCGTCCGATATGTTTTCCCAGATCCTCGAAGAGCTTCAGGGCTGCCGGATCGCCGATGGTCGCCCGGCGGAACAGAAGCTTGCCGTCGATTCCCTTGTCACGGAAAAACTGGCCGCTGGCATAAGCTTCCATGTTTTTATCGCGGTAGAAAATATTGCCGAACTCACCGGCACCACAAAGCCTCCCCGGATAGAGATGGTGGTTGATGATGATCCCTGCACCCATGCCGGTGCCAAGAGTCAGCCCCACAAAGTGGGCATACGGCTTCCCCTTGCCAAAATACTTCTCCCCGAGGGCAAAACAGTTGGCATCGTTGTTCACAAACACCTTTTTATTGAAATATTCCGTAACCAGCTCCTTCAGGGGGACGGCATCCCAACTGGGAATGTTAATGACATCGAGAACCGTGTTCTCCTCAAGATCCACCAATCCGGGTACCCCAATCCCAATGCCGGCAACCGAGGGGTCAAAAACTTCGTCGATGGCCTGGTAAAGGGCTTGTACCACTTCATATTGCGGCCGGTCAAAGGGAGTGTCTACCGTCGACTCCTTCACTATCCTGCCTTCATGGACCAGTCCGGCACTTATCTTGGTTCCTCCAACGTCAACACCGATGATTTTCATAACAGCTCATACAGGTTTATTCCCTGCAAATGTAGATAATTATTGAATTGCGTCTTCCGGTCAGAAGAGTCCTTCAACCGATTTTCCCAGTTTGCTGGCTTCGGTGAGAAACTCCTGCACGTTGAGTTCTCTGAGGTAGATGAGTCCGTGGGTGGCCTTCAGCAGGGGGGAGTCGTTCTCATAGTAGAAATTCTTGCCCAGGAGGTACTGGATCTGCTTGTGCTGTTCCATCCAGATTTTCTGCGTCAGCTCGCTGAATTTCCCGTCGAGCTGGTAGCTCGGAAAGGAGGCGTTGACCTGGGTCAGGTAGCAGTCGGTGAATGATTTGTCGAGTACCGCCAGGGAATTCATGGATACCGGGACGATCACTTCGACATCGGAGGGGTTGAAGCGGAACCAAACATTCCGGTAGCCGATGATTCTCAGGTGGGAGAGGTCGGTTTCCCTGTTCCATTCGGCCACGGCGGCGGCGATGGCCTGCAGCACCTTGTAGTGGGTGTCGGGGCCGCTTCCTTCGGGGTCCATGGCCAAACTGATCACTGTGGGTTTATATTTTCTGAAGTCGTTAAGGATAGGAAGGACATCACGGGTGCGGTCGGGGCCGGCGCCAAAGACATCGCCCTGGTAAAAGCCCAGGCGCAGATGGTGGACATTCTTCACCGGAACGCCGTAATGCGCCCAAACCAGTTCTTCTTCAAACTCACGTATCATTCCCTTGAGTTTCTGTACGTTCGGGGGATTCTTCGCCCCATCGTAGCTCCTTTCCAGAAGATCTATGGTTTCCCTGATGGCGGTGACCAGTCCCTGCCGGTCCTTCATCTCCCATATGCTGACCATGGCCCTGACCAGACGGTGACACACCCCGCGCCTCTTGCCTTCCTCATCCATGGCGGCAATGTTGTCGAGATAGTGGTAAACATCCTTATCCCACTTGTACTGGAATCCTTTTTCAAAAAAGTCGGGATAATTGATCATTTCAATTTTCCCCCTGCCGATCAGGTGCAGGGTATCTCTGAGCAGGTCAAGCATGAAATGGTTGGTGACCGCGGTAAAACCTGAGGTGAGCACCGAAAAGTGCATCTCATTGGTAGCCTCGCGGCTCTGCCGGTTGGTCACTGGCATTATTCCTAGCATGATGTCATCGTGGTGAGGTCCTGTGTGGTAGTATACCTGGTTGACCTCTTTCTTCATTCCCCGTTCCATCTTGGCCAGAATAGAGTCGATGACCGTCTGTACGGTATTTTCATCCAGTTGGGGAATGCGGCTGCAGAATTCGTCAGCTTTCAGGTCGTCGAGGGTCAGTCTGTGCCCGAATTTGTTCACCTTTTTACACAGGCCGATGACTGCCCGTTCTGTCTTTTGGTGATTCCAGGGAGATCCGAAGTAGTACTCCCTGATGCTGTCGCGGAGTTTCACCCCGGCGCCCCGGGTAAGGTAAACCCTGGCGTTCTCCAGTTTATGGAAGGCAGAGGCCGGATATATGTTGCCCGGCTGGCTCTCCAGGGAATCACGGATGACGGCGGCAATGGCTTCTCCTGCGGCGTATACGATGGTCTTGGCCTGCGGGTTGAAGGTCAGGGTTCCCAGTCCGATGGTAATCACCAACCGGTTACGCGATACCTCAATACCTCCGAGATCTCCCGCAGTCACCGCCTGCGTCTCGAAATTGGTTTCGGTCAGCCGGGTGGGGTTGTAGTGACTGGTCCCCCGGGTGTTAAAAACGATATGGCCGTCGGGACCTATGGGCCCCAGGAAAAACCCGATGCCCCCCTGGTCCCTGATCTTCTCTTCGTATTCCCTGCACCAGTTGTCAATCATGAAGACCGAGCGCTGCTGCATTTTTTCCAGATGGTTTCTGGCTTCCCGGAAACGAAGCGAAAGGTCGATCTTCATGTCGGGGAAAATAGCGGTATAACTCTTCCCGTCGGCCAGGGGAATTTCGTCGGAGTTGATCAGCAGGGCCCGGGCCGGATCCAGTCCGAAATCCTTGATATAGTAGTTCCAGGCGTAGTTCCACAGGCTGTTGTGCTGGGCCGAGTTGATGGGGTAAAACTCCCCCGCCTGTACAAACCGGAGTCCCCGCAGATCGGGGCGGGCCATACCTCCCAGTCCGTATTTTTCACGGATCTTCAGGCCTTCCCGGTTGTCCCAGTTCTCAAGGAGCAGCCGCGTGTTCTTCAGGAAGTGCTGCGCGGTCTTACTCGTGGGCAGAGAAATCACGCCCTCGGGGTTGTTTCCCGTCCACTCCAGAAAACTAAGCGCTGAAAGTAATCCCAGTTTGGGAAAGTTGTCGACGATGAGATAGGTCGCCTGAGTAGTGATCTCGTGGTGACCTGATTCCTGGTAAAAGGCTTCTTCTACGGGCGTGAAATTTCTCATAAGGTGTTTATAATTTGTCGTTTTTTTTATGAAGTGGTGAGTTTTTCGAGGGCATAGGCAGCGGCTCCTATGGCTCCTGCCCTGACCCCCAGCACAGAAAAGAGAATTTCGGTATCGCTGCTGATGTCACTGTTGGTATAGGTGAAGATGGCCTGCTGAATGGGGGCCAGCATGAACTGCCCGGCCTCAGCCACTTTACCGCCGATGATGATCAGCTCGGGATTGAAAATCTGGATCAGGTGGGCGATCCCTTTTCCCAACCAGAACCCTGCCTGCGTCAGTATAGAAATAGAAAACTGATCCCCCAGGCGGGCGGCCTCAATGACCGTACCGGTGGTTATTCTTTCCTGATCGTCGTCGACAAGCGACAGAATCAGTGATGAGTTCCCCTTTTCGACGCCTTCACGGGCTTGTCGGGCAATGGCAGGCACAGAGGCGATGGTTTCGAGGCACCCGATTTTTCCGCAGGTGCACAGAATGCCGTTGTCGACCATGGGGATATGCCCGAATTCTCCTGAGAAACCCGATTTGCCCCCGTATGGCTGACCGTTGATGATCAGTCCCATGCCGATACCCCAGTCGCAGTGAACCATCAGCACATGCTGTTTCCCCCGGGCCAGCCCGAAGTGCTGTTCGGCAAAGGTACGCATGCGGGCATCGTTGTCAAAAAAGACAGGAACCCCAAACAGGGTGCCCAGGCGCTGGTGCAGATCGCCAATGGCCGGAAAATAGGTCTTGTTGATTTTCCTGACCTGATGGACCAGTCCCGGAAACTCCATACCCACGGCAATCACCTTGTCAGCGGCGATTCCGTCCGATTTCAGCTTCTCCTGCAAATGGTGGTTTAACCGCTCAAAAAGGACGAAATCCCGCTCCATCCTGATGGGGAAATAATGGGGCCCGCTCACCTCCCTGTTCTGAGAGTTGAAAATCACAATCACCGAATAATTGACGTTGATGGTAATCCCCACCACGTAAAAAGCATCAGGGGCCAGTCCATACATCACCGGCCGCCGGCCACCGCTGGAATCCCCCTGCCCCAGCTCCAGTACCGTCCCCCGCAGGATCATCTCCTGCAGTAAACTGTTGATCTTGGGGGTACTCAGCCCCAAATCCCTCGAAAGCACGGCATTCGACTCGGGACCGTTGAAATACAACGATCTGACGATCTGCTTCTGCTGGCTGACTTTCTTCAGCTCAACCCCCTGCATCTGTTTGTTGTTCCTGAAAAGAAATTCCATGGTCGCTAAGTTGACCCAAATTTGGAGAATATTTTTGTGAAATGCAAGTTACTTATTAAAAATATCAAGAAGTAGCTGAACCTTTTTTCTGCCGAAGGGTTTATCTGCCGGCGTTCACGAAGTTTGTGGTGCGGAATCACTATTTTTGAAGCCGGTTAAAGATACTGATGGAAAACAATTTCAAGGAGGGGCAGAGGTTAAAGGCGGTGACCATAGAGGCTAACGTGGAGATTTCACCGCGTGTTCATCTGATCACCTGGAAGCGGGAAGATGATTTTCTTCCCGGGCAGGTGGTGAAAATTGCCCTGAACCGTAACGAGGACCCCCGGATTTACAGTCTGTGCAGTAGTAACCGGGGAGATGAGATGACCGTTCTTTTCAATGTGAAGGAAGAGGGATCTCTGACTCCGAGGATGGCCGCTCTCGGCGCCGGTGATATTATATATGTATCGGCACCCTATGGGACATTCACCGATGACGAAACCCCTGCCTGGTGGATAGCCACGGGCACAGGCATCGCTCCTTTTTACAGCATGTTCAGGTCGGGATCAGGAATTCACAAAACCCTGGTGCACGGCGTGCGCTTCCTTCACCAGTTTTATTTCGGGGAGGAACTCCAAAAAGGGTTGGGTAACCGTTATATACGTTGTTGTTCGGGGGAAGAGGCCGACGGTGTGTTTCACGGCCGTTTGACGGCTTTTCTGGAACAACAGGAGAGCTTCCCCGTGAACACCCGTTTTTTCCTGTGCGGAAATCCTCTGATGGTGGTGGAGGCACGAGATATTCTGATCGCCCGGGGAGTTCCCTGGTCCGATATTGTTGCCGAAATCTATTTCTGACCTTTAAATCATTTGTGATATGAAACCTTTCCTTTTCGGAAAAACGCTTGCTGAGCTGCGTGCGATCGTTGACGGTGCCGGCTGGCCCGGGTATACCGCCAATCAGATTGCCTCCTGGCTCTATGCCAGGGGGGTGGACTCTCCCGAACAGATGACCAATCTGTCGAAAAAAGTACGGGCAGTATTGACAGAAGAGTATGACATGGGGGTATTTTCTCCGGCGAAAGTGCAGACCAGCAGCGACGGGACGAAAAAATACCTTTTCGCGACAGCCTCAGGGAAGTTCATTGAAACGGCGATGATCCCCGAAACCGACAGGATAACGGTATGCGTCAGTTCACAGGTGGGGTGCAAGATGGGGTGCCTGTTCTGCATGACCGGGAAGCAGGGGTTCCAGGGGCAGTTGTCGGCAGGTGAGATCGTCAACCAGATTCGCAGTATTGAGGAGGCCGGCAGGGTCACCAATATTGTTTATATGGGTATGGGAGAGCCCTTTGACAATCTGGAGGAGGTCCTTAAAAGCCTGGAGATCCTCACGGCACCCTGGGGGTATGCGATGAGTCCCCGCAGGATTACGGTGTCGACCATCGGCATCATTCCGGCCATGAAGAGTTTTCTGGAGAGGAGTGAAGCCCATCTGGCGGTGAGCCTTCATACCCCCTTTGATGAGGAACGGCGCCAGCTGATGCCCGTCCAGGTGGTTTATCCCGTGTCGCGGGTGATCGAGGAAATCAGAAAATGGGATTTCAGCCACCAGCGTCGTGTTTCCTTTGAATATATCCTCTTCAGGGGGGTCAATGACTCTCCCCGGCATGTCAGGGAGCTGAGCCGCCTGCTGAATGGCCTGAGCTGCCGCATTAATCTGATCCGTTTTCATCCCATCCCCGGTACCCCCCTGGCAGGCAGTGATGAGGAGACCCTTTTCGACTTCAAGGACGCCCTCAATGACAAAGGAATCCTCACCACCATCAGAGCCTCCCGCGGGCAGGATATCTATGCCGCATGCGGACTTCTCTCGACCCGGGAACTGATGAAACAGCCATGATCATTATCTCCCCAAAAGGAATGAAATAGCGAAGCTGTTCTTTGCGGCCGCTGAAAGGCGACAATAACCACAATAATAAACCATCGATGGCTATTACATCTGTTTCCAGTAATTTGCCAAATGAACGTTATCATTTAAACACGTATGAAAAAGGGGTGATGATAGCTCATAATCTGCCCTAAAGTGTTATTTTTATAGAAAATTACCAAAAAAGGCACCCATGGAGAGACTATTCTGGATTAAGGAGATCTTTGGGGCGAAGCTGGAAATAATCCAGGGCAGCGAAAAAGTGGGCTCCATACGCTGGAACAACATGTTCAGCAGCAAGGCCTCCGCTGAATTCAACGGAAGACTCTTCTCCATGAGGAGGGATTTTATCAATTCCAGGATAGAAATCAGGGATGCCAGAATGGAGTCACTGCTGGCCGTGGTGTCGGTCAACATCTTTAATCCCCGCAGTGACGTAATCATCAATGGAAAACGGTTTGAACTGGAAATCAAAAACTTCTGGCAGTCGCGCTGGTCATGGAAATTCAACGGGACCGAGATTATTGTCTTTACTTCCAATGAGTTCGTTACCCGGGAGAAGGGCGACATAGAGCTTTTCACCACCTGCTGTGAGGAGGTGGAAATCCTCATTCTTCTGGGGCTTTTTGTCAGGAATCAGTTTGTTCTGCTTATGCTTCTGGCGATGCTTGCCCTGCTGCTGATCATCCTGTGACTTCTTTCTCAGAGAAAATCCTCGAATTCCAGTATTTCGCCCTGGTGTACAGGGTCGCTGCCGGTGCAGTCGAGGTCGATATTAAAACCGGCAGGCCTTTCGAAACTTACGTTTTCGTTATACCCCAGGGAAGGATCGGCGAGTACTTTTTTCATGAAGTATCCCCATATGGGCAGGGCCATGCTGGCCCCCTGGCCTGAGCTGATATCGGAGAAGCGGATACTCCTCAGGTCGGCACCTGTCCACACCCCCGCACTCAGAACGGGGGTCATCCCGATGAACCACCCGTCGGAGTGGTTCTGGGTGGTTCCCGTCTTCCCTGCAATGGGCATGGTGAATTTTCCATAACCTTCGCGGTTACGCAGGCGGGATCCTGTTCCTTCGTTCACCACCCCCTGCAACAGGTTGACCATCAGAAAGGCCGTATTCTCGTCGATGGCTTCATACCGCTGCGGCATAAATGAGGCTACCCGTGTCCCATGACGGTCTTCGATGTGTGTCACAAAATAAGGTCTGATAAACACCCCCTTGTTGACATAGGTGTGAAAAGCACCTACCATCTCATACAGCGTAATGTCGGAAGTGCCCAGAAACATAGAATAGACCGGGTCTATGGGGCTGTAAATCCCCAGTTTTCGCATCACTTCTGCCATGGCGTTGGGATTGAACTGTTTCATCACCCATGCCGAAATCATATTCCGGGAGTTGGCGAGTCCCCATTTCAGGGTGACCATTCTGCCGTAATTGGCGGCATCATGGGAGGCATCCCGGGGCTCCCACACCCTTCCGTCGGGAAGGATAAACTGCTGCCTGACATAGGGTACCCTCGTACAGGGACTCAGTCCGTTCTGCATGGCCAGGGTGTAGAGAAACGGTTTCACCGTTGATCCCACCTGCCGTTTGCCCCCTTTGACCATATCGTACATGAAATGTTCATAGTTGGGACCCCCGACATAGGCTTTTACCTTTCCGGTGCCATTTTCCATGGCCATCATTGAAGATCTGAGATACCGGAGGTACCACTTGATGGAGTCCATGGGTGACATGATGGTGTCGATTTCACCCTTCCACGAAAAGAGCGACATCTCCACGGGTTTGTCGAAGATCTCCCTGATTTCCCGGGAATTCTTTCCCTGTTCTGTGAGGACCCGGTAACGTTCCGACTGTTTTACAAAACGGTTGAGGAGTTCCCCGGTCTCTTCGGCAGTCATGTCGTTGCTGAAAGGGGGATTACGCAGGTTTTTCATCCTGGCATCAAAGAGGGGTTGCACGTTGGTGCTCAGGTGATAGTTGACGGCTTCTTCGGCATGCTGCTGGATGCGTGAATCTATAGTGGTGTATATCCTCAGTCCGTCACGGTAAATATCCCAGGAACTGCCGTCCCTTTTTTTATTCTTGTTACACCATCCGTAGAGCGGATTGGTTTCCCATTCCACTGAGTCTTCCCTGAATTTTTGCATCTGGAAGCTGGCATAATCTTTTTTGTCAGGTTCCCGGGCGCTGATGGTCTGCCTGAGGTATTCCCGGAAATAGGGCGCCAGTCCCCGCTTGAAATCCACCCTGTTGAAGTCGAGTCCCAGGGGCAAAGCCTTGACCGAATCGAAGATTTCGGGGGTGATATAACCATATTTGCGCATCTGGGAGAGGACGACGTTACGGCGCTGAAGGGTCAGCTCAGGGCGCCGCAGCGGATTATACAAAGAGCTGTTCTTGGCCATGCCCACCAGCATGGCAGCCTCGTGCATCTCCAGGGAATCGGGTTCGCAGTTGAAATATACATTGGCTGCCGATTTGATACCCACGGCCAGGTTGAGGAAATCGTACTTGTTCAGGTACATGGTCAGGATCTCCTCCTTGGTGTAACTCCTCTCGAGTTTGACGGCAATGATCCACTCCCTGAATTTGCGCAGGGCCAGTTGCACCGGTCCCGAAAAATGCTCGCGGGGGAAGAGCATTTTGGCCATCTGCTGTGAAAGGGTACTGCCTCCTCCGGAACTGGTGTCGCCCGTCAGAATTCCCTTGACGACCCTGAGAAGCCCCCGGAAATCAATTCCCGAGTGGCGGTAAAACCTCACATCCTCGGTGGCTATCAGGGCATCCACGAGGTGGCGTGGCAGATTTTCATAGGCGACAAAGGTGCGGTTCTCCGCGAAGAAGGTGCCCAACACCTTCTCATCAGATGAAATCACCTCAGAGGCCAGAACTGTCTCCGTCTTCTCCAGATCTTCAAAGGTGGGCATGAACCCTAATACCCCTCTGGCAATAAGGATGAAAATAATAAGGATGATTACGGCTACTGCCGTAAAGGCCCCCCAGAAATAGCGGATATATTTCTTCAGCTGAGAACTTTCGTCAGACATAGGTGTTCTTCTTGAGTTTCGGTATGCAAATATATTGGTATTATTTTGAAGTTTAAATTTTGAACTAGCCGATTCATTTTTATTTACTTTGCACAAATTTTAAAAAAACAGTAAAACCGGAGATCATGGAAGAAAATCTTGTTATTGTAGAATCACCGGCCAAAGCGAAAACCATTGGAAAGTTCCTGGGTGAAGGTTTTAAGGTCACTTCGTCGATGGGGCATATCCGTGATCTCGAGAAAAAGGATTCCGGGATCGACATCCTCAACAACTATCTTCCTAAATATATAGTATCAGACGATAAGAAGAAAGTAGTTGCGGAGTTGCGCAAGCTTACCCGGAATGCCAAAATGGTGTGGCTGGCTTCTGATGAGGACCGGGAAGGGGAGGCCATTGCCTGGCATCTCCTTGATGAGCTGAAACTCGATCCTGCCCTCACGAAAAGGATTGTCTTTCATGAGATTACCCGTGATGCCATACGTCATGCCATTGAGCATCCCCGGGCCATTGACCTTCACCTGGTCAATGCCCAGCAAGCGCGCCGGGTCCTCGACCGCATCGTAGGGTTTGAGATTTCCCCGGTACTCTGGAAAAAGGTGAAACCCTCATTGTCGGCGGGAAGAGTCCAGTCGGTGGCCGTGCGTCTGATTGTTGACCGTGAGCGGGAAATCATGGCCTTTGACGCCACCTCTTCCTTCAGGGTGACGGCACTTTTCAGGGCTGTCTTGGCTGACGGCAGCGAGGCTGAGATAAAAGCAGAACTGTCGCACCGCTTTGATACAGAAAAGCAAGCCATGGCTTTTCTGGAGAAATGCCGTCATGCCGGCTACATGGTCACCGACATTTCGCGCAAGCCAACGCGCCGTTCCCCGGCACCGCCCTTCACCACTTCCACCCTTCAGCAGGAAGCAAGCCGTAAACTCGGCTATTCGGTGTCACAGACCATGTCGGTCGCCCAGAAACTCTATGAATCGGGAAAAATCACCTACATGCGTACCGATTCGGTGAACCTCTCCTCTATGGCCCTCAACACCGCTGCCGCCCGGATAAAGGAGATGCACGGTGAGAAATATGTGAAGACCCGGCAGTACAAGACCCGGTCAAAGGGAGCACAGGAAGCCCATGAGGCCATTCGTCCCACCTACATCGACCAGGAGAACATCACGGGAACGCAGCAGGAAAAGCGGCTGTATGAACTGATATGGAAACGGACCCTGGCTTCCCAGATGGCCGATGCCGAACTGGAGAAAAGCGTGATCACCATTGCCGTTTCCACCGCTTCTGAGAAATTTCTGGCTACCGGGGAAGTGATCATCTTCGACGGCTTCCTGAAGGTTTACATGGAGTCGACCGATGATGACACGATCAATCAGGGCGGCCAGGTTCTCCTTCCTCCAGTGGAAGCCGGCGCCCCCCTGGAGGCTCTCCAGGTGCAGGCCACGGAGCGTTTTACCCAGAAGCCTTTCCGCTTTACGGAGGCTTCGCTGGTGAAACGCCTCGAAGAACTGGGAATCGGCAGGCCTTCGACCTATGCCCCCACCATCACCACCATTCAGAACCGCAACTATGTGGTCAGGGAAGACCGCCCCGGCAAGGAGCGGCATTACATCCAGCTCGACCTCTCAGGCGACACGATTGCCCGCCACCGTAAAACGGAAATGGCAGGTGCTGAGAAGTCCAAGCTCTTCCCCACCGATATCGGCATGGTCGTCACCGATTTCCTGACCGAACACTTCGGACAGATCATGGATTACAACTTCACCGCCAGTGTCGAAGAGAACCTCGATGAGATCGCCGAGGGAAAACAGATATGGTATGAAGTCATCGACCGTTTTTACCGTCCGTTCCATGAGTTGATCGGAACCGTCCTGAAAACCAGCGAGAAATCACGCGGCGAGCGTGTGCTGGGTGCTGACCCTGCATCAGGGAAGCAGGTGTCGGTCAAAATCGGCCGTTTTGGTCCCATTGCCCAGATGGGAGAATCCTCGCCTGACGAGGAGGGCGAAAAACCCCGGTTTGCCAGCCTTCGTGCCGGCCAGCACCTGGAAACCATTACCCTCGAAGAAGCCCTGGAACTTTTCAGGCTGCCCCGTGACTTGGGAACATTCGAAGAAAAAGCCGTAAACGTGGGTATCGGCCGCTTCGGCCCTTACATACGCCATAACAACAAGTTTGTCTCCCTGGCAAAGAGTGACGACCCCTATACCGTAACCCTCGACAGGGCTATTGAACTGATCGGCACAAAAAGAGAGAAGGAGAAGAATGCGGTCATGCGCAGTTTCCCCGAAGATGAGGAACTGAAGATCCTCAACGGCCGTTGGGGCCCTTATATCACCTATAAAAAGGAGAATTTCAGGATTCCCAAGGGGACGAACGCCGGGGAGCTCTCTTACGAAGATTGCAGGAAGCTGGTATCGGAAGGCACCGGCAAAAGGCCGGGGA
Source organism: uncultured Prolixibacteraceae bacterium (assembly GCA_964461455.1). Lineage (GTDB taxonomy): Bacteria > Bacteroidota > Bacteroidia > Bacteroidales > Prolixibacteraceae > UBA1413. The sequence continues at coordinate 46,854 of CAYWUJ010000004.1, read as the reverse complement.
GGAGTAAGAAATAGGACATCCGGGGCCCTGGCGGGCGAAGGAGAGCAGAAAATGGAACTAAACCTGTATTTTGATCCTGTCGATTTCGCGGATTTCCGGGAAGGAGGGAAATTTAGTAAACATACCCTGGGCTATTTCATAGAAAGGGACAGCCTCAAAGGAGGGATTCCGGAGAAAGGGGAGACGATGGTGGCTCTGGTAGGCGTACCCCACGCCGGTGAAGGAACCCCTCCCGGGTGGGCTAAAGCTCCTTCAGCCGTGAGAAAAAGCCTCTACAGCCTCAGTCATTTCGGCCGTTCTGTTAAGGTGGTCGACCTGGGAAACCTCAGGGCCGGAAAAACGCCGCGTGATCTTCATTTCGCCCTGCGTGACATCACCGACTATCTTACCGGCGCAGGAATTACCGTTGTGGTCATCGGGGGCGGACAGGAGCTGAGTATGCCCATCAGCAGTGCCTTCCGAGAAAGGAATGACTTTGTGTTTTCGGTCATCGACGCCCGTGTGGATATGAAAACCGGTAGGGAGATCACGGGACCCGGGAACTTCCTGACCCGCCTTCTGAAGGAGAACCCTTCGCTTTTCCATGTGCAGATGATGGCCACCCAGGCACCCCTGGTTCCCCCGGCGGCGATAGACTTTCTTTATGAGCAGACCTTCGACCTGCTCTCGCTGGGGTCACTCCGCGACGATATCCGTGTGGCGGAACCCCTTCTGAGGCATACCCACTTTCTGAGTTTTGACATGACCGCCATGAAAAGCGCAGAAATCGGGGGAGGGGAGGGAACCCTGCCCAACGGACTCCACAGCGAAGAGGCATGCCGGCTGGCACGCTATGCCGGACTGAGTCCTGCCCTGGAGGTCTTCGGCCTCTTTGGCCTTGACGCTGAAAAGGAAAACCACGGAGTCGCCATAGCCCTGGAAGCCCAAATGATCTGGTACTTCCTCGAAGCTGCCACCCAGCGGCGCAGGGAAGATCCCCGCCGTGACAAATCGCCCTTCACCCGGTTTTATGTGGAAATAGAGAGCCACGGTGACCCCGTGGTCTTCTACCACCACCCCCCCACCAACCGCTGGTGGCTCGAGATTTTCACCGGGGAAACCGGCAGCTGGATCATCCCCTGCCTGGAAGCTGACTATACGGCCACGGTCAGGCAGGAACTCCCCGATATATGGTGGAAATTTGCCCGAAAACTAAGCGTTTATCAAAATAATAGAAAATTAAATTCGTTCTTTGCAAAACAGTAGGATGCTTTAACAACCTTTACGTGGTTGACGGTTCCCCGGGAACCGCATTTTCGTAAGGTTGATGAGGAAAAAAGTATGAAAAAGATAATTTCTTTTTTATTTTTTATATTTACACTATATTTAACGGCACTTGGGCAGCAAGATCCGCAGTATACCAATAATATGTTTTATAAATTGGGTGTCAATCCGGGTTTTGCAGGTAGCGATGATGCCATCAGCGGAACCATACTGAACCGATATCAGTGGACTGGCTTTGAGAACTCCCCCAGAACCCTGGTTTTCAGTGCTGATGCGCTTGTTTTTATTTTCGGGAAACCCGCGGGTATAGGCATGAATATCATCAGCGACAACCTGGGCCCTGAAGAAAACGTTCTCGTGAATTTCAGCTATGCCTGGAGGAAATCACTCTCCATTGGTGACCTGGGAGTAGGTCTTTCTCTGGGGATGTACAACAAGAGCCTAAAGGGAGAATGGGAAATTCCTGATGATGACATGGGAATTTATACCCCTCCCGGTTCTGACCCCGCGATCCCCGACGGGGAGGTGAGCCAGGTAGCTTTTGATGCTGGTTTTGGGTTTTATCTGAAAGGCCCCAGGTATTATACGGGGCTGTCAGTGACACATTTGAATGAGCCGTCGATCCGTTTCTCTGACCTGGCCAGCACATATCTGGCCCGGCACTATTATTTAATGGGTGGATACAATATCAAACTGCCCGATCCGTTATTTGAGTTGCGCCCTTCATTTTTGCTGAAAAGCGATCTGGCAGGGTGGCAGATTGATCTGAATACCAATGTGGTGTATGACGACCGGCTGTGGGGTGGGATCTCTTACCGCCTCCAGGATGCTGTCTCACTCCTCTTTGGCGCCGAGCTCTTCAACGGCCTCCGCCTGGGGTATTCCTTCGATCTGGTCACTTCGGCCATTGGGCGGTATGGCTATGGTTCACACGAGATTTATCTCAGCTATTCGCTTGATGTGGAGAAGAACCGCAGCCGTAAGTATAAAAGTGTGAGGTTTTTGTAAAAAAACGATAGAGTACTGAACTATGAAAAGAGCTTTTTTTGTTTCTATGGTGCTCCTTGCCGGACTACTGTTTTCCGGATCCATGTGCAGCGGACCCGGATACGGCAGTGGTTACGGGAATGGCGAGCTGGTGGGTGCGGCACGCGATAAAAAGTGGAAGGAGACAGCCCCTACAGGCATGGTCTTTGTCCGCCGGGGAACCCTGAACATCGGCCCCAACGATCAGGATCCCGCAGCGGCGACCCAGCCCACACGCACCGTTTCCATTGATGCCTTCTGGATGGACGACACCGAAATCACCAACTCAGAATACCGCCAGTTCATCGATTGGGTACGTGATTCCATTGCCCGGCAAACCCTGGGGCAGCAATACCCCGAGTACCTGATCACCGAAGACCGCGAGGGTAACCCCGTCGATCCCCCGAAAATCAACTGGAAAGAGCGTATCCGTTGGGACGAGCCCGATTACCTGATGGCTCTGCAGGATATGTTCATCCCCGAAAATGAAAGATTCCTGGGACGGCGCGAAATAGACCCGAGAAAACTCTTTTACGAATATTGGTGGATAGACTACAAGCAGGCAGCACGCCGGCAGAATAGCTACAACTACGATACCCAGCGGTATGAGGGTTCCGTCTTCGATCCTTCGGGAAATGAGGTCCCCATTGAAAACCGCTCGGCTTTTCTCTTCCGCGACCGCGTGAATGTCTATCCCGACACCCTGAGCTGGATCAGGGATTTTACCTATTCTTACAACGAGCCCTGGTCGACCCGCTATTTCTGGCATCCCGGCTTCGACGAGTACCCCGTGGTGGGGGTGACCTGGAAACAGGCCCGTGCCTTCTGCAACTGGCGTACCAGGATCCAGTCCGATTATCTCTCCAATCGCGGACAGCCTGAGATGATGGAATACCGGCTGCCCACCGAAACAGAATGGGAGTATGCCTCGCGCGGAGGAAAAAAATTCTCGATGTACCCCTGGGGTAGTTACTATATGCGCGACCAGGAAGGGGTCTTTCTGGCCAACTTTAAACCCCTGCGCGGGAATTATATCGAAGACGGCGGACTGGCATCCATGAGGGTGGGGAGTTATGACCCCAACGACTTCGGACTGTACGACATGTCGGGAAACGTTGCCGAATGGACCATCACCGCTTATGACGAATCGGGATACATGCTGATCAACGACTTCAATCCCAACTACGAATACAATGCCCTCCCCGATGATCCCCCGGTGATGAAACGCAAGGTGGTCAGAGGAGGTTCCTATAAGGATATCGCTTATTACAACCAGGTGGCCACACGAAGCTTCGAATACCAGGACACCACCAAGTCATTCATTGGCTTCCGCTGTGTGAGGTCTACCTTTGGCAGTGAGTTTTAACAAACCTAATAACAACCACAATGAATATCGGAGAAATTTTAAAGCAAAAGCGGGCCAAAAGCTTCATGAATTACATCTACAGCTGGGGGGCTTCCATTGTTCTGATAGGGGCATTGTTCAAACTCCAGCACTGGCAGTATTCAGGGGTTTTCCTGGCAGTAGGTCTGATTACTGAAGCCGTGATCTTCTTCGTTTCTGCTTTTGAGCCTCCCCTGGATACCCCCGAATGGTCGAGGGTTTATCCGGAACTCAGGGAAGATTTTGAAGGTCAGGAATTTGCTGAGGTCACCCGTCCGGGTGCCAACCTCGACCACTTTCTCAAGGGTACCGATATCACTCCGGCTCTTCTCGACAAGGTCAGTTTCAGCCTTAACGAATTAAGCAACACGGCCCGGGGTATCAGCGACATCTCCTCGGCGACCCTGGCCACCGAGATGTATGTCAGGAACCTCAGTTCGGCCAGTGAGGCCATGAGTTCCCTCTCGGAAATCAACCAGAAGGCCAACTCTTCCATCCATAACTCCATCACCCAGTTGGTCGACACTTACCAGAATACGACACGGCAGATGAGCAACTCAGGACAGGCGATTGTTGACAAGCTGAACAAATCGGGGGATGAATTCACTTCCCGCATCAGTGAGTCGGGAAATCTTCTGGCCAGGACCTATAAAGGGGCCTCTGAGAAGATCGAACAGAGCATGCAGCATTTCGGGGATTCTTCGGGATCGTATGCCGAGAATCTGACCAGGCTCAATAAAAATCTGGCGACCCTCAATGCCACGGTCGAAAGCCAGCTGAAAGGTTCGGAAGACCAGATGAAGGCCAACCAGAAGTTCAATAACGATATGCTGAAGATCAACGATGTGCTGGCATCTTCGGCTGAGGAGCTGCAGAAGTACCGCGAGAATGCGGCTAAACTGAACCAGCATCTGGAAGCACTGAACCAGATTTACGGCAATATGCTGGGCGCCATGAATTATAAGAAGTAAATGAACGAAGCACTTTAAGCCATGGCTATAAAAAACTGCCCGGAAACACCGAGGCAACGGATGATCAACATGATGTACCTGGTTTTGACGGCAATGCTTGCACTCAACGTTGCTGCCGAAACCCTGGAAGCATTCAGGGTCATTGACGGCAGCCTTATTCAGACGTTTGGTGCGGTAGACTCCAAGAATAAGCAGGTATATCTGGCCTTTGAACAGGCCTATGCCGAAAATCCCGCCAAAGTCGCTGACTGGAAGGCCAAAGCTGACCAGGTAAGATCCCGGACTGATAGTCTGGTGCATTACATCTGGAGCCTCAAGGAGGAGCTGGCCGTTGGCTCCGGTGCCAAAAAGACAGACCCCGAAAACCCCGACCGGGGTGAGTTCATCACGGTGAGGACCATGACCGGCGACACCCTGGTGGTGAAAAAGGAAGACGACATCAATGCACCTTCTGAAATCATGATCGCCCAAAAAAGGGCCACCCACCTGAAATCCAAAATTAACGAATACAAGGATTACATGGTGAGCATCATCGATGATGACGATAGTGAGCTGAAGGAGGTCATATCCCAGGAACTGGAGACCCGTGATCCACGGTTTAACCTTAAAAGCGGGGGTCCCACCTGGGAAACCCTTTATTTCGAGAACAAGCCCCTGGCTTCGATACTGACTCTGCTCTCGAAGATCCAGATCGACGCAAAGAACGCGGAGGCCAACCTGCTTAACTACCTTTACTCCAAGATTGATGCCGCCAGCTATAAATTTAACAAGCTTGACGCCCAGGTGATTGCCAACTCTTCCATCATTTTGCAGGGTGAGGAGTACAACGCCGAAATCTTCCTGGCTGCCATTGATACCACCGTGGACCCCGAGATCATTGTCAACGGCCGGGCACTTCCCATTGTCGATGGTAAGGCTCTGTACAGCCTGAGAACTTCGGAACCCGGTACCTTCAAGTGGAGCGGCGTGCTCAAATACAAAACTCCGGAAGGTCTGGTGCGCAGTTATCCCTTTGAAAAGGAATACCAGGTCACCCGTCCCGGCGTGACCATCTCCCCCACCAAGATGAATGTCTTTTACCGGGGGATTGCCAATCCCATCGATGTTTCCGTTCCGGGAATCGCCAAGGAAAACCTCAGGATTGAAATGACCAACGGCAGGATTACTCTCTCGGGCACACAACTGCAGGTGTTCCCCACCGACCTTGATGAGCAGGGACGTAAAACCACGGTGTCGGCCTATGCCCGGCTTTCCGGGGGCGAGCGGCTCATGGGAACCAAGAGTTTCAGGGTAAAGAGGGTCCCCGATCCGGTGGCAAAAATTGCCAATCTTTCCGGGGGAAACATCAAGAAGGAGGATATCCTGCTGGAAGATGGCATGATGGCGGTGCTTGAGGATTTTGACTTCGACCTCCGTTTTGCGGTCACCCAGTTTGATGTATCCCTGACAGGGGCAGGTGGTTATGTGAATACGTGGAAATCAACGGGTAACCGTTTTACTGCCGACCAGAAGGCCCAGTTTCGCAATCTGGCCGTGGGCAGCATCATCTATTTTGATAATATTAAGGCCAGGGGTGATGATGGTACCGATCGTACCCTCGACCCCATCAGTTTTAAAATCAGATAACAATGAAGAGAGTCGTTTTTTCATTCCTCATTGCCTGTGTCGCCCTGGGATTTCTCCCGGCGGGAGAGGCCGGCGCCCAGATCATCAACGGGGCATTCAAGCGTCAGGATGTTTTCGAGAAAAAGCCCATGCCCATACCCATGGTGCGTGAGGCCGACGTATTCTGGTCCCAAATGGTATGGCGCATTATCGATGTCAGGGAAAAGATCAACCAGCCCCTCTATTTTCCCACGGTACCCTCAGAGGGCCTCACCAACCTGGCAGGGCTGCTCCTGAAAGGCGTCGAGAACGGTCAGATCACGGCATATGACGCCCGTAACGATGATGATTTCAAGACCCCGCTGACCATGGCAGAAGTGAAAACCGCCTTTGGCGCGGAAACCGTGACCAGGGAAGTGCAGAATTTCGATACCGGGGAAATGGAAATGCGTACCATTGAAGGGGAAGTCCGCCTTGAAGAAATCAAACAGTTTATGATCAAAGAGGAGTGGTATTTTGATAAGCAGAACAGCCGTCTTCAGGTGCGGATTGTCGGGATATGCCCCATCCAGGAGTTTTTACGTCAGGATGTGGAAGGAAGCCCCCTGCAGAGAAGAAAGGTTTTCTGGGTTTATTACCCCGAAGCCCGCGAGCTCCTGGCCGGCAACCAGGTCTTTAATCCTTATAACGATGCCCGCCGGATGACCTTCGATGACCTTTTCATCAAGCGCTATTTCAACAGCTATATCGTTCAGGAATCCAATGTCTATAACAACCGTACCATCAGCCAGTACCTGAGCGGTAAGGATGCCATGCTGGAATCAAAGAGGTTGGAAGACAAAATCTTCAATTTTGAACAGGACCTCTGGGAGTACTGATCCCATGGTCAGGTCAGAAGGCCTTATGGGGATTCTCATAAGGCCTTTTTTTCAGTAAGTACTATTTATTAACCTGCTGCGTTTAGATTGAAAAGGAAAAATCAGGGATGATCAGAAGGTTCCGGTTCATATGGTTTGTTGTTCTTCTGCTGCCGGCCTGCAAACAGGCCGACATTTACAATGCCGAGGAGATCAGGAACCGGGGGATGTGGTTCGAGCCCACGCCGCACGGGATGGTATACATTCAGCGCGATGCCTTCCAGATGGGGCCCAGCGACGACGAGATCACCGAAGACAGCAGGATAAGGACCGTTTCCGTGGATGCCTTCTGGATTGACGATACCGAGATTACCAACAACGAGTATAAACAGTTTGTGGTATGGGTCAGGGATTCCATTGCCCGCAAGATGCTGGGGGAAACCGATCCTGAGTTTCTCAGGAGCGAGACTCCGGCGGGGGTTCCCCTGGATCAGGCTGTCATTAACTGGAAGCCCCGGATCAACTGGCAGGACCCCGATGTGCGCCTGGCTTTGGAAGAGCTTTATCTTCCCGGGGAGGAGCGGTTCAGCGGCCGCAGGGAGGTTGACAGCCGCAAGCTGGTTTATGACTACTACTGGATCGATTACCGTCAGGCAGCACGCCGGGTCAACAGTTACAACTTTGAGGAACAGCGGTATGAAGGAACCGTGATCAACAGCCGCGGTGAGGAGGTCCCCATTGAAAACCGCAGCTCTTTTATCATGCATGAGACGGTACCCATTTACCCCGATACCCTTTGCTGGGTGCGTGATTTTTCCTATTCCTACAATGAGCCGCTGACCTACAAGTACTTTTCCCATCCCGGGTTTTATGAGTATCCGGTGGTGGGGGTCAGTTGGGAACAGGCACGGGCTTTTTGCAACTGGCGCACCCGGCTGAACGAAAACTACCGCTCCCGCATGAACGACACTCCGGCCCATGACTTCCGCCTGCCCACCGAATCAGAATGGGAGATGGCCGCCAGGGGAGGACGTCAGAATACCAAATTTCCCTGGGGCAGCTACTATACCCGGAACAGCCAGGGATGTTTTGTGGCCAATTTCAAGCCTTTGCGGGGAAATTATGTGGCCGACAGTGAAACCAACGTGACCACCATGCGCACCGGCTCCTTCGATCCCAACGACTTCGGCCTTTACGATATGGCGGGAAATGTGGCAGAGTGGACCAGCAGCGCCTATTTCGAAGCCGGCTACGACCTGGCCAACGATATGAATCCCGAAGTCGAATACCATGCGCACCCTGATGACCCTCCGGTCATGAAACGCAAGGTGGTCAGAGGAGGCTCCTGGAAAGATGCCGAATACTTCATCAGGTCCTCGACCCGCACTTATGAATACCAGGATACCACCAAGTCCTATATCGGGTTCCGTTGTGTCCGCAGCTCTTTCCGCAACGAACTCCAGGGCCGGTAATCCCCTACCATGGCTTCACCCCCGCTCCAATCCGGCACTGCTCCCGGTAAGTTCACTTCCTGACTCTTGCCGATCAACCATAACGTACTAATTGTGCATGGTTCCCGGTAAGTACACTTCCGGGCCGGTGATGATCATCCTTTTACATGGTTCCATTTTCCTGGTTTAACCAGTTTCATGGCTCCGAAAATGATGATCAGGGTGAAGATGATGGTCGCCCCTGAGGGGATGTTCAAAAAATAGGAGATGATCAGTCCTGAGAAGGTGCCGGCAAAAGCGAAGAGGACCGACAGGATCATCATTTTCCGGAAATCGCGGGTGAAGAGGTTCGCCGTGGCCTGGGGTACCGTCATGAGTGAAAGGATGAGGATGATGCCTACGGCTCTGATATTCATGACCATTACCAGGGCGATAAGGGTCATGATCCCGTAATTGAGGAAATTGACGGGGATTCCGGAAGCCCGGGCGAACTCTTCGTCGAAGGCGATGTACAGGATTTCACGGAACCAAAGGATGAAAAACCCCCCCAGGAGAAGAAGCAGCGCCAGCATGGCCCAGAGTTCCACGCTTCTTACCGTGAGGATGTTGCCGAAGAGGTAACTCATCAGGTTGGGGGTATACCCCGGGGTAAGAAACACAAAGATCACACCCAGGGCCATCCCCAGTGACCACCAGATGGCGATGGAGGAATCTTCCCTGATATTAATCCTGTCGGAGAAGAACTGGATGCCGAAGGCGGTGAGGATGGCGAAAAGGGCGGCTCCGGCCAGGGGGTTAAAGCCCAGGAGAAAGGCCAGGCCTATCCCTCCAAAGGAGGCATGGGTGATTCCCCCGCTGATAAAGACGATTCTCCGCGAAACGATGTAAGTTCCCGTGATTCCTGCCGATATGCTGGTGAACAGCGCGGCCAGGAGAGCCTTCTGGAAGAAGCCGAAGGTGAAAAGCCGCAGAAATTCATCCATGATGGTTGTGTTTTTCAAGGACGGTGTGGGGAATATCCCCGTGGGTGATGACCTGGATGGGGCAGTTGTAGGCTTTCAGGTCGTCGGGGGTGATGATGGGGGAGTTGTGGTAATGGAGCCGGCGGTTAACGCAGGCGATGGTGCGTACGTAACTGGCGATGGTCCCCACGTCGTGCGATACCAGCAGGATGGCCATCTTTTCGTTGAGAACCCTCAGCTTTTCATAGAGTTCCCCTTCAAACCGGTTGTCGACGAAGGTGTCGGGTTCATCGAGGATCAACAACCGGGGATCGCTGATCAGCGCCCGGCATAAAAAAGCCCTTTGCATTTGTCCCCCCGAGAGTTCCCCGATGGCTTTGCGGCCCAGGGCGGCGATGCCCATCTCTTCCATGAGTTCCAGAGCCCTCTCCCGTTCTGCTGCTGCACTGGCGAAGGGATCGTGACGCATCAGAGAGCCCGAACGTACCACATCCATGACGGTAATGGGAAACTGGCGGTCAATGTTTTTTACCTGAGGAAGGTAGCCGATGGGCCTTTTCACCCGCGGCAGGTCTTCCCTGAAATAGAGCTTTCCCTTGTCGGGTTGGATGATTCCCATGATGATCCTGATCAGAGTCGACTTTCCGCCCCCATTGGGACCTATCATTCCGATGAAGTCAAGGTCAAAGATCTTCAGGTCTACCTCTTCCAGCACGGGCTCCCGGTCCCAGGCAAAGGTCACATGGTTGATATGTACCAGTGGTTTCTCCATCAGTTCCCGCTGATTTGCCGGGCGATTCCGGTAAGGTTGGCGCTCCAGTCGGGATTGAGGGGCCATATCTGGATGACGCTGCCTCCGATTTCCGCGGCAAAAACTGCCGCCAGCTCCCTGTCAAATTCACTCTGAATATAGATCACCCTGATATTTTCTGCCTGTGCCGTCTCAGCCATCCGCGCCAGATGCGCCGGCGTGGGCTCTTTTCCCCCCTGCTCGACCGAGAGCTGCTCCAGCCCGTAATCACGGGCAAAATAGGTCAGCGAAGGGTGGTAGGAGATCACCTTCTTCCCACGGGAATCTTCCAGTATTTTCCTGATTTCCGCGTCGGTGGTATCAATCTCTTTCACAAACTCCTCAAACCGCGCCGTATACGCCTCCTTTTTTGCAGGGTTGATTTTCACGAGTTCTTCCAAAATGCGGGCAGCCATGATCCTGACATTGGCCGGTGACATCCAGGTATGGGGGTCGATGCCTGACCTCCCGCCCTGCTCTCCGGCCGGGTTTATCCCAATCAATTGGAGCCCTTCCGACAGATCAGCCTCCTTCATCAGGGGATTGGCCTCCCTGATCCGCTCTCCCCAGGAGAGCTCAAAACCGACGTATCCCATTCTGAGCCATAACCGGGCTGCGGAAATTTCAGCCATTTGCGCCGGCAACAGGGTATAGGTGGTGGGATTGGCTCCATGGGGAATCAGGACGGAAATCGTAAAATCCCCGCCGCCAATCTTTTCCACAAAGGTTTTCTGGGGCAGAATGCTCACCAGCACAACCGGTTTTTCTCCTTCCCGGGGTCCCCGTATTCCGCAACTCCCGAGTACCAGGGCTACGGCCAGTATAAAAAACTTCCTCATATTATCCTGTTCTTATTTCTGGGTTCTGTCCTTCCTGTCTGATGGGCTGCCCCTGATGACGGGCATGCCCTTCCAGGGAGAATGGAGCCGCAGAGATCTCACTATCTGCAAAAGTAATATTTTGCATCCGGGAATAAAATCACCCGACCGGTTATCTGTCATGCCAAAAATCTTTAAATTCAGCCATTCAAATTCTTCTGCCATGGTGATAGAGTTTCAGATAGAATATAAGACCTGGTTTGGTCAGCAGCTGATGCTGGTGGGGTCGCATCCCTTGCTGGGGAGTGGTTCCGAAGAGAAGGCAACAGCCATGGAATATTCTCCCGGGGACGGCGGATTATGGCGTTTTCGGCTGGAAGCGAGCGAGCTGGTTCCCTTCCATTACCGCTATTTCATCAGGAACAACAGCGATGGGTCCGTCGTCAGGGAGTGGGGGGGAGACCGTACTTACCAGCCCCTGGAGGGAGATCAGGAATGGGTGGTGTTGCGTGACCGGTGGCGCCCGATGTCAGATCCCGGTTATGCCCTCTGTTCCTCTGCTTTTACCAAGGCGGTGTTCAGGCCTGAAGAAGTGACGGCTGCTCCGGCGCCCCGTCTCCCGGGAAAGAAAAAGAGCGTGGTGGTCCGTTTCCGCCCACTGGCACCCCGGGTATTGCCCGGACAGCAGCTGGCTGTTTGCGGAAGCTCCTCCCTGCTGGGGAGCTGGGATGCCGGGAAAGCCCTGAAGGCCGGAAACAGCCGGTTCCCGGAGTGGTCGTGCGAAGTCGCCGTTCCCCTGGGCGACTTTCCGCTGAAATATAAGTATCTCATCCTCGACCCCCAAAACAGCAAACCCCTCTGGGAGGAGGGAGATGACCGGACCATCACCCTGCCTGGCGCATCCATTCCTCAGGTAGTGGAGATCAGGGATGAAAAATTCTCCTATCCCGGTGCTCCCTGGAAAGGTGCCGGCGTGGCCATCCCCGTTTTTTCCCTGCGCAGGGAAAAGGGCTTCGGCGTGGGAGAATTCTCCGACCTTCAGTTATTGGCCGACTGGGCATCTTCCGTGGGTATCACGATGATCCAGATCCTTCCCGTCAACGATACCGTAGCCACACATACCTGGCACGACTCCTATCCCTATGCTGCCATCTCGGTTTTTGCCCTTCATCCCCTCTATATCAACCTGCTGAAGATCGGGAAGCTCCACTCGGCCATCACCCAAAGGATCGTCGACGCCCAGGGGGAGTACCTCGATTCCCTGGGAAAAATCGACTACGAAGCCGTGATGACCCTGAAATCGCGTTTTTTTAAGCTTATTTACGACCAGCAAAAGGAGGAATTCCTGGCAGATGGCGGCTTTCTGGCCTTTTTCAGCCGCAATGAGCACTGGCTGAAGCCGTATGCCGCCTTTTCCTATTTGAGGGATCTTTTCAATACCCCTGATTTCACCCGCTGGGACGGATTTACCGCTTTGACCCCGGGGCTCCTCAGGGAACTGACCGACCCGGCGGCTCCCCATTATGACGACATCGCCATCCACTATTTCATACAATACCAGGCGCACTGCCAGCTCCTGGAAGCTGCTGAGTATGCCCGTTCACGGGGGGTGGTCCTCAAGGGCGACATCCCCATCGGCATTTATCGCAACAGCGTGGATGCCTGGCTGAATCCCCGTCTTTTTCACATGGAATGCCAGGCAGGAGCCCCCCCCGACGACTTCTCGGTCACCGGCCAGAACTGGCGTTTCCCCACCTATAACTGGGAGGCCATGGCCAGCGATAATTTCAGCTGGTGGCAGCAGCGCCTCCGTCAGATGTCCTCTTATTTCGACGCCTTCCGTATCGACCATATCCTGGGCTTCTTCCGTATCTGGGAGATCCCTGCCACCCAGGTGCAGGGTCTTATGGGCTATTTCAATCCCAGCATTCCGTATTCACGCGGCGAGATTCTTTACAAAGGAATCAGGTTCGATGAAAACAGGTTCTGCAAGCCTTACATCCGTGACCACTTCCTGGCAGACCTCTTCGGGGATCTCACCGCCGGGGTGAAAGCCACTTTTCTGGAGGAGTACGCTCCGGGGTGCTATGCCCTGCGTCCCTCCTTCGACAACCAGCAGAAGATTGAGGCTTTCCTGACGCCATCACCCGATGACGATGCCGACCGCAGGTCTTATCTCAACCGTCTGAAACAGGGCCTTTTCACCCTGGTGGCGGAGGTGCTTTTCCTGGAGGCTCCCGGTTCGGGCGGGGATGCCTGGTTCCCGCGGAACTCCTTCCATGCGACCCATTCCTACAGGGAACTGGACCCGGAAACCCGGAGGCTTCTCGACGAGATCTACATCGACTACTTCTACCGCCGCAACGAGGAGTTCTGGCGGGGAAAGGCCATGCAGAAACTTCCGGCCATCAAATCGGCCACCGAGATGCTCCTCTGCGGGGAAGACCTGGGCATGGTCCCCGCCTGCGTGCCCGATGTGATGAACGACCTGGGCATCCTCAGCCTGGAGGTCCAGCGGATGCCCAAGAATCCAAAGCTGGAATTCGGCCATCCCGCCCACTACCCCTACCTGTCGGTGGCCACCCCCTCGTCGCATGATACTTCCACCATCAGGGGATGGTGGGAGGAAGACAGGGAGAGAACCCGGAAGTTTTATACCCAATATCTGGGACACCAGGGAGAGGCCCCGGCCACCTGTACCCCGGAAATGGTCAGGGAGATCGTCGCCCAGCATCTCTGGTCCCCGGCCATGTGGACCGTCTTTCCCCTTCAGGACCTGCTGGGAATGGATGAAGAGCTGCGCCATCCCGATCCGGGGGCCGAACGCATCAACCAGCCGGGAAACCCCGACCATTACTGGCGTTACCGCTTCCATACCGCCCTGGAGGAACTTGCGGAGAAAGAAGAATTCAATGCCATGCTCCGGCAGATGATCGCCGAATCGGGCCGCAGCGGCCGCTGACCCCGGAATTCTGCCTCGCCTGCAGCAACCCCGCTGAGGGGACCACTGCCCGTCATCCGCCGGGTGCGGGAAGACGGCCGTATCCCGCTTGAACGGAACTGCGGGGAGTGATGGGCCTCCGGTGACCTGTCAGCCGTATCCCGTTTGAGAGGACTGGTATGCAATGATTTGCCGGCCATTCCCCGGGGACTCAGGAGTCCTGTTCCGGAGCGGTGCCGTTTCCGGCTTTGTGGTTCCGTGATTTTGGTCTGAGGGGTGTGGTGCCCCGCGGTGGCACCGGATCATAACCGCTGGTGCCCCAGGGGTGACAGCGGGCAATTCTCCGGGTGGCCAGCCAGAAACCCCGGAAAGGACCGTGGATCCTGACGGCCTCCACCGCATAAGAAGAACAGGTGGGATAATGCCTGCAGGAGGCCGGCGTTAAGGGCGAAATCGCATATTTGTAGATATACACCGGGACCAGGATTACCTGTCCCAAAAACTTAAGCATCCAACGCCCGGCCCGAAGCCATATTTTTTCTTTTACCATCGGTCCCGTAAAGGTAATTAATTCTCTTTTCTTTCGAAATATCGGTGGAGTGAGGCTTTGAAGTTATCCGAATCAGGTTATTTTTGTAAAAACGACCTCTGAGGTGACGGTTTTGGCGTGGCGGGGAGGTATTAAACTATGGCCTGTGGTTATGGAAATTTCTCTGGAACTGATGATGCTGGGGCTTTCTTTCCTCTTCTTCATCAGCATCATTGCCAGCAAGGCGGGATTCCGCTATGGGGTGCCCGTGTTGCTGCTCTTCCTGGTGATCGGAATGGTGAGTGGCAGCGACGGATTGGGGATCCAGTTTGAGAATTACCGTGTGGCCCAGGTGATCGGCACTCTGGCGCTCTGCATCATTCTGTTTTCAGGAGGCCTCGATACCCGGATCAAGGATATCCAGCCGGTGCTGGGACCGGGCGTTGTCCTGGCCACGGCAGGGGTTTTCCTCACGGCCCTGGTCACCGGCCTTTTTATCTGGTGGATCAGCGGGATGACCCGTGAGGGCGCGGGAATAGGTTTTCTCTCCTCCCTGTTGCTGGCTTCCACGATGGCGTCCACCGACTCAGCCTCGGTATTTGCCATCCTCCGCACCCGTAAAATCAGCCTGAAAAACAACCTAAAACCCATGCTGGAGCTGGAAAGCGGAAGTAACGACCCCATGGCCTATCTGCTCACCATCACCTTTATTGAAATCATCCTGCTGGGAACGGCCCCCAATATCTGGCTGGTGCTGGGCAGGATCGCCTGGCAGCTGGCCATCGGCGCTCTGGCAGGCTACCTGCTGGGAAAACTGACGGTTTATGTGATCAACAGGATCGATATAGGTTACGACTCCCTTTATCCCATACTGGTCCTTACTGCATCCATTTTCATCTATTCCCTCACGTATTATATGAAGGGCAATGGTTTCCTGGCCATCTATATCGGCGGACTGATCATCGGGAACTCCCGGTTTGTTCACCGGCGGTCGGCCATCAGCTTCTTTGACGGGCTGGCATGGCTGAGCCAGATCCTGCTCTTCCTGACCCTGGGGTTGCTCGTGAATCCCCATGAACTGGTGCCGGTCATTGTCCCCGGAATCCTGGTCAGCCTGGCCCTTATCTTCGTCTCCCGCCCACTGAGCGTTTTCCTCTCCCTTATGCCTTTCCGGAATATCGATTTCCGCTCAAAGGTCTACGTTTCCTGGGTGGGGCTGCGGGGTGCCGTGCCCATTATCTTCGCCATCTACACCCTTGACGCCGGGGTTCCCCATGCGCGGTTCATCTTTAATATCGTCTTTTTTGTCACCCTCGTCTCCCTGCTCCTCCAGGGAACCACCCTGGCACAGGTGGCCCACTGGCTCGGACTGGCCAAGAAGTACAAACCCACACGCGCGGTAGACTTCGATTTCGAATCGGAAGATATCAAATCGGTCAGGCTGGAGGTCACGGTGACGGAAAAAACCCTGGAAAACGGCAACCGCCTGATTGATATCCTCCTCCCCGAGAAGACACTGGTCGTCCTGGTCAAAAGGGGGAGTAACTTTTTTGTTCCTGCCGGAACTACCCCTTTGATGGCCGGGGATAAACTGCTGATGATCACCGACGATTACAAATCCCTCTCCCAAACCTGTAAAATGAAGGGAATGAGCGGATATAAAATCACCAGTTCCTGATGCCACACCTGCGAAACGGATTGCGGCGCGACTCAACCCAGGTTATAGACCAGAGACTCAACCCAGGTTATAGACCAGGGACCCGGAACAGGTTATTAATCAGGTACTCACCAATGGATATTAATGAGATGATGACCAGAAAGTATATTAAGGAAATGAGAAGGGCGATGATTTTAATGATGATGGTTCCGGTGCTGCTCCTGGGGGCAGTTTCCTGCAGGCGGCCCGCTTTTGACGCGGTCAGTTTTGTGGACCCGCAGATAGGTTCGGTGCACGGCCGTTGGTTTTTTTACACCCCTGCGGCTGTTCCCTTCGGGATGGCCAAGCTGGCCCCCCATACCAACGCCTACAACAGTTTTGGCAGCTGGCAGCCCTGCGGGTACGACGACCGTCATACCTCGATCGAGGGATTCGGCAATTTCCATGAATTCCAGGTGGGGGGCGTGGTATGCATGCCCGCAACAGGGACCCTGAAAACCCTTCCGGGAACCCTGGAAGAGCCCGACAGCGGCTACCGCTCCCGTTTTGACAAGGAGAGTGAAACCGCAGAACCCGGCTACTATTCCGTCGTATTAAAGGATTATGGAATCAGGGCCGAGCTGACGGCCACCACCAGGGTGGGATATCACCGTTATACCTTTCCGGCCTCTGAGGAAGCCCATATCCTTTTTGACGTTGGTCATAAGCAGGGAGAAAGCAGCGATGTCACCGAAGCTTATGCCGCCCTGGTCAACGGCCGTGACGTAGAGGGTTATGTGGTCACCTATCCCGAATACGTGAAATTCTGTGACGAGGGAAAACGGGTGAAAATGTTCTTCTATGCCCGCATCAGCAAGGATCCCGGGGCTGTGGCAACCTTTATGGACTCCCTGGTGCAGGTGGGGGCCACCGAAACCCGTGGTACCGGCAATGGCCTGGTTCTCCATTATTCCACCACGGAGGGAGAGGTCATCGAAATGCAGGTGGGGGTCTCCTACACGAGCATGGAAAATGCCCTGCTGAACCTGGAGGAGGAGAGCCGGGGGGTCTCTTTTGACCGGGCCCGCGCCACGGCCCGGGAACGGTGGAACACGATGCTTTCCCCGATTCGTGCCGAAGACAGCGATACCACCAACCTGAAGAAGTTTTACACCGGCCTGTACCATGCCCTTTTGGGCCGGGGGATCGCCAGCGATATCAACGGCGCCTATCCCCGTAACGATGGCGGCATCGGGCAGCTCCCCCTCGATCAGGAGGGGCGCCCCACCCACCGTTTTTTCAATACCGACGGGATGTGGGGAGGCTTCTGGAACCTGAGCCAGCTTTGGATGCTGGCATGGCCCGGCCATTTCAGGGAATACCTCCAGGCCAACCTCGATTTTTATGAGGAGACAGGTTGGCTTCATGACGGACTGGCAGCCGGTATTCATACCAATGGCGTGCAGACCAATTACTTCGGTCTCCTGCTGGCATCGGCACACCATTGTGGCCTTCCCTTCGATGACCTGAACCAGGCCTGGGAAGCTGCCTGGAAGAACGAAACAGGCTATGCCGGAAGGCCCTTCGGCTCGGGAAAATACGACCTCCGCTTCCTGGTCCACCACGGTTATGTCCCTGCCCGCGATACCATCCTCTCCAACGGATGGATCTTTAACTTCGGGGCTTCCCATACCCTGGAGTATTGCTTCAGCTCCTATGCCGTGGCCGGCATGGCCAAAGCCCTGGGAAAGGACGAGGAATACCACCGGCTGATGCACCAGGCCGAAGGGTGGAAGCACCTCTTTGACCCTGAAACCCGCTACATCAGGCCGAAATACGAGGATGGTACCTTTATCGAAAACTTCAACCCCATGCAGGCATGGCGCGGCTTCCAGGAAGGAAATGCCGTCCAGTATTCCTGGTATGTGCCCCATGATGTGGCTGCCCTGATCGATGCGACCGGACAGGCACTTTTTAATGAAAGGCTGGAAAAGACCTTTGAGGATGGCCGGAAAACGGTGTTCGGCGGAGGTAAAGAGGTCGATTCCTTCTCAGGTCTCGAGAAGCTCTACAACCACGGAAACCAGCCGTGCCTTCACCAGAGCTGGCTTTTCAACTATTCGGGGAAGCCCTGGCTGACCCAGAAGTGGACGCGCACCATCTGTGATGAGTTTTATGGCACCGACCCCCTGCATGGTTACGGCTACGGTCAGGATGAGGACCAGGGTCAGCTGGGGGCCTGGTTTGTCATGGCGGCCATGGGGATTTTCGACGTCCAGGGCCATGCCTCCGCCCATCCTACCTTCCAGTTCGGCAGTCCCCTTTTCCGGAAAGTCACCATTGACCTGGAAGAGGGCAAAACTTTGGTGATTGAGACGATCAACAACTCTGCCGAAAACAGGTACGTCAGCTCGCTCTCCTTTAACGGAAAAGCGGTGACCCGGGCCTGGCTGCCCCGCGATGAGATCATGAAGGGGGGAACCCTCCGGTTTACCATGGGGGCGGAACCCAACAGGGAATGGGGCGTGGAGGTGCCGCCGCCCTCCATGAGCAGCAAGTTGCCATAAAATGTGGCAGGATGGCCAGGAGGCAGAAAAGCCTGGTGGCCGGGAACCCGGGAAACGGGCATGCAGGGAAACTGATTTGCCGGGAAATACAAAAAGCGGTGGACCGATGGCCACCGCTTCCCTCTTGAAAGACAAACAACTGATGATCTTTACCTTCCATCAACAACCAATCAACCTTTACAAGTCAATTAAAAAGGTGAAAATCTAATGAGATTACGCAATCAGGGATGGTTTGTTACATCCCTGAAGTGAATTAACAATTTTTAACCCTTTCCGTTTACAGGGGTCAGGGCAGTGGCGGTTTTTTCCAGGAGCTTTTTGGTGGCCATGATGCCCTCTTTTTCAGGGAGACGGGTTCCTTCATATTCCACGCCGACGTACCCGCGGAATCCACTGTCGGTGACAATGCGGAGCATTTTGGAGAAGTTGGTTCCGGTCTCATTTCCGGCGGTATCAAAGTCGTGTGATTTGGCCGAGACTCCTTTTGCCCAGGGCATCAGTATTTCAACGCCGCGGTAGCGGTCGAACGATTCGGTTTCGCTGATGGTGAAATTGCCGAAATCGGGGAGGGTTCCCACTCTTTTATGGGCGGTGAGCTGCATGACCCCGGCGAGCCATTCGGCGTTGCTCGAGAGTCCTCCGTGGTTTTCCACCAGAACGTTGATTCCGGCTTTGTCGCCATAGTCGCACAAAAGGTACAATCCATCGGAGGCGAGTTTCTGTTGTTCCTCATAGCTCCCGGCGCTTCCGGCATTCACTCTCACAGCATGACACCCCAGGAATGCCGCAGCGTCGATCCATTTTTTGTGGTTTTCAAGGGTCTGCAACCGTACCTGCTTTTCGGGGTGACCGACCATTCCCTCGTTATCGCACATGATCAGCACATTTTTGATATCCTCCTGCCGGCAGATGTTTCTGAGCTCGCTGAGGTATGGGCTGTTTGCGGCCTTGTCGAAAAAACAGGTGTTGACATATTCAACGGCCCCGAAGCCGAGACTCCTGGCAAAAACGGGAAATTGCAGGTTGGTCATTTCCGCTGATTTCTCAATGGCTGCAAAATCTTCCTGCAACATCCGGCCAAATTCCTGCCATCCTGACTGCAGGGCCGGACCCAGGATCATACGGTGAACCGACCATTCGGCAAGTGAAATTCTGAAGGGCGGATCCCCGCTGTCGTGAGAGGTGCCTTTCATACCCCGGAGCAGAATTCCCGCCCCTGCTGCTCCCGCCAGTTGCAGGAAGCTTCTCCTTGAAAATCGTGATGTCATCTTTCCGGATTTTTAAAACCTTCACAGAGTTCCGGAGATAAAGATACGGTTTTTCCTGAACCCTATATTTTGCGTATCACAGGGCGAAGGAAAATGGTCGTGACCCTACATGTACTTGTACCTTTTGATGTTTTTCTTGGGGGTTTTTTCAAACTCTTCCTTCACCAGCTGAACTTCCGTGACATTTTCGTATTTCGGTAACTCGTGGTTCAGTTTTTTCAGGTTTTCATTCATGATATGGGAAAGTTGCGATTCCTCTGTGCCGTCGGTTTTCATGGCTTCATAATCGGGATAGACCAGGGCCACCAGTTTGTGATTCCGGTCAATGACCACACATTCGGCTATGTAGGGGAGATTGTTGAGCTTGGCTTCTATCTCTTCGGGATAGATGTTCTGTCCCGAAGGGCCGAGGATCATATTCTTGGAGCGGCCGCGAATGTAGATGAACTGGTTGGCATCGGTGATCCCCAGGTCGCCGGTACGGAGCCATCCGTCTTCCGTGAAGGCTTCTTTGGTGGCCTGTTCATTTTTATAATATCCCAGCATGACATTATCGCCTTTTACCTGGATTTCGCCCACCACCTGAAAAGGATCTTCCGAATCGATGCGCATTTCCATGCGGTCGACCAGTTTACCAGCGGAGGAGGGCATGGTCTTGTTCCATGCTGCGTAGCTGACCAGGGGGCCACATTCGGTCATTCCGTATCCAATGGTAAACGGAAAATGGATCCTTTTGAAAAATTTCTCCACATCGGCGCTCAGCGGGGCCCCGCCGATGACAATCTCAATGAAGCGGCCGCCGAAGGTCTCGATCATTTTTTCCCTTACTTTTTTCAGAATCAACCCCGAAATCCCCGGAATGGCCAGGGCCACTTTCATCACCGGTTTTTCAAGGGTGGGAAGGATCCTTTTCTTGTATATTTTCTCGATGATCAGGGGAACCGACAGGATCAGGTGCGGCTTTACCTTGCCGAAGGCCTGGGTGATCACCTGCGGTGAGGGCATTTTGGCCAGGAATGAGATGTGGCATCCCAGGGTGACGGGAAAGAGAAATTCAAAGAGCAGACCGTACACATGGGCCATGGGGAGAAAGGAGACGATCTTATGACCGGCCTTTAAGGGCATATTCTCCTGTGCATACACGATGTTGGACACCAGGCTCCGTTCCGGGATCATGACCCCTTTGGTGAACCCCGATGTTCCCGATGTATAGGAGATAATGCAACACTCTTCGCTTTCCCATTTGTAAAAATTGAGCTCCTTGATGGTGTCCCTGTATTTTTTGTAATAGCCGAAGGCATCGGTCAGCTTGGTGGCTGCATCGGGATCCTTGGAGGAATGAACGGTGAAGTTGTCGAGCACGATGACCGTTTCCACACCGGTGGCCTTTTTCAGGTCAATCTTGTCAATCAGCGATTTCTGGGCAAATACAATTTTAGACTCTGAGTGGTTCAGGATGTGGTTCGTGTCGGTCACACTGAAGTCGGGTAACACGGGGACGATGACTGCACCGGAAGTCAGAACCGAAAGGAAGGTCGTCCCCCAGCGGGCTGAGTTTCTTCCTAAAACTGCAATCTTGTCCCCTTTTTTGATGCCGGATACCTGGTAGAAAAGTTGCAGTGATTTGATCATTTCCGCGACTTCCGCGTAGGTGAAATCACCACCATCAAAATCAGAAAAAACCAGTTCATCCCAATGGGCCAAAAAAGGTTTTTCATAAAGCTGCGCCAGATCTGTTGTTATCATATGGTTAAGTTATAATAGGATAAAAATCAACGTTTTATGTTTGGGCAACCTGGCATTTTACGCCGGAGGGTTGCCTGGTTTCAAAAGTATCAATTTTGGATTCATAAAAAAAACGGAAACCGGAAAATGAGAGGATTGAACAAAAAATATCCCTCGCAGAGCGGCATTGTTTTTGACTTTGGTCCGGGCTGTTAAAAAATTCTATCCCCATTTTTGAAGACCGACCGGAATGAAGGGATGATGGGGAGGTATGGCCAAAAAAAAAGGCCGGTAAAATAACCGGCCTGTCTACGAGGCTGCCTTCAGGAGGCCGTTCCTTAAAACCTTAATATTATTCGTGCATGGCCAGGAGGATCTCGAGGATCTTTTTGCCGGCTGCGGCGACGCTGGTTCCGGGGCCGAAGATGGCCACGGCGCCTGCGTTGTAGAGGTACTGGTAGTCCTGGGAAGGGATGACACCGCCGACGATGACCATGATGTCTTCGCGGCCCAGTTTCTTCAGTTCTTCGATCACTGCCGGTACCAGGGTTTTATGGCCGGCGGCCAGGGAAGAGACTCCCAAAATGTGGACGTCATTTTCGACGGCCTGTTTGGCGGCTTCTTCCGGGGTTTGGAAGAGGGGTCCCATATCGACGTCGAATCCCAGGTCAGCATACCCGGTGGCCACCACTTTGGCTCCGCGGTCGTGGCCGTCCTGTCCCATCTTGGCGATCATAATGCGGGGCTGACGCCCTTCCAGTTCGGCGAATTTCCGGGCGAGTTCCAGGGCTTCCTGGAATTCCGATTTGTTGTTGGCTTCTGATTTATACACTCCTTCAATGGTTCTGATGACAGCTTTGTAACGACCGGCCACTTTTTCACAAGCGTCGGAGATTTCACCCAGTGATGCCCGTTTTCCGGCAGCATCGATCGCCCGTTCCAGGAGGTTCCCCTCGCCGGTGGCGGCACAGCGGGTGATGGCTTCCAGGGAGGCCTGCACTTCCGTCTCATTGCGTTCAGCCCTGAGTTTATTGAGTCTTTCGATCTGGGAAAGGCGTACCGCCGTATTGTCGATTTCCAGGATGTCGATGGGGTCTTCCTTTTCCAGCCGGTATTTGTTGACTCCCACGATGATTTGGGTGCCACTGTCGATTTTTCCCTGGGTGCGGGCTGCCGCCTCTTCGATACGCATTTTCGGAATGCCGGTCTCTACCGCCTTTGACATGCCCCCCAGTCTCTCCACTTCTTCAATAAGGTCCCAGGCTTTGCGGGCGATCTCATGGGTGAGGCTCTCCACGTAATAGGAGCCTGCCCAGGGGTCCACGCTCCGGCAGATTTCGCTCTCCTGCTGGATGAAAATCTGCGTGTTCCGGGCGATACGTGCCGAGAAGTCGGTGGGCAGGGCGATGGCTTCGTCGAGGGCGTTGGTGTGAAGGCTCTGGGTATGCCCCAGGGCTGCCGCCATGGCCTCAACGGCAGTGCGTCCCACATTGTTGAAGGGATCCTGCTCGGTCAGCGACCATCCCGAGGTTTGTGAGTGGGTGCGCAGGATCAGCGATTTCGGGTTTTTGGGGTTGAACTGTTTGACCAGTTTGGCCCAGATCATGCGGGCGGCCCTCATTTTGGCGATCTCCATGAAGTGGTTCATTCCCACCGCCCAGAAAAAGGAGAGCCGCGGGGCGAACGCGTCGATATCGAGGCCCGCCTTCACTCCCGTGCGGAGATATTCCAGTCCGTCGGCCAGGGTATAAGCCATTTCTATGTCAGCGGTAGCCCCGGCCTCCTGCATATGGTATCCCGAAATCGAGATAGAGTTGAACTTGGGCATATGCTGCGAGGTGAACTCAAAGATATCGGCGATGATGCGCATCGAGAAGTCCGGGGGGTAGATGTAGGTATTCCGTACCATGAACTCCTTGAGGATATCGTTCTGGATGGTCCCGGAGAGTTGCTCCATGGTGGCTCCCTGTTCCAGTGCGGTGACGATATAAAAGGCCAGGACCGGGAGAACGGCGCCGTTCATGGTCATCGATACCGACATCTTGTCGAGCGGGATCTGGTCAAAGAGGATCTTCATGTCGAGGATAGAGTCGATGGCGACACCGGCTTTGCCCACGTCACCGACGACCCTGGGGTGGTCTGAGTCGTAGCCCCTGTGGGTGGCCAGGTCAAAGGCCACGGAAAGGCCTTTCTGGCCTGCTGCCAGGTTACGCCGGTAGAAGGCATTTGACTCTTCGGCGGTGGAAAACCCGGCATACTGCCTGATGGTCCACGGCTGCATCACATACATGGTGGAATAGGGCCCCCGCAGGTAGGGCGGTAGTCCGGCAGCATAGCGGAGGTGTTCCATTTCTTCGAGGTCTTCACTGGTGTAGACCGGTTTCACGGGAATCAACTCAGGGGTCATCCAGGTGTGGCTGCCGGCAGCAGCTGCCGTCTTTCCGGCTCTGCTGTTTCGTATATCCAAATTCTTAAAATCGGGTTTCATATTATTTCAGTTTTACGGCAATCAGCGCCCTGGGTTAAATGTTCAGTGATTTCTGGTAATTCTTCAGCTCGTCGAGCAGGTTGGACCTGACATGGATGAACCGGTGGACTCCCATGGCTTCCAGGTTGGCCCGGCAGGCGGGATTGCCGGCGATCACCAGGATCTCCCCAGGTTTCAGCAGGGGCAAAAGAGCGGCGACGATTTCAGCATATTCCTCATCGGAACTGCAGAGGACGATGATTTCCGAACCTGCCTGGCGTGCGGCTGCCAAACCCTCTTCCGGGGAGGAAAAACCGTTGTTGTCGATCACTTCGAAGCCGCCAACGGCGAAGAAGTTGCAGCTGAACTGTGCCCGTGCCTTACGCATGGCCAGGTTCCCCATGGTCATCATAAAGGCCGAAGGACGCTTGTGGCTGAGCGCATATTGGTCGGTTTTATAACGGAGCGTTTCAAAGCTCTGACCGGCACGGTATGGCTTCAGGGTCTCTACCTCAGGATTTTCCAGGGTGAGGTCAACAGGCTGAAATACCGGAGAGCCGAGTTCTTCTTTGATGGTTTCCGAGAAGTTGGGGAACTGGTTGGTTCCCAGGAGGTTTTCGCGCCTCAGGGCGATGTTCTGGTCCCTGCGGGCGGCCATCTCCCTGATTTGCTTCTGAATGAATCCCTCGCGCAGGGCGGCCAGGAAGCCTCCCTTTTCTTCGGTTTCCAGGAAGAGTTTCCAGGCCTGGTCAATGATGGCGGCGGTGAGGTTTTCTATATAATAGGAGCCTCCGGCGGCGTCGGTCACCTTGTCGATGTAAGACTCCTCCTTAAGGAGTATCTGCTGGTTCCGGGCGATCCTTTCCGAAAAATCGGAAGGGTTCCTGAACAGTCCGTCGAAGGGAAGCACGGTGATGGAGTGGGCACCCCCGAGGGCTGCCGACATGGCTTCGGTTTGGGTGCGCAGCAGGTTGACATAGGGGTCATAAACGGTTTTGTTGAACATTCCCGTTTCGCTGTGGACGATCATTTTCATGTTTTGGGGGTCGGTGGCCCCGAAGGCCCTGACCATTTGGGCCCAGAGGTATCTTCCGGCTCTCAGCCTGGCGACCTCCATGAAATAGCTGTTGCTGATGCTGAAGTTAAACTTGATGGCTGCGGCGGCCTCATCGGGGGTCAGGCCTGCGGCGGTCAGACGTGTGAGGTACCCGGCCCCCATGCTGAGGGAATAGGCCAGCTCCTGCACGATGGAAGAACCACTGTTGCCGAAGAACTTGCCGTTTACCCCCACGGTGCGGAACTGCGGAAGAGAACCACCTGTTCTGGCCAGACCGGCCAGCCGGCCAAAGGCCTCCTCTTCACCGCCTTCTTCAAAACGCCCCTTGAGCATCAGTATGCAGAGAGGATCATTATTGGCGGAGGCCTTCACCGCTGTGACCTTCCAGGGCCCCTGATTTACCAGTGAGGCAAAGGCTCCCGTCACATCACAATTACCGCAGGAACAACCGAAATTGACCTCCGCAGCTTCCAGACAGATATCCTTCAGCAGAATTCCGAGATCTTCAGCTGCCGGCCTCGCCGAACAGTCAAAGATGAACCCCAGCGAGTTGACTCCCTTTCCCAGGATCTCCAGGGCTTTTTTGTTGGCTTCTGCAAAGTCGGTGACCACAATGTCCTGCCTGATCAGCCAGCTGTTAAAGGTCTCATTTCCCCTGGTGTAGGGAAATTCCCCGGGAAGGGCGTCGGAAAAGGAAAGCCCCTCCAGGTCTTCGGCACGGTAATAGGGTTTTACGGAAAAACCTTCGTTGGTGCGCCATACCAGAGATTTTTCATAATCTTTTCCCTTCAGGTCGGCAGTAATTTTCTCTTCCCACTGCTGGGTGGTCACTTCCGGAAAATCGGAGAAAAGTCTCTCATTAGTTTTTGTCATATCTGTTTTGTTGAAGTTCAGGCCACAAAAATAACCTTTTCCCATGTGAAAGCTCGTTTTCCCCCGGCTTTTTAATCCATTGGTAATATATGGAGGAGCCGGAAAGGGACCGTAAAATTTTTTCCGCTGGTTTTTTTGGGTTGCCGTGTCTTATGAGTAATTTACGTGACCTAATCCGCGGAATGAAGGAAGAGGAGATTATAGCATTATTAAAAAAGGGGGATGAGAGGGTCTTCCGGGAGTTGGTGGATTCCAGCCAGGTGAGGGTGAGATCCATTTGCCGTGAGATCGTTCGCGACAGGGAGGATGCCGAGGATATCGCCCAGGAAGTCTATGTGGAGGTGTACCGGTCGGTGGGGAGATTCCGCGCCGACGCAAAGCTGTTCACCTGGATTTACCGCATTGCCGTGAATAAGTCGCTGAACCATGTGCGCAGCAAACAGCGGCGCAAATGGCTTCTGCCCCTTGAGAAACTGACCGGCACCCCGCAGGAGGCGGAGGGCGCAGGAACCACAGCTTCCCTTCCTTCTGCGCAACTGGAGGAGAAGCAGAGGAAGCAGAGGCTTCATGAAGCCATTGATGCTCTCCCCGAGAACCAGAAAAAGGCTTTTATCCTCAGCAGGATCGAGGATTTTTCCACCCGTGAGGTGGCTGAAATCATGGGAAACACCATCCCCGGGGTGGAGTCATTGCTTCAGCGTGCCCGCATGAACCTTCAGAAGAAACTGTGGGCTTGTTACAAAAAGGGGTGCCTTTGAGCGAAGGCTTTGGAAAATGAATGTGTCAAACCATTAAAGGTATACAAAATGAAATGCAAAGAGTGTCATAAGGATCTGATCGCTTACCTGGAGGGATCTTCGGCTGCAGAGCAGTGGAAGGGGGTGGAGGAGCACCTGGCGGTATGCCGTGACTGCCGGGAGTTTCTGGAGGTTCTTCGCGATACTATGGCATGGGCAGGCGATGAAGCCGTTACGGAGCCCGATCCGTGGTTTTACACCCGGGTGAAAGCCCGCATCGATCGTGAAAAGGATGCTGGGATCACCTCAGGATGGAGGGTGATCCTGCAGCCTGCACTTTTTTCCCTGCTTCTGCTTCTGGGGATTTACGGCGGTTTTCGCCTGGGCAGTCTTCCTGAAAAGGGGGCAGACCGGCCGATCGTCGCTGAACAGGTGGTCCCCTGGATGAATGAAATGAATACTGAACCCCTGGAAAATTTCCTGATGGATTGATTATATTATGCAAACAGAGAAAAGAAATAGAATTTTGGTGTGGCTGGTAATCATCCTTTTTGCCATGAACCTGACGACCATAGGGTCGCTGTTATACCACACCCGCAGGAGCCAGCCGGCAGAACCGGCGGTCAGTGAGGCCACTGTTACGGGAGAAGAACAGGGAGCACGATGGTTCCGTGACCAGCTGGACCTCGGCCCTGAACAGATGGTCCGCTTCAGGGAGGCCACCAGGGAGTATAACCGGAACAGCCACCGCCTCGCCCGTGACCTGGAGGCTCTCAGACTGGAAATGGTCACCCTGATGACCGGAGCCTCCCCCGATAGCGCTGCCCTTTATCACATCAGCCATGAAATCGGCCGGAAACATGAAGAGCTGAAAAACCTCACCGTAGGCTACTACCTCTCCATGCGGGAAAACTGCACCCCCGAACAGAAGGAGAAACTCGACGGAATTTTCCTGAAAATGGTGCGGACCGAGGAGCCGGCCCCGGCCGAAAGAGGCCGCCGCAGAGGAAGGGGGTGGGAAAATGCCCCACAGCCAACCGGGAAGTGAAGAATTTTCTAAAATCGTTATAACAACATTTAAACATTAATCATTAAACATTTGATCATGAAAACAAAAAAATGGATTATTACAGGTTTGTTAATGGCCCTCATCATGATGGTGAGCGGAAGTGCCTATGCCCAGAGGGGTAATCGGGCGGGTAACTATTCCTGCTGCGAGGGAATTCCCGGACTGACGGAAAAGCAGAAAACGGAGATTACGGCCCTTGAGAAGAATCACCGCAGTGACATGGATGCCATGCGTGCCGAGCGGAGAAAGTCAGGAAATTACACCACCAGGGATGCCTATCAGACGGCCGTGGATGAGAAGGTGAATGCCCACCGTGATAAGGTGCGTAATTTGCTCAACGAAGAGCAGAAGGTGGTCTTTGACAATATCCAGTCACGTCAGGGTCAGGGTAACTACGCCCGCAGGGGTGGCGGTGGCCGCGGGAATGGATTCCAGGGCGGCGGTCGTGGTGGCCGTGGACGCTGGTAATCCCTGAACGCCGGGGAGCCCTTTTTGCTCAGCCGCCCTGCCTGTTATCAGGCAGGGCGGCTTGCTGAAAGCCAGCCACAACGGAAGGCCCTGATAAATATTTTCCCGGAGTATTGGAGGCTAACCCTTAATTTCCTATTTTTGCCCCGCATTTTGCACTGCAAAACAGGGCCTCATAGTTCAACGGATAGAACGGCGGTTTCCTAAACCGTAAATCCAGGTTCGATTCCCGGTGAGGCTACAGAGGTAAGAAAACAGGCGCTGTTTATCACAGCGCCTGTTTTGCTGAACCGCCTCTAAACTTCATGGCGATAACAAGCTTTTTGTTATCAGGGTTTTATATACCTGAAAATATTGTTGTCAAAGGACATCTCCTTACCGTTCAGCAGCAGGGCCGACTGAATTAGTCCCAGGTGGGAATAGGCCTGGGGAAAATTGCCGAGGAGTTCTCCCGATTCCGTATCCACATGTTCGCTGAGCAATCTGAGATGGTTGGCTTTTGCCACCACTTTCTCAAACAGCTGTTGAGCTTCCTCCAGATAACCAATCCTGCAAAGGCTGTTCACCAGCCAGAAGTTGCACAGGATGAAGGAACCGGAAGGTTTCCCGAAGTCATCTTCGTGCATATATCTGAAAACCAGGCCATTTTTGACCAGGCGCTCTTTAGTTTTCAGGACTGTGGAGATGTAGCGGGGGTCATCACTCTCGATGAAGCCGAACTCTTCCATCAGCAGGTTAGAGGCGTCGAGCTCCTTTGATCCGTAATACTGCACAAAAGCCCCTGTCTCCTCCTCCCAGCCGTTGGCGTAGATGTCCCCGCGGATGGTATCTGCCAGGTTTTGCCAAATGGCAGAATAGAAATCCTTGCCAAACATCTCCGCAATTTTGACGCCCCGGTCAAAGGCTACCCATGACATCAGCTTGGAGTAAACAAAATGGCGGTCGGGGCCTCTCATTTCCCAGATCCCTTTGTCGGGTTTCTGCCAGTTCTTCTCCACTGCGCCCAGAATGCCCCTGACGAAAGTCCATAGCTCCTCAGTAGTATCGAGGGTAGAGGGGAATTTTTGCAGGGATACATATATGGCATCAATCAAAACCCCGTAAATGTCGTTTTGTTTCTGGGAGAAGGCCCCGTTCCCGATCCTCACGGGAGGGGAATTGCGGTAGCCTTTCAGGTGTTCCAGCTCAATTTCAGGCAGGTCCTTTTCACCATGGATCCCGTACATGATCTGTATGTCCTCCTGTTTACCATTGTTGACATTCAGGATGAACTCCTGGAATTTCCGGGCAGAATTGGTATGGCCGATCTGTAAAAAGGTCTTGATGACCATGGAAGAATCCCTGATCCAGCAAAAGCGATAATCCCAGTTCCTGATTTCGCCGATGGCCTCCGGGAGGGAGGTCGTAGGGGCAGCCACGATAGCCCCTGTTTTTGCGTAGGTGAGCAGTTTCAGGACAAGGGCGCTGCGGAGGATCTCGTTCCTGTATTTCGGGAAGGAGAGCGTGCGGTTCGACCAGTTCATCCAGTATACCTTGGTGCGCTGGTACTCCAGGTAGGCCCGGGTATAGTCCGTTTTGATGAGTTTCTGGTTATAGGTGACGCAAAAAAAATGGTTGCCGGTGAGTTCTATGGACTGGTGGTCATGGATCGTGTTTATGTCGAGGTCGCTGTAAAGGTAAATGGATTCATATTTTCCTATGGTGGTCACATGTTTCAGGGCGTTATTTTCGATGAAACCCCTGGTTGGCCGGGCATAGTTGAGCATGGGTGAATAACATGCGCTGATGACCGGGGTTCCTTTAAGGACCCTGATGATGCGATATATTTCCGGTGCATTGTAATAATGGTCCGCATCGGTCCGGTAAATGGGCATGAAATCGATGATTTCAAATGCCGCCACATCAGCGGTGAAGGTAGTCTTCAGAATGTTGGTCAGGTCGATGTATTTTTGTGTGATCGTATAATTTCCTTTGGCGGTGATCCCAAAAGAGCCGCCTTTCTCCTCATCGAGCAGGCGGCCAAAAACAGAAGGGCTGTCGAAATCGGGCATACAGCACCAGTCGATGGATCCGTGGCGGGAAACCAGGGCACTGCTCCGGCAGTTGCCAATAATTCCGTAGTCAGCAATGTTCATATCATCAGAATTGGATTAACTGCCGAAGTAACCTGATCAGGTCATCGCTTCCGGCTATGGTGAATTTCGATTTTTCAGAAGGCTGGCCGATCTTGATGGTGATGGCCTCCTTGGGTAAGGCATCAAACATGTCTTCATCGGTGGTATCATCTCCTGCGGCCAGGATGAAGGGATATTCCCTGAGGCGGAAATTCTGGCGGACCGCGGTTCCTTTGGTGTACTCCGCAGGTTTCACTTCCACGATTTTGTTGCCCCTCATCAGGTGGAGTTGTCTGCGTGTGCACGGGTATATCAGCTTGTTGATGAGCTGGCCCACCCTCAGTTCTGCCAGCCATTTATCGGATTTCCGGTAATGCCAAACGATGGAGGTTTCCTTTTTTTCGATGAAGGAACCCGGGGTGTTGCCGGTGAATTCCTGCATGATTCTGACAATTTCCGATTGCCATTGGAGGTCTTTCCGGTAGAGGGATCGCCATTCGCCTCCGATGCGGCGGTAAGCCCCGTGTTCTGCTAATATCATCAGCCTGGGATCTGTGAAGATGTTGTCGAGGAAGGCCTTATTCCGGCCGCTGACGATGGCCATCTCCACCCCCTGAAAATTGAGAAGTTTTTGGACCAGGCTGAGCAGGCTTGGCGGGGGAAGTGCTGCTGCGGGGTCGGGGTGAAAGGGCACCAGGGTGCCATCATAATCGAGGATGATGAGTCGCTTTTCTGCCTGGCGAAACTGTTCCACGATGTTTTTTTTCCTGGGCTTGTCGATCTCTTTTTTCATCATTTTCCCCATCCGGAGGTGGATTTCTTCCAGCTCATCGATGAAGTCGCCTGCCCATTTGGCCACATCCTGGTGTTTGAGGATTTTCTGCATATTCCTCATCCGTTGTTTTTGCTCCCTGACAGGCATCATCAGTGCCTGGTGCAGGGTGTCGGCCATTTGGTTAATATTGTTGGGATTGACCTGAAGGGCCTCGGTAAGCTCTATGGCGGCACCGGCCATTTCGCTGAGAATGAGAACTCCCGGCCTGCCGGCATTGGCGGCTACGAACTCCTTGGCCACCAGGTTCATTCCATCACGCAGGGGGGTTACCAGGGCGATGTCGCTTTCGTGGTAAAAGGCGACCAGCTCTTCGAAGGCGAAATTGCGGTAAAAATACTGGATGGGAATCCATCCCGGACGCGAATAGGTGCCGTTGATGTTGCCAATGGTTTCATCGATGCGGGTTTTCAGGTCGTGATAACTGTCGACACTGTCGCGTGAGGGTACCAGAATCATGACCATGGAGACCTTTCCGGTCCATTGGGGGTATTTCTGAAGCAACAACCTGAAGCCTTCAAGGCGTTGTATGAGCCCTTTGCTGTAATCGAGCCGGTCAACTGAGAGGACAATCCTGCTGTTCAGGTATTGTTCCCTGAAGCGTTCCCGGGCAGCCCTGACCTGCGGTAAGTCGTGTGCTTTGTAAAAACTGTCATAATTAATGCCCATCGGGAAAGTGTCTACCGACAGGGTATGGGTTCCTGTGTGAAAAGTGTTGTCGTTCGATTCCAGTCCGGTGATGCGATAGAGTGCGCTGATAAAATGGCGCATGTAAGTAAAGGTGTGGAACCCGATTAGGTCTGACCCGAGTAAACCCTCCATCAGTTCATCACGGTTCTCCAGGGTCCTGAAAAGTTCATAGGAAGGGAAGGGGATATGAAGGAAGAAACCGATCCTTGCCGTCGGCAGGTGTTCCCTGATCATCCCCGGAAGCAGCATCAGGTGATAATCCTGTACCCAAATGATATCCTCTTTTCCGGCGACCTCAAGGACCTTGTCCCTGAACAGGAGATTCACTCTTTTGTAGGCTTCCCAGTAAGCACTATCATGCCGTGTATGCTCATAAAAATAGTGGAAAAGGGGCCATAAGGTGGAATTACTGTAGCCTTCATAGTAATTATGGATTTCTTCTTCCGTAAGAAATACGGGATGAAAGTTCATTTCTTCCAGGGCTTCATCAAGTGCCGATTGCTTTCCGTGATCGTGAAGGTGAACTCCCGGCCAGCCGATCCAGTGTTTCTCATAGGAGATTTTTAAGGAATCAAGTCCGGTGGCAAGACCTCCCGCACTTTTTTCCAAAGAGAAGGAATCATCCTTAACCTCTGCTTTCACCGGTAACCGGTTGGCCACAATAATCAGCCGGGAGGGGTTCTTTTTCAGCATGAATCTGAATTTATTCTGTTATGCATGTAAAGGTAATGTTTTCAAATTTAATTTCGTGAATAACAGATTTATGGTATTTTCGCCTCTTGTTTTTTGATTTTGTTTTATGTGGATTAAAGTATCCCGGATAATTCTGCGCAGCAAATTCCTGTTATTGGGGATACTGTTGCTCATCACTCTTTTCTTTGGATATCACGCCCGTCATGTAGAAATGTCGTATGAATATGCCTCCCTGCTTCCGCAGAAGGATGCAGCTTTCAGTGATTACCGCGAGTTTGTAAGGATTTTCGGGGAAGAAGGCAATCTGATCATCCTGGGGGTGCAGGACCCCGATTTTTTTGATCCCCTTCATTTCGGGCGTTGGCAGGATCTGGTGGCTCACCTGGGGGCCGTCGATGGTGTGGAAAACCTGATGTCCCTGACCAATGCCTATGACCTGAAAAGGGATACGGTGAGCCGCAAATTTTCAGCCCGCAGAATTTTCCCTGATGAACCGGTGGGTTCTTTCAGGCTCGATTCCCTGGCTGCCCGCTTCAGGGAACTCCCCTTTTACAGCAACCTGCTGTACAGCGATACTGCCCATACCTACCTGATCGCCATTGCGGTGAACAAGGACCGGATGCGCAACAGCCACCGTGAGGCCATGATCCGTTCCATACAGCGGCATGGAACCCGTTTCGAGCAGGAGAGCAAGCTCGATCTTCACTATTCGGGGTTGCCCTACATCAGGGTGGTCACCTCCATGAAGATCAAAAATGAGATCTACCTCTTCAGCCTGTTGGCACTGCTGGTGTGCATCCTCTTTCTCTTCCTTTTTTTCCGTTCTTTCAAGGCGGTGATTATTCCCATGTTCATTGTGTTGATCCAGGTCATCTGGTCGCTGGGAATGATGGCTCTTTTTGATTATAAGATCACCATTCTGACCGGTATGATTCCCCCGCTGCTGATCATCATCGGCATGGAAAACAGCATTTACATGCTGAACAAGTACAATTTTGAATTTTCACGTTACGGCAATAAGATCAAGGCATTACAGAGGGTCATTATCCGCATCGGGACAGCCACCATGATGACCAACCTGACCACGGCCATGGGTTTTGCTACCCTGGCGGTGACCAAAAGTGAAGTGCTCAGACAGTTCGGGATCATCGCCTCCCTGAATATCATCAGTCTTTTTGTCCTGACCCTGATCCTCATTCCGGTGATCTACACCTTTGTGAATCCTCCTTCCACGAGGCATCTGAAATATCTCGACAGCCGTGTCATGACCCGGGCCATCGACCGTCTTATCCTGATCACCAAGCACCACAGGAAGGCCGTGTACCGGGCAACCATCCTCCTGGTGGCGGCAGGTTTCCTGGGTATCTCCCTGATGAGAAGCTCGGGTTTTATCGTTGACGATATTCCGGAGAAGGATCCCATTTATCAGGATCTGAAGTTTTTCGAAACCCATTTTCACGGTCTCATGCCGCTGGAGATCATGGTCGACACCCGTAAACCCAACGGGGTTTTGCAACTGCCCGTACTCCGGAAGATGGAACAATTGGAGGAGAAGCTTGCCGGGTACTCTGAGCTGAGTCCCCCACTATCGCTGCTCAACCTGGTGAAATTTGCCCGGCAGGCGTTTTACGACGGAGACTCTGCCTACTATTCCCTTCCCAACAATTATGAGAAGAATTTCATTCTCTCGTATGCCACGGGAGGGGATGCCGGGCTGCTTCACTCCTTCCTTGACTCGTCACGGCAGATTACCCGGATGAGTTTCCGGGCCAAGGACGTGGGGACCGCCAGGATGGAAGCTCTTTACGGACAACTGACCGCTGATATTGACTCTTTGTTTCCCTCCGGGCAATTCAGGGTGGTGGCCACCGGATCAAGTGTCACCTCTTTTAAAGGAACGAAATATCTTCTGCATAACCTCTTCTCCAGTTTGGGCCTTGCCATTTTGCTGATCTCCATTTTCATGGCTTTGCTGTTCTCATCTTCCCGCATGGTGTTTATTTCGCTGATTCCCAATCTTATACCCCTGGTCGTGACTGCTGCCGTGATGGGGTATGCCGGCATACCCATCAAGGCGTCCACTATCCTGGTCTTTAGTGTGGCTTTCGGGATCTCGGTCGACAATACCATTCACTTTCTTACCAAGTACAGGCTGGAGCTGAAGCTTACCGGATGGGACATACGCCGGTCGGTGGTGTATGCCCTCCGGGAAACCGGGGTCAGCATGATCTATACGGCGGCCGTGCTTTTCTTCGGTTTTGGCATCTTTGCCCTCTCCAGCTTCGGGGGCACCAAAGCCATGGGCGTTCTGGTATCCCTGACCCTGCTGGTGGCCGTAGCCTCGAACCTGGTACTGCTGCCTTCACTGCTGATGGGAATGGAGAAGATTACCCGGAAGAAGAGTTTCGAGGTTCCCCTGATCGATGTGACCGATGAAGAGGGGGAGAATAAACTGCTGGATGCTGAGAATCATAGAAATGGAAATCATAAAAACTGAGGATATGTCGGATTTGGATCAACTGCAGGTGGTGATAGAGGCGGCCCTTCAGGCGAGGCTGAAAGGGTGGGGTCAGGCAGAACCTCGGGGGCTCTATCAGCCGGTGCTTTACTCCCTCGAGGGGGGAGGAAAGCGGCTCAGGCCTCTTCTGGTGTTGCTGGGATACCGCCTGTTCGGGGAGAAGGTTGAAGAGGCGCTGCCTGCTGCCCTGGCCATTGAGGTATTTCACAATTTCACCCTGTTGCATGATGATATCATGGACAAGGCGGAGCTGCGGCGTAATCAGCCCGCCGTATACCTCCGCTTCGGGGAAAACAGCGCCATCCTTTCGGGTGATGTGATGGCTTTCCTGGCCTATGACCTCCTCCTGGAAACCCATCACCAGCGCTTTCCGGATATTGCCCGGCTTTTCACCCGCACAGCCGTGGAGATCTGTGAAGGACAGCAGATGGATATGGATTTTGAACAGCGCGATGAAGTGACCACTGCGGAATACCTGGAGATGATACGCCTGAAAACTGCCGTTCTTCTGGCCTGTGCCCTGAAGACTGGCGCCCTCCTGGGGGGTGCCGGGGAATCCCAGGCGCAGCTTCTCTATGAAGCAGGCATCAGCCTGGGAGTGGCCTTTCAGCTACGTGACGACTTCCTCGACACCTTCGGGGACGAAGAAAACTTCGGGAAAAAAATAGGAGGGGATATCGCCGCCAATAAAAAAACATTTCTTCTTACCGAGGCGTTACGGTGTGCCGGTGATGCCCGGAAAAGTGAGATCAGGGCATGGCTCGGCAATAACACCGCATCTCCCGATGAGAAATTCGCAGGTGTAAAGGCTCTCTTTGAAGAGCTGAAAATTCATGAAACGACCCTCGGAATCATCGATCAGGTTCATAACCGTGTGACCGGAATTCTCGAAAGCCTCGATGCACCTGAACAACGGAAAAAACCCCTCTATGACCTTTGTTCCAGGCTGGTTTTAAGAAGAAGTTGAATAATCACGGATAATTTCCGGAAATCATTAAATTTGTTTGCCATATCCCTGTCAAACGGGGGAAAAAGAGCGATTTATGGGACAGAACATGGGAAAAGTCATTCAGGTGATCGGGCCTGTGGTAGACGTCAGTTTTGAGGGTGAGGGGCTGGAACTTCCCGGCATATATGATGCCCTGGAGATCATCCGTGAGCAGGGGAACCTGATCATTGAAGTGCAGCAGCATATCGGTGAAGATACCGTGCGTTGCATTGCCATGGATGCTACCGATGGGATACGCCGGGGGCTGGATGTTATATCCACGGGCAGTCCCATCAGGATGCCCCGGGGAGAGGCTGCCCTGGGAAGGCTCCTGAACGTTACCGGAAATGCGGTTGACGGGTTGGGGGATCTTCCCCATGATGGCCTCATCATTCACAATGACCCTCCGAAATATGAGGACCTGACCACCGAAACCGAGGTGCTTTTTACCGGAATTAAGGTGATTGACCTGATAGAGCCCTATGCCAAGGGGGGGAAAATCGGCCTTTTCGGAGGTGCAGGAGTCGGGAAAACGGTACTCATCCAGGAGCTGATCAATAATATCGCCCTGGCCCACAGCGGGCTTTCCGTATTTGCCGGGGTGGGAGAGCGCACCAGGGAGGGAAACGACCTGCTGCGC
Source organism: uncultured Prolixibacteraceae bacterium (assembly GCA_964461455.1). Lineage (GTDB taxonomy): Bacteria > Bacteroidota > Bacteroidia > Bacteroidales > Prolixibacteraceae > UBA1413. The sequence continues at coordinate 9,915 of CAYWUJ010000004.1, read as the reverse complement.
GAGATGATCGAAGCCAACATTGTCAATTACGGGGAGGAGTTTAAGAAATCGATGGAATCAGGAAGCTGGGACCTTTCGAAAGTGGACCATGAAGCCCTGAGAAATTCGCGATTGGCCATGGTTTTTGGCCAGATGAACGAGCCGCCCGGTGCGCGTGCCCGCGTGGCCCTGTCGGGACTGACCATTGCCGAGAGTCTCCGTGATGGTGACGGGTCGGGGGGCAGGGAAATTCTTTTCTTTATCGATAATGTCTTCCGTTTTACCCAGGCGGGCTCTGAAGTCTCTGCATTGCTGGGGCGCATGCCATCGGCTGTGGGCTACCAGCCTACCCTGGCTACCGAAATGGGGATCATGCAGGAAAGGATCACCTCCACCAAAACGGGATCCATCACCTCGGTGCAGGCGGTATATGTACCTGCCGACGACCTCACCGACCCGGCTCCGGCGACGACCTTTGCCCACCTTGACGCCACCACGGTGCTCAGCCGCAAAATCACGGAACTGGGTATTTACCCGGCCATTGACCCCCTGGATTCCACCTCCAGGATTCTCACCCCCACCATTGTGGGTGAAGAACACTACCAGTGCGCCCAACGGGTGATTCAGATCCTCCAGCGCTATAAAGAGTTGCAGGATATCATCGCCATCCTGGGAATGGAAGAACTCTCGGAAGAGGATAAACTGGTAGTCCACCGGGCCCGTCGCGTTCAGCGCTTCCTCTCCCAACCCTTCTTCGTGGCCGAGCAATTCACGGGAATCCCCGGGCAGCTGGTGGCCATCGCCGATATCATAAAAGGGTTTAATATGATCCTCGACGGTGAAGTGGACCAGTATCCCGAAGCTGCCTTTAACATGGTGGGAACCATTGAACAGGCCATCGCCAAGGGCGAGAAACTGGTGGCCGGAAATTAACCATCGCAGAAATTCAGGAGGAGAGGGTCATGTTGCTGGAAATTATTTCACCCCACAAAAAGATTTATTCAGGAGAGGTCACCCTGGTGCAGCTGCCGGGGAGCCAAAGCTCCTTCGAATTGCTGAAAAATCATGCCCCGCTCATATCCACCCTGAAGAAAGGAACAGTCCGCATCATCGAAGAAGGGGGTAATGAGCGGAATTTTCCCATCCCCGGAGGGGTGGTGGAAAACAGGGATAACCATGTGGTGGTTCTGGTTGACGCATAGTGATCCCCATTCCGGAGGAGTATTCCGGCAAAATGCCTTTTGGCCTTGACTATGGAGAAAAGGAAGTTTTTATTGATCAGGTTCAGTTCCATCGGCGACATTGTGTTGACAACGCCCCTGGTGCGGTGCCTCAGGCAGCAGTACCCCGGGGCTGTGATTCATTTTGTTACCAAATACAAATACCGCGAGCTTCTGGTGGCCAATCCCTATATCGACAAGGTCCATTTTCTCAATGACCATTTCGGGGAATTGATGAGTGCCCTGCGGGCCGAGAAGTTTGACCAGATCATCGACCTGCACAACAACCTGCGCAGTTTGCGGATCAAAAGGGCGCTGGGTGTTCCGGCGCGTTCCTTCAGGAAGGAGAACCTGGGGAAATGGTTGCTGGTGAATTTCAAGGTCGACCTTCTCCCCGACCGGCATATCGTGGAGCGCTATTTCAGCACGCTCTCCCTCTTTCGTGTGGTGAATGACGGCCAGGGACTTGACTTTTTCATTCCCCGGGGAGAGGAGTATGATATGGACTTGCTCCCTGAGAGGTACCGCAGCGGCTATATTGCGGTGATCATCAGCGGCACTTACGGTACCAAGCAGTTGCCGGCCGACAGGGTAGCCGCCATTTGCGACAGCATCTCCATTCCCGTCATCCTGGTGGGGGGCAATTGCGAGACCCCGATGAGCCGGGAAATTGACCGCAGGGTAGGGGACCATGTGCTGAATCTGGCGGGTAAAACCACCATCAGCGAATCGGCGAGCCTGGTCCGGGATGCCCGGCTGGTGCTGACCAACGACACGGGAATGATGCACATCGCCGCTGCTTTCCGTAAAAAGATCCTCTCTTTCTGGGGGAATACCGTGCCTAAATTCGGCATGTTCCCTTATCTCCCTCATCCTGCTTCGGAAATGATGGAAGTGAAGGGTCTCGGTTGCCGGCCCTGCTCCAAACTGGGGTATTCCAAATGCCCGAAAAAGCATTTCCGCTGCATGAATGACATCGATATTTCTGCGGCAGTCGCCTGGATCAAAAAGAATTATCCCGCATAGATCCCGGGTGTTCTTCCGTCGCTGTTACACCCGGGCAAAGGCAGCGGCCATTCTTTCCAATCCTTCCTTCAGGAGAGAGCGGGGGCATCCGATATTGATCCGCTGCCAGCCGTCGCCGCCAAATCCGAAGCGGGCGCCGTTGTTCAGGGCAATCCTGGCTTCTCTGACCAGGAATTCCGACAGCTGATGGTCATCGATGCCATACTCCCTGAAGTCGAGCCACACCAGAAAAGTGGCCTCGGGTTTCATCACCTTTACCCGGGGAAGGCGGGCAACCATGAATTCTTCCAGAAAGCGGCAGTTCTCCTCCACATAGGCCATCATCTGGCTAAGCCAGTCATGCCCGTGGGTATAGGCGGCTTCCAGGGCTATGGTGCCGGGAATATTACCGGTGCCGATGTGGAGGGTCTGCACCAGGGCATCGAATCTTTTCCTGATTTCCGGGTTGGGAATGATGGTGTAGGAAGTGGATAATCCGGCAATATTAAAGGTTTTGCTGGGGGCCATACAAACCACGGAATGGCGGGCGGCCTCTTCTGACACCATCCACCAGGGGGTGTGACGATGGCCCGTAAACACCAGGTCGGAATGGATCTCGTCTGACACCACCATTATATTATGCCGGTCGCAGATCAGGGCCAGAGCTTCCAGCTCCTCCCTTTTCCATACCATGCCCCCGGGGTTGTGGGGACTGCACAGGATCAGCATCGTGGTGTGCTCATCTATTTTAGCTTCCAGATCCTCCAGGTCAAAATAGTATCTTCCTTCATGCAGTTTCAGCGGGTTCAGCGTGACTTTCCTTCCTGAACCGGTGATGCTTTCATAAAAGGGAAAGTAGACGGGGGGCTGAACGATGACCCTGTCCCCGGGTTGGGTAAAGGCCATGACCGCCACGGTGACGGCGGAGACCACCCCGGGGGTGAAGGAGATCCACCCTCCGGGAACGGTGGTTCCGTAATAATGGCTGATCCAGGAGGCGATACTGCGGGAAAACCCTTCCCCACGAAAGGTATATCCCAGAATTTCATGCTCCAGCCTCTTTCTGATGGCCTCCATGATAAAGTCAGGGGTGCGGAAGTCGGTGTCGGCTACCCAGAGGGGAAGCAGGTCATCGCTTCCGAAGATCATTCTCAGGGCGTCGTATTTAAAGCTGTTGGTACCACGCCGGTCGACGACCCCGCTGAAATCGTAATTCTTACTCATGTGAATGGTTAAATGTCGGTTTTACGCAGGAAAAGACCGTGTTCCCCGGTTTCAGCCCGCAGTACAAAGTCAAAAATGGCGGGACGGAGGCAGAGGTCAAAGTCTTCGGCAGGTGCCCATTCCTGGCTGGCAGGATCGAAAAAACGGGCTCCCGATCCCTTTCTGATCACCTCCCTCATGGCTTCGAAACCGGTTTCTTCTCCCCTGAGTGAGCGGGTGAGGTATTCGGCACACAGGGTATCCTCATCGGTGGGGTACTGGCAGGCGTACCCCATGCATACCAGGGAGACGCGCGAAGGGTTCTGTTTTCTGATGTAGCGGACGATAGCCCCGGCATTGACAAAGCTTCCGGTGATGATCTCCCGGGCTTTGATGGCATTCACGATACCCTGGGTTCCGGAACTGGTGGTGTGGATCATGGGCCTGCCCCGGAATCCCGACCTCAGTAAAAGAGCCGGGGAGTTGCCCAGGTCAAAGCCCCCGGGACGGCGTTCATTCCTTTCTCCCACGAGAAGGGCGTCTCCCATTTTCTCCTTCAGAAGAAAAGCCTCCTCCAGGGTCCCCACCGGATAGAGCGGCCCCAATCCCATGTCCACGGCATAACAGGCCGTGGAAAAGGCCCTGAAAACATCAATAACCACGGTCAGACCTTCCGCCTGACGCGCCCCCTCCAGTAACTGTCCAGTCGTGATTTCCATATTGGTGGTAAAAGCGCGCAATTTCGCCACGATTCACGAGAATTCAAAAAAAAGGAGTGGCAATAGCCATTCGTAATTAACCGGCGAATAAAATTTTCATTTCCGAAGAGAAAAAGGAGGTTATTTTATTTTTTATAATATACAAATTTGCTGCAATGTTAATGGTATGTTATAAAACATGCTCAATTTGTAGATATTACAATAAATAGGGGAGAGTCTCCTTCGCAGTGGGTACCTTTGTGGCGTTAAACAATTAGAAAACGTTATGAAAACAATTGCAACATTAGTTCTGGCCCTTGCAGCGACCGTTGCGGGAGCCGTTGAAAGGCCCCGTTTGGAGGTTACTCCGGTCAGGGCAAACAAGGCCATAGTGGCACTTGCCAATGAAAGGCCTGCCATCTTTGAGATTTCCGTGAATGCCGCTGATGGTACCCTGGTGTATCGCCATGATACGAAGGAAATTCAGACGGGTTACCGTAAGCTTTTTGATTTCTCGGGACTGGAAGACGGCCGGTATGAACTTTCGGTAAAGGTGAACACCTCCACAGTTAAGAGGTCGGTCACCATCAGGGAAGGTGATCTGCAGGTGGGTGATTCCGAGCTTCGTTTTGATCCTTATTTTACCTGGTCAGAGAATCTTCTGAAGATTTCCTACCTCAATTTTGACAAGGAACATCTCAGGTTTTATATTTTCGACGCCAGGGGCGAGACTTTGTATGAATCCTCCCTGGGGAAGGAATTCAACACCATGGCGGGGTACGATCTTAAGGGTCTTGACCGGGGTTTGTACACCGTGGTCATCACGGGCGGTAATAAGGAGTTTGTCTACGCTCTCACAAAATAGGTTGAGTAAAGCTTCAGTGAAAGAGGTTCCGGGTTCCGGGACCTTTTTTTTTGCAAATTTTCTTCTGTTTCAGAATAATTACGGCACTTCGGGAGTTATTCCTGTAATCGGGAAGCCCTTTCGGTAACAAATAATTGCGTAACATTAAACTTTCATCGTCAGGGAGAGTCGAAATTCAACAGCACCACAAATAACCAGCTTATAAAGTGAAAATATCAGTAGAGAATCTCAATAAGATTTACACGAACGGCAACTGGGCGTTAAAAGATATCAATCTGGAGATACCCAACGGGATGTTCGGATTACTGGGGCCTAATGGTGCCGGGAAGTCAACGCTGATGCGCATTCTGGTGACGCTGATGAAGCCCACCAACGGGAAGGTAACCATTAATGACCAGTATGATCTGATGAAGAACCGGCGTGAGATCAGGGCCATGCTGGGGTATCTGCCCCAGGATTTCCGGTTTTTTGCCAAGTTGAAGACCTGGGAGTTTCTTGATTATACGGCGCGGCTGGCAGGCATGAAGAACAAGGCCAGGCGGGAGGAGGCAGTGGACCGGATGCTCGAGGAGGTAGGGCTTTTTGAAGCCCGTGACCGCAATGCCAACCGTCTGTCGGGGGGGATGAAACGAAGGCTGGGGATTGCCCAGGCGCTGATCAACGATCCCCGCATCATCATCGTTGATGAGCCTACCACCGGCCTCGACCCTGAGGAGAGGATCCGCTTCCGCAATCTCCTTTCCAATATCAGCACCCGTGATGTCATCATCATCCTCTCCACCCATATTGTGGGTGATATTTCCAGCACCTGTGAGCATGTGGCCCTTCTGAACAAAGGAAAGCTGGCTTTCACCGGTTCTCCCGGCGACCTGGTCAAAGAAGCCGAGGGCAAGGTGTGGCAGATTCAGGCCACCGAAAAGGAGTACCTCGAAATCAACGACAAATACCCGGTCATCACCACCATTCCTTCCGATTACGGCTGGGAGATGCAGGTGGTGGCCGACGAGATCAACGGATACTATGGCAAACCCATCGAGCCCAACCTCGAACATGCCTATGTCTATTTCATGGAGAAAAAACTGAATCAGTGGACTTCCGCCTGATCATAACCTGAAGAATGATGATATCACTGCACAATATCAACTCGATTGCCAAGTACGAAAGAAAGACCCTGTTTCGCAGCTGGTTTTTCAGGATTTTCAGTATTCTGGCCCTGGTGGTCCTCTTTTTCATGAATCTGGTCATGCTCACCGATGCCGGCAACCCCCAGTGGATCCTCAGAGCCGTTCCCTCGGGAATCCCCTATTTCAACCTGCTGATTCTGAATGTGGCACAGGCCATTATCGCCGTGTTCCTCGCTTCCGATTTCCTGAAGAGGGACAAAAAACTCGACACCACCGAGGTCATTTACATGCGCTCCATGACCAACGGCGAATACGTGATTGGCAAGACCCTGGGAAACATGCAGGTTTTCATGATTCTCAACATCGCCGTGCTGGCGATGGCCCTGATCTTTAACCTGGTTTCCCCGGGGACTCCTGTTTCCTGGTGGTCCTATCTCCTATATCTGGTGCTGATCTCCATCCCCACCCTGGTTTTTATCATGGGACTCTCCTTTTTGCTGATGAGTCTGATCCGCAACCAGGCGGTGACTTTTGTGATTATTCTGGGATATATCGGCCTTACCCTGTTCTTAATCCAGGATACCTATTATTATGTCTTTGACTACATGGCCTTCAATATTCCCATGCTCAGGTCGGGAATTACCGGCTTCGGCAACCTGGAGGTCATCCTCGGTCATCGCGGCATCTATTTTTTCCTGGGCGCAGGCTTCATTTTTCTCACCATTTACCTTCTGAAGAGGTTGCCACAGTCAGAGTCGATGACCTGGATGTCGGTGATTTTCAGTGTTCTCTTCATTGCGGGAGGGGGTTACCTGGCCTTCAGCCATGTCCACCGTTTCGTGAAGAACGACAGAATGCGGGCACAGGCCGTGGTACTGAATAACCACTATTCTTCAGGGCCCGTGGCCGATGTGGCCACGCACACCCTGAAACTGGTTCATGACGGGGAGAACATCGGGGTGACCTCATCGATGCAACTGGTGAATAACAACCGGCAGGCGATCGATTCCCTGGTTCTTACGCTCAATCCCGGACTGGATATCTCCTCTGCCCGCATCGGAGGATCGGAAGTCACCCCCATCAGAAAACAACAGCTGGTGATTTTCCCTCTTTCCCGGCCCTTCACCGGCAGTGATACCCTGGAGGTAGAGATGGCCTATTCCGGAGAAATCGACGAAGCTTATTGTTATCTCGACATTGATAACGAGACCCAGCGTGAAAAATTCGGTGAGTTCGTGATTAACGTCGACAAACGGTATGCGTTCATTGAGCCCGACTATTTGCTGCTGACACGCGAGGCTGGGTGGTATCCCGAAACCGGGGCCTCTTACAGTACCCTGAATTTTGGGTGGAACCGCATCTACTTCACCGATTTCCGGCTGGAAGTGACCACCGACACCTCCCTGGTGGCGGTTTCCCAGGGATCTTCGCGGGAGACTTCGCCGGGAACCACGCTCTTTACCAACGACCATCCCCTGACCCAGATTTCCCTGGCCATCGGTAATTATGAGCATAAAAAGATGGAATCAGGAGGTGTGGAATTCGGGATCTGGCATCTTGAAGGCCACGATATCTTCAGCGATGCACTGTCAGAGGTGGAGGATACCATTCCCGCAGTGATCGGCGAGCGGTTCCGTGATTTCCTGAGAACCTACAACCTGGAGTATCCCTTCCGGCGCCTGTCGGTGGTGGAAGTGCCGGCGCAGTTCAAGTCCTTTGAACGGGTCTGGAGCTTCCAGCAGGAGACGGTGCAGCCCGAAATGGTCTTCCTCCAGGAAAAGGGATATCTGTTGGGCGACATGGACGTGAAGAACCAGATACGCCGGCAGAAACGGTGGAGCGACAGGGAGGGGGCCTCGATGACCGATAAGGATTACCAGGTGATGGCCATCAATAATCTCCTGGGAAATTTCACCCGGGAGGCGGGACGCCCCAATATCCGTTTCAGCGCCGGACAGGTGACCGCGGCCACTGAATCGGCGAATCCTTATTTTGTCTTTCCGCAGCTCTATTATTTCAGCAACCATGTACGGTCGGACCGCTGGCCCGTGACCAACCTGGTGATGGATGCCTATTTTAAAAGCCAGTCGTCTGACATGCGTGCCGGATGGATTCGTGACATGACCGGAATCAGCGAAGACGAGCTGGCCAATATCGCCCTTCAGGACCGTTCCTTCGAAGAGCTGCTGGCCTCGCGGGAGCAGAGACACCTGGTCGATAACCTCATCAAACTGAAAGGTGACGTTCTGTTTACGATGATCCAGTCGGAGACAGGAGAGGGGGATTTCGGGGATTTTCTCAGGAAGAATTTGGCAGATAACCGTTTCAGGGTGCTTACCTTTGATTCTCTCGACAAAAAGACAGAACGTGAACTGGGAATTTCCATATCTCCGGTGATGAATAACTGGTTCAAGGAGAAGAAGCTTCCCGGATTTCTGATATCCCCGGTGACGGCGGTGAACACCAAATCGGGGGACCAGATCAGGACGATGGTGACCTATAGCGCCAGCAATACTTCGGAGGTTGACGGCGTCGTCAAGCTGACCTTCCGCATGGGAGGGCCCGGTGGCGGGGGAAGAGGCCGGATGATGCGCGGGGGTATGCCGGGTGCCGAGGATAACATCAATAAGATTGTCAGGCTCAAGGCCGGAGAGACCAAAAAAGTAAATTATCTCTTTGACAGTGAGCCCCGTGGGGTGACCATCAACACCCTGACGTCGGCCAATATTCCCCAGACGCTGATGAGTTTCTTCGGAAAGGTGGAGGAGGACCTCAAGGTGGTACCCCTGGAGGGGGAGACCTTCCTCGATGCGCCTGTGGCTCTGCTTCAGCCCAATGAGACCCTGGTCGACAATGAAGATCCCGGGTTTACCTTCACGGTGAACGATAAGGTATCGCTGCTCCGCCGCCTGATTGTCAGGGAGGAAGAGAGCGACCTGAAATACAAGGGGTATAACAACTGGCGGCCCCCCCTGAACTGGACCAATACCACCAATTCCGGGTTTTACGGGCATTATGTCAGGTCGGCTTATTATATCAAGTCGGGCACTGGCGATCAGAAGGCGACCTGGACCATTCCGGTGAAGGAAGCCGGTCATTATGATATCTATGTCTATATTAATAACATGGGGGCACGGCGCGGCCCCATGATGGGAGGCCCGCGGGGTGGCGGGAGCCAGGAAGAAGCCGGGGAATACCATTATTTCATCACCCATGACGACGGGGAGACAGAGCAGACTCTGCAGTTGCAGACCGCCGAAACAGGGTGGAACAGCCTGGGTTCCTTTTACCTCTCTCCGGGAAATGCCCGGGTCGTGCTCACCAATAAGTCGGCAAGCCGGATAGTCGTCGCCGATGCTGTTAAAGTGGTCAAAAATTAGAATTGAAAATAACTAGTCTTATGAAGTTGATCAATCATCTTTTTATCAGGCGTGCGGGATGGCTGGTGATGCTGTTTTTACCCGTCCTGCCCCTGGTGGCGCAGCAATCGCTGACCCTTGACAGGGCCCTCGATATTGCAGGTTCCAACAGCCCCAGTATCCAGCTCTCCCTGCTGAACCTGGAGAGGTACCAGAACAACCTGGAAGCCCAGCGGGCTGCCCTGAAATCAAAGTTCAGCCTCAGCGTGAACCCCGTGGATTACAGCAATACCCGCCGGTTTGATACCTTTAACTCCAAGTGGTATACCAATGAGACTTTCAACTCCAACGGAACATTCAGAATTGAACAGCCTATTCTCGCCACCGACGGTACCATCTCTCTGATCAACCGTTTCGGATGGCAAAACAGTAAGGTGGTCAAGTCGGGAATGGACCCGGAAA
>CAYWUJ010000003.1:0-111428 GCA_964461455.1 uncultured Prolixibacteraceae bacterium | reverse complement strand
TGGGGTTATTCATTTATGTCAGGAATATCCTGATCCACTCGGGGGGTAAAAGCCTTATCCACCTGATCGACAGTCAGATCATCAGGGATTTGTCGCAGAAGATCAGCCGCTGGATCCGATAAGTCTCTCTTCCGGAATTCCCGGCCTATGGTAGTCTGTCTGTGCTCCAACCTCCCGAAGGCCTGCCGCACATTCCGGTGATCGCTTCCGGAATCAGACCAGCTCAGGATTATTGGTGGCCGTTCCAGTTGATTTTGTAGAGCAGAACGGTCAGGGAGTCTTTGTCGTTGGTGAATTCATGCCTGAATTCCGTCTTTACGGGTTCCCCGGGAGGAACGTCGAGCTTCAGGGGATCAATGGGAGTGCCGTTCTTGTACACCCGGAAGTCGAGGTGAGGACCCGTCGACAACCCTGTGGAGCCCACATATCCGATCACTTCACCCTGCCTGACCCTGGCTCCGGGAGCGATCCCTTTGGCAAATCCCGAAAGGTGCAGGTACAGGGTGGTATAAACCGTGTTGTGCTTGATTTTTACGGTATTGCCGCCACCTCCCTTATAACCTCTCTCAATGACGGTGCCGTCACCGATGCTCACAACCGGGGTTCCCCTGGGGGCAGCATAGTCCACCCCGTAGTGGGGTCTTCTGATTTTCAGTACCGGGTGGAGCCGGCTTCCCGAGAAATGGGAGCTGATGCGCCTAAAACTCAATGGAGCCTTCAGAAAGGCTTTTCTGAGGTTCTCGCCCCGGTCATCGAAATAGTCAAACCCTTCGTCCTGCGAAAAACGGAAGGCATAATAGCTTTTCCCCACATGTTCGAATTCTGCGGCATAGATGGGGCCTACGCCTATGGATACCGTGTCGACGAATTGCTCCTGGTACAGCAACCGGAACCTGTCGCCCTTCTGAATGCCGAAGAAGTCGATGGTCCAGGCGTAGATCTCACTCATCTCCACCGCCAGGGCAGGGCTCAGATTGTTGGAAGTCATCGTGTTCCACAGGTTCGACTCAATACGCCCGCTGGCCGCCCGCTGCTCGACACGCACCTTCTTCCTTCCCAGCGAAATGGCAAGGGAGTCAGAAAGATCAAAGATCACATATTCGATCCTGTTGTTTTCGTAGACCAGGTACCGGGCCTCGCGGGTTGAGTCGGGACTCTGGAAAAGGAAGAAATGCTGGCCGGTCCTGATCTTCCTGACGTCGAAAATCCCCTCGCAGTTCCGGGCAAGTTGGTCGATCCGTGACATGTTCACCCCGAAACCTGTCAGGATGTCGCCCAGGTTCTGGTGGGCCTTGACCACCCCCTCCACGATGTGGAAGGAATCGACAGGGAAGCCGAAGCGAATCTCCGGAATCACGGCTTCGGGAACGGGTTCCCGGGGTTTTTCAGGGGTGAACAATATGTAAGCGGTGGTGGCTGCCGCAAGGAGCACCACCCCGGTGATCAGGAATTTTCCTGTTTTCTTCCAATCCATGTTAGAGTTTTAATTGATCGAATCCCTGGCCATATACTCCCATGACACTTCCCATGGAAATAAAAGCATTGGGATCGATTTCCTTGATTTTTCTGAAAATAGCCCCGGTCTCCCTTTTTCTGACCACGGAAATGACCACTTTTACGTTATCCTTGGAATACCAGCCCACGCCGTCAATCACGGTCACCCCGCGGTATCTCTGCAGGTTGATGAAATCAGCAATCTCTTCATATTTCCGGGAGAAGATCAGCATCTGCGCCGACCGGTTGGCTCCGCTGAGCACCGCGTCAAGGGCATAGGAGGTGACCGCCATGGCCACATATCCGTATACCAGCTTATCGACCGACTTCAGCACCAGATAGGAGGAGGCGATGATCAGCACGTCGCAGTAGAGGATGACTCTGCCGGGACTGATATTTCTGTATTTGTTGACGATGGCGGCGATGATGTCGGTACCGCCCGTAGATCCCCCGCGGGTGAAGACGATTCCCAGTCCCACGCCGGCAAGGCCTCCCCCCAGCACCGACGAGAGAAAGATGTCGTCGATCAGGGGTTCCTTCACGAGTTGCTGGGTGACGGTGAGGGCCACCGTGATGACCGACATGCTGTAGATGGTTTTGATGCCGAAGCTCGACCCCAGTACTTTCAATGCAATGGCCACCAGCACAATGTTGACCAGAAAATAGGTCACCCCGATCGGAAATCCCGTGGCAAAATAGATCACGGCCCCGATACCGCTCACCCCGCCACCCGTGATCTGGGCCGGAAGGATGAAAAGGGTCCACGATACCGCATAGAGCAGCAAACCAAGGGTGATGATCACGTAGTCCTCAATGAACGCGATTCTCTTTTTAAACAACTCCTTCATAGGGCACTGTTTCAGGCAATAACGACATTGATAATTTTTCCGGGCACCACGATGATTTTTCGCAGGTTTTTACCCTCGAGGTAGTGACCGGTTTTCGGATGATCCATTACGGCTTTTTCGATGTCGGCCACCGTCATGTTCAGGGAAAGTTCCATCTTGAAACGCAGTTTCCCGTTGAAGGAGACCGGGTAGTCAAAGCTTTCCTCCACCAGAAGGCTTTCGTCGGCCTCGGGCCAGCTTTCATAGGCCAGGGTATGGCCATGTCCCAGCTGCGACCATAACTCCTCTCCCATGTGGGGGGCAAAGGGGGAGAGCAGTTTTACGAAGGTTTCGGCAGAACTGCGGGCGACACTTCCTCTTTTCATGGCCGTATTGTTAAAGACCATCAGGGCTGAAATGGCGGTATTGAACTTGAGTCCTTCCACATCGGAGGTGACCTTGAGAATGGCCTGGTGCAGGGCTTTGAGCATTTCCGGCTCTTCCCCGCCCTCCCTGATGTTGGCAGGTTCCGAGAAGAAACGGTACACCCGGTTCAGAAAGTTGAAGACCCCCTTGACTCCCTTTTCTGCCCATGGTTTCCGTTCATCGAGGGGACCCATAAACATTTCGTAGAGGCGCAGGGCATCAGCACCATACTGACTGACCACATCGTCGGGGTTGATCACATTCTTGAGGGACTTTGACATTTTGGCCACGATCTGGTTCAGGGTTTCCCCGGTTTCGGTGTGGCGGTAACCTCCGTCGTGTTCTTCCACCAGGTCGGAGCTGACCTTGGCGCCAGTGGCGGTTTCATAGGCAAAGGCCAGGATCATTCCCTGGTTGAAGAGCCGGGCAAAGGGCTCATCGGTGGAGACAATGCCCAGGTCAAAGAGCACCTTGTGCCAGAAACGGCTGTAGAGGAGGTGGAGCACGGCGTGTTCGGCGCCGCCGACGTAAAGGTCAACGGGCATCCAGTATTTTTCAAGCTTTGGGTCGAAGATATTTTCCTTATTGCGGGGATCGATAAACCGGAGATAGTACCAGCACGATCCGGCCCACTGGGGCATCGTATTGGTTTCCCTGCGGCCTTGGCGCCCGTCTTTTGCGGTGACCGACAGCCACTCCCTGGCATTGGCCAGCGGCGATTCCCCTCCTTCCCCGGGTTCATATTTCTCCATTTCGGGCAGAACCACGGGAAGCTCCTCATCGAGGGTCACCTCGCCATCTTCCCAGTGAATCACCGGAAAGGGTTCCCCCCAGTATCGCTGTCTGCTGAAAAGCCAGTCCCTGATTTTGTAATTGACGGTGGCCTTGCCGATGCCCCGGCTTTCGAGCCACCGGGTGATGGCGGCGATGCCCTGTTCCTTGTTCAGTCCGTTGATGTCAATCTCCCTGCCGCGATGGGCGGAGTGGATGTAAAGGCCGTCACCGGTCCAGCAGGCGTTGCCTGCCAGCACCTCTTCGCGGGTGGCGGCGGGGGCTTCCGCAGGGTCAAGGATGCATTTCACGGGAATCCCGAATTTTTTGGCGAACTCGAAGTCGCGGGTGTCGTGGGCGGGAACAGCCATGATGGCTCCGGTACCATAGCCCATCAGCACATAGTCGGCAATCCATACCGGAATAGCCTCACCCGTAACCGGATTTTCAGCCATGCTGCCGGTGAAAATCCCGGTCTTTTCCTTGGCCAGCTCGGTGCGGTCAAGATCCGACTTGAGGGAGGCCGCCCGGGTATACTCGCGGGCAAGGAGCTTGTTCTCAGGGGTTACCAGCTGATCGACCAGGGGATGCTCAGGGGAAATGACCATATAGGTGGCCCCGAACAGGGTGTCGGGACGGGTGGTGTACACCTTCAGGGCGATCTCCTGCCCAATGATGGGAAACTCCACTTCGGCACCCTGTGATTTGCCGATCCAGTTACGCTGCATATCCTTCACCCCCTCGGGCCAGTCAAGGTCGTCGAGACCCGACAGCAGCCTCTCGGCATAGTGGGGAATGCGGAGCAGCCACTGCTTGAGGTTTTTGCGGGTGACCGGGTGACCGCATTTCTCATGCGACCCGTCGGTGAGCACCTCCTCATTGGCGCATACCGTGCGGCAGGAACCACACCACCACACCTGGGCATGGTCATAATAGGCCAGCCGGCGTTCATCGGTATATTTCCTGACAGCCTCCTTACCCCCGGCGATCACCTCCTCAGGAACGGGAAGCTCCCTGACAGGCCTTCCCCTGCCGCTCTCCTGATCATACCAGGTGTTGAAAAGCTGTATGAATATCCATTGTGTCCATTTGAAGTATTCCGGGTCGGTAGTGTTGATCTCACGGTCCCAATCATAACTAAGCCCCAGGGCCTTGATCTGCCGCCGGAAGTTGTCGCAGTTTTTCCGGGTGGTCAGCGCCGGGTGGGTCCCCGTTTGAATGGCATATTGCTCTGCAGGAAGCCCAAAGGCATCCCACCCCATCGGATGAAGCACGTTGAAACCCCTCATCCGCTTGTACCTGCTGAGAATATCGGTGGCCGTGTATCCCTCAGGATGGCCGACATGCAACCCCGCCCCCGAAGGATAGGGAAACATGTCCAAAATGTAATACTTGGGCTTTGAAAAATCATCCTCCGTACGGAAGGTCCTCTTCTCTTCCCACATCGCCTGCCACTTCTTCTCGATATCACCGAAATTGTATTCCATGCTGCAGCTCAGTTTGTTTGAAAAACGAAGTCGCAAAGGTAAAAAAAAAGAGGCTGCTCCTTACAGGGGAACAGCCTCTATCCTGATTATCCAACGAACCGGAATCAGTATGTCACCACCGGAGGCAGGGTTTTAGCCTGCTCGATGAAATTGGTGACCTGTTTGAGGGCGGGCACGGCACGGGTGATTTTCTTCTCTGCCTGCACCTCCACCAGTTTCTGGTACAGATTCTCGGCATTGCGGTTTTTTAGTTCCTTGACGGTGTCCACACCGGCTGCTTCCAGAAGTTCCGAAAACTGGGGCCCTACGCCCTTGATCCTGAACAGGTCGGCTTTGTTGACCCAGTTCAATACCTTGCTCTCGTCGATGCCTGCAGCGTCGGCAAGGGCCTTGCGGCCACCACGGGAGGCTCCTTTCTCCAGAAGGCTTTCAACAGTCAAAACACCGGCTTTTCCCAGCTTCTCAGCGAAAACCGGACCGATACCTTCAATTTCTTTAATTTTCTTTGCCATAATGGTTTTTTTAAATGAGTGTTAATCAGGCATTTGGTTTATTTCTACCCGGTAGAAATTTTCAATTCCCAAGTTAATAAAAATAGTTGAACAACCTAATAGGCAGTTTTGTTTTCTCTCTTTTTCCATTGCAGGAAGACATCGCGGGCTTCCTTGCCGGGGAGGTAAACGACGGGGATTTTCCTTTCCTTTTCAGGGAGGGCCATTTCGTGGTAAATGAAGGCATCGTCAAAGCCGGCGTCGGCGGCGTCGTAACGGGTCGATCCGTAGATGAGCCTGTCGGGGCGGGCCCAGTAAATGGCTCCCAGGCACATGGGACAGGGTTCGCAACTACTGTAGATCTCACATCCCGTGAGCTGGAAGGTCTCCAGTTTGCGGCAGGCATCCCTGATGGCCATGATTTCGGCATGGGCGGTAGGGTCGTTGATACTGGTCACCCGGTTGTACCCTTCCCCCACAATAACTCCCTCCTTCACCACCACGGCACCAAAAGGCCCTCCCAACCCATGGTCCACGGCATAGGCAGCCAGTTCGGCCGCACGCTTCATGAAACGCCCTGAAGCTTCCTCTTTTTCCATCATTCGCTTAATTTCTCTGTAAAAATAATAAATTAGTTATTTTTGTGTCAAAGGAAATCAAAAAGCAGCGATCATGGAAGTCAAGGAGAAATTTGTAGAAGCCATAAGCGGGAGTTATACCTTCAAGGGAGAGTCAATACTGATAGGATCCGCCATTCTGGGGGAAGACCAGGAGACCGGATGCCAGGTCACGGTGCCCCTGAAAACCCTGAACAGGCACGGCCTCATTGCCGGAGCCACCGGAACAGGCAAGACCAAGTCGCTGCAGCTGATTGCCGAAGGGTTGTCGGATGCCGGAGTTCCCGTGTTGCTGATGGATGTCAAGGGGGACCTCAGCGGAATTGCCGCCCCGGGCAGCATGAATGCCGTGGTTGAGAAGAGATCACGGCTGATAGGCCTCGACTGGCAGCCCCGGGGGTACTCCTCGGAATTGATGACCATCAGTGACGAACAGGGAGTGAAAATGAAAGCTACCGTCTCGGAATTCGGCCCGGTTCTCCTGGGTAAAATACTCGATCTCAACGAAAACCAGACCGGGATCCTCTCCATGGTCTTCAAATACTGCGACGACAAAGGGCTGCCGCTGCTCGACATCGAGGACCTGAAAACCGTGCTGAAATATATCCAGGAAGACGGGAAGGCGGAATTCCAGAAGGAATACGGCTTTTTCCAGACCACCTCGGCCGGGACCATCATGCGCAGCCTGACCGGTTTGGAACAGCAGGGAGCCACCCGCTTCTTCGGGGAACCCTCCTTCGACATCGACGACCTGATGCGCCGTGATGACCAGGGCCGCGGAATGGTCAACATATTGAGAGTGACCGATATCCAAAGCAATACGGCGATGTTCAGCACCTTCATGCTCTGCCTGCTGGCTGAGATCTTCCAAAAAATGCCGGAAAAAGGAGACCTGGCCAAACCGGAACTGGTGATCTTCTTCGATGAGGCCCACCTGATCTTCCGCAATGCCACCAAAACACTGCTTGACCAGTTCGAAATGACCATCAAGCTGATCCGCTCCAAGGGGGTGGGCATCATCCTGGTGACCCAGTCGCCCGATGACGTCCCCGCCGAAGTCCTGGGCCAGCTGGGCCTGAAGGTGCAGCATGCCCTGAGGGCTTTCACCGCCAAGGACAGAAAAGCCATCAAACTGGCCGCTGAGAACTATCCTCTGAGCGACTTCTACGTGGCCAATGAGTTGATTACCAAAATGGGAACCGGCGAAGCCATGGTCACGGCCCTCAATGAAAAGGGAATGCCCACAGAACTGGTGCATACCCTGATGCGCCCTCCCTTTTCACGGATGGACATTCTCTCGGGAGAAGAGATCAGCGACCTCGTCGGCCGTTCGGCGCTGGTGAAAAAGTACAACCGCGATATAGACCGTGAGAGTGCCCACGAAATCCTGCTCGAAAAGATGGAAGAACAGGACGCCCGCGAACTGAGGGAGAAGTCCCGGAGCAGCAGAACACCCGCTCGCGGCCGCACCACCCGCCAGGTCACCACCTTCGAAAAAATCATGAAGAGCTCTGTTACCCGTACCGTGGCCCGCGAGGTCACCCGGGGACTGCTGGGGGTACTCGGACTGAAAAGACGCTGAATTCCGGCGGGTGCTTTCCCCGGACTGCTGTTCAAATCGGGTATTGGCGCATGATAAGCTGATATTTTCACGGGATGGCTATCCATTCATGTAAGTACTCTCTAATCATGTAATTGCTGACTGCTCATGTAATTACTGACTACTCATGGTAGTACTGACTACTCACATAATTGCTGACTGCTCATGGTAGTACTGACTACTCACGTAAATACTATCTACTAATGTAAGTACAGACTACTTATGTGAGTACTGACCATTCGCGGGAATGGGGACCAGGATGGGGAAGGATCGCCGCTATTTGGGATTGCTCACCAGCAGTTTCACGGTCTTTGCCGTGTTTCCCGGGTTGCTGACCCTGAGTAGGTAAACGCCGTCGGGGATGTTTTCGGTGGTGATTTCGAAACGCTGTACGGGCACCGAAAACTTCCTGAGATAGATTTGCGACCCGGCGATGTTGGTGATCCGGATCTCCCTGATCAGGGCATTTCCGGTTTCCACGGTAAAACGGCGGTTATGGACGGGATTGGGAAAGACCTTCACTTCGGGTTGCGCGGCCTGCACTTCCGTACCCCTTGAAAGGGCGGAAGATACCCCCGGTGCGCTTTCCTGTCCTTGCAGGAGGCCCACCGCGAAGAGCAGCATTACCGAAATAATAAATCTTTTCATGTGAAGGTTTGTTTCTTTCTAAACCTATACAAATATAGTGCCTTTTTTTATAAAAGCCTGAATTTTCAGAATAGTTTCAGGGCGTTTTCCAAATCGGCGGGGGTGTCGATGCCGTAGCTGGTGAAACGGGTGGGAGCTACCCTGATGCGGAACCCGTTTTCTAGCCACCGCAACTGTTCCAGTGATTCTGCGGTTTCCAGGAGTCCCGGGGCCAGTTGGGTGATTTCCTGGAGCACTTCCCGGCGGTAGCCATACATACCCACATGGGCCCAGAAGGTATGGGCGGTGAGCCATTCGCTCTTTTCCCTTCCGCGAAAAAAGGGAATCACCGACCTGGAAAAATAGAGGGCGTCACCCTCTCTGCTCAGCACCACCTTGGGCTTGTTGGGGTTTTCCAGTTCCGCCAGTTCTGTGATGGGGCGCGCCAGGGTGGCAATCTGTACCCCGGGGACAAAGCATGCTGCCAGCTCCCTGATCTGTTCAGGCCTGATAAAGGGTTCATCGCCCTGGACGTTGATGACCACGTCGAAAGAGGTGGTTTCCGCAATGATACGGGCTGCTTCGGCGCACCTGTCGGTACCGCTGGCATGATCAGCAGAGGTCATGATGACTCTTCCCCCGGAATCTCTGACCGCGGCGGCAATCTCCCCGTGGTCGGTGGCTACCCACACCTCCTCCAGGGCGGCCTGCACCTGCTCCACCACCCGGCAAATCATCGGCTGCCCGTGAATCATCGCCAGAGGCTTCCCCGGAAACCGGGTCGAATGGAACCGGGCAGGTATGATGGCAATGCACTTCATAAGTTCAATTATAAGTTGGACAATTTTCAGTTACCTCAGGTGTTGTTGACGTGAACACTTGCAGCAACTCCCGGGCCACACCTGATGCAAAGATAGTGCAACCCTCCAAATAAAGCCAAATATCGCGTAAGGGGATTTTTTTCGGCTTAAAAATTATAAATTTGCACACTTTCAACAGAACCCATGGATGTACAGGCAATAAAGCAACGGTTCGGGATCATCGGCAACTCGCCTGATCTGAACAGGGCCATTGAGGTGGCGGTGCAGGTGGCACCCACCGACCTGTCGGTACTGATTACCGGAGAGAGCGGGACCGGAAAGGAGATATTTCCGCAGATCATTCATTATCATTCAGCGCGTAAACACGGGAGATATATTGCCGTGAACTGCGGTGCCATTCCTGAGGGCACCATTGACTCGGAGCTTTTCGGGCATGAAAAGGGAGCCTTCACGGGAGCTTTGGCCGACAGAAAGGGGTATTTCGAGGAGGCCGACGGCGGAACGATTTTCCTGGATGAGATCGGGGAGCTTCCCCTCTCTACCCAGGTGAGGCTGTTGAGAGTTCTCGAAACCGGGGAATTCATTAAAGTGGGATCGTCCAAGGTCCTCAAAACAAATGTCAGGGTGATTGCCGCAACCAACCTCAATCTCACCCTCGCCATTGAAAACGGGAGGTTCCGTGAAGACCTTTACTACCGCCTGAATACCGTGCCCATTACCGTGCATCCGCTGCGGCACCGCAGTGATGATATTCACCTGTTGTTCCGGAAATTTGCCGCCGATTTCGCCGAGAAATACAGGATGCCCCCCATTCGCCTGGAGGAGGACGCCCGCAACCTGCTGACCAGTTATTCATGGCCGGGAAATGTGCGCCAGCTCAAGAATATCACCGAACAGATCTCCGTTATTGAGCATAACCGTGACATCACGGGACAAGTCATCATGAGATACCTGCCTTCAGAAACCAAAACCAATCTTCCGGCCCTCGTATCCACTTCCCAGGAAAGGAGTTTTTCGAGCGAAAGGGAGATCCTCTACCAGGTCCTCTTCGATATGAAAAAGGATATGAACGACCTGAAAAAGCTGGTGAACGGCATTCTCCATGACCGGGGTCATGAGGAGGTGGCCGATGACCATGCCCATATTATCCGCAAGGTCTATCACAATGATGTGGAAGTGGTGACAGGGGTGAAGAACCCCTCACCCCTCAAGGTCGATTCCTTCGAAAAGGAGAATATCATGGATACCGAGGAGTTCGTGGAAGAATCCCTGTCGCTCGAGGAGAAGGAGATCGAACTGATCAGAAAAGCCCTCGAGAAACATGCCGGAAAGCGGAAATTCGCCGCCCAGGAGCTGGGTATCTCGGAACGCACCCTTTACCGGAAGATCAAAGAATACCAAATTTCGGCCTGACCATGAAGAGGAGAAGATTCCCGGTATTTTTAGCCCTGCTGGTTGTGGCCGTTGCGGGGGGAGTGAGCTCGTGCAAGTTTTCCTACAGCTTCACGGGAGCCAACCTTTCGGCCGACGTCAAAACTTTTTCGGTCTACTATTTTCCCAACCGTGCCCGGCTGGTCAACCCGGTCCTGAGCAACGATTTCACCGAAGAACTCAAGGAAAAACTGCAAAGGCAGACCTCCCTGAAGGAGGAATCCGAAAATGGCGACCTGGTCTATGAGGGGCAGATCACCGACTATTCGGTACGGCCGATGGCCATCCAAAAGGAGGACATGGCTGCCCAAAACCGGCTGACCATCACCGTCAGGCTCAAATACACCAACAACAGGGACCATACCCAGGACTTCGACCGTACCTTTTCAGCCTTTGAGGATTTTTCGAGTTCCATGAGTCTGAATGATGTGGAAAGCAGTATTGTTCCTGAGATTCTGGAAAAGCTGCTCGATGATATTTTTAATGCCACGATAGCCAACTGGTAAATGAACACCCAGGAATTTCTGAAATATTACAAGAATCCCGCTTTGACCGGGGAAGCCCAGATTCCCTTCTGGGAAGAGCTTCTCAGGGAGTATCCCTGGTTTCAGGAGGGATGGATGCTTTACCTGCGGAGTTTGCGGAATGCCGGGGATCCCCGGTTTGGGGAGATGCTGCCCGGGGTGGCCCTTCGTGTCAGGGACCGGCGGCTCCTGCGCATGATCGTGGAAGGAGAAACGATGAATGCTCCCGCATCGCCGTCCGATTATCTCGGCCACGAGGAGTCTTCTGCCCGGGAGCCCCGGGGAGAAACCCCGGCCACAGGCACATCGGGACAGGCACTCGTTGAGCGGTTTCTGGCGGGTGGGGCTGCCTTCGGAACCCTGCATGCGGCGGAACCGGGGAGTGCAAATGTCGACCTGGCCGAAAAAGCCGCCGAAATCTCAGGGGAGATTATCTCCGAAACATTTGCCAACCTTCTGGTTCAACAGGAAAAATATAACGAAGCCATCGATGCTTTTGAAAAATTAAGTTTGAGATTTCCGGGAAAAAGTATTTACTTTGCAGCCCGCATTGAGGAAGTTAAAAGAAAAATGAACTATTAACAGCGAATGAAATGTATACATTAGTTATTGTCCTGATATTCATTGTCTGTGTTTTGCTGGTGCTTATTGTCCTGGTGCAGAATTCCAAAGGCGGAGGCCTTGCCAGTAATTTTCAGGCATCCACACAGATTGCGGGAGTCAGAAAGACTGCCGATTTTCTGGAGAAGACCACCTGGGCCCTGGCGGCTGCCCTTTTAGTGCTCGCCATCGCCGGATCTGCCTTTCTTCCCCGTAACGAAGCGGCAACCGGTGGTTCCATGGTGCAGGAACAGATCCAGAACGTGGCCGTTCCCAACCAGGTTCCCACTTTCCCGACTTCAGCCCCTGAGAATGAGGCCACCCCTGGTGATTCAACCAGGTAGGCTTTGATGACTCTCCGGCAGAAAAGGCTGTCCTGTTTGCAGGGCAGCCTTTTCTTTGTTTAGACATGCCACCCTTTTCTCTATCAGGGCATTCCGCCCTTTTCTCTGTTTAGACTTGCCTCCCGCAAGAAGCGACCTGACTGCTATTGCCGTCGCTGGTCGTCAACCCTCAGGAGTGGGGGTATGTCAGAGTGTCATATTTGCTGACATTTTTATAATGATCAACAAATCAGTCATATACGTAGTTGTGGCTTCCTGATGGTGGTGCTGAAGGGTGAAAAAGTGACAAACCTGGCTTCCCGTAAACGGGGTTACGACGGTTGGCACAGATTGTGTTTAATCGGGAGTATCCAAACAAAAATATTAATGTTTAACAATAAAATTATTTAGCAATGGCAGATTTAAAAGGTAAAGTTCTTGCAGGAAAAGTCCTGGTATTACCGCAGGAAGCCGAGACCAAGACGGCGAGTGGTATCATTATTCCGGATTCGGCAAAGGAGAAACCCCAGGCAGGGAATGTTGTTCTCACCGGTGCAGCTAAAAAGGACGAGCCCATGGAACTCAAGGTGGGTGATACTGTGTATTATGGAAAGTATTCGGGCACCAGCCTGACCATCGACGGAACCGACTATTTACTTATGTCACAAAGCGATGTGCTTTATATTCAGTAAAAATCAAATTTTAAAAGAATAGTATTATGGCAAAAGAGATTAAAAACAATATTGAGGCAAGGGACCTGCTGAAGAAGGGTGTGGACAAACTGGCTGATGCCGTGAAGGTGACCCTGGGGCCGAAAGGTCGCAATGTGGTGATTGAGAAGAAGTTTGGTGCTCCGCAGATTACCAAGGACGGGGTTACCGTAGCCAAGGAGATTGAACTGGCCGATCCCTATGAGAACCTGGGTGCCCAGATGGTGAAGGAAGTGGCCTCCAAGACCAATGATGATGCCGGTGATGGAACCACAACCGCTACCGTTCTGGCGCAGTCCATCGTGTCGGTAGGTCTGAAGAACGTGGCCGCAGGTGCCAATCCGATGGACCTGAAGCGCGGTATTGACAAAGCCGTGATCAGGGTCGTGGAAAGCCTGAAAGCACAGGCGCAGAATGTGGGTGACGACTATGCCAAGATCGAGTCGGTAGCCAAGGTCTCTGCCAACAACGACGAAACCATCGGTAAACTGATTGCCGAGGCTATGGAAAAGGTGCACAAGGAAGGGGTCATTACCATCGAAGAGTCGAAAGGTACCGAAACTTATGTCGATGTGGTGGAAGGAATGCAGTTCGACAGGGGCTATATCTCTCCCTACTTCGTGACCGATGCTGAAAAAATGGCAGCTGATCTGGAGAATCCCTATATTCTGATCCACGACAAGAAGATCAGTACCATGAAGGATTTGCTTCCTGTTCTGGAGCAGACCGCCCAGAGCGGACGTCCGTTGCTGATTATTGCCGAGGATGTGGATGGGGAAGCCCTGGCCACCCTTGTGGTGAACAGGCTGCGCGGCGCCCTGAGGGTTGCCGCCGTTAAGGCTCCCGGTTTCGGGGACCGCCGCAAGGAGATGCTTGAGGACATTGCCGTGCTCACCGGTGGAAACGTGATCACCGAAGAGAAGGGCATGAAACTGGAGCAGACCACCCTTGACATGCTGGGGCATGCCGAAAGGGTGACCATCGACAAGGAAAACACCACCATTGTTGGCGGACATGGCGAAAGCAAGACCATCAATGCCAGGGTGGGTATGATCAAGAAACAGATCGAACTGACCACCTCGGATTACGACCGTGAAAAACTGCAGGAACGCCTGGCCAAACTGGCAGGCGGCGTGGCGGTGATCTATGTGGGTGCTGCCTCCGAAATGGAAATGAAAGAGAAGAAAGACCGCGTACACGATGCCCTCAGTGCCACCCGTGCTGCTGTGGAAGAAGGGATCGTCCCCGGAGGTGGTGTCGCTTATATCCGCGCCATCGATTCCCTCGAAGGGATTAAAGTGGAGAACGAAGACGAGCAGACCGGAATCGAAATCGTCCGCAGGGCCATTGAAGAGCCTTTGCGTCAGATTGTCAACAATGCCGGTAAGGAAGGTGCCGTTATCGTTCAGAAGGTCCGTGAAGGCAAAGGGGACTTCGGTTATAACGTCCGCACCGGTGAATACCAGGGCCTCTTCGATGCCGGTGTTATCGACCCCGCCAAGGTCGCCAGGGTGGCCCTTGAGAATGCCGCATCCATTGCCGGCATGCTCCTCACTACCGAAGCAGTCATCACCGAAATCAAGGAAGACAAGCCTTCCATGCCGAACCCCGGAATGGGCGGCGGAATGGGCGGTATGATGTAATTGTCCTCCCGAAGGATATGTCCAGAGAGGTTCTCCTGAAAACGGAGAACCTCTTTTTTTTCAGAGCTCCCGACGGCATTCCGGGTGGTTTTCTTCGTGAGCCCCTGACTTCTTCCCCGCAATTCCTGATTTTTGTCAGATAGTGTTTCTTAACATCTTTTCCATAAAGTTAAAGCACAGATATTCAGTAAGATAATTTTTTCTTTTTTCCATTTGCCGGCTGGTTTATCAGCAACATCTTGGTTACATTTGTTCCATTAATTCAAACTGTAATATATGAAAGCTGAGATTAATGAGTTCATGGAGAGCCTGAAAATGAGGACTCCCGGTGAGAAGGAGTTTCATCAGGCGGTTCAGGAAGTGACTGAATCCGTCTGGGACTTTTATAAAAAAAACCCGAAATACCAGAAGAATAAAATTCTGGAAAGAATGTGTGAGCCTGAGCGGACGATTATGTTCCGGGTTCCCTGGGTCGACGACCGCGGTGAGGTGCAGATCAACCGTGGCTACCGCGTTGAGTTTAACTCTGCCATAGGCCCTTACAAGGGGGGAATCCGTTTTCACTCCACCGTGACCCTGAGTATCCTGAAATTTCTGGGATTTGAGCAGACCTTCAAGAACAGCCTGACGACCCTCCCGATGGGTGGGGGTAAAGGGGGTTCTGATTTCAGTCCGAAAGGCAAGTCGGATGCCGAGATCATGCGTTTCTGCCAGTCGTTTATGAATGAGCTTTTCCGTCATATCGGGCCCGATACCGATGTCCCTGCGGGTGACATAGGTGTGGGAGGCCGTGAAGTCGGTTTTATGTTTGGTCAGTATAAGAGGCTGCGCAACGAGTTCACCGGGGTGTTCACCGGCAAGGGAGTCGGTTGGGGCGGAAGCCTGATCCGTCCCGAGGCTACAGGCTTCGGAGCCGTATACTTCGTGCGCCATATGCTGAAGCGGATGGGCAAAGACATCGCCGGCCATACCTTTGCCGTTTCCGGATTCGGAAATGTGGCCTGGGGTGCGATCAGCAAAATCAATGAACTGGGAGGCAAGGTGGTCACCATCTCGGGTCCCGATGGATATATCTACGATCCTGACGGAATTTCGGGTGAGAAGGTCGATTATATGCTGGAACTCAGGTCAAGTAATCAGGATATCGTGGAGCCCTATGCCAAAGAGTTCGGGGTGAAATTCGTCGCCGGGAAAAAACCCTGGGTCGAGAAAGTGGATATCGCCTTGCCCTGTGCCACGCAGAACGAACTCAACCGGGAAGATGCCGAAGAGGTGGTGAAGAACGGTTGTTTCCTGGTGGCGGAAGTATCCAATATGGGATGTACTGCTGAGGCCATGGAATACCTCAAGGAACATATCGACTTTGCTCCCGGCAAAGCCGTCAATGCCGGAGGTGTGGCCGTGTCGGGGCTCGAGATGTCGCAGAACAGCATGCGCTACAACTGGTCACGCGAAGAAGTCGACCAGAAACTCCAGCTCATCATGCAGGACATTCACGAAACCTGTGTCCAATATGGTCAGGACGCTGCTAAGGTGGATTATGTCAAGGGCGCCAATTTAGGTGGTTTTGTCAAGGTCGCCGAGGCTATGCTGGCCCAGGGAGTCGTATAATGAGCCGGTACAACGGGATATCTTCAAAAGCCTGCATGCCGCAGGCTTTTGAAGTTTGATAAGCGCCTTCCCGTCACCCCGGCAGCGGGAGTTTCATTTCAGAGGAGTGCCTGCCCCGTCGTTGCTGCCGCGGGGAGCTTCAAAGGTTAAGGGGGCCGCCCTTGGCTTATCGTCACTTTCACTTATCTTTGCCCTGCAGAATTCCGGAAAATGCTGATCGATACACATGCCCATCTTTATACCGAGGATTTCAACGATGACCGTGATGAGGTCATGACCAGGGCGCTTGCCGAAGGGGTGGAGAAGATCATTCTTCCCAACATCGACCACACCTCGGCAGGGCCCATGCTGGAAATGGTGCGCCGCTATCCCGGGCGATGCTTCCCCCTGATGGGCCTGCATCCCTCTTCGGTGGATGAGGGGTACGTTAAAGCGTTGGATTCCGTGGAGCGGTGGTTTCAGGATGAGAAATTCTTCGGGGTGGGGGAGATCGGCATCGATCTTTACTGGGATACTACCCGGCAAAGAGAGCAGGAGGAAGCCTTCAGGCAGCAGCTGCGAATGGCCCGGGCCCTGCAATTGCCGGTGGTGATCCATGTCCGTAACTCCTTTGATGAGGTGTGGGCGATCCTCGAAAAAGAACATCAGGGGTTACTTACGGGGATTTTCCACTGTTTTTCAGGAACAGAGGCGCAGGCACTGCAGGTGATCGGCGCCGGTTTTTTCCTGGGCATAGGGGGAGTGGTCACTTTCAGGAACAACACCCTGGCGCAGGTGGTGCAGAAAGTGGGAGCCGGTTCCCTGGTTCTGGAAACCGATGCTCCCTGGCTGAGTCCCGTGCCCTTCAGAGGCCGCAGGAACGAGAGCGCCTATCTGGTTCACATCGCCGGTATGGTAGCCTCCCTGACGGGAATATCGCCCGATGAAGTGGCCGGTATCACCTCGGCCAACGCCATGAAACTCTTCGGCATCTGAATCCACCGAATTCCACAGCCCTGATTTCCGTTTGTTTACCTAAGGTCACTATCTTTACGCACAAAACCCGATTCCGGGCGACCGGAGAAGACTAAACTCAACGATATGAATCCACCCATCAGTCAGGAGCCGTCAGTGCTGATCATTTATACCGGGGGGACCATCGGCATGGCCCAGCACCCGGTCACGGGAACCCTGGCCCCCGTCAGATTCGACCAGATTCAGGATGAGGTGCCTGAACTCAGAAAGTTCGGATACCGGATACGCTCGGTGGCTTTCAATCCCCCGATCGACTCTTCGAATGTCACCCCCGGGATTTGGGAAAAGATCGCCCTGACCATACAGCGCAATTACAGCCAGTATGACGGATTTGTGATTCTCCATGGTACCGACACCATGGCCTATACCGCCTCGGCCCTCAGTTATATGTTTGTCAACCTCGGCAAGCCTATCATATTGACGGGGTCCCAGCTGCCCATCGGGACCATCCGCACCGACGGCAAGGAAAACCTGATCACCGCCGTGGAAATTGCCGCCGCCCGGAAGAATGGACAGGCCATGGTCCCGGAAGTATGCATCTACTTTGACTTTAACCTCTTCCGGGGCAACCGTGCCGTGAAACGCGATTCCGAGAACTTCAGCGCCTTTTTCTCTGAAAACTATCCACCCCTGGCCACCGCCGGGGTCGACATCCGCTATAACAGTGAATTCATCCGTGTTCCCGGGAATGCAGGCCCCCTGAAGGTGCAGAGGGGTTTCGACGACCATGTATTCATCCTGAAGATGTTTCCCGGGATCAGCCGTAACGTGGTGGAACCGGTGCTGGGCATGGAGGGCCTCAAAGGAGTGGTGCTGGAGTCTTATGGCTCGGGGAATGTTCCCACGTCAAGGTGGCTGATCAACGCCATCCGCAGGGCTATCCGCCGCAACATCATCATCCTGAATGTCTCCCAGTGCCAGGGCGGCAGTGTGCAGATGGGACAATACGAAACCAGCCTGGAATTGCTCAGAGCCGGGGTGGTCAGCGGAAACGACATGACCACCGAAGCCGCGGTGACCAAGCTCATGTTCCTGCTGGGACAGGGCCTCACACAAGAAGAGGTGGTAAGCACCCTCCAAAAAAGTCTGAGCGGGGAAATTCGCGAGGTGCTGTTTTAATTTGAAATTATTTCGTATTTTTCGCCCCTCAAACCGGAAGGCTTGATATTGGAGAGGTGCAAGAGTGGTTTATTTGGCACGCCTGGAAAGCGTGTGTTCCTCTAAAGGGAACCGGGGGTTCGAATCCCCCCTTCTCCGCAAAGTGTTCTTTGCGCAAAGTTTTTTATCCTAAACCAGACGATCTTCTATTTAAGCGGTGGTTTTCCCTTTTTATATTACTCGCTTGCTGAAACCAAAACCTCCGTTTTTGTCTCAGGTCAGGAAAATTCAGGATGGAAACGTTGCTTCGCTGACAGGGCGGAGAGCACTGCGTTCCTTTCAAATCAGAAATTTCTCGGCGGAAATCAGAAAAAAATGGCTCCTGCTTTTGATTAATGTTAATGATATTATAAATTTGGGTCAAAAATTATAACAACAAAAATCAAGGAGATTATTAATTAAATTCAAAACAATTATGAAAAAACTATTTGCGTTGATTGCAGTATTCGGGATGCTTCTTTTTGTGGCATCAAACTCTGTTGTTGCCCAGGATGAGCCGGCAGCCACTACAACGGCGGTAGACAGTGCAGCCGCTGCAGCACCTGCTGAGGCTTTAACTGCCGATCCCATCGAAGAGGCTGCTGCCAAGGCTGAGGCAGGTCAATCCCTTCACAGTGCCCTGAAACAAAAATTCATCGAAGGTGGCCCGGGATTTATGACCTCCATTCTTCTCTGTCTCATTTTAGGCCTTGCCTTTGCCATTGAAAGGGTGATTTACCTCAATATGGCCACCTCCAATACCAAGAAATTGCTTGCCAAGGTGGAAGACGCTCTCAGCAACGGTGGTGTCGAAGCTGCCAAGGAAGTATGCCGCAACACCCGCGGACCGGTAGCCAGCATTTTCTATCAGGGTCTTGACAGGGCTGACGAAGGCATCGAAGTGGTCGAAAAATCAGTGGTTTCCTACGGCGGCGTGCAGGCTGGCCTTCTCGAAAGAGGATTGACCTGGATCGCCCTTTTCATCGCCCTGGCTCCTATGCTCGGGTTTATGGGAACCGTTATCGGGATGATCGCTGCTTTCGACTCTATCGAACAGGCAGGTGACATCAGCCCCACGCTGGTGGCCGCCGGTATCAAAGTGGCTCTGATCACCACCGTGTTCGGTCTTATCGTGGCTATTATCCTCCAGATTTTCTATAACTATCTGGCCAATAAAATTGAAACAATCGTCGGTGACATGGAAGACTCCTCCATCTCCCTGATCGACATGGTCGTTAAGCACAACCTCAAAAAGTAAGAGGCTATGAATAAACTCGGTCGTTTACCAATTATCGTTTTGCTGGCCATTGTTGCAGTTACTGTGATTTTGCTCGTCTCGCTGATGACCAATATCAGTCCTGTGGACAGTGACCCCAAAATGAACATGTGGGTTGATTATAACCTATACTGGACCTATGCCCTGTTGATCCTTGGAGTCGGTATCATCCTGGTCTATGGTCTGTTCCAGCTGATCTCCGACTTCAAATCTGCCAAAGGCATGCTTATAGGCGTGGGCTTTATCGCGGCAGTCGTTCTGATTGCCTATCTCCTCTCATCAGGAGAGATTCCCCAGTTCCCCGGTGTGCAGAAATTCGTGGATAACAAAACCCTGACCCCCTCCGTTTCCAAATGGGTCGATACCGGGCTGATCACCACCTATCTCCTTCTGGGATTTGCCATTCTGTCTGTGGCGTATGCCTCCGTTTCCAAACTTTGGAGCAAGTAACGGGGCTGTTATTTTAACCAGCAATAAATAGAAATTATGCCAAAGAAAACACCAGATATACCATCCGCATCACTCGCGGATATTGCCTTCCTTCTGTTGATCTTCTTCATGGTGACCACCACCATGGACGTGGACAGCGGGTTGGAAAGAAGGTTACCTCCTTTGGCACCAGACGTGGAAAATAAGGATACCCCGCCCATCAAGGAAAGGAACGTCTTTATTGTCCTGGTGAACAAGGACAACAACATTTTGGTGGAGGGTGAATGGATGCAACTGGGGGAAATCAGGGAGAAGGCCAAGGAATTCATGGCCAATCCCAATAACCTGGACAACCTGCCCGAAAAGGAGATCAAGGAAGTAGCCTTCTTCGGACCGGTGGAAATTTCAAAGGGAGTGATCTCCCTGCAGAATGACCTGGGAACCCAGTACGGAACCTACCTTGCCGTCCAGAATGAACTCGTCGGCGCCATCAATGATCTGAGGAACGAGACTGCACTGGCCAAATTCAACAAGCGGTATGAACAACTTACCAAAGAAGAACAGGACGCCGTGCGTGAAATCTATCCCCAGCGTATTTCTGAAGCTGAACCCAAAAAAGTAGGAGGAAATTAGTATGAAGAAATTTGGAAAAAAAGGAAAAAAGGAGACGCCTCCCATTTCCACAGCTTCACTGCCCGATATTGTGTTTATGCTCCTCTTCTTCTTCATGGTGACCACCACCATGCGCGAAGTCACCCTGAAAGTCAGGCAGACCCTTCCGCATGCCACGGAGTTAACCAAGCTGGAGAAAAAATCCCTGGTGAGCTACATCTATGTGGGAGTGCCCCATGCCCAGTACCAGCGGGTGTACGGAAACGAACCGCGCGTCCAGCTGAATGACCAGTTTGCTGAAGTCAGCGAAATCGTTGACTACATCGTGGTCGAACGCCAGGCCAGGGATGAGGCTGAAGTCCCCATGATGGTGACCTCCCTCAAGATTGATGAGTACACAAAAATGCAGATCGTACAGGATATCAAACAGGAGCTGCGCAGGGCTTCCGCCCTCCATATCAACTACTCCGCCAGGAGAAGAACCGAAAATCTGTAATCACGATTGAGCATATAGTAAAAAGCCGCCTCAGCAATGAGACGGCTTTTTTTTGGATGTGCCTTGCAGGTGGTTGTCCTTTTGGGTCTATCCAGGGTGGATATCTGCATCAGGCCGCGGGATTTATTTCTTTTCTTCCAGCCTGATGACCAGGTTAAGTTCTCTGAGCTGTTCTTCGGCAATGGGGGCGGGGGAGTCGTTCATCACATCACGCCCCGAATTGTTCTTCGGAAAGGCAATGACATCCCGGATGGAATCCAAAGCGGCAAACATGGAGACTAACCGGTCGAAGCCAAAGGCGATGCCCGCATGTGGGGGGGCGCCGTATTTAAAGGCATTCATGAGGAACCCAAACTGGGCTTCCGCCTGTTCCGGGGTGAATCCCAACACCTTGAACATTTTCGCCTGAAGGGCGGAATCAAAGATTCTCACCGACCCACCACCGATTTCCACGCCGTTGATCACCAGGTCGTAGGCATTGGCCCTCACTCTGCCGGGATCGTTGTCGAGCATTGGAATATCTTCAGGTTTGGGAGAGGTGAAGGGGTGGTGCATGGCCGACCACCGTGCATTCTCCTCATTCCACTCGAGCAGGGGAAAATCCACTACCCACAGGGGTTGGAAAGTGCCTTTGGGGCGGAGACCCATACGATTCGCCATTTCCAGGCGCAGGTTGCCCAAAGCCGTCAGGGTTTTCTCCCTTTCCCCGGGAATGATCAGGATGAGATCACCCGCTTTGGCCCTGAAATGAAAGGCCAGGTCCTTCAGCTCCTCGGGGTCAAAATATTTGTCTATGGAGGAACGAATGGTTCCGTCGGCGTTCATTCTTACCGTGATGAGCCCTTTGGCGCCGATCTGGGGCCGTTTTACCCATTCGGTGAGTTCGTCGGTCTGCTTACGGGAATAGTCAGCGCACCCTTCGGCGCAAATCCCGCCGATGTATCTGGCACCGTCAAAAACGGGAAATCCTTTACCTTTCACACTGGCAGTCAGGTCGACCAGATTCATGCCGAAACGGATATCGGGTTTATCAGAGCCGTAGCTGCTCATGGCTTCGGAATAGGGCATGCGGGGAAACCGGTCAGTTTCGACGCCCAGGATTTCGCGGAGCAGGTGACGGGTCAGCCCTTCAAAGGTGTTCAGCACGTCTTCCTGTTCCACGAACGACATTTCGCAGTCGATCTGGGTGAATTCCGGCTGCCGGTCGGCACGCAGGTCTTCATCGCGGAAACATTTGACAATCTGGAAATATTTGTCGAAGCCGGCGACCATCAGCAGCTGTTTGAAAATCTGGGGCGACTGGGGCAGGGCATAAAACTCCCCGGGGTTCATGCGTGAGGGGACCACGAAGTCACGGGCTCCTTCGGGGGTCGATTTTATCATGACCGGTGTTTCCACCTCAATGAATCCCTTTTCCGACAGGTAGTTGCGTGTTGCCTGCGCCATACGGGCGCGCAGGAACAGGTTTTGCTGCACCATGGGGCGCCGCAGATCGAGGTAGCGGTATTTCATGCGCAGGTCATCACCTCCGTCGGTGTCGTTCTGGATGGTGAAGGGCGGAATGGCAGAAGCACTCAGCACCCTTACCGCAGTCAGTTCCACCTCAACATCACCGGTGACGATATTTTTGTTTTTGCTGCTTCTTTCCCTGACGATTCCCGTGGCCTGGATGACGAATTCCCGGCCCAGCTGGGCGATCTGGTCACGCACCTCCCGGGTGCTTTTTTCATCGGTGACCAGCTGGGTGACACCGTAACGGTCACGCAGGTCGATGAAGGTCATGGCCCCCAGGTCGCGCACCCGTTGTACCCACCCTGCCAGGGTCACTTCGGTGCCGCAGTTCTCCACTCTCAGCTCTCCGCAAGTATGTGTTCTGTACATCTCTTCATTATTTTAGACAGGTTGCGAAAATAGCCAATTTTTAGCAATTTTAACCCGGCAGGAAAATAAGGTTGCCAACCGGGATTCAGAATGGCACCCCTATAGGCAGCTCTCCTGCCGTAGGGCTTCCTAAGGGTTTCCGGAAGAGGCGTTAACGCCTGTCGCCCTGAGGGATTATTAAACACAGAGAACAAAACCGTTGAGGAAATGACAGACTTACAGCAAGATGAATATTTCATGAGGAAGGCGCTTGTGGAGGCCCGCGAGGCTTTTGACCGGGGTGAGGTTCCCATTGGGGCGGTGGTGGTTTCCGCAGGGAAAACCATTGCCAGGGCCCACAACCTGACCGAGCTGCTCAATGATGTGACGGCCCATGCCGAGATGCAGGCCATTACGGCAGCCTCCAATCTGATGGGGGGGAAATACCTGGACCAGTGTACCGTGTATGTCACTGTGGAGCCGTGTGTCATGTGCGCCGGGGCGTTGGGATGGGCCCAGGCGGGGCGTTTGGTTTTCGGGGCCCGTGATGAAAAAAGGGGCTATCAGAAGTACGCCCCCCGGGCCCTCCATCCAAAGACGGAAGTCACAGGGGGCGTACTGGAACCCGAGTGCTCGGCACTCATGAAACAATTCTTTTCAGAACGGAGATAAGCCGGATTCTTACTTCAGCTCCTGCAGGGCATCACCGGCATGTGCTTCCGCTGGACTTCTGTACACTTCCTCTGAAATCTGATGACGGGATGATCCCCGGGTTGGCTTATGCCTGGCTCATTCCCCGGCTTACTCGGCTTCGACCACGATCATCCTGCTGCTCTTTCCGGCAGCATCAAAGGCTTTCAGCCGCACCTCACCGCTGACCTGCACCGGTTCAGTAAAGAGGGGGGATTGGGCCACGGGTTCACTTCCATCGGTGGTGTACCGGATTTTCAGGCCGGGATATTCCACATTGGCCTTCAGCATCCCCTCTTCAAGGAGGGCTCCCGGAGGGGGAATCCGGTAGTTGAAGCCCCCGAAGAGACCGCTGAGACGGGGCAGCTCACGCTTTCCCAGAACATTGGCAAACTGGTTCCACCCTTCATCCATCATCTGTTTCCGCCGCGCTGGGTTGGCTTCGCTTTCCCAGGGACGTGCCTTTCCCCAGGCCGTTTCGGCAAAACCGATCAGCTTGGGCAAGGCAATGTACTCCAGCATTTTGGGGCCCCTGATGGCCTCAGCCCATAACTGGGCCTGCAATCCCATGATATTTTTCCGCGCCTCCGGCTTCAGCCGTTCCAGTGTGGCATATTCCGTTTCGGGAACGATCTCCCTGCCCATGCTGCTTCTCAGGTTGGTGATAAAGGAGTTATAAGGGGCGAACTGCCAGGCATTACGGACATCGCAGAACCCTCCCCAGTAGAGTCCGGGCTCCTTTGGGTCCTTGCTGTAGGCGAAGTCAAAGTAAAAATTGGAAACGTCGCACATCACCACGGGATACCCGGCATTGGCCAGGCGGTAGGAGAGGTTGGCCCACTGTCCCAGGTTGTTCCACGCCCAGGGAATCACATCGCCACCGGCAAACGCGGGATTCGGAACATACCGGCCCTCTGTATTCTTCAGCAGGGCGACTTCTTCCCATCCCCCTGTCTTTAAATTTTTGGCGGTCAGGATTTCCCTGGCGCGTTTCAGGAAATAGCTCTGCAGGTTCTTGGGGTCCCCGATCTCAGGCATGGTCTCCAATAGCTGACTGCACATGGGTGAGGCTGTCCATACCCCTTCGGGAACTTCATCGCCCCCGGTGTGGAAAATCTCCAGGGGAACCCCGGCTTCGGCATACATCTCAACGATGTCGTCGACCACGGTGGAGTAAAACTTGTATACCGATTCCCGGGCCACGCAAACGACATTGTCGTCATAATTCTGCGCTGAGTTGTACTTCGACTGGTCATCAGGATCTATTAACCTGAATTCGTCGGCTTTTTCACGGTTCCCTTCCTTCATGAATTTCTGGTAGCGGGCTTCCATGGCACGGATGGCCCCCCTGGAATGGCCGGGGAAGTTAATGGTCGGAAGAATACGGATATGGCGTTGGTGGGCATACTTCAGGATTTCCTTAAATTCATCGCGGGAATAGAAACCGCTGCCTGTTGATCCTTCGGCATCGGGGAAAGGCCCTGACCCATAGGAGGGATGAAGCATGTCGACGCCATCCTTGGTGGTATGACCCCGGCGTGAGGCGACCTCCGTCAGTTCCGGGAGTTCCTCGATGGCTATTCTCCACCCCTCGTCTTCCGCAAGATAGAGCTGCATGGTGTTCAGCTTGTAAAAAGCCATGATATCGATCATTTTCATGAGGGTTTCCTTGCTCTGGAAATTCCGTGACACGTCGATATGAAGGCTGCGCAGGGGCAACCGGGGGGCGTCTTCGATTATCACTGCGGGAAGCCCCGATTCTGCGCCGCCCATTCCCCCGGGCACCAGGGCCATCAGGCTCATCATTCCGTAGTATACTCCGGCAGGATCACTGCCAGTGATGAGGATAGAGGGATCCTCCCTGATTTCCAACCTGTAGGCTTCACCGGAGACGCCGTTGACCGTCATCGGTTTCAGCCCGAGGAAGATGGCGTTGGCCTTGGGTTCTTCGGCTTCTTTGGGAGCTACAGCGTTGCCGGCCAGCTTGCTCACCATGGCCGCAATGAAAGCGGCCTCCTGCTCCAGTCCCTTCGTGTAAAGAACTTCGGGTACACTGTTGAAAACCGCCATTTTCCCTGAGAACTTCGCGGAAACGGGAGTGGGAATCAGAGCAGGCAGCGACTCAGCAGGCAGGTCGGTGAGCTGCAGGTTTTTCCGGTAGGTGACTTCCGGAGTGGGAATGGGCTCGGCATCGTTGCGGTGACGGTTGATCTGTTCAGGCGTCGTAAAAGGCTCAATGGTGTAGTCAGAGGCGGCAACAATGGCTTTTTCCCCGCCGTCCTTTCCGTAGAAGACAAAATAGGGGCCCAGGGGGGCATCAGACTCCTTGATCAGCCAGGCCGCAGATTCCACAACGATTTCAGTTTTATCGCCCGGCTTGAGGATAAAACCTTCGATGGGGGCCATCCTGTACCAATCGCCACTGAGGCGGGTAATCTGTGCGTTCCCTTCCGTACCTATGACCTCACGGGGGGTTTGGTTGTAGAAAAGAGCCCAGTTCGAACTGTTGAGGGTGAAGGTACTGTTGTTCTGGAGCGTGAAAACACTCCTCACCGCCGGTTGGTCGGCAAGTTCGTTGCTGATCACTCTCCAGCTGACCGCCAGCTGATCACCTGAGGGATAGTGGTCATTGGTGCATCTTGTCAGAAGCATGATGATGACCCCAAAAAAAAGCAGAGCAGTTATTTTTTTCATAACGGAAAAATATTTAGATTGGCTAACTAATTTCCACAAAGATAATTGAACCGAACAAATTGTCGCGGTTAATAAAACCGGATTTATGAAACAAAATGAGAGGCTGATTTCGCTGGATGCTTTTCGCGGGTTTACCATTGCTGCCATGATCATGGTGAACAATCCCGGAAGCTGGAGCCATGTGTATGCTCCCCTGTTGCACAAACCCTGGAACGGGATTACCCCCACCGACCTGATTTTTCCCTTTTTCATCTTTATTGTCGGGGTTTCCATAGCCCTGGCCTATACCAAAAGGGTGGCGGCCGGTTTGCCCAGGAGGGAGATGTACCTCAAGATTCTATGGCGGTCGGTGAAGATTTTTGCCGTGGGCATATTTCTTGCCCTTTATCCCCGTTTCGATTTCGGGGAGTTGCGGGTCGCCGGGGTGTTGCAGCGTATCGCCATTGTTTTCGGGGTATGTGCGGTGCTTTTCCTGAACCTGCGCTGGAAAAAACAGGCCATCGTGGCTGCCGTGATCCTGGTGGGATACTGGCTGGCGATGATGTTCATCCCCACTCCCGGGCAAGGGCGTGCCGTGCTGGAACCGGGGATTAACCTGGCCGCATGGATCGATACCTATCTGACCCCCGGAAGGCTCTACCGCGAAACCTGGGATCCCGAGGGATTCTTCAGCACCCTTCCGGCCATCGCCTCGGGAATTACCGGCATGCTGGCAGGAACCCTGATTGTCAGCAAAAAAACCATGGAGCAGAAAATCATCTGGCTCTTCACGGCAGGCTTCCTGGCGGCTACCCTGGGAGTGGTGTGGAGCTGGCATTTCCCGCTCAACAAGGCACTGTGGACCAGCTCATTCGTCATGGCCACCTCGGGACTGGCCTCCATGACCCTGGCGGCAAGTCTTTTCCTGGTCGACCACCTCGGATATAAAAAGTACGCCCATCCGTGGGTGATCTTCGGTTCCAACGCCATTAGCGTGTATGTCCTGGCCGGATTGTTGGGATATGTCTTCGGTGGGATTCAGTTTGGGGGAGCATCCCTGAAGGGGCATTTCATGGATTTTCTGGCGGCCCTGGGATCGGCACCCAAGTTTGCCAGCCTCCTGTATGCCCTGCTCTATATTGGCTTCCTCTTTATCCCTGCCCTCTTCCTTTACCGGAAGAAGATATTTATCAAACTCTGACCACAGAGGACAACCGCGACCTCAGGCCACGGTGAAGCCCACCAGGCCGAGGTCGTCCCAGAAACCCGGATAGGATTTGGTGACTACCGCCGGGTTCCTGATGATGACCGGCTTACCCGCCAGAGCCATGGGGGCGAAGGCCATGGCCATGCGGTGGTCGTTATAGGTCTCGATGACGGGCTCCTCTTCAGACCCCGGGAAATTCTTCTTTCCATCCCATTTCAGCTCCCCCGGCCGCGGTTCGGTGAGGGTGGCCCCGAATTTCAGCAATTCGTGCTGCAGGGCGGCGATGCGGTCGGTCTCCTTGATGCGCAGGGTCTCCAGTCCCGTGAAGTGGAAGGGAATTCCCAGGGCTACGCACAGGGCGGCCATGGTTTGGCCCACGTCGGGGTTTTCATGGAAGCTGAGGAATAGCCGGGAGGGACGGAGTTCCTGCTTCCGCGAGATGACCACCCCTTTTTCCGTGCTTCGGGTCACGATGCCGAAGGCCTCAAACCAGTGGGCAATGGATTCATCGCCCTGCAATCCCGACAGCCGGAGGTTCATCAGCTCCAGTTCCCCGGAACCTGATAAGGCCAGGATTTCATACCAGTACGATGCTGCTGACCAATCAGATTCCACCAGGTATTCTGAGGGCAGGAAGGGCTGTTCGGGGATCCTGATCTCGTTGTTTTTCATGAGGGAACGGATGCCCGCCTGTTCCAGTAATTTGAGGGTCAGTTCTATATAGCTACGTGAGGTGATTTTGTTTTTCAGGCGGAGCGTTAACCCTCCTTCCAAAGTGGGAGCGATCATCAGCAGGGCTGAGATGTACTGGCTGGAAACGCTGCCGTCCATGTCGAGGAGACCACCCCTGAGGTGGGATCCGTAAATTTTCAGAGGGGGAAATCCCTCTTTTCCGGGATATTCGATCAGGGCCCCCAGTTTCCGCAGGGCATCGACGAGAATGGCGATGGGACGTTGCTGCATCCTGTCAGATCCTGTGAGTTCCCATATTCCGGCAGTCCTGGCCAGGAAAGCCGTAAGAAACCGCATGGCCGTACCGGCATGCCCCACATCAAAAGAGGCGTCGTTGGACTGCAGGATGGATGCCAGGACCCTGGTGTCGTCGCTGTCGCTCAGGTTGTCGATTTTAAAGGGGCTGAATGCCAGGGCATTGATGATCAGCATGCGGTTGCTGATGCTTTTGGAGGAGGGAAGGGCGATGCTTCCCGTAATTTCTGCGGGGGGCGCTTCGATCCGGAAAAGGGTGTTTCCTGTGGTCATGGCTTTATTTTCAGAAAGTGTTAAGATAGGCCAGGGCATCCAGGATCTCCTCCCTGCCGCAGTATTTGTCGATTTCTATCAGTCCGGGAGCCGATATCAGGGTGAAGTTGATCCCTCCGGCTTCGTTTTTCTTATCGTGGCCCATCAGGGTGATGAGTTGTTCGAAGTGACCGGGCGACAGGGGGAATTTCCCGAAGAGGTGGCTGATCCATTGTGAGATGCGGTGGGTCTCCGTTTCCGGAAATCCGCAGACCCGGGTCGAAAGAAAGAGTTCGGCGATCATTCCCCAGGCCACGGCAAAGCCATGGAGGAGCGGCTTGCCCTGCTCCATCACCAGGCTTTCAATGGCATGCCCGGTGGTATGCCCAAAGTTGAGGGCCTTGCGGATTCCGTTCTCCCGGGGATCCCTGACGACAAAATTGTTTTTTATTTCCACCGACTGACGGATGATGGGCAGAAGACGCCCGGGATCCACCTTTTCCGTGTCGTAAGCCTCCAGATCCTGCAAATGCCCGGGATGGGCAATCAAGCCGTGTTTGATCATCTCGGCATACCCCGAAAGGAAATTTTCCCTGTCGAGGGTGCCCAGAAACCGGGGATCGATCAATACCGCCCGGGGCTCTGTGAAGGTGCCGATTTCGTTTTTCAGGCCCCGTAAGTTGAAGCCTGTCTTTCCCCCGACGGAAGCGTCGACCTGGGAGAGCAGGGTCGTGGGAATATTGATGAAGGCGATGCCCCTCTTGAAAGTGGAGGCGGCAAAGCCGGCAAGGTCAGTGAGCATCCCGCCCCCGATGTTGACCAGCAGCGATTTGCGGTCGGCTCCGCTGTCCGTAAGAAAGTTCCAGATGGCGGTTACCGAGGTCAACTGTTTATGCTCTTCCCCGGCGGGGATGACCACCCCGGGGTAACTCTGTAAAAAGGGATGGTCGTGAAGCCAGAGTCTTTTGACGTTGCTCTCGGTAGCCACAAAGATCCTGTTGTCGGGGTATCCGGCAATCAGGCGTCCCAACTCCTCCTCAAGGCGGCTGGTGAAAATTATTTCTGTGGTGGTGCTTGAATTTTCCATTCCTCCGTCGTAAATTGCGCTAAAGTTACAAACTTTACAAAACCCCGGCATCACCTCCGGTCATATTCAGAAAATGGTTACAGAGAATTCAGGAAGAATAAAAAGGATCAATCGACTCTTTTACACCGGTGCTGGCCTTCTGGCCCTGGGGTCGCTTTTGTTTTTTCTCACCGGAAAGGATGTGGCCGGTTTTGTGGCTGCTGCCGCTGTCGTGGTGTGGTTTGTGGTCTTCCAGGCCATTGACGTGCAGTATGTCAGGCTGGAAACCGATGGCGGAAAACTGACCCTTCGTTACTATTCCGTGGCCCGGTTTGGCAAAAGGGAATACCACTCCATCGAATTCCCCCTGGCCACTTTTTACGACTACCGTTTTGAGAATTCGCTCTTCGGGTTGGTGCAGGACCTGATCCTGGTGGTCAGGACCAAACGGGGAATTGCCGAGTACGACCCTGTCAGTCTGGCGGCGGTGACCCGTGAAGAGCGGCAGCAGATGGAATCGGAGCTGAAGATAGCGCTGAAGCGCTGAATATAAACAAACCCCCGCCTATGAGTGAAGACGCTTTACTCTATAAGGTAGCCCTGTCGATGGTCCCCGGCATCGGCGGTGTCCTGGCCCGCACCCTCATCACCCATGTCGGCAGCGTGGAAGGAATTTTCCGGGAGTCAGAGCACGCGCTGATGAAGATTCCGGGAATCGGGGAGGTCCATGCCCGCAGTATCAGGGAGAGCAACACCCTCGGAAGGGCGGCGGAAGAGCTCATTTTCGCGGATAAAAATGAGGTCAGGGTCTTTTTTTACCTTGACGAGGGCTATCCCCGGCGCTTTCTCCAGTGTGCCGACGCTCCCGTGTTGTTCTACTTCCGCGGAAACGGCAATCTGGATGCCGGGAAAATCATCAGCATTGTGGGAACCCGCCGTGCCACGGCTTACGGCCGCCAGATGTGCGAGGAGCTGATCAGGGATCTGGCAGGCAGGGGCTACGACCTGCTGGTCGTGAGCGGACTGGCCTACGGCATCGATATCCAGGCCCACAGCTCCTCCCTGAAGTACGGGGTCCCCACTGTGGGGGTTCTGGCCCACGGCCTCGACATGCTCTATCCTTCGGAACATGCCCGCACCGCCGAAAAAATGAGGGAAACGGGAGGTCTGCTTACCGATTTCCCAAGCAAGACCAGGCTCGATCCTCCCAATTTCATCCGTCGTAACCGGCTGATTGCCGGTCTGAGCGACGCCACCGTGGTCGTGGAGTCGGGTGAGAAAGGAGGCGCCCTGATTACCGCCGATATCGCCGATTCCTACCACCATGACGTGTGCGCATTCCCCGGCAGGGCCAACGACTCCCATTCAAAAGGGTGCAACTTCCTGATAAAGAAAAATCTGGCCGTAATGATCGAAAATGCCGAAGATCTGGAATATGCCCTGATGTGGGATCCCCCCGTGGAAAAGCAGGAACCCGTGCAGCAACTGCTGTTTACGGAACTCACCGGCGAGGAGGAAAAAGTCACCGGCCTCCTCAGCAGGGAGGAGAAAACCTCTGTGGACAGCCTGGCAAGCACCCTGGAATGGCCCGTTAGCAAGATATCTGCCTTGTTGCTGGACCTCGAGTGCAAGGGTGTGGTCCTCTCCCTTCCGGGCAACCGTTACCGGCTAAGGTAATCGTGAATTCCGGCGAGTGCATTGACTGCATCCTTTATCCGTGTCAGTTAAGCATGATGGCCTGTTCACTGCTTATGGCTGCTCCCGTGCTGGAACCCGTCGAACTCATCCCGGTTTACCGGGATTCGTTTCCCCGCCGTCTCTGCCATGGGATAAGTGAATAACGTACTAAGGAAGGCCCTGACGGAATCGGATTCCCCGCCGTCTCTGCCACGGTGAGCTTCAATGGTTCTCTGTTTGAAGGAAATGGGGTGAGCCGGCAAAGGATATTGTCCTGAATGGTCTATCTTTGTGGCATGGGAAAGAGTTTTGAAGAGCTGAAAGTGGGCCGTTCGTTGCTGAAAGCTTTGGAGGAGATAGGTTTTACAGAGCCTACTCCCGTGCAGGAGCTGGCCATTCCGGTGATCAACTCGGGTGTTAATGTGGTGGGGATTGCCCAAACGGGTACCGGGAAGACGGCGGCATACCTGTTGCCGTTGCTTACCCGGCTGGTGAAGGCCGAAGGGACGGAACCCCGCTGTATCGTGCTGGTGCCCACCCGGGAGTTGTCGGTTCAGGTGGGGGATGATATTGCCGAGCTGACCACTTTTTCAGATCTCAGGCATGTTGCGGTTTACGGAGGGGTGGGGTGGACCCGCCATGCGGCCCTTCTGGAACCAGGTACCGATATTCTGGTGGCCACCCCGGGAAGGTTGTGGGATTTGTACCAGGCCAACGCCGTCTCCTTCAGGAAGGTGAAATTCCTGGTGATCGATGAGGCCGACCGGATGCTCGACATGGGGTTTATGCCCCAGTTGGAGCAGCTCTTTGAAATCATCCCCCCGCGCCGGCAGAACCTCCTTTTCAGCGCCACCTTTCCCGAAAAGGTGGAGAGGATGGCCGAGGAGTTTCTCGACCATTTTGAAAGAGTGGAGGTTGCCCCTTCCGCGACACCTGTCGAACTGGTGAAACAGATGGTTTACAGGGTCCCCAATTTCGAGACCAAACTGATCCTGATCCGTCATTTGCTGGAAGATGGGGCCGACTTTAACCGGGTGATTTTGTTTGTCAAGACCAAATCCTCAGCCGATGCAGTCTATAAGGTTATTAAGAGGAAGACGGAAGGGGAAAAACGGATCATGCACAGCGACAAGGGACAGTCGACCCGGTTGAACGCCATCAGGGCGTTCAAGGAGGGAGAGGTGCGTATTCTGATCACCACCGACCTGTCGGCCCGCGGTTTGGATGCCACCCTGGTTTCCCATGTCATCAATTTTGATATTCCCCCTCACTATGAGGATTATATTCACCGGATCGGCAGAACGGCGAGAGCCGGTCACCGGGGCACCGCCATTACGCTGGTGACTCCCGACGAGGTGTGGCACCTGAAGCATATCGAAAAGATGATCCGCATGGAAATCCCCGTGGCGGAAATGCCTGAGGGGGTCATGGTGACCGAGACCGCTTTCGAAGAGCGGCAGGTACAAAAAAGGGAAGTGGACCGGCAACGGAAGGTCGATGATCCCACTTTCAAGGGGGCTTTTCACGTGAAGAAGAGGCGCCCGGGCATGAATTCCCCAAACTCCCCGAAATCCCCAAATTCCCCGAAATCTGCCAGGTCCCCGAAATCCGGACCGGCAGGCCGTGGCAGGAAAAGATAGTCAGAGCTCTGCCGGGGGAAGCTCTAAGGATTCACCACCTTCTGAATGATTTCGTTTTTACGGGCATGGAAGGAGGCATACAGGTCGGGGTGACGCCGTTTTATGCGCAGCCAGCGCCATCGGCCTGCCGTTTTCAACGCATTGATGTACCATGCAAAGGCTATTTTCCCCGCCAGGGGCAGTGACGCCAGGAAGAGGATCCTCAGGGGCCAGGAGGGCAGAAGGGGAGAAACCAGCAGCAATTCCAGAAGGTAAAAGAGGGGAAAGACCACGATACCCATACCAAAGGTGAAGGTGCTGAACCAGATGGGGTCGCTCGCCTTTTTTCTGACCACGGCTCCCAGTCCGGCAAAGGGGATGATACTGAACAACCCCCCGAAGAGAAACAGGGGGAGGGTGATGAGGAGTCCCAGGGAGTGGAGCAGTGCGGTCGTTGTTTTTTCCTCACCGGTATCGATCAGCCAGCTTCTGAGGCCCCGGGTCTTCAGGTCGTGGATCAGGGATGTGGCCTTTCCGGCCAGTTGTGAAGCTTCTTCGGGATCTCTCTTTTCCAGGACGCCCAGGCGGGCAGCCACCACACGTTCAGCTTCCACCTTACCCGGCAGGTTGCCGGGAAGTCCCATCCTGAGTGCGACGCCGGGGGCAGCAATCTTCCTGACCGCCTCAAAGCCCCCGAAGTGACTGGTCGTTTCGTAGTTGAGGGTCAGGGGCACGATGGCCTGGTTCAGGTCATCGCGGAGCCTGAGGGTGGCCTGACGGGGATTTTGGCGGTATAGAGGGTAGTAGTCTTTGGCGGACAGGGGTTTCCCGAAGCTGACCAGCAGGCGGCGTCCGAAATTCTGAAGGTTGTCGTAATAGAGTCCCACCGGCACGATTTGGATATCGAGGGTGTCGTGGGTCATGTCGCCGGCCAGGAAGACAATCCGGGGAATCCCCTTTTTATGGGGGATCATTTGCCGGTCAAGGGAGTGGGCGGCCTCGGGGTATAGTCCCAGGGCACGGTTATGCTGTAGAATCTTCACGGCAATGGCAAAGGACTCCTCGTTACCTTTGAGGGATTCCTTGCCATCGCGGATCCGGAATACCGGGACAATCTTAATGAATCGCAGAAAGGGCCTGGCCCATGACGAATTGAAAAGGCTGGCGCGCCCCAGCCACACGGTCTGGTGGGGGATGGCAATGGAGACACTCAGGTCATCGTTGAGGGCATTGGGATGGTTGGGTGCAAAAATGACGGGTTTGCCGGCGGGGATATTCTCTTTTCCCGTGATGACCATTTCGCGGTGAAAAAGCCAGTATCCCAGCTTCACATACAGCCTGAGCAGTTCATACCCCAACGACCATTTTTCGAGCATCAGCGGCTATTTGAGCAGGAGTTTCTTCATTTTTTTGTGGACGTCGGTATTGTCCATGATTCCCATGAATTCTGCGGCTCCGGGGCCCCAGGCAAACAGGGGAACCATGACCGACGTATGGTCACCTGAGGTAAAACTCCCCTGCACCATGCCGGTGTGCATGTTTCCGTTGGTGATGCTCATTCCTCCGGTTTCATGGTCGGCGGTGACAATGACGAGGGTTTCGCGGTTG
Organism: uncultured Prolixibacteraceae bacterium; assembly: GCA_964461455.1. Lineage (GTDB taxonomy): Bacteria > Bacteroidota > Bacteroidia > Bacteroidales > Prolixibacteraceae > UBA1413. The sequence goes on along the minus strand of CAYWUJ010000003.1, from coordinate 76,822 downwards.
CGGGCGGCGAAATCCAGGGCTTCACCGACGGCACGGTCAAAGTCGAGCATCTCCTCGACCACATAAACCGTATTGCCGGCATGGCCGCCCCAGTCGATCATGGACCCTTCCACCATGAGGAAAAAGCCTTTTTTGTTGTTGGAGAGGATGTTGACGGCTGTCCTGACTGCCTGGGGAAGCATGTTGCTGCCTCTTTCTGCCAGGCGTCCGTTGTGCTCGGGAGCCGTCAAGCCTGCCAGTTTGCCGCTTTTGACCTGAACGATGGCGTTCATATCCTGCAGCACCTGGTATCCGTTCTTTTCCAGCTCTTCTATCAGGTTACGGCCATCTTCGCGGTCTGAAAAATGCTTGTATCCCCCGCCTATAAAGACGTCGATGTCGGTTTTCAGGAAGTCGGCGGCGATGGCCTCATAACTGGACCTGGCTCCCTGGTGGGCGATGAAGGAGGCCGGGGTGGCATGGGTGACCGCTGAGGTGGACACCAGGCCGGTGGCCAGTTTTTTATCTTCGGCATCTTCCAGGATGGTCTTCAAAGGTTTGCGGTTCATATCGACGGAAATGGCCCCGTTGTAAGTGCGCACGCCCGTGGCCAGGGCGGTTCCCCCGGCAGCCGAGTCGGTGATATATTTATCGGCCGACTGGGTCCTTGAATAGCCCAGGTGCCGGAAATTGTCAAGAAACAGTTTTCCCCCGTTGGCGGTCATTCCTGCAAACACGTGGTCGACACCCATGCCGTCACCAATCAGCAGAATGATGTTTTTGGGCCTTTTCCCTTTTACCTTTTCAGGATAGATCTTCGTGGGGTAGAAATCTCCTGCCTGATAGGCCGCATTGTCGATTTTGGGTTTTACTTCTTTGTAAGTCTCCTGTCCGTTCACCGGCGAGAATGCCATCAGGAGCAGCGCGGCCAGAAGGGTGCTGAAATGTTTCATAAAAGCAAAATTTTAAAAATTCAGGTGTAAAATAAACCATTTTTATCATACAACAGCGACAGGGGCCGATAGTTCACCCCGGAAAATGTTAAGCTGCCGTTTCAGGTTGTTTCTTTCCGAAGGCAGGGTCGATTTTCAGCAGGGAGGTGGCGATCAGGGGAATGATGCTGCATATCATCACCCAGAGGAAGAAGTGGCGGTATCCCAGTTGTTCCTGGAGCCATCCGGCGAACATCCCCGGGATCATCATTCCCAGGGCCATAAAGGCGGTACAGATGGCATAGTGTGACGTTTTGAACTCTCCTTCGGCGTAATGGATCATGTACAGCATGTAGGCCGTGAATCCGAAGCCGTAGCCGAATTGTTCCAGTCCGACGCACAGGTTGATGACCAGCAGGCTGTCGGGCAGGGTATAGGCCAAATAAAGGAAGGTGACACTGGTGAGGATCATGCTCAGGGCCATGGGCCAGAGCCATTTTTTCAGGCCTCCCCGGGCGGCCACGATGCCTCCGATGATTCCCCCGATGGTAAGACTCAGGATGCCGACGGTGCCGTAGACGAGTCCCACTTCGCCGGTGGTAAGGCCCATGCCTCCCACCTCTCCGGGATCGAGGAGAAAAGGAGTGACCAGCTTGAGCAGCTGGGCTTCGGCAAAACGGAAGGTGAGCATAAAGAAGATGCCGGCAGCCACCTGTTTTTTCCGGAAAAAAGTGGAGAAGGCCGTGAGAAACTCCCTGACGATATTTTTGGCCGTGGCCTCTGCCGCGGGTTTGTCGGAGACCGGGTAGGGGAGGGCAAAGCGGTGATACAGGAAGAAGGCGATGAAGAGTCCGGCCATGATAAAGAAGGTGATAGACCAGGCCAGGGGGATATTCCCGGAGGTTCCCCTGAGGGTAATATTACTATCCCTGTCGAGTTTCGGGTCGGCCTGGATCACCACCCAGGCGGGTTTGTCCCAGTTTTCACGGGTGAACACCAGCCGGTCATCGCCGGCCAGGGCGATGCTTTTATCTCCTTTTTCGGGGTGAAGCACCAGAACGTGCGTCTCTCCGGGGTCAGGCGGCCGGCTGAGGCGAATCTCCACCAGGGTCGTATTTCCGGCGGTGGCCCCTTCGGCGATGACTTCCCTTTTTTCCCCGAAATGACGACGAATCCAGGAGCCCAGGGGTCCCGAAATATGGGCTGTCCACAAGGATCCCTTTTCACTTTCCTTATTCAGGGCATTGTTTTCGGCCACCGTCACAAAGCCGTTCTGTCGGTTTTGTTCGCGGGCAAAGGCCTTGATGCGTGCTGCGCTGTCGCCGGGAATCGTCGCGGTGTTCATCTGCACCGTTTGGGGCCAGGCCATGAAATAGGTGTCCCCGGTGGCGGGGTCGCCGGTGGGGGTCTCCCTGACCCCGGCCACCATGGCGGCTTTCGCCGGTCCGGCTTCCACCTCGAGCTTCAACGGTTCCAAACCGGTGTGGGATTCCAGGAAACCGGCGACAATAATCAGCACGCCCTGCCCCATGATGGAGGCGATACGGTAAAAAGTGCTGCGGATGCCCACGTACAGGGCCTGGTGATGGGAATCGAGGGCCAGCATGTAAAAACCGTCGGCGGCAATGTCATGGGTGGCGGAGCTGAAGGCTACCAACCAGAAAACGGCCAGTGTGGCCCTGAAGAAAAACGGCGCCGGAATGAAAAAGGCCACTCCGGCCAGTCCGGCCCCTATGAACAACTGCATCACCAGGATCCACCACCGCTTGGTTTTCAGAATATCGACAAAGGGGCTCCAGAAGGGTTTGATGACCCAGGGCAGATAGAGCCAGCTGGTGTACAGGGCAATGTCGGCATTCGAAATCCCCAGCCGCTTGTACATGATCACCGAAATCGTCATCACGGCGATGTAGGGAATTCCTTCAGCAAAATAGAGGGTGGGAATCCACGCCCACGGGTTCCTGCTGGTGACTTTCTTCATCTGTGTAAATTAATTATGTTATCATGGCTCATGCAGGCAAGCGCACTACTCTTTATACAGGTTGGTCAGCTGGGTGTCGCGGAAATAGTGCCGGAGGATCTGCCGGTAGGAATATCCGTTTTCGCCCATGACGGCAGCCCCGATCTGGCACAGACCCACGCCATGGCCCCATCCGGCGCCCCGCAGGATCACCTTCTCCGGAATTTCTCCTTCCCGGCCCTCATAATTCACGACAAAGGCCGAGCTGTAGAGGTGGCTGGGGGAGAGCCATTTGCGGATCTCCAGTTCTTTGCCCACGGTCATGGTTTTGCGGGTTCCGGTGATCTTCAGCCTGATAATACGGCCCGAGAATCCCCGTTCCAGAGGCTCAAGGCGGAGAATCTCCCCGAAGTCCATCCCCGATTTCTCCCTGACGAGGGCCGACAGCTCATCACACGAATATTCCACCTTCCATCTGAAAAAATCCTTGGTTTTCTGGTCGTAATCGGGAAGCACCTGGGTGAGCACCTTTTTGTCGGAGGTATGGCAAAACGCTTCGGGGGAACCCAGGATCCAGGCGGTGGCCTCCTCCTCATTGCGGAGATCGCGGACCGGACCTTTACCCAGGGGAGCCCTGTCGCTGACGGCGGTCAGGTAACTCTTGGCTTCCGGTTCCCATACATATTCGAAGCTTTCGGAGATGCCCCCGCAGCACTTGGAAAAGCGGGTGTCGCAGACCTCCCCGCCGGTGGTGAGCACCTCTCCCGTGGTTGCCTCGACAGCCGTCAGGGCTTCCCCGGTAATGATCCTGGTGATGCCCTGGTAACGCTGGCAGTGGTCGTCGGCACACACGTCGAAGGTGGTATGGTCTTCGCGGTCATACCACCTGACGATCTCCTCCCCGGTCACCTGGTTTTTGTCATAATCCCTGCCCGAGGCCGAGAGTTTCTGTTTCTTCTCCATCTGCGCCAGCAGCCAGCTCCGGGAAATCACGGCATGGGCCTTCAGCAGCTCAGGGGAGCTGGTGGCGCTCATCTCACTCGAAATCACGCTTTTGAGGTAGTCTTCAAGATGGACGGTATTGATCACCCTGACCTTGTCGCCTTCCGGAACAAAACGGAGCCCTCCCGTGAACCGCTGGTCCTCCTTCTTCTCCCAGTGAAACCGGATTCCGATGGTCACCCCTCTCAGCAGAAAGGAGTTGGTTCTGAAGACCGGAAGAAGCACAATCTGCTCTTCGGAGATGACCATGACGTCGTTCCCCTGAAAAATCATCTTTCCTCCCTTCATTTCTATGGTATACTCTCCCTGTTCGAGAAGGGTGCGCCTGAGGTGATAGCTGGTTTCCAGGGTGAAGGTGACACGGCTTTCAGCCATGATCCCGACATTCAGGACGGGTTGTTTCTTCATTTCATGTGTTTAAATTATTACGTTGTAATGGTTCATTCCGTGAAACACATGTAATGACCATGTGGTTAATCATCATGGTTGGTGCGTAATCGTGCATGGTCATTTCAGCAGAGGTTATTTTTCTGGTTATGGCTGCTAAGGTAGTGAAAATGCGGTCAGCTTATCTGTCCATTTTCTGAACTCTTCCGTGGAAAGTGATACCTGGGAAAATACCGACCCGAGGTCGGCCGCCGTGACTTTGTGAAAGTCTTCTTCCCGGGGGAGGACCACCACGCCGCCGAGTTCTACGGCTGCGGGACTGACCACGATTTTTTCCCCTTCTTCCGCGAAGTATTGCCAGGGACGCTGGAGGGCCCGCGGGAAAATCAGAAGATTCCATTCCCCCTCCTGAAACCAGGCCAACAGGTTCAGCATGGGCTCCTCGCCTCCGTTTTCGGGAAGGAGGGCGATGGCCCGGGAGAGCATATCTTCCAGAAGTCTTTCATCGCCGGAACGCAGCAGGAGGAACTGCCGGAGGTACCCCACCACGGCAGCCATCAGCAGAGTACCGTCATTCCTGAGAATGGTGGCGTGATGCTGCAACAGTCCGGCAAGTTCTTCCTCCACGGGAAGGGTGTCGCGAATTCCGGCCTGAAAGTGAAAATGATCGGGGGCGGAAGCCCCGCATTGCGGCCCGTTGTAAAAAAGGGTGAACTCCCGCAGGTCGCGCGTGAGGCGCAGCAGATCACCGATCCTTCCCTCCAGTAACTGGGGTGTGTGGCTCAGGGAAGGAATGGTGAGATGAACATTGAAGATGGGAAAGGGATTGGCAAGGATCACAAAACCCCCGGGATAGGGAATTCCCTTTTGTTCTTCCGGGAGGTTGGCGGCACAGAGAAAACAGGGGCGGGCATCAATGGCGGCCGTCGAGGTATTGGCAGCCGAAGAGCGGATCCTTCCGGGATTGAACTGGAGAAGAATCCTGAAATGACCGAAACTGATCTCCCTGGTCTGCACCTTCCTCAACGAGCGGTAATGGTCGCCGGCATTCTGCCAGGTGGCTTTCTGCTGGTTGACCAGTGCCCTGGCGCGTGCCGACAGCGACCACGTGGTGCCGTATTTCTTCAGCTCTTCATCGGTGATGAACTTGTTTTCGCTCATGATGGCAGGATTGTCAGGTATGGAATGGTAATCACAGTTTGATCCTGACCGGACCAGCGGTAATGCTTTCGTTGTTGTACCGGTCGAGGGTGGCGACCCTGACCTCAAAAGTCCGTTTTCTTTTGCCCTGACGATGCAGTTGGGCGTGGGTATCGCCGGTATAGGCGGCGATGGTGGAGATCTGATGATCGAAGGGGGCTCCGGGAGGCGTCACGTATACGATATAGCGGGGGGGAATGGACACCACTGAGGTGCTCCCGGGGGCCTCCCACCTGACCCTGCGCCCCGAGGTTTTCAGCTTTTGGGGAGGGTTGGGTTTGATCAGTTTCATCCAGTTCAGGGGGGGCGTCAGTGAGGGATAGCGGTAATAATAGCGCTTCAGGCTGTCCTGGAATCCGAAGAGGTTCCGTTTGAACTGCCGGCTGCTGAAGTAAACGCTTCCCGAAATGTTGGGGTATTTCCGGAGCATCCTGAGCTGTGCGGGCAACTGGTGGTTACTCCGCCAGGCGCTCTCCCGGGCATTCTTGTCGAGTTTATAGGGGGCCAGGCCTATATACAGCTGCCGCCCGAAAACATTGTCATTCCACCATTGGCACAGGGTCTCAAAGTCGGCCAGTTTATGGCCTATCTCCCAGTAGATCTGGGGGGTCACATAGTCTATCCACCCCTGCTGCAGCCATTTCCTGATATCGGCATACAGATGGTCATAGTTGGTCACCCCCGCCTGGGTGGCTGACCCGGCCGGGTCATCCCTTTTGTTGCGCCACACCCCAAAGGGGCTGATGCCGAATTTGACCCATGGTTTGATGGCCTTGATGGTGTCACTGAGGGTCTTGATAAGAATGTCGACATTTTCCCTTCTCCAGGACTCTTTTTCGGAGAGGGGAAAAGCCCTGTTGTAGAGGGCAAAGGAGCGGTCATCGGGGAAGGGGTCACGCGTCGGATAAGGATAGAAATAGTCGTCCATGTGGATGCCGTCGACATCGTAACGGCGGACGATATCGCAGACGACGCTGGTGACGTAATCGCGGGTGCCGGGGATGCCGGGGTCCATGATCAGTTTGTTGCCGTAACGGAGGACCCACTCGGGATGCTCAAACACCCTGTGGTTTCCCGCCAGAAGCTCATCGGCATTCTGGGCCAGCCGGTAAGGGTTCAGCCAGGCATGCAGTTCCATGTTCCTGCGGTGAGCCTCCTCGATCCAGAACTGCAGGGGATCCCAGTAAGGAAAGGGATACCTCCCGGGAGTGCCCGTCAGATAGCGTGACCAGGGTTCTATCTCAGAGGGGTAAAAAGCATCGGCACACGGCCTTGCCTGGAAAATCACGGCATTCATGCCCAAACTTTTATGCAGGTCGAGCAACTCAATCACCTCCTTTTTCTGCTGTTCGGTAGTCAGTCCCGGCCGCGAAGGCCAGTCAATGTTGTTGACAGTGGCTACCCACACCCCCCTGAATTCAAATTTCGGGGAGAGGACCTGGCCTTCGGCGGGGACCCAAAAGCTCATCAGGCTCAACAGCAATAAATAAACTCCCGGGGTTATAACTCTTTTCTTATTCATGATATCTGTCGTCAGTAGGTTGTAAAAATAGGATAATTGAGGGAAATTTCGGGCAGTGCAGGTCAAATCAGAATTAGTTTGAGTAATTTTCGGCCCTAAAATTTTCCTATGAAAAATTTTAAGCCCGCTAATATCAAGGTCATCGGGTTTGATGCCGATGATACGCTGTGGGTGAATGAGCCGTTTTACCGTGAGACCGAGGCGAAGTTCTGTGAATTGCTCAGCCGTTACGGGAGTGCCGACGAGATCAACAGGATGCTTTACCGGGTAGAGACCGGAAATCTGGAGTTGTATGGCTATGGGAACAAGGCATTTGTCCTTTCGCTGATAGAGACGGCGGTCATGGTGTCGCAGGGGGAGGTGACTGCGGCGGAGATATCGCGGATCATCGCCCTGGGCAAGGAGCAGATCTCCATCAGGAATCCCCTTCTTCCCGGTGTTCCCGAGGTGCTGGAGGCTATTTCGGGGCATTACCGGCTGATCGTAGCTACCAAAGGCGACCTGCTGGACCAGGAGCGCAAGCTGCGGAATTCGGGGATTGCGGGTTATTTTCACCATGTCGAGATTATGAGCGATAAGAAAGAGGAAAACTATAGGAGGCTTCTCGATCATCTCGACGTTCCTCCCGGCGGGTTTCTCATGGTGGGGAACTCCCTGCGCTCCGACGTCCTGCCTGTTCTGTCGCTGGGAGGCTATGCCGTCCATGTTCCATACCAGATTACCTGGCAGCATGAAGAGGTGCTCCCCGGGGAGATCCCAGGAGACCACTTTTTCACTGTTGACCACCTCAGTGAGATCCTTCCCCTTCTGACCGCCGGGAAGTGATGGTGGAAAAAGCTATTTTTACAGCGTGAACGGAAACCGCATTGATGAGACAATTGGAGTTTGATACGATAGTGATTGGCAGTGGACTGGCGGGGCTTGCCGCAGCCTGGCATGCCTCCCGTTTCGGGAATGTGGCCATTGTCACCAAGTCGGAACTGGATACCAGCAATTCGTGGTTTGCCCAGGGAGGTATTGCTGCCGTTACCGCCGATGACGACTCTCCCGCCATTCATCTGGAAGATACCCTGGTGGCGGGGCGCGGACTGTGTGATTATGACGCCGTGGAAGTGCTGGTCACCGAAGGGCGTGATAGGGTCAGGGAATTGATAGACATGGGAATGCCCTTTGACCTGAACGAAAAGGGAGAGATCCTGCTGGGTCTTGAGGGAGGTCACAGCCGCCGCAGGATCCTTCATGCCGGGGGAGATGCCACCGGCAGGGAGCTCACCCGTTTCCTTCTCCATAAGGTGGTGGAAAACAAGAAAATTCACCCCTTTGAATTCACGGCGGTGGTCAGGTTGCTGGGAAGCGGGGAGTGTGTTTACGGCGTCCAGGGACTTGATTTCTATACGGGAGAGAATATTCTTTTCCGGGGGAAGGCGGTCATCATGGCTTCGGGGGGATTGTCACGCATCTACAGCCGCTCCACCAATCCGCATACGGCCACCGGTGATGGCATCGCCCTGGCCTGGGATGCCGGGGCACGTATTGCCGACCTGGAGTTCATCCAGTTTCACCCCTCTGCCCTGTTCCTCCCCGGAAAGGAGGCTTTTCTGGTCAGCGAGGCGGTCAGGGGTGAAGGGGCCTGGCTGCTCAACAGGCAGGGGGAACGCTTTATGCAGGGAATTCATCCCCTGGCGGAACTGGCCCCCCGCGATGTCGTCGCCTTTGCCATTTTTAATGAAATGATGAAAAACGGTGACGATCACGTCTTTCTCTCTCTGAGCCACCTGAATGCTGAAGACATACACCACCGTTTTGCCACGATCAGCAAAACCCTGGGCGACTATGGCATTGATATGGCCCGTGACCTGATCCCCGTGGCTCCGGCAGCCCACTATATGGTGGGAGGCATCAGATGCGACCTCCATGGCGAAACCAACCTCAGGGGACTTTTTGTCTGCGGGGAAGCGGCCTCCACAGGGGTGATGGGCGCCAACAGGCTGGCCAGCAACTCGCTGCTCGAATGCCTGGTCTTCGGAAAAAGAGCAAGCGAAAAGGCGGCTTCCCTGAAACCGGTGCAATGCCAGCCCGTGGAAATCACCCCCTTTACCCTCTCTCCCGATCATGAGCAGACCTTCCTCGACCTCAAAAACGATATGGCGGGAATCATGACTTCCTGTCTGGGAATCGTCAGAAACAGGGAGAGGATGGAAAAAGCCCTCGGCCAGCTTGAGGAGATCGCTGCCAGGTACAGTAACCACGGCAGCGATTACAACCTGTTGAAAGTCAAGCATACCGCTGATTTATGTCTTCTGGTGAGCCGGGCGGCCCTTTTGAGGGAAGAGAGCAGGGGCGGGCACGTCAGAGAGGATTTCCCTTCCGAGGAACCCCGGTTCAGGAAACATTTGCTGCAGCAAAAAGGAGCCGACCCCCTCTGGCTTGCCGTCGCCGATCAACAAAAGGGCCTTTAAGAAGGGAAAATCAGAAAATGAGTGATTTAACCACAAACAGTAAATACGGATAACTATGGTGATGAATCAGAAGGAACTGGAATCGGCAGGGGTTCTTATAGAGCTGGCCCTTCAGGAAGATGTGGGCCCCGGTGATGTGACTACCGGCCATCTGATTCCGGCGGGGATCACCAGGAGGGGTTTTATGGTCGCCAAAGCCGATGGTGTTATTGCCGGACTGGAAGTGGCGGAGATGGTCTTCCGCAGGTTTGACCCGGCATTTGAGTGGACTCCCCTGCTTGCTGACGGCGACCCCGTCAGGCCTGGAGCGGTCATTGTGGAATTCCGGGGTGACTACAGGGCCATATTGACTGGAGAACGTACAGCACTCAATTTTTTACAGCGGATGTCGGGGATTGCCACGGAGGCCAGCCGTTATGCCGTTCTGGTCATGGGAACGGATACCAAAATCCTGGATACCCGCAAGACCCTTCCGGGGTTCCGGCTGCTCGACAAGTATGCCGTCAGAGCCGGTGGGGCTGTCAACCACAGAATGGGCCTCTACGACATGGTGATGATCAAGGATAACCATATCAGGGTGGCCGGGGGTATCGCAAAGGCGGTGGCCGCCCTTCGCTCCTCCGTTGCCCCGGAGATGGCCATAGAAGTGGAAACCACCACTCTCGACGAAGTCGCGGAGGCCCTCACGGCTGGCGCTGACATCATCATGCTCGATAATATGGATAACGATACCATGCGGCAGGCCGTGGAAATGATTGCCGGAAGGGCAAAAACGGAAGCCTCAGGAAACATGTCGCCCGAGCGGCTGGGCGGTGTGGCCAAAACAGGGGTGGACTACATTTCGGTGGGTGCCCTTACCCATTCCGTCAGGGCACTCGACATCAGCCAGAAGATCAGGGGAGAAGATTAAGACGTTTTTTTAAGTTTTTTTATACAAAATTGGGCTTCGGACCCCCCGAGGCATGGATAACGGTTTTGATGTCAACTTAAAAAATTATTTCTTTGCAGGAAGAATAGTTGTAGATGACAACATTAATGAACATTGTAATTGATCAGGATGCAGGAATTCAAACGTGTGCTTTTGTTGACCGGAATGTTGTTGTTCCCGGCCATGCTTTTTGCACAATTCAACAATAATACCACTTCTCCCTTTTCGCGGTTCGGGCTTGGTGATTTACACCATTTGAGCCACGGCAGGGGAGCGGCCATGGGAGGGGCTTCTTTGGGAAGCCGCAATTCCCAGCAGATCAACATCGCCAATCCGGCCTCCTATACCGCGGTCGACAGCCTCGCCTTTCTCTTTGAATTCGGGCTCAGCGGTAAATTCTCGGGATATAAGAGCGAGCTGGGGAAGTTCTCAACCAACGACGTCAACTTCCGTTATTTCGCCATGAACTTCCCGATCACCTCCCGCATTGCCGCCAGCATGGGCCTCACCCCTTATTCCGATGTCGGCTATGACCTCTATGTCAGAGACAGCATCCCCCTGTCGGGGAACGTCGACTATATGTATTACGGCGAAGGTTCCCTTTCACGGGCCTTCCTGGGACTGGCGGTGGAACCCTTCAAAAATGTATCGGTAGGCGCCAACCTCTACTATTTCTTCGGAACCCTGTCGAGGAGCAGTACCGTGGGTTTTCCCAACAATACCGAGATGTATTCCATCAGAAAAAACGACGTGATCAGGCTCCGTGATTTCGGGATGAACTTCGGAATTCAGGCTACCCTGCCCATGAAGAACGAGCAGTCACTCACCTTTGGGGCTACCCTTGAAAATAAACCATCATTCACCGCCTTTAATTCCGATATCAATATCAAACAGGTGTCGGTGACCGTTTATCAGGGAGGTTCACCGCAGACCTACAGCGATTCCGACACACTCTCTTTCAGAAACGAAGTTAAAGACAAGATAACCCTTCCCCTGTCGGCAGGGGCAGGCCTTTCTTATGTTAAAAAGAATAAACTGGAGATCAACGCAGACTACTATTATCAGGGATGGTCAAAGGCTGTTTTTCCCTTTGGCCTGACCAATGAACTGCTCAAGGACCGCTCTGTCATTTCCCTCGGAGGGGAGGTTATCCCCGACAAGTTCTCCATCCGTTCCTTTTTCTCCCGGGTCGCCTACCGGGGAGGATTACGCTTTGAGAATTCTTACATCGCTATTAATAATCAGCAGATTAAAGATTTTGGCATGAGTTTTGGAGTAGGACTACCCGTATATCGTTCTAACTCTACTGTCAACATTTCTGCAGAAATAGGAAAGCGGGGAAGCACTAAGAATAACCTGATCCGTGAGAATTACGCCAGGTTAAACTTAAACGTAAATTTGTATGATCTTTGGTTTATTAAAAGAAGATTTGATTAATATTGAGAAAAACTACACTACAATGAAAACACTTGTCTTGAAATCTGTTCTTATTACTTTTCTGGTGGCTGGGATTGTTTTCAGCGCGATCGCCCAGCGGGTGATCAAAGGAACAGTATACCGTGAGGGGAAACCTGCCGCCGGAGTCACGGTGGAGGCCCATCGCGGTTCCAGCGCTGCCTTCACTGATTTTGACGGAAAATATGAGGTCACTACCGATGATAAAGCCAAATGGCTCCGGTTTACTTTTATCGATAATTCCAAACGGTTGGATATTACTCCCGAATCGGGCAACGAGATCGATTTCAGTTTTGACGGTGTTATTCCCGCCAAGGAAGACGCTGACCTGGTAGGGGTCAACCTCAAGGGGCTCCAGGAGCTGGTGGCGGCCAACGATTTGGACTTTATGAATAACCTGTCGATGTACGGGGAATTCTACAAACAGAAAGATTATAAATCGGCCATGGAAGCCTGGCGGGTGTTGTACATGAGATACCCCAAGTCTACTCTGAATATCTACATTCACGGGGCCAACATGTTCGAACACTATATTGAGACTGCTCCCAGCAAGGTGGTGAAGAACCAGTTCGTCGACTCGCTGATGAGACTCTACGACCGCAGGATCCGTTTCTTCGATCAGAAGGGCTATGTTCTCGGACGCAAGGGAACCGCCTGGCTGAAGTACAATCTGCCCCCCGCCGAAGATATGACCAATGATGAGCTGACCACCATTTATAAAAAGGGTTATGACTGGCTCAACGAATCGGTGAACCTTCAGGGCAATGAGGCGGAAATTCCCGTACTGGTGCTGTTGATGCAGACTTCCAAGTCGTTGCTGGGCCTTGGCCAGGTATCGAAGGAAGACGTGGTGCTCAACTATGACAAGGTGGCCGGTGTCCTGAATCATATTGAAAAGACAAAACCTGAAACGGAAGGGATTGCCGATGCCAGGAATGCCGTGGAGATGATCTTCGGAACTTCCGGAGCTGCCGACTGTGAGTCGCTGCTGAGGATTTACACGCCCCAGTTTGCCGATAAATCGGAAGACCTGGACTTCATCAAATCGATGCTGCGCAGGCTCGGCCGCGCCGGTTGCGACGATTCTCCCCTGTTCTTCCAGGCTTCCGAAAAGATGTACCATCTCGATCCTTCGGCGGAAGCTGCCTATAACATGGCCCGTATGTTCGTGAAACAAAACGACACCCAAAAGGCCGAAGATTACTATAAGAGGGCCATGGAACAGGAGACTGACCAGACCCTGCTTGAAGGATACTATTATGAATACGCCCTCTTTATCTACGCCAAAGAGAACAACTATATCGAATCACGTAACTTCGCCCGTAAAGCGTTGGCCATCAATCCCAACAACTGCAAGGCCCTGATGCTCATCGGCGACATCTACGCCGCTTCGGCACGTAATTTCAGCAGCGATGATTTCGAAAGAAGCACCGTCTTCTGGGTGGCCGTGGACTATTTCACCAGGGCGAGAGCTGGTGAAGACTGCGTGGCCGACGCTTCTAAAAGAGCCAATGCTTACCGCGGTTACTTCCCCAACAAGGAGACGGCATTCTTCCAGGGGATAAAAGAAGGAGATTCTTACAGAGTCGGAGGTTGGATCAATGAACAAACCAGAGTGCGGTTCTGATCACGGGAACCCTCACTTCAGATATTGCTCCATTGCAGCCCTGTTTTTCGGGGCTGCAATACTTTTTTATGGCTGTGTCAACGATATCGAGAAAATCAAGGCCTTCAGCCCCTCTGAAATCCTTCCTGTTCTCCATGCTGAAAATTTCGAAACCACCTATTCCGATTCAGGAATGGTAAGATTTTTCCTGAAGACCCCCGAACTCAAGCGATATGATAATGAGGGTGCCACTTTTGTGGAGTTCCCCCAGGGGATCCTCCTGGTCAAATACAATGCGGAAATGGAGATGGTCTCCAGTATCTCGGCCCGGTATGCCAAGCAGTTTGAAAAGGAAAAACGCTGGGAAGTCAGAAACGAGGTGGTGGCCATCAACAGCTTGGGAGACACCCTTAAAACCGAACACCTGATATGGGATGAACGGGAAAAGCGGATTTATAATGAAGAGTACGTGCAGATCATCCGTCCCGACCAGACCATTACGGGGGTTGGTTTTGAATCGGATGCCTCCCTGGAGAACTGGCGGATCAAGAATGTCAGGGGGGAGTTATTTGTGCGCCTGAACAGAGAGGGAAATGTTTCTGCCGATTCCCTTGCCCCCGCACCCATGCCCGTGCGCCAACCTGTAAATATCGGTAATCCCTGATGGTTATGAACGAACCTCTGATCACGGCAATTTCCCTGCTTCTCCTGTTCCTTTTTTCAGGCCTGGCCACGGCATTCAAACTGGCCGACAGGCTGCGCTTTGAACTCGACAGAAAAAGCAATCCCCTGCGGTATGGACTGGTCCATCTGATTACCCGCGACCGGGGACTATTCAACAGTACCCTGGTCACAGGATTTACCTTGTCGCTGGCCACCCTCGGAATTTCTGTTACCCTCTTCGCCAGGGAGTCCATGGCTTCCCTGAACATGCCCGCAGGGATTACCTTCACCCTTTTGATTGCCGGGACTTTCCTTCTGGCATTTTTCTTCGGGGAATTGCTTCCTAAACGGATATTCGCCCTCTCACCCAATGGGCTGCTGACCTTCCTGGCGTATCCGCTTTCCCTGATCTTCGTGGTGCTCTTTCCCCTGACAGGCCTCCTGGTGATGATGGTCAGAAGTTTCACGCCGGGGAAGAAACATGCCCGCGGAGTGGACAATGTGAGCAGTTTCTTTTCAAGGAGCGACCTGGACCACCTGGTGGCTGAGGAGATCTCAGGGCGGCAGGCCGAACAAAACGGCAGTGTCGATAAGGAGGTTATCCTGTTCCGGAATGCCCTCGATTTTTCAAAAGTCAAACTCAGGGAGATCATGGTCCCCCGGAATGAAATCTCGGTGCTGGATATCAATTCCGGAGTGGAGACCCTGCGGAAAAAATTCGTGGAGACCGGTTATTCGCGCATCCTCTTTTATGACGGCAACAAGGATAATATCGTAGGATATGTCCATACCTCCGCAATTTTCCAGAAAGCCAGGGAAATCAAACCCTTCCTGAAGAACGTGCTGATCGTTCCCGAAACCATGGCCGCCAACCGTTTGCTGAGCCGCTTTATCCATGAACACAGAAGCATCGCCCTGGTGGTCGATGAGTTTGGCGGTACTGCCGGACTGGTCACCAGTGAGGATATCCTGGAGGAGATTTTCGGGGAGATAGAAGACGAACACGATACCAACGACTTTTCAGGCCGCAGGATCAACGACAGGAGTTTCATCCTTCCCGGCCGGCAGGAAATTGATGACCTTAATGAGGAGTATAAACTGAACATCCCCGATTCCGACCAGTACGAAACACTGGCGGGTTTCATCCTCTACCACCACGAGAGCATTCCCCGGGTCAACAGCGTGGTGACCATCGGCAAGATGAACTTCAAAATCCTGAAGGCTACCCTGACCAGAATCGAAATGGTACACCTCACCATTACCGACAATTAAAAATCAGGAGGTTATACTAGCCCGTCAGGGAATTTCAAACGATACGGGAAGGGCAGCGGAACATCCCTGAGGGCTTAAAAAAATGTTATTATGGGTGTATGAACCTGAAAATTATTATCTTCGTGCCTTAATTTTTAAAACCATCATTGTATATAATTATTGTTAATCAATGGCAACGTTACAAAAGATCAGAACCCAGGGCGGGGTACTTGTGGCCATCATTATAGGCCTTGCGCTATTAGCATTTATTCTGGGCGATTTATTCCAGTCGGGATCCTCCATACTCCAAAGGAATCAGATGGAAGTGGGATCTATCGACGGGGAGTCGGTCCAGTATCCCGATTTTCAGAAAAGAGTGGAGGAACTGGGAGAGATTTACCGTTCCAATACCGGGCAGTCGCAGCTTGACGAGGCGACCTGGGTACAGGTGAGGGATCAGACCTGGCAGGATATGGTCCGTGAGAAGGTGATGGGTGAGACCTATGAAGACCTGGGGCTCGGGGTATCAGCGGAAGAGATGTTTGACCTGATTCAGGGAAATAACCCTCATGCCATCATTCAGCAGATCTTTACCAATCCCGAAACGGGACAGTTTGACAGGACCGCGGTAGTGAACTTCCTGAAAAACCTCGACACCGGGGTCTCCCCTGAGCAGAGAAGTTACTGGCTCTACCTGGAAAAGCAGATTCAGAATGAGCGGCTTTCGGCCAAGTACAATAACCTGATCAACAAAGCCCTTTTCGTCACCGGACAGGAGGCCCAGGAGAGCCTCATGGCGGCAAACAAGAGTGTAAATCTGGAACTGGTGGGACTGCGTCACTCCCTTGTTGCCGACAGTGCCGTAAAGGTCACTGAAAAAGAGCTCGCCGACTATTACCAGAAAAACAAGGAACAATATAAGGATGAGAAAAGCCGGACCATTGAGTTCATCACCTTTCCGGTGAACCCTTCGCCGGCCGACTTTACGAATGCCGAGAGGTGGATCAACGAAATCAAGGGTGATTTTGCCGATGCCACTGACAATATTCAGTTCGTAAATTCCAATTCTGATGTGAGTTTCAATGATACCTGGATGAAGGCTTCCGGGCTTAATGATTCTCTCTCGGCATGGATTTTCAGCCGCGGGGCGGTCGTTGGTGACCTTTATGGTCCTTATTTTGAGAACAACTCCTACAAGCTGGCCAGGTTGCATGCTTCGGAGATGATGCCCGATTCTGTACAGGCCCGTCATATTCTCCTGCGCGTCAATTCTGCGGAAGAGGTACCTGCCGTGCAGGCGCTGGCTGACAGCCTGAAGGGCCTGGTTGACAGGGGAGGTGATTTTGGCGCCCTGGCGCGCCTCTATTCTACCGATACGGGAAGTGCCATTAACGGCGGGGACCTGGGATGGTTTGGCCGTGGCATGATGGTGAAGGAATTTGAAGATGCGGCCTTCAGCAATAAGGTCAACGAGGTGAAAATAGTGGGATCACAGTTTGGCATACACATTATCCAGACCACCAGGCTGGGCGTTCCCACCAGGCAGGTCAAGGTCGCAGTGCTGGAACGCACTGTTACTCCCAGTACCCAAACCTACCAGGCGACTTACGCCCTTGCCGGAAAATTCGCCAGCGAAAACAACAGCAAGGCTGAATTTGACGCTGCCGTAGAAAAGGAAAAACTGGCGAAACGGTCGGCCGTCCTCCGCGAAACCGATATCACCGTTATGGGCCTCGAAAATCCACGCCCCCTTGTTCGGGCTGCCTTCGAAGCCAAACCCGGGAGTATCCTTAAAAATACCGATGGTTCCCCCATCTTTGAATTTGGCGACAATTTCGTCATTGCCACGCTGGTAAAGGCCACCGATGAGGGCATCGCCCCCCTTGAAAATGTGAAACAGAGGGTCGAACTGGCCGTTCTGAAGGAGAAAAAGAGTGCCCTGCTGAGCGAAAGGTTGAAGAAGGCCGCAGAGGGTAAAAGCGACCTTTATGCCGTGGCGTCTGCCGTTGGCGGTCAGGTGACCGTCGCCTCAGGGGTCAATTTCAATACCGTCACTCTTCCTGATTATGGCATGGAACCTGCCGTCATCGGCACCGCCGTATCACTGGAACCCAACGTGATTTCAGCCCCTGTTACGGGCAACTCCGCCATTTTTCTGGTCAGGGTAACCTCAGCAGAAGAGAGTGGTGACACCAATGTGGAGGCCGAAAAACAGCGGCTGATGCAGGGAATGGCATTCCGTGCCAATATGCAATCCTTCGACATCCATCAGAAGGCGGTTGAAATCGAAGACAAAAGGGCAAAATTCTATTAGAATCCCTGCCGGGAACTGGATACTGTATAACACAGGAAGAGGCGGTCTTTTAAGACCGCCTCTTCCTGTGTTCAGTACTTTTCGCAGGGGATATCAGGAGAGCAGGGATTTTACCTTGTCGGCGATTTCCTTGCCATCGGCTTTCCCGGCCAGTTCTTTGGTGGCCAACCCGATGATGCGGCCCATCTCCTTCAGGGAGGTGGCCCCGGAACGGGCGATCAGGGCGGTGATAAAGGCTGTGAGCTCCTGGTCTCCCATCATTTGCGGCAGGAAGGCCTCCATGATTTTCACCTGTCCCAGCTCCTGGTCCCTGAGATCGTGACGATTCTGCTGGTCATAGATCTCTGCCGAGTCTTTTCCCTGCTTGACCAGTTTACGGATGACTTTGAGAGACTCCTCGTCGGTCAGGCTGGCGCCGGCACCTTTCACGGAACGGGCCTCCAGCAATGATTTCTTGAGGTTGCGCAGCGCTTCCAGTCTCTCCTTTTCCCGGGCTTTCATGGCTTCTATGATGCCCTGGCTGATTTGATCAAAGATGGTCATGGTCTTTCTATTTAGTCAGGATTATTATGCAGGTAAAGGTTATTTCCACTGATCGAGATTTTCCTGTCGGCAGAAGGCTTCACTGTGGTATGGCCATATTCCCTGGGGCGGAGGCCTGCGGCATTGGCCGCTTTTATCTGCTTCCGGATATAGGCGGGGATGTTCTCCAGATTATCGATGTCATCATCGGTGAGCCTCGAATAGTCGATATTCTGTCTCTGTTCCCGCGGAGACTCCTCCTTTGAATTTTCGGGGTAGAGAACATCAATATCCGATTTCCGGGGTTGGTGGGAGGAGATGTCGAATTCGAAGGCGGGTTGTTTCACGGTGGCGGGAGCCGTTTTCTCACCGGCGGGGGAGTGGTCGCTGCCTCTTACCGGCGCGGCCGCAGGAGCCCTGGCCCCTCCTCTTTCCGTGAGTAGATGTACTTCCTTGACCGGTTTCTGGTTGGTCAGCAGCTCAGGAATGCTGGAAGTGCTGAATCCCGTGGCTATCACCGTTACAGAAATCTGATCGCCCAGGTCAGCATCTATGCCTGTACCCCAGATCAGGTCGGCATCGTATCCTGCCTTGCTTTGGACATAATCGGTAATTTCTCCGATTTCATCCATGGTGACCTCTTTGCCGCTGCCTGAAGTGATGTTCAGCAGGATATTTTTGGCTCCTTTGATGTCGCTGTTGTTGAGCAACGGGGAAACCAGGGCTTTTTCGACGGCTTCCAGACCGCGTCCTTCACCCTGGGCGGTGCCCGTGCCCATGACGGCCACGCCGCTTTGGCGCATCACGGTTTCGACATCGGCAAAGTCAACATTGATATATTCATGAACGGTGATAATCTCTGCGATGCCCCGGGCGGCGATGGCCAATACATCATCGGCCTTGGCAAATGCCTTGGATATGGCGAAATCACCATACATCTCCCTGATGCGTTCGTTGTTGATAATTAGTAGCGAATCGACGTGCTGCTCCATTTCGCGGATTCCCTCAATGGCCTGGTGGATGCGCCGTTTTCCCTCATTGCGAAATGGAATGGTGACGATGCCAATGGTGAGGTAACCCAGTTCCCTGCACAAACCGGCGATGACGGGAGCTCCCCCGGTACCGGTGCCTCCTCCCATCCCTGCCGTGATAAAGACCATCTTGGTGGGTGACAGCAAGGCATTGCGTACATCTTCGATATTTTCAATGGCGGCGTCTTTGCCCACTTCCGGTTTATTGCCGGCACCCCTGCCTTCGGTCAGGGAGGCCCCCAGCTGTATCTTCACCGGGACCGGACTGTCGGCCAATACCTGCCGGTCGGTGTTGCAAATCACGAAATCAACATCGTGAATCCCCGACCTGAACATATGGTTCACGGCATTGCATCCGCCGCCACCGACACCAACTACCTTGATGATCGATCCTTCCTTCTTTTCAAAACTGAAATTGATCTTTTCTTCAGTCATACTTTTTTTTATAATAGTCTATTCTTTAACGGTTAAATTCCTGAAAATCACCACAGAAAACGCTCTCAGTTTTCCGTAATGCCGGCAGGGCCCTGTAATGCCGCCCAACCTAATTTACGGCCTGGTCGTCGTCATCGAAGAGTCCTCCGAATTTGCGATAGAACCAGTTGTCGAGGTCGACTCCTGGGCCCTTATGTTCTTTGGGCTCTTTTTTCTTTGGCGGAGGCGTCGTTTTTTTCGGTTGGGGCTTCTCTTCTCTTCGACTCTCCCCGGGCCAAATGGTGAG
The DNA here is from genome assembly GCA_964461455.1 of uncultured Prolixibacteraceae bacterium. Lineage (GTDB taxonomy): Bacteria > Bacteroidota > Bacteroidia > Bacteroidales > Prolixibacteraceae > UBA1413. Next base: position 56,890 of record CAYWUJ010000003.1, on the reverse strand, counting down.
TTCCTTTTCGGTGGGGGTTTCCTCCTCATCCAGGTCGAGGGTAAACCTTTTACCCTCCTCTTCGGGTGGGCTCTTTCTTTGTGAAGGCCCTGCGTCTTCCTCGCGGGGTTCCTGGTCTATTTCCAGGGGAACATTTTTAGCTGCTTTTCTTTCACCGTGCGTTTCCACGGTCGGGGCATTCCTGAATCCGGTGCAGAGGATGGTGACGCTGATATTTTCCCCGATGGCGTCGTCATAGCCGTTACCCCATATGATGTCGGCTTCCTGTCCGGCCGCATTCTGCAGGTACTCGATGATTTGGCCGATCTCCCCGATGGTGATTTCCTGGGTCCCCGAGATAATGTTGAGGAGGATATTTTTGGTGCCGTAAATGTCGTTGTTATCGAGCAGGGGAGACTGCAGGGCCATTTCCACGGCTTTCATGGCGCGTCCTTCGCCCGAGGCGTATCCGGTGCCCATGATGAAGACCTTGCTGTTGTGCATCACGGTGAAGACATCGGCAAAGTCAATGTTGATATTTCCGTGGAGGGTGATGATTTCCGCCACTCCCTTGACGGCGGTGGTCACGATATCGTCGGCCATTTTGAACGCCTGGCGTGCCGGCAGGTCCCCGTAGATGGAGTGAAGCTTCTGGTTGCTGACAATCAGCATGCTGTCGGTGAACTCACTCAGCCTCATGATGCCGTCGATGGCCTGGTTATACCTCTTCTTGCCTTCGGCAGGAGAGGGAATGGTGACCACGGCAATGGTGAGGATTCCCATTTCGCTGGCCAGGCGGGCAATCACAGGGGCTCCCCCGGTACCGGTGCCTCCTCCCATTCCTGCCGTGATAAAGAGCATTTTGGTATTATCCTCCAGAACCTTTCTGATATCTTCGTCGTTCTCAATGGCGGCTTTTTCGCCCATCTCGGGTTTGTTGCCGGCTCCCCTTCCTTCGGTCAGGGAAACGCCCAGTTGGATCTTCACGGGAACCGGACTGTTGGAGAGTGCCTGGGCATCGGTATTACAAACAATAAAGTCGACATCCTTGATCCCTGCCTCAAACATGTTGTTGACGGCATTACAGCCACCCCCACCGATCCCTGCCACCTTTATGATCGAGGAGGTGTTCACCGGAAAATGGAATTTTACGAAATCTTCACTCATGGGAATTCAGTTGATGGTTACATATTGGCATCTTCATCCTCAAAGATGAGGCTGATTTGCTGCGATACTTTTTTCCCTAAATTAGTTAAAAAACCATTTCCCGTCTTTTTGTCGGGGTTCTTTTCTTTCAGGGTGGCGCCCGGGGTCTTTTTTCTCACGGGTGCCGGGGACTGGTGGCGCAGGGAACGCTGGAGGAGTCCCAATGCCGTCAGATAGGAGGTTATGTCGAGGTCGCTGTTTCCTTCCATCCTGACCCGGGAAAACCCCAGCCGTGCGTCCATGCCGGTGCGGAATTTCACCAGTTGCAGGATGTTGACCATGCGGGAGGTGCCCCCGGTGAGGACGATGCCCTGTGCCGGTTGCTGGAAGAACCCCGATTTTTCGATATGAAAGTAAAGGCTGTCGATGATCTCTTCGAGGCGGGCCTGGATGATGAAGGCCAGGCTTTTGAAGGAGATTTCCTTGGGTTCCCAGCCGTTATGGCCGGGGATGGTCACCACCTTCTCCTCATCGGCGAAATCGCCCATGGCCTGCCCATACTGGGTTTTGAGTTGTTCCGCCCACTTCAGGAGGATGGAACACCCCTCTTTGATATCACGGGTGATTACTTCTCCGGCAAAGGGAATAACGGCCATGTAGGTGAGTACCCCTTCCGACCAGGTCGTCAGTTTGGTGGACCCGCCGCCAATATCCACGACGGCAACGCCCACTTCCTTCTCTTCATGGCTGATCACTGCCGAGGCCGTGGCCAGGGGGGAGAGGACGAATTCCCCCAGTTGCACGCCGATGCGGTCCAGGGCCCTTTCCACGCTCTCCTGATAGGAGGCGGGGGCAGTCACCAGGGTATACCGGGCCGTCATTTTCCGGCCTTCGTGGCCCACCGGTATGGTCACGCTGGAATCATCGCCGATCTCATAGTTCCGCGGGAAAATGTGGTAAACGCGGTATCCCGGTTCCAGGGGCATGTTGAAGGCCTCCTTTTCGAGGTAATCGACATCGCTCTGGCTCACCAGTCCCGACTCTATATACCGGAACCCTTCATAGGTGGTGGTGCGGACTCCCTGGCCGGCCATGGAGACGTCGACAATTCTGATTTTTCCCCCGACCTGTGATTCCAGCTGGCTGATCAGGGACTGCACGGCCATGGCAAACTCACCGGGATTGAGGACAACCCCCCTGCGGATGCCCCGTGAAGACACCATGGCTTTGCCCAGCAGTTCTATTTTTCTGTTGGCATTCATTTCGCCCGCCAGCGCCGTGATTTTTGTCGTCCCTATATCAACGACTACTGTAAAGTCCTGTTTTGAAGCCATATTATCTGTTTTTTTTCGCAATTACCTGATTCCTGTATTTGACCGATATTCTTTTATACTTGTGCCAGTTATTGTTGGAAAGCACCTGGTCATAAAATGCCCTGAGGTTACGGAATTTCTCTTCCATATTTTCCCTGTTTCCAAATTCTATCAGCTGGTCGCCGACCAGGGTGGAGAAAAGGATCTCCCCATGTCCGTTGACATGGATCTGTCTGACCTGGGCTTTCCAGAATTTGTGTTTGTTGATGAAAGCGACCAGGGGAAGGAGTTCATTTCTGGCTGTTTCTTCGGAGATATTCCCTGTGGCTACGGGGACGTCGGCGGCATAGTTGACCGAGGGGGGAATACGGTTTCCCCGGGCATCCATGTAAAAATTGCCGTTGTTGGAGATGACCCGCAATACCGGCACCCTGTGTTTTACCTTGAGGGTGACCATTCCTTTCCAACCTGTGGAGTCTCTGACCACGGTTTTATAGGCGTCGGCCTTCAGGATAGCCCTGTGTTTGGCCAGTTCCGCCTCTATGGCTTCGGTATTGATCTGGTCGAGTTTCTTGCCGATGATATGTGGGTCGGCACCACGGGCGATGTGTACCAGCGATCGGCTGTCGAGGCGGATGTCGGAGTTTCCGGCATATCTCACGGCAATGCCGGCACATTCGATCCCTGCCATTTCCAGGGTCGAAAAGGCCAGGGGGACCACCAGAAGGGCTGCCAGTACCAACCATCCGGCTATGCGCACTATTTTTCTAACCATCCGTTTCATGGCCGTGGGGGGGTTAAAGGTGTGCCGTTTACTTTCTGTTCAAGAAATGCCACGATCGGGTCGGCCAGGAGTTCAATGTCTCCGGCTCCCATGGTCAGCAGGAGTTCGGGGTTCTGTTTTCTGAGGCAGGGGATGATCTCCTCTTTTTCTGCCCTCCGTTTGTCGGCCAGGGTCATTTGGCTGAGGATGAGTTCCGCGGAGACACCGGGAATGGGGAGTTCCCTGGCAGGGTATATGGGGAGGATGAGTGCGGTGTCGAGCAAGTCGAGGCTCTGTGCGAATTCCGCGGAGAAATCGCGGGTGCGTGAGTATAAATGAGGCTGGAAAATGCCGGTGATTTTCTTCTCAGGCCACATCTTCCTCACCGAGGTGATGAAGGTTTTGAGTTCTTCGGGGTGGTGGGCGTAATCGTCGATATAGATGCATTTTGCGCTTTGGTGGCGGATGTCGAACCGGCGGGTGACGCCCGTGTATTCTGTCAATCCGCGGGCGATATTCTGCAGCCGGGCGCCTGCCAGGAAGGCAGCTGCGGCCGCGGCGACGGCATTTTCCACATTGTGAAGCCCCGGGTAGCCCATGGTGATCAACGGGGTTTCCCCGCCGGGAGTGCGTATGCGGAAGCTGTAGTTCCGGGTGCCGGGGTCGAGGGTGAGATCGCTGGTGACAAAGGAAGCCTCACCACTGAGGGCGTAGGTGTAAACCTCTCTCCCTGCCAGGGCGGGGAAATGGCCGGCCAGTTCGCGGCGTACCACCAGGCTGCCCCCGCTTTTTATACCGCCGGCAAAGTCAAGGAAGGAGGTGATCACATCGTCGTAATTTCCGTAGATGTCGAGGTGGTCGGCATCCATATAGGTAATGACGGCGACCTCGGGAGTGAGCTGCAGGAAGGAACGGTCATACTCGTCGGCTTCCGTGACCAGCCACTCTTCGGGGGCGCCGGGCAGCAACAGGTTGGTGCCGAAGTTTTTGGAGATTCCTCCCAGGATGGCACCGCATCCCCGGGGGCTCATTTTCAGGATGGTGGCCGCCATGGTGGATACCGTGGTCTTGCCATGGGTGCCCGCCACGGCGATGCTGTGGGCGGGATTGCAGATCATCCCCAGGACTTTTGACCTTTTGAGGATGGTATATCCGTTATTTTTAAACCAGTTCCATTCGCCATGTTCAGGGGGCAGCGCCGGGGTGACCACCACCAGGGTGTCGCTGGCATTTCCGGCAAACGCGCTGACCTCTTCTCCCAGGTCGGTATAATGGACCCGTATGCCCTCCTTTTCCAGGGTGGCGGTGAGCAGTGACGGGGTGCGGTCGTAACCGGCCACCGAAAGCCCCGAGTGCCTGAACCACCGGGCCAGGGCACTCATCCCGATTCCTCCGATGCCGAGGAAGTAGACATGGGCGATATTTTCCATTCCGGTCATCGGTTTACCAGCTTAAGGGCTTCATCAACAATTTGGGCTGTGGCGCCCGGAAGGGCCAGTTTTTGGATATTGGCCGAGAGAGAGGCCATTTTCCCGGGGTCATGCAGGAGAGCGGAGATCGTGGGAAAGAGTCTTTCCCTGATATCGGCATCGCGGACCATGATGGCGGCTTCTTTTTCGACCAGGGCCATGGCGTTACGGGTCTGGTGGTCTTCGGCCACGTTGGGGGAGGGCACCAGAACCGCCGGTTTGGCGGCGATGCACAATTCGCTGATGGTTCCGGCGCCGGCGCGCGAGATGACGATGTCGGCTGAGAGGTAGGCCAGTTCCATGCGGTCGAGGAATTGGAAGATGTGCAGGTTAGCAGCAGGGTTGGCGGTGGTTTTCTCCTTCATCTCCCGGAAATAGAGGGATCCGGTTTGCCAGATGACGGCAAAAGGGGCCTTTCTGAACTCTTCGAGGGCGGCAATGACGGCATCGTTAAGGGAGCGGGCACCCAGGCTGCCCCCGGTGATGAGGACCACCTGCTGTCCCCCGGAAAGACCGAAACGGGAGAGGGCCTCCTGCCGGGTGCCGGCGGGTGCCAGCAGGTTCTCCCTGACGGGATTGCCGGTGAGGACGATCTTTTCAGGGGGAAAGAAGCGTTCCATGCCACTGTAGGCGACACAGACTTTACCCACTCTCTTGCCCAGAAGCTTGTTGGTGACTCCCGCGTAGGAATTCTGTTCCTGGATAAGGGCGGGGATACGATGGGCGATGGCCGCCCTGAGCAGGGGGCCGCTGGCAAACCCTCCGACACCGATGGCCAGGTCGGGACCGAACTCCCTGACAATCTTCCGTGAGGCGATCATGCTGCGCAGTAATTTGTGAAAAAAGGTCACCATGGCCCATCCCGGTTTCCGGGGAAATCCCATCACGGGGAGTCCTATGATGCGGTATCCGGCGGCGGGGACCTTTTCCATCTCCATGCGTCCCAGGGCTCCCACAAAGAGGATGTCGCACCCGGGAAACCTCTTCTTCAGTTCCCCGGCTATGGAAAGCGCCGGAAAAATATGTCCTCCGGTACCTCCTCCGCTGATGATCACCTTTAAATTCTTCATTATTCTATCTCCTGGTCTTCTTCGGGGACGACCACCTGCACTGCCGTATCGGCGGGCAAACGGCTGTCCTTCTGATTTTGATAACTGACACTGAGAATACATCCGAAGGCCATGGAAGTGAAGAGCAGGGAGGTTCCCCCCATGCTGACCCAGGGCAGGGGCTGCCCCGTGACGGGAAAGACACCCGACGAGACTCCCATGTTGACCATGGCCTGATATACGAGCATGACCGTGAGGCCCATGACCAGGAAGGCCGGAAAGGTGCGTGTGGTTTTCCTGACAATGATGATTCCCCTGAAAAAGAGGATCATATAAAGCATCAGCAGGGTGAGGCCTCCTATTATACCGTATTCTTCGATGATAATGGCGTAGATGAAGTCGTTGTAGGCGGCCGCCATGTAGTTGGCCACGTCGGAGTTTCCGGGGCCTTTGCCCACGAATCCCCCCTCATAGATGGCCAACTTGGCATAGTCGGCCTGGGTGATTCCTTTTTCTGCTGCCGGGTCACCATGAATGAAGCGCTCGATCCTTCCCCTGACCGTTCCGAAACGGGAGGGCAGATGATCGATCTTGTCGGCCATGAAATAGATGGCCACCACCATGAGAATGGCGGCGGCAAAGATCATCAGCAGGTAGCGGATGGGAATTCTGCCCACGAACATCATACTGATGACAGTCCCGAACAGAAGCGCCGCCGTGGAGAAATTGGAAAGCGAAATCAGGGCGCAGATGATCCCTGCCACGATGATGATCTTCCAGAAGGCATTTTTGAGTCCTTCTTCGGAATTTTGTTCGATGCCCAGGATTTTGGCGGTGTAGATGACCAGGGCGAGTTTGGCGAGTTCTGCGGGCTGGAAGGAGAGGAATCCCAGGTTCAGGGTTCTGCCCGTGGAGTCACCGGCCATACCTGCGAATTTCAGCCCCAGTGCCAGCATCAGCAACCCGATGCTGACGATGACCAGCACCCGGGAGATCACCGAGTAAAGTCGCACCGGCACAATGTTGACCATGCCCACGATGAAGACGAATCCCAATCCCAGGAAGACGATCTGGCGCACCAGAAAATGAAAGGTATTTCCGCCGGCCTGTCTGAAGGCCAGGGCCCCTGTGGCGCTGTAGACGATGAGCAGCGACAGCAGCGATAGCAGCAATAGGACAATCCAGATGATCTTGTCCCCCCTGATGAGCTTCCTGGTGTTGATTTTCATGGCTCTCCCCATTAGAGGTTTCTCACTTCCTGTTTGAACTGTTGGCCGCGGTCTTCGTAATTTTCGAAGAGGTCGAAACTTGCGCATGCCGGTGAAAGCAGCACCGTGTCGCCGTTGCGGGCCAGGTAATAGGCCGATTTGACCGCTTCAGCCATGCTGGTGGTGTCGACGATGTTTTTGACTATTCCGCTGAAGGCCTTGTGGATCTTGGCATTGTCGACTCCCAGGCAAACGATGGCCTTGACTTTGTCGCGCACCAGATCACTGAGCATCGAGTAATCATTGCCCTTATCCACACCGCCGGCTATCCACACCACCTGGTGGTTCATACTTTCAAGGGCATACCAGGTCGAGTTGACGTTGGTAGCCTTGGAGTCGTTGACGAACTCAATGCCATGTACTTTCAGGAACCTCTCAAGGCGGTGTTCCACACCCTGAAAATCGGTCAGGCTCTCCCTGATCCTGTCGTTCCTGATTCCCACAACCATGCCCGAGATCGCGGCTGCCATCGAATTGCAGGCGTTGTGTTTTCCTTGTAATGCTAAATCCAGTATAGACATGCTGAACCGGTTTTTATGAAAATTAATATCTAACGTGTCGTTGGTAAGTCCAGCCCCATCGCCGGTGACGGGGTACAGCGAGAAGGGAAGGCATGTGGCTGCCGGCTGGCGGCGGGCCATTTCCCTGGCGATCACCTCATCGTCTGCAAAATAGATGAAGTAGTCACTGGCGGTCTGGTTTCTGATAATGCGGAATTTGGAGTCCACATAATTCTGCATCTCGTAGTCATATCTGTCGAGGTGGTCGGGAGTGATGTTCATGAGTACCGCCACGTCAGCCCTGAAATCGATCATGTCGTCGAGCTGGAAACTGCTCAGCTCAATGACGTAGACGGGGTGATCCTCCTCTGCCACCTGCAGGGCGAAGCTTTTTCCCACGTTACCCGCCAGAGCGGCGTCGATGCCTGCCTTTTGCAGCATATGGTGAATCAGCAGGGTGGTGGTGGTCTTGCCGTTGCTTCCGGTGATACATATCTTTTTCGCCGTGGTATAACGGGCCGCCAGTTCGATTTCCGAAATCACGGGAATATTCCGCTCTCTGATGGCCCTCATCACCGGCGCTTTTTCGGGAATCCCCGGACTCTTCACCACCAGGGAGGCTTCCAGGATCTTATCCATGGAGTGGCCTCCTTCTTCGAAGCCGATTTCGTGACTGACGAGCAGGGCTTTATATTTCTCCCTGATTTTCGCAGCATCGGAAACGAAAACATCATACCCCTCCTTCCGGGCCAGAATGGCTGCCCCGGTACCGCTTTCGCCGGCTCCCAGTATGACTGTTTTTTCTTTCATAACTATCTGATCTTCAGGGTAACGATGGATACGATGGCCAGGATGATCCCGATAATCCAGAAGCGGGTGACGATTTTGGGTTCCGGGATTCCCATTTTCTGGAAGTGGTGGTGAATGGGGCTCATCAGGAAGATGCGGCGTCCCTGGCCATATTTTCTTTTGGTATATTTAAACCAGGCGACCTGCATGACCACGCTCATGTTTTCAATCAGGAAGATGCCGCAAAGCAGGGGAATGAGGATCTCCTTGCGGATGATCACCGAGAAAACGGCCAGGATGCCTCCCAGGGCGAGGCTTCCCGTGTCGCCCATGAAGATCTGGGCGGGATAGGAGTTATACCAGAGAAATCCCACGGTGGCCCCGATGAAAGCCCCGATAAAGACCGTCAGCTCTCCCAGGTTGGGGATGTACATGATGTTGAGGTAGTTGGAATAGATGACGTTACCGCTTACGTAGGCCAGAATTCCCAGGGCGGCTCCCGAGATGGCTGATGTTCCTGTGGCCAGTCCGTCGATACCGTCGGTGAGGTTGGCGGCATTGGATACGGCCACGATGATCAGGATGATGGCTACGGCATAGACCACCCAGCGGAGCCACCCGGCATCTTCACCGGCCCATGACACCAGCCAGGCATAGTCAAATTCGTTCTTCTTGACAAAGGGAATGGTGGTCTTGGTCGATTTCACCTCATGGGTGGCTACCTGAACGTGCTGTTCCCCTGATTCGGGATCGACCACCAGTTCTTTCATCTCTTCGCCGGTTCCCGATTTCACGGGCTCTCTGATCACGACCTCGGAACTCAGCAACAGGGTGGCGACCACCATCAGTCCCAGGCTGATCTGTCCCAGGATTTTGAACTTGCCGGCCAGCCCCTGTTTGTTTTTCCTGAAGACCTTGATGTAGTCGTCGGCAAACCCTATGAGGCCCAGCCAGATGGTGGTCACCAGCATCAGGATGATGTACACATTGCCGATTTTGGCAAACAGGAGCGTGGGAATGATGATCCCCGCCAGAATGATGAGGCCTCCCATGGTGGGGGTTCCCTTTTTCTGCATTTGCCCGTCGAGGCCCAGGTCACGGATATCCTCGCCGATCTGTTTTTTCCGGAGGTACCTGATCAGCCTTTTGCCGAAAGCGGTGGTGATGATCAGCGACAGGATGATGGCTCCTGCCGTGCGGAAGGAGATATATTGCGCCATCCCGATTCCCGGGATGCGGTATTCATTCAGCCATTCGTAGAGATAATACAGCATAGTGCTCTTTTTTTATGGGTCAATGCCGAAAATTTCCCTGATGATCTCTTTATCATCAAAGTGGTGTTTCACGCCGTGGATTTCCTGGTAGTTTTCGTGGCCTTTTCCGGCGACGAGGATAATATCTCCGGGGGAGGCCATCATGCAGGCGGTTTTTATGGCTTCCCTGCGGTTCACAATGGAGAGGCATTTCTGGCGGTTGTGGTCGTCGACGCCGGCTTCCATCTCTTTAATGATCGCTTCGGGATCTTCGGTGCGCGGGTTGTCGGAGGTGAGGATCACCCTGTCGCTGCCCAGGAGGGCCTCGCGTGCCATTTCGGGTCTTTTTGTGCGGTCGCGGTCGCCGCCGGCACCCACCACGGTGATGACCTTCACGTGGGAGGGGCGTATTTCGGCGATGGCTGCCAGCACATTTTTCAGGGCATCGGGGGTGTGGGCATAGTCGACGATGGCCATGACTCCCCCGGGGGAACGCACGGTGTCGAAACGGCCCTGCACGGGAGTGAGTTCACTGATGACGGCCAGCACTTCCTCCCTGTTCTGCCGGGCCAATACCGCGGTACCATAAACGGCCAGGAGATTCGAGGCGTTGAATTTTCCCACGAAGTGGGTCCATACCTCCCTGCCGTCGATGGTCAGCAGCATACCTTCAAAGTGGTTCTCCAGCACCTTGCAGCGGAAGTCAGCCATGGCCCGGGTTGAAAAGGTATGGATCGCCGCCTGGCAGTTCTGGACCATGACGGCTCCGTTTTTATCGTCGAGGTTGGTCAGGGCGAAAGCCGTGGCTGGCAAACTGTCGAAGAAGCCCTTCTTGGCTTTCAGGTATTCTGCGAAACTCTTGTGATAGTCGAGGTGGTCATGGGTGAGGTTGGTGAAGATGCCCCCGGTAAAGCGGATGCCGGCGATGCGTTTCTGGTCCACGGCATGGGAACTCACCTCCATGAAGCAGAATTCGCAGCCATAGGCTACCATGGCGGCCAGTATTTCCTGGAGGCGCAGGGCGTCGGGAGTGGTATGGGTGGCGGTTTCGGCAGATTCCCCGATAACGACCGATATGGTGGAAATCAGCCCTGAAGGATACCCCAGACGGGTGAAAAGACGGTGGGAGAGGGTGGCGATGCTGGTTTTTCCGTTGGTGCCGGTCACCCCGATCACTTTCAGCTTTTCCGAGGGGTGGTCGTGCCAGGCTGCGGCGATCTCCCCCAGGGCTTCCCCGGCATTTTCTACCCTGACCAGGAGAACCGGCGCGGGCAGCGTTCCTGGGAATTCCTCACATACCACGGCGGTGGCACCCTTTTCCACGGCCATGCCGATGAAACGGTGCCCGTCGGCATGGGTGCCCCGTTGCGCCACAAAGAGAAATCCCGGTTCCACCTTCCTGGAATCAAAGGCGATACCGGAGATGAGCGTTTCCTCATTTCCCGACACCTCCACGATTCCCCGGGCAGGCCTGATCTCTTTCCAGCTTTTTATGACTCCCACTGATTGCTTCATGTTGCTTTTTCCTTATTTTATCCCATGGTCAGGGTGATGGTCTGCCCTTTTTTGAATTTGTACCCCGGAAGCAGGGATTGGTTTTTCACCTTTCCTATTCCGCTGATCCTGACCTGAAGTCCTGATTTTTCGAGGAGGTAAACGGCATCACGGGCTCCCATCCCCCTGACATCGGGAACCTGGCCGTCGCTGACGGGGTTTTCCACAAGCTGGATGCCCTCTTCATCCCTGACGATCCTGGCCAGGGGGGTTCTGGGTTTTCTCCCCTGGTAGCTGATGTCGAGGGCACGCATGACGGCGACCACATCGCGGGTGATGCCGCTTTTGACATCAGGGAGCGATTCTCCGGGCTCTTCGTCCGACTCCTCACCGGCTTCCTCTTCCGTGTTTTTGAATTTCTGATGTACGGCATATACTTTTTCGGCCACTTCGCGGAAGACAGGACCGGCCACGGCGCCGCCGTAATAGGCCCCCTGGGGTTTGTTGACGGTGACCATCATGGAGTAGGCAGGATCATCGGCGGGAAAATAGCCTACAAAGGAAGCCAGGTAAAGGCCTTTACCATAGCCCCTTCCCGAGGAGATCTGGGCGGTTCCTGTTTTTCCGGCGATTCTGACAATGTCGCTCTGAATAGATTTTCCCGTGCCGGAATCACAGACTCCTTCCAGCAATTTCCGGGCTTTTCTGATCGTCGACCGGGAGGCTATGGAGTTATTCAGCGTTTCGGGACCCATGCGCTCCACCACGTCGCCCTTGTCCTGGATTTCCCTGACCAGCCAGGGCTTCACCATTTTTCCGTCATTGGCCACGGCATTGTAAAAGGTGAGCATCTGCAGGGGTGTCATCTTACTTTCGTAACCGTAGGACATCCAGGCCAGGGTGGTTCCCCACCAGTCTTTATCCCCGGGGTATTTGAAGAATGGGATGCCCTCTCCGGTAAGTTCTGTATCGATAGGTTTGGTGACCCCCATGTCGTGGATGGCGTCGACGAATTTGCGGGGGTCTTTTTCGTAACAGTGGGTGATAATTTTGGCGACGCCAACGTTCGATGATTTCTCGAAGATCTGCTTGACCGACAGGGGGCCGTGGGTGCCGCGGCCGAAGTCGCTGTCGTAAATGGTGCGGTCGTGGTATTTCCAGGATCCGTTGCCGGTATCGAAGACCTGGCTGGTGTCGATGAGACCGTGTTCCAGGGCTACCATCAGCGAGACCAGCTTAAAGGTGGACCCGGGTTCATAGCATCCGGCATCTCCCAGGGCATAATTGTAAATCTCTTCATAATGGCCGGGGGCCACCCTTCCCAGGTTGGCGATGGCCTTGATTTTTCCTGTTTTCACCTCCATGAGGATGGCGGTGCCCCATTCGGCATTGCTGGCCCTGAGCTGTCGTTCGAGGGCGCTCTCGGTGATGTCCTGGTACCTGATATTGATATTGGTCATGATATCCATACCATCGCGGGGTTCTATTTCGATACGGTTGACCCACCTGCCCGAGAGGTTCTGGCGGTATCCCACGCCGGTTTCTCCCTTGAGGTATTTTTCGAAAGCCTCTTCAAGGCCTGTATTCCCGGCGATGGTGGATCCTTCTCCGGCAGCTCCCCTGTTCAGGGTGCCCACGGTGCGGGAGGCCAGCTTCCCCAGGGGAAGGACCCGTTTGTTTTCCTGAACGATGATGCGGCCACCCCCGAAGGCCCCCTTGCGGAGGATGGGGAACTTTTTGACCACCTGCAGTTCGTTGAAATCTATTTTCCGGGGGGTGAGCTGGTAGCCCCTGTCTTTCTGTTTATAGGCGGCGTCGAGGCGGCGTTTGATCTCCCTGGCAGGAAGATGCCTGAAAAACGAAGAGAGCATCAGGGCCAGGGAGTCGCTCTTGGCGGCATAGATCTTCTTCACCCCGGGAGCCGCCAGGTCAATCCGGATATAATATCCGGGGACTGAAGTGGCCAGAACATTCCCGTCGTCGGCACAAATGTTTCCCCTGTTGGGTTCCAGGGCTACCGTAAAGTTGGTGAGGTTGTCGGCGATCTGCTCCCACCGGTCGGTTTTGATATTCTGGACGGCAAGCAGCTTCACCAGCACGGTCACTGCCAGAAGCAGCATCAGCAGGTAAATCAGGGCAAACCTGGTCACTATGATATTCCGCAGATTCATTTTTTCCTCCTTTTACTGACCACGATTTTTCCGGGGGCCCGTACCTGTTCATGCAGGCCGAGTCCCGCCTCCTCCACCCTGCTCACCACCTCCGAAGGCTTACTCATATTCATCAGCTTGGCAGAATTGGTGATCGACTGAGACCGCAAATCATCAATGGTGTCCTGCAAAACCTCAATTTCCCTGATGACCTTTTCTGACCGGTACCCGTTGGTAATGTTGACCAGTGCGAGAAAGACCAGAAAAAGGAGAAAGTGAAACTGACGGGTCACCTTCTCATTGGTCAGTATGGTCCCGCGCAGGAAGGAACTTACCCCCGGGCGGGATTTTCCGTTGTTTTTAGTTTTCTCTGCCATCACTTCCTTTTTTTTCGGCGATTCTCAGTTTGGCGCTTCTCGAACGGGGATTGGCCCTGACTTCTTCCTCACCGGGGATGATCACCCGGCGGTTGACCAGGGTAAAGGGCGTCAGGAAATTTCCGTAGAAATCCTTTTCCTCGCGGCCTTCCAGGTTTCCCGACCTGAGGAAGTGTTTGACCATTCTGTCTTCGAGGCTGTGGTAGGTGATCACGACGATTCTTCCCCCGGGTTTGAGGGCTTCCAGGGAGGCCTCCAGGAATTCTCCCAGGACGCTCATTTCGTCGTTGACTTCGATTCTCAGGGCCTGGAAGACCTGGGCCAGGTATTTTTTTTCGATGGCTTTGGGGATCACCTTGTCGATGGCCCTGATCAGTTGGGTGGTGGTTCCGATCTCTTCCTGGCTGCGTGCCGCCGCAATGGAAGATACCAGTCTTCCGCTGTTGGGAATTTCCCCGTAATTTCTGAAGATTGAGATCAGCTGTTCCTCGCTGTAAGTGTTGATCACACGGGCGGCGGTGAGTGCGCCGCTGCGGTTCATGCGCATGTCGAGGGGGGTGTCGAAGCGAAAGGAGAACCCCCGGTCGGCCTCGTCAAAGTCGTGGGAGGAAACCCCCAGGTCGGCCAGGATACCGTCAACCCGGCCAATGCCGTGGTAACGGAGAAAGTTTTTGAGATAGCGGAAGTTATGCTGTACAAAGATCAGCCGCGGATCTTCAGGGAGATTGCCCAGGGCAGCCTCATCCTGGTCAAAAGCCACCAGATATCCCCCTTCCATGCGGGAGAGAATCTCCCGGGAATGGCCTCCCCCCCCAAAGGTGGCATCCACATAGGTGCCGCCGGGATGAATGTTCAGACCGTCAACACTCTGGGTCAGTAAGACCGGTGTGTGAAACTCCTTCATAACTGTGGGCTGTCGGGTAAATTGGCCAGACGATCCCTGAAGTTCTCACGTAAAGGCTTCCGCGATTCCTTCATTTCGTGGTACTTCTTCTCATTCCACAACGTGACAGAGGTCCCCTTTCCGGCAAATATCACCTCTTTCTCTATCGCGGCATGCTCCATAAAGTCCGAAGGGATATTGATCCTGCCATTGGGAGCCATCGTTACCGTGGCAAAATTCTCATACAGGTCGGCAAGCAGGTCATCATCCTGCTCATCAAAGAGATTGAGCTTTTCCTCAATGCTGCGAAGCCTCTCCTCATAAAACTTCTGGGGAAAGATGTTCAGACAAGGCTTGTAAATATCCTTTTCTATCACCAGAGGCTCCTCCGCCAGGGGTCCCATGGCCTTCTTGAACGGCGAAGGAAGGACTACCCTTCCCTTGTCATCAATCAAGGCACTGTATCTGGCGGAAAATCGTATCATCTGATCCTGCATTTTTAGATGAAGTAAAAATAGAAATATTATTCCACATTATTACATTCCTTTACATTTTATTCCACGATGATGATCCCCGAATATGTTGATAATTTGTTCATAAGGTGTTGGGAACCTATTTCCGTGACAAGGGAAAAGGTGTGGAAAAAATTGTCACTCAATTTTTTGGGGGGATGGGGGGAGGTGAATAACTTTTAGGTTGATAATTCTGAATTTCGGGGAAATATTTCTGGTTTGGAAAAAAATGGTTTATTTAGTGTGGTGTAATAATTTGAACGTATGAAATGCCCGTGCAATTATTTTGCACCAACCGTGATGATTAACCACATGGGTATTGCATGTGTTTCATAGGATTAGCCAGAATAACGTAGTATTTTAAACACATGAAAGTGCGATATGGGGGGAATGGAGCAGGGAAACGGTCAGCCGGTATCATTTAAGCCGATAGACATCAGGGCGTTATTCAGGGAGAAGAATCAGGCGTTGTCGAGGTTTATTCCCGGGTTTGTTTTTCGTTTGATTCACAGGATCATGCGGCTTGATTTCATGAACAGTTTCGTCGTGAAGTACGGTCATATGTCGGGGATGGATTTCGTGACGGCATCGTTGAAGGATTTTGAGATTACCGAGGTGGTTCATGGGGCTGAGAATATTCCGGCTGAGGGGAGTTACATATTTGCGGGGAATCATCCGTTGGGAGGGTTTGATTCCTTGTTGCTGATGGAAAATGTGCACAAGAGGTTGGGGGCTTTCCGGTTTTTGGTGAACGATGTGTTGATGCTGATTCCTCCGCTGAGGCCTTTATTTGTGCCGGTGAACCACCATGGGAGCAACACGCGGGAGGCGGCGCTGATTTTGCAGGAGACTTACCGTTCGGGGCAGCAGATCCTGATTTTTCCTTCGGGACTGGCATCGCGCAGGAGCGGCGGGAAGGTGGCGGATTTGGAGTGGCAAAAGCACTTCATCACCAAGGCGGTGGAATTCAGGCGTGATGTGATCCCCGTTTTTATCAGCGGAAAGAATTCGAATCGTTTTTATTGGGTGGCGAAATGGCGTAAGAAACTGGGGATCAGCTGGAACCTTGAGATGTTTCTGCTGCCTGACGAAACTTACCGGCATCGCCGGAAGCGGATAGAGCTCTGGTTTGGCAAGCCCATTCCGTGGGAAACCTTTGACCGCAGCCGCAGCCACAAGGAGTGGGCGGCCTGGGTGAGAGAGCTGGTTTACGCCCTTCCTGAGGGCACCAAAATGGAAAAATAGCCCTTCAATTTACATCAGGGAGAGTTTTTTTATATTTTTGAGGCTTATTTTGAATTTCTGCAATCATGAAAGAAATCGTTGCACCGGCGCCCCCGGAACAGGTCATGGCAGAGCTTACGCCTGATAAGCTGATGCGCAGGACCAATAAGGGGGGTAATGAGATTTACATCATTACGCACCATGATTCTCCGGTCATCATGCAGGAGATTGGCCGGTTACGGGAGCTCACCTTTCGTGATGCCGGAGGGGGTACCGGTGAAGAGGTAGACCTTGATCCTTATGACCTGGCGGAAGTTCCTTACAAACAGTTGATTGTATGGGATCCTGACGCACAGGAAATCCTGGGAGGATACCGTTACATGGTATGTTCCGAGGCTACCCGCGATGAGAATGGCCGCATCAGGCTGGCCACTTCCGAGTTGTTCCGTTTTTCCGAGAGTTTCTGCCGCGATTATATTCCCTACACCCTGGAACTGGGGCGATCGTTCGTTACTCCTTCTTACCAGTCGAGCAAAGCCGGAGCCAAGGCCCTTTATGCCCTTGACAATTTGTGGGACGGCCTGGGGGCGTTGACCGTCGACCATCCCGATATCCGCTTTTTTTTCGGAAAGGTCACCATGTATGACCATTTCCATAATGAAGCCCGCAATCTCATCCAATATTTCTTCCTCAAGTATTTCCGCGACCGTGAAAACCTGGTCACTCCCATCAAACCTTTCAAATTCGATATCGATTTTCCCAAAATGGATGCGCTTTTCACGGGGGGTGACTACAGGGAGGATTACAAAATTCTGGTGCAGGCGGTCAGGCAGTTCGGCGAGAATATACCACCCCTTTTCAATGCCTATATGAACCTCTCGCCTTCCATGAAGACCTTCGGCACCGTCAGGCATGAAGGTTTCGGTAATGTCCTGGAAACAGGGATTATCCTGACCGTCTCCGACATTTATGCGGTGAAAAAGGATAGGCACATAGAGACCTATATCAGGGGCAAGGAGACGGAAAACTGGTTCCTGCCGGAATAAAATAGGCTTAAATCTTAAATCTTAAGTCTGGAATACTGAGTCTGGAATACTGAATACTGAGTCTGGAATCTGAAATGGAGGAGTACCAGGGAAAGATCATATGATCATAATGAGGAATCAGTAGCTGCGGCCTTTCCTGTTTTCAATGAAGTTGATGAAGGAGGCGTTGACCACGCGGTTTCCCCCCGGGGTAGGGTAGTTCCCTGTAAAATACCAGTCGCCCGTGTCGTTGGGACAGGCCTTATGCAGGTTTTCCACACTCTGATAGACGATTTTCACCTCGGCGCGGCATCCTTCGGGGGAGACCATTTGGGCGATCTTGCCTGAAATTTCCTCTTCGGTAAAGGGTTTGTAAATTTCCGTGACGTAATTGACGATCTCTTCGCGGGGTAGGTTTTCCTGTTCTTTACATTTCCTGTAGACGTTGGTGATGGTCTCTTCCATTCCCTTTTCCCTGAGGAGGGAGATGGCGGCGTTGAAGGCGATGAAGCTGTCGAGGCGGGTCATGTCGATGCCGTAGCAGTCGGGGTATCTGATTTGGGGGGCTGAGGAGACCACGATGATTCTAAGGGGGTGAAGGCGGTCGAGGATTTTGATGATGCTGTCGCGCAGGGTGGTTCCCCTGACGATGGAGTCATCGATAATCACCAGGGTATCGCGGTTTTCCCTGATCACCCCGTAGGTGACGTCGTAGACGTGGGCCACCAGGTCATGGCGGCTTCCCTCGTCGGCGATGAAGGTGCGGAGTTTCACGTCCTTGACGGCAATTTTCTCGATGCGTGGTTCAGCTGAGAGGATTTCCTTGATCTGATCGTCGGTGAGAGAACCGTTTCTTTGGCGGATCTCTTTGATTTTCCATTCGTTCAGGTAATCCCTGATTCCCTGGGTCATCCCGTAGAAGGCCGTTTCGGAAGTATTGGGGATATAGGAGAATACGCAATTTTCGAAGTCATGGCCGATTACCCCGAGGATGGCGGGGGCGAGCAGGCGGCCCAGTTCTTTTCTTTCCCTGTAGATGGTGCTGTCGCTGCCCCGCGAGAAGTAAATTCTCTCGAAGGAACAGGAAGCCCGTTTTTTGGGGATGCGGACCATCTCTTCGGAGACGCGCCCGTCTTTGCGGATCATCAGGGCGTTTCCCGGGGTGATTTCCCTGACCAGGTCCCCGGCGATGTTCATGACCGTTTGAATGACGGGTCTTTCCGAGGCGGCGACCACGATTTCGTCGTCGTGATAATAATAGGCAGGCCTTATGCCCCAGGGATCGCGCATCACAAAGGCATCCCCGTGCCCTATCAGCCCGGCAATGGCATAACCCCCGTCCCAATCTTTTGACGACCGTTCCAGCAGGTTGCGCAAATCGAGGTTTTGTTCGATAAGCGGTGATATCTGCCGGTTGGTATACCCTTCGTTTTTATACTGTCTGAAGAGAAGCTGGTTTTCCTCATCGAGAAAGTGGCCTACTTTTTCGAGGATGGTCACCGTATCGGTATAGGCTATGGGATGTTGCCCCAGGTCGAGGAGTTTGCGGAACAGTTCGTCGGTGTTGGTAAGGTTGAAATTGCCGGCCAGCACGAGGTTGCGTGATTTCCAGTTATTCTGGCGCATCACGGGATGTACGAAATCGATGCTGTTACGGCCGAAGGTCCCATAGCGGAGATGGCCCAGGAAAAGTTCCCCGCTGAAGGGCAGGTGATCGTAGATCCATTGTGGGGTGATTTCCCCCGGGGCCTCCTTCATCGCTTTGCGGCTGGCTTTTTCGGCCTTGTCGAAAATTTCCACGATGGGGTTCTGCCCGTTGGAACGAAACCGGGTGATGTACTCCTGTCCGGGTTGCAGCCTGATCTTGATGTTCACCATTCCTGCCCCGTCCTGACCACGGTTGTGTTGTTTCTCCATCAGCAGGTACAACTTGTCCATGCCGTAGTGCCAGGAGCCGTATTTTTCCTGATAATAGGAGATAGGGCGGAGCAGCCTGATCAGCGCAATTCCGCATTCGTGTTTTAAGGATTCGCTCATCAGGGATTCTCCTGTTAATAATTTTTGGGAATTTCGATCAGGTCGGGGACCACAAAGGCTTTCGGAAAGCGCCCCTGGATCTCCTTCATCAGTTTCAGGGCGTCGTTGCGGGTGCGGAAATCGCCGACCCTCACCTTGAAATCGGGGGAGACATAGGTGATGTAAACATTGGTTTCGGGATAGGAGGAGAGGAATTCCCCCTTGATCCGCTGGGCGTGCTGGCGGGCATTCAGGTCGGAGGAAAAGAAAATCTCCACCCTGTAGCCCTGCATTTTTCCTCCCTGCTGGTTTCTGCGGATGTGGAGCCTGACCAGTGATTCGAGCCGGGGATCCTGGTCGTGCCCCAGCCTGGTGAAAATATCGTGGCTGCTGCGCGAAACAGGGGCGTTCCCCTGGGTGTTGCTTTGCCCTGACGACAGCAGGGTTACCAACAACAGGGGCAATATGATAAGGATCCTTTTCATCTGGTTTTTGACGATCTTCAAGGCACAAATATAGGGAGAATATCCATATCAGCAGATCATAAGTAAACTTCGGCAGGTCAGGATTTATAATTTCATAATACCCCGCCGTAAACCGGGCATTCAGTTTCTGTGGGGGGAGTCAGGCGGGAGGGTGATTTGCAGCGGAATAAAAGATTATTTGGGGTGAAATTAAAATTCCTCTACTTTTGCCCTATGGAAAAGAAAGGAAAGCTCTTTATCGAGACCTACGGGTGCCAGATGAATGTTGCAGACAGTGAGGTGGTGGCCTCGGTGCTTGGTGAGGAGGGGTACACTCTGGTGGCCACGGCAGCCGAAGCCGATGCCATCCTGATCAATACCTGTTCGGTGCGTGACAATGCCGAACAGAGGATCTGGGGAAGGCTTGACCTTTTCGGCAGTTACAAAAGGAAGAAAGCGGGCCTGATCGTTGGGGTGATAGGCTGTATGGCCGAGCGCCTGGGTGATGATTTTCTGCGTCACAAGGCGGTGGATCTGGTGGCCGGCCCTGATGCCTACCGTGACCTTCCCTTTCTTTTTGAGAAAGCCCGGCGCGGTGAAAAGGCCATCAATACGGAATTGTCGGAGATCGAGACCTATGACAGCATCACCCCGGTGAGGATCGGGGATGCGGCGATTTCGGGGTTCGTGAGCATCACCCGGGGGTGCAATAATTTCTGCACTTACTGCATCGTCCCCTATACCCGGGGCAGGGAAAGAAGCCGTGATCCGCGCGATATCCTTCATGAAGTCACGGATCTCTCCTCCCGGGGCTTCCGGGAGGTGACCCTTCTGGGGCAGAATGTCAACTCTTACAAATGGCATCCCGAAGGGGAGCGCAAACCGGTGCGTTTCCGTGACCTGCTGGAGATGACGGCACAGGCGGTTCCCGGCATGCGTATCAGGTTCACCACCTCCCATCCCAAAGATATGGGTGATGCCATTCTCAGGGTCATCGCTGCCCATCCCAATGTTTGCAGGCATATCCATCTTCCTGTACAGTCGGGAAGCTCCCGGATCCTGAAGCTGATGAACCGCAAGTACGACAGGGAGTGGTATCTCGACCGCATCAGGGCCATCCGCGGGATCATCCCCGGCTGTGGCATCTCAACCGACATCTTCTGTGGTTTCAGCAGTGAGACGGAGGAGGACCATCAGGAGAGCCTCCGGCTGATGGAAGAAGTCAGGTTTGATATGGCTTTTATGTTCCGTTATTCGGAGCGCCCGGGCACCTATGCCCATGCCCATCTCCCCGACGATGTTCCCGACGGGGTTAAGGCCCGCAGGCTCGATGAAATCATCAGGCTGCAGAACCGTATCTCCCATCAGCTCAACAGGGAGGACGTGGGGAAGATTTTTGAGGTCCTCGCCGAGGGGGTTTCCAAAAAATCAGAGGAGATGCTCTTTGGCCGTTCCTCGCAGAACAAGGTGGTGGTATTTCCGCGCGGGACCCATAAAAAAGGGGACCTGGTGAGGGTGACCATCACCGGATGCACCCAGACCACCCTGATAGGGGAGGTTGTGCCTGAACCATCATAACGGGCCCGGTGCAGACTAACGGGCCCGGTATAAAATCACAGGCCTGGCTTTGATGAATGTTCCTTTAATAAATATGAACCATGGGAAAACTGGTT
This sequence comes from uncultured Prolixibacteraceae bacterium, assembly GCA_964461455.1. Taxonomy (GTDB): domain Bacteria; phylum Bacteroidota; class Bacteroidia; order Bacteroidales; family Prolixibacteraceae; genus UBA1413. Next base: position 35,543 of record CAYWUJ010000003.1, on the reverse strand, counting down.
GAAGAGTTCAACAACTACCGGCTCAGGATGAACGAAAAGATCCTGGCTGCCGACAACAAGGTGATGAAGCGCATCTATAGTATAGATACGCTTACATACCAGGACGGGGCCCTGAGTGCCCGCACCAAGGAGATGCTGGGACTGGCCACGTCGATGGTGCTGCGTTGTGACGACTGTGTGAAGTACCACCTGGCGAAATGCCATGAACTGGGGGTGACCACCGCCGAGGTTTTTGAGATTTTCTCGGTGGCCAACCTGGTGGGGGGCACCATAGTGATCCCCCATACCCGCAGGGCCGTGGAGTACTGGGAGGAGCTGAACAGTGACGTCTGATGATATCATCGGAGAAACATTAAAAAAGATGAGAAATATGATCACGGTAAGAGAAGCAGTGGCGGGGGATGCTCCGCAGATCGCCGCCTTCCAGTTGTCTATGGCCCTGGAAACCGAGCAGCTGATGCTGGATCCCGAGGTGGTGGACCAGGGGGTCGCTGCGGTATTTGAAAACCCCGGTTTGGGAAAGTATTATGTGGCCGAAAGGGAAGGGGAGGTCATCGCCTCCCTGATGACGACCTATGAGTGGAGCGACTGGCGCAACGGCACGGTACTCTGGATCCAGTCGGTGTTTGTCCTGCCGCAATACCGCCGCCTGGGCGCTTACCGTAAGATGTATTCCCATCTCCATGCCATGGTGAGTGCCGACCCCCGGCTCAGGGGGTTACGGCTGTATGCCGACAGGTCGAATCTCACCGCCCATCAGGCTTATCACCGGATGGGGATGACCAGCGAGCACTATCTTACCTTCGAATGGATGAAATAAGGAGGGATGGCAGAACCTGGAAATAGGGTGACGAAGCTGGAGTTGCTGGCGCCGGCGCGTGATGAGGCGATGGGCAAGGTGGCCATTGACTGTGGTGCCGATGCCGTCTATGTGGGGGCTCCCCGGTTCAGTGCCCGGGCGGCTGCCGGTGCCTCACTGGAAGGTATCGAACGACTGGTGCGCTATGCCCATCGTTACCATGCCCGTGTGTATGCCGCTTTCAACACCATCCTCTTCGACAGGGAACTGGAAGAGGCCCGCACCCTGATCACCGCTCTCTGCCATGCCGGCATTGACGCCCTGATCATTCAGGATATGGGCATCCTGGAGATGGACCTTCCCCCGGTACCTTTGCATGCCAGCACCCAGGTCCACAATGCCACCCCTGCGCGGGTGAAACTTCTGGAAGAGGCGGGTTTCAGCAGGGTGATCCTGGCCAGGGAGCTCTCTCTGGAGCAGATCAGGGAGATCAGGAGGGAGACCACCGTGGAGCTGGAGGCTTTTGTCCACGGGGCCTTGTGTGTCAGCATGAGCGGTCGTTGCACTATGAGCCAGGCCCAGGGTGAAAGGAGCGGAAACAGGGGGGTGTGCGCCCAGCCCTGCCGGAAATCCTATGACCTTCTGAATGCCCGTGATGAGGTGATCATCGCCGGCAAACACCTTCTTTCGCTGCGAGACCTCGACCTGTCAGATCACCTCCCTGACCTCGCCGCTGCCGGCATCACCTCCTTCAAGATAGAGGGACGGCTGAAGGACGGGAACTACCTGCGCAACATCACCTCGTGGTACCGGCAAAAACTGGATGCTTTCCTGGGCGATACTCGGGCTTTCGTGAAAAGCTCAGCGGGAAAGGTCACCCCCGGTTTTGAGCCCGACCCGGCAAAGACATTCTCCCGCGGCACCAGTAACTATTTCCTTCAGGGACGCCACCCGGGGATCACCAGCTTCGACACCCCCAAGTCGGCAGGCGAGAGGGTCGCCGTGGTCCTGAGCAGCGACGGCCGGCATGCCCGGGTCCATGCTGAAGCGGAACTCCATAATAATGACGGGATTACCTTTTACGACAGCAGCGGCATCCTCAGCGGGGCCAAAATCAACAGGGCCGAAGGAAATAGCATCACCTGGGCCGAACCAGTCAGGTTATCGCCGGGGACCGTGCTTTACCGGAATTATGACCATCAATTCTCGGAAATTCTCCGTAACAGCAGGCCTGTGCGCAGGATTGCCCTGAAGATCACCCTCAGGGAAACCGCTGAGGGTCTCCTGATGGAAGGCGTCGATGAGCAGGGGATCTCCCTCTCCCGGCATTTCCGGCTCGACAAGATGGTGGCCCGTGACCCCGCGAAAGCCGTCCTGCTTTTCAGGGAACAGGTGGCCAGGGCTGGAGATACCCCCTTTGAGGTCACGGCCGTGGAGATCCCGGGCGACTTTTCCCTTTTCCTGCCGGTGTCGCAGGTCAACGCCCTGCGCCGCGACTTTCTGGAGGCTTTTCTTCTGGAACGGGAGCGGTTGCACCCCGTGGAAATGCGCCGGAAGGGAGAGGCGGGACTCTCCCTGTTTTCAGGCAGGATCTCCTGGGAGGAGAACGTGGCCAATGCCCTGGCAGAACAGTTTTACAAAAAACAGGGGGCCGGCACGGTGGAACCGGCCCTGGAGATTTCCCGCGATTACCGGGGACGCCGGCTGATGACCATGAAACACTGCCTGAAATACCAGCAGGGCCACTGTGTGCGCGAAGGAGCCCCCGTCGATCCCCAATGGACAGAGCCCCTCTTCCTCTTTGACGGCGTCAGGAAATTTCGCCTCGAATTCGATTGCAGGGAGTGCGTGATGAACCTTTACCACTTATAATTGGTTATAAATGGTTATTTGCACATGACACGATGAGCACGAAGCTATTGGAGATGATCGGGGAGGGGGAGCATCAGCGGCAGGACTTCAAGTTCTGTATCAGTGATTCCCGGAAGATTGCCCGTTCGCTGGTGGCTTTTGCCAACAGTGAGGGGGGGAGTTTGCTGATCGGGGTCAAGGACAACGGTCATATCGTGGGGGTGCAGTCCGATGAGGAGTATTACATGGTGGAGTCGGCGGCGCGTATTTACAGCAGGCCTCCGGTGGCTTTCACCACGCGGCAGTGGCATGCCGGCGGGAAAACGGTATTGCAGGTCGTGGTGGTTGCCAGTTCTGAAAAACCCCATTTTGCCAAAGATGAAAATGGGAAATGGATGGCCTGGGTGCGGCACCATGACGAAAACCGCCTGGCCCCCAGGGTCCTGATCGACGTGTGGCAGCGTGAAAGGCAACCTTCGGGGGTGCTGGTGCGCCTCGACGAATCCCAGAAATTCCTCCTTGATTATCTCCGGAAATATGACTTCATCACCGTTTCGGCCCTGGCCCGTAAAGGATGCCTTCCCTACCGCAAGGCGGAACAGCTGCTGGCCGACTTCATTGTGATCGGCATTCTGGAGCCTTTTTTCGGGGAGAATAACATCCTGTACAAGCTGGACCCCCGGTTTGACCTGGAAGCCTGGTCCACAAGCCGGGGCGATCCCCGCTCTGTTTCTCCGAAAAAGAAACCATAAACATTTTTTATCTTTGCACCTTATTTGCAGCCGTTTTATTGGAAGCTCCCGCTTTTCTGAGATTATTCGAAGGGCACCAGGCGCTGGTCACTCTGGCCGAAGCCGCCGATGCCCCCCCGGGTGAAAAGATTCACCTGAAGGGAATTTATGGCTCTGCGCTCTCCATACTGGTGGCGCAGCTCTTCAGGGAAACGGGGAAATCCTTTCTGATCATCCTTCCCGAGCGGGAAGATGCGGCCTATTTCTACGATGACCTGGTGAGCCTGGGTCTGGAAACCCCGGCTCTCTTCTTCCCCTCCTCCTACAAGCGTTCGGTGCAGTTCGGCCAGCCCGAACAGGAGAATATCATGCTCCGTACCGAAGCCCTGAGCCGGATTGCCGCGGGATCTCCCCACCTGGTGGTCACTGCCCCCGAAGGGGTGGTGGAAAAGGTCCCTTCGCATGAGATCCTGAAGGGTAACACCATGGTGATTTCCAGGGGTGAGCGCATCCCCATAGAGTTCATCAACGACTTCCTCTTCGAATATGGCTTTGAGCGGGTCGATTTTGTGTCGGAACCCGGACAGTTTTCGGTCAGGGGAAGCATCGTGGATATCTTTTCTTTTGCTTCCGAAGATCCCTGCCGTCTCGATTTTTTCGGCAATGAGGTGGAATCGCTCCGCAGTTTTGATGTGGCCACCCAGGTGTCGAAGGAGACCCTTGACAGGGTGACGCTGATTCCCGACCTGCTGCGGAGTCAGGGCACGGGAGCGCGCATTTCCCTTCCGGAATTTATGCCCTCGGGAACGGTGGTGCTGCTGATCAGCGGTGGTTTGGTCACCGGACAACTCGACCAGATGGTCGCCCACACCCGGGAGGGTGCTGAAGGCGAGTCTGCCGTGGATCACCGCAACCTCTTAACGGGGGAAGCCCTGGAAGAGGTCCTTCACTCAATAACCTGTATAGAGACCGGGGGCGGGGAGCTTTTTTCGCCATCGCGCCGCCTGGAATTCAGCATCTCCAAGCAGCCGGTGTTCAGCCGGAATTTCAACCTCTTGGGGGAGAATCTCCTGGAATTCACCGACAAGGGATACCGGATTCTTTTGCTCACGTCACAGGAGAAACAGGCCGAAAGGCTCAGGGATATCTTCAGGGAGACCCGTCAGAAAGTGATCTTCGATCCTGTGAAGTTTGTCCTTCATGAGGGTTTTATTGACCATGACCTCAGGATCTGCTGTTATACCGACCATCAGGTTTTTGAGAGGTATCACCGTTACCGGCTGAGGAGCACCCGGCCGCAGCGTGAGGCCATCACCCTCAAGGAGCTCAACAAACTCTACCCCGGCGACTATGTGGTGCATATCGACCATGGGGTCGGCAAGTTCGCCGGTTTGGTGAAGACCGAGGTCAACGGCAAGATACAGGAGGCCATCAGGCTTGTTTATAAGGATAACGACTCCCTGCTGGTGAGCATCCATTCGCTGCACAGGATATCACGGTATAAGGGGAAGGAGGGAACCCCCCCCACCCTCAACAAGCTGGGGAGTGCCGCCTGGCAGAATCTGAAGAACAAGACCAAGTCAAAGGTCAAGGACATTGCCCGCGAGCTGATCGCCCTGTATGCCCGGAGGAGGGAGGAGAAGGGATTTGCCTTTTCCCCCGATTCCTATATGCAGACGGAGCTGGAAGCTTCATTCCTGTATGAGGATACCCCAGACCAGGAGAAGGCGACCCTGGCGGTGAAGGAAGATATGGAAAAGCAGATGCCCATGGACCGTCTGGTTTGCGGGGATGTGGGTTTTGGCAAGACGGAGGTGGCGGTCAGGGCGGCCTTCAAGGCGGTGGCCGACAACAAGCAGGTGGCCGTGCTGGTGCCCACCACCATCCTGGCATTTCAGCATTTCAAGACTTTTTCCGACCGGCTCGCCGATTTTCCCGCCCGGGTCGAATATATCAGCAGGATGCGCCCTTCGGGGGATATCAGGGAGATCCTCAAACAGCTGAAAGAGGGAAAAGTCGACATACTGATCGGCACCCACAGGCTGGTGAGCAATGACGTGAAATTCAAGGATCTGGGATTGCTCATTGTCGATGAGGAACAGAAGTTCGGGGTGTCGGTCAAGGAGAAGCTCAAACAGATGAAGGTCAACCTCGACACGCTGAGTCTGACGGCGACGCCGATACCGCGGACCCTTCAGTTTTCGCTGATGGGGGCCCGTGACCTGAGCATCATCCAAACGCCCCCGCCCAACCGCTATCCCATTCTCACCGAGGTACACGGCTTCAATGAACAGCTGATCCGCGATGCCATCCTCTACGAGGTAGGACGCAATGGCCAGGTCTTTTTCATCCATAACAGGGTGCAGAACATCCTGGAGGTCGAAGCAGCGGTCAGACGCATCGTGCCGGAAGTCAAAACCGTGGTGGCCCACGGTCAGATGGAGGGTCCCCATCTCGAAAAGGTAATGCTTGATTTTATCAGCAAGCGCTTTGATGTGCTGATCGCCACCACCATCATAGAGTCGGGGCTTGATATTCCCAATGCCAACACGATGATCATCAACCAGGCCCATAATTTCGGGCTCAGTGATCTTCACCAGCTGCGTGGCAGGGTGGGGCGCTCCAATAAGAAGGCTTTCTGTTATCTGATCACGCCGCCGCTGGCGTCGCTGACCCCCGAATCACGGCGCCGCCTCAAGGCCATCGAGGAGTTCTCGGACCTGGGCAGCGGCTTTAACCTCTCCATGCAGGACCTCGACATCAGGGGCGCCGGAAATCTCCTGGGGGGTGAACAGAGCGGCTTTATCGCCGATATCGGTTTCGAAACCTACCACCGCATCCTCAACGAAGCCGTCTCGGAATTGAAAGCCGAAGAGTTCAGCGACCTCTTCGGTGGTGAAGAGCATGGCGGTGGTCTGTCACCACGTTCTTATGTGAGCGATTGCCAGATCGATACCGACCTGGAACTGCTGTTCCACGAAAGTTATGTTCCCGGGACTGCGGAAAGGATGCTTCTTTACCGTGAACTCGATAGCCTGGAGAATGAACGGCAGTTGCAACATTTTGAGAACAGCCTTCGTGACCGTTTCGGAAAGATCCCTCCGGAAAGCACCGGCCTTCTCGATATCGTCAGGTTACGGTGGAACGCCCTCCGCCTGGGCATGGAAAGAATAGTCCTGAAGGGGGAGAAGATGATTTGCTATTTTCCTGCCAGCCAGGAGTCTGCCTATTACGAGTCAGACGCCTTCGGTAAGATCCTCAGGTATGTTCAGGCGAACCCCCGGAAGTGCAGGATGAAGGAAGAGGGTAAGCTCACCCTGACTTTTTCCGGGGTTCTCTCGACCGGGGAGGCTGTAGCCCTGCTTCTGGAGATCGGCTGATTTTGAGACCTTCCTTTTTGTGTGCTGTCGGAATTTGCGTATTTTCATCCCCTGATATCTTCATGTAGAAACGATTCATCCATGGAAACAAAAAACGAGAGGGGAGCGACTGTTTCCCGCAGGTCATTTATAGCCTCCACGGCAGCGGCAGCTGCGGGGTTTACGATACTTCCGTCGCATGTGGTGGCGGGGTTGGGGCATACCCCTCCGGGGTCGAAGCTGAACATTGCGGCCATCGGGGTAGGGGGCATGGGCTACCGGAACCTGAAGAACATGGAGACGGAGAATATCGTGGCTTTGTGTGATGTGGACTGGGACTATGCCGGGAGGAGTTCTTTCAAGGCGTGGAGCCGGGCCAAACAATACAAGGATTACCGGGTGATGTTTGACCAGCAGAAGGACATCGATGCCGTGGTGATTGCCACTCCTGACCATTCGCATGCCCTGCCGGCGATCATGGCGATGCGGCAGGGGTACCATGTGTACCTTCAGAAGCCGCTGGCCCACACCGTATTTGAAAGCAGGGTTCTTGCCGAGACGGCCCGCACCTACCGGGTGGCCACCCAAATGGGGAACCAGGGAAATTCCGACGAGGGAATCCGTAAGATATGTGAGTGGATATGGGCGGGGAGCATCGGGGAGGTGACCCATGCCGATGCCTGGACCAACCGGCCGATATGGCCGCAGGGGCTTGAAAGGCCCTCCCGGGAGCAGCGGCCACCGCGAAATCTCGACTGGGACCTCTTCCTCGGTACGGCCCCCTACCGTCCCTACAACGAAATTTATACCCCCTGGAACTGGCGGGGGTGGTGGGATTTCGGCACCGGCGCCCTGGGTGACATGGCCTGCCATATCCTCGACCCTGTCTTCATGGCCCTGAAGCTGGAGTATCCCTCGGCGGTACAGGGCTCTTCGACCTCCGTCAACACCGAATCACCTCCCAATGCCCAGTTTGTGCAGTATGAATTTCCCCGGCGCGACAACCTCCCCAAGGTGGCCATGCCCGGGGTGACCATTCACTGGTATGACGGCGGACTGTTGCCTCCCCGTCCCGATGAGCTCCTTCCCGGCGAAATGATGGGAGATGACGACGGGGGATGCATTTTCCACGGAACACGCGGCAAGATCATGTGCGGGGCTTATGGTCGCAATCCCATGCTGTTGCCCACCAGGGAGATGGAGCATTTTCAACAGCCCGGGGCCACGTTGCGCAGAATCACGGGAGCCATGACCGGCGGCCATGAACAGGACTGGATCAGGGCCTGCAAGGAGAGCCGCGAAACCCGCCTCGAAGCATCGTCGCACTTCGGTTATGCCGGGCCCTTTAATGAAACGGTGGTCATGGGCGTCCTCGCCGTGCGCCTTCAGAGCCTCCGGAAAAAGCTGCTCTGGGACGGCAAAAACATGCGGTTTACCAACATCGGCCTTGACGAAAATATAAAAGTGCTCACCCGTGACCGCTTTGAAGTCGTTAACGGAGATCCTAAATTCGACCGCACCTATGTCACCCTGCCGGCCGCTGAAAAGGCCGGGGAGTGGATACGCCACACCTACCGCGACGGCTGGGAGCAGATCTGAGCCTGAGGGCTCTTCCCCGCCTTTCTCCGAAGCGAAAGTTCACCTTTCCGCCAGCGTATGCCTGGCTGATTCGTCGTTTGATGGTCACACAACAGGAGTCTCCCTTTGGCTGATCTCCAGTTCCCGGCAACACTCTTCGAGGGAGCTCTTTACGTAATAACGGGGATGCGCGAAGTTGAGGAAGCGCAGTATCCTGAAAGCATTGAAGAGATGGAAGAACCGTTCCCTGAAGATTTCGCGACGGCTGCAGTTGTCGGAAAGCCTGAGAAACTCACTGGTGAGGTTTTCGTGGCGCAGAAATGCGCCCACGGGTTCCGGAAGGAGGGACACCAGATGTTCCGCCTCTTCCATACCGATGTCGTAAAAACGGTGGCACAGGGAGAAAAACCTGCGCAGATCCCTGAATGCCTCCATGTTGAAGGTGTAGAGGAGTTCGTCAGATCCATCCATCCATTTTTTCATTGCCGGACCGGTGCCAAAGGGGACCCTGAGGGAAACCCGGGGGGAGGGGTGCAGGGTGGTGGTTTCAATTTCGCCCACCTTGCCCACCTGGGTAAGGGTTTGCAGGAAGTAGAAATCTTCACCGGCCTTACGCCGGGTCATGCCCCCCCTTTTCATGTAAGCCTCTGCGGTAACGGCAAAGGCCGATCCGACGGTGTAGAGGGCATGGGGATAGCCGCTCCAGGTCATGGCATTCTTATAGTAAACCATATACTGTTCATAGAGGCGAATGCCCTGCACCTGTCTTTCAGGGAAGCCTTCGGTGAGGTGGAGGAAGCGGATGGTGGCGCCCACGTGGGTGGGGTTTTCGCGGAAATGGGATTCCACGGAGGTGAGATAATTGGGTTCCACCAGGGTGTCGGCGTCGAGGGAGAGGATGATACCCCGGGGGTTTCCCGAGCAATGGAAGCGCCAGAGGGCTTCATCCATTCCGGCTTTTCGTGCCAGTCCCACGCCTGCCCATTTCCCGGGCAGGGATACCGGACCCACGGGGAAGAAGGTGGCGGGGCCCCGGGGATGTTCGGCCACCCATGATTGCAGGGAGGCTACGGTGGCGCGGTTATATTCCGATATTCCGGCAGGCGAATCCCCTGGTTCGTTGACCAGGATGATCACCTCGGCGCGGCCACGGGGAGCATCACACCGGTAAAGGGATTCCAGGGTTTGCAGGATGTCGGGCTCCCTGAAACAGGGAATCACCACAATCAGGGAAGTGGTGGAGTCGTCAGGTTCCCCGATGCGCGGGGCAAACCCGGCAGATTTCTCGAAATAGTTCCGGGCAAACATGATGGGGTGGTTATGAAAAATCCGGGCAATACCCGGATTTTCCTATCAATTTGTTCTTAAGTTTTCGCGTTCACTTTTTGGGGACCGTAGACTGGTACCTGGTGTTCATTTGCATCAACACATCGTTGGTGATGTTGAAGGCATCAGGACCTACCAGCACGTCGGAGCCGTTAAGGATGTAGTCGTATTTCTTATCGGCGTTGTAGACTTTCAGGTAATGGATCAGACTGTCGATCAGCTGCTGATTGTTGGCCTGCTGTAATTCGGCCAGTTTCGTCGATAACTCCTGGTCGAGGCGGGCAATCTCCTGCTCCTTGTTGACCAGGCGGTCACGTTCCTGGATAGCCCTCTGCTCGGTAAGAAAACCTCCGCGCTGTAACTTCTGCTGAAACTCTGTGGCTTCCCTCTCGAAGGCACTCCTTTTTGACCCGAATTCGCTGGTGAAGGCTTCCTGCTTCTTGGTGAATTCGTCATGCAGAAACTGCGAGAGATCATAATTCAAAATCAGGCTGTCGGCCTTGATATAGGCAATTCTCAATGCGTGCTGGTCAGCCGCCTCAGTTCCTTCCCCATTCTCTCCATTCCCGGCGCCTTTTCCCGTAAAATGAAGAATATACAAAACAGCAATAGCTAAAAACAATAAAATGGTCACTGCCAATGAAGTTCCTTTCATCATCTCTTTCTCGAATTTTAAAGGCACAAAGATAATTTTTTCGGTTTAATGCCGCATAATCCTGCTGCATTTTTTTAATATGCTGAATGTTAATATTTTATAAAAAAGCATGCAGAAAATCATATAATAGGGTTGATAAACATCATTGAAATGGGGTTCAGGGTACGCTATTTTTATCGTGGACAATATTTTTTGATAATCAAGGACCAATTAACCGAATAAGTGATGTTTAATAAGTTTATTGCCAGTATTTTACCTTATTTTCCGGCCCGGCTGATCTGGATTTTCAGTCGCAGGTATATTGCGGGGAAGACCATTGAGGATGGTATCAGGGCATCGAAAGAGCTGAACGGAGCAGGCGCTGAAGTGACTTCTGACCTTTTGGGGGAATTTATCAAGAGTATGGAGGAGGCCGTGGCCAACCGTGACGAGTATCTGAAGATCATCGACAGGTTTACGGCGGAAGGGGTGAAGGGGAATTTCTCAGTGAAGCCGACCATGTTCGGACTGCTCATCGACCAGGAGGCGTGTTACCGTCACATCCGCGATGTGGTAAAGAAGGCGGCAGAGAAGAACAGCTTTATCAGGATCGACATGGAAGATTCGCAGTGTGTCGATATGGAAATCGATCTTTACCGCAGGCTGAAGGCTGAATTTCCGCACAGTGTGGGGCTGGTGATCCAGGCTTATATGAGAAGGAGTATGGCCGACCTTGAGGCCATGATGGACATGCACACTCCGGAATCCCCCCTGAATTTCAGGCTTTGCAAAGGGATTTATATCGAACCAGAAGCCATCGCTTTCAAAGGGTACCAGGAAGTCAGGGACAACTACCTGCTGTTGCTGGATTTCATGCTGAAAAATAAAATTTACGCGGGGATTGCCACGCATGATAAATACCTGATTGACCATGCCCTGCAACTTATTGAGAAGCATAAGGCCGATAAAAGGAGATATGAATTTCAGATGCTTTATGGGGTTACTCCCGAGCTTCGGGGTTCTGTGATCAGGAAGGGGCATCTGATGAGGATCTATGTTCCTTTCGGGGAGAAGTGGTTCGGGTATTCCACGCGGCGGCTCAAGGAGAATCCCAAGATGGCTTCCCATATCATCAAGGCTTTGTTCATCAGGGGATAGCCTGGAACTGGTGTCTTGTGCCCCCTGTCAGGGAAACAGCCCCGATGGCAGAATCCATCGGGGCTGTTTTTGTTCACCTGATTTTCCAGATCAGGTCACTGGTTTTTCTTTTGGGGACGTGGTGGATGCCCTCCCCGTCGCGCCAGTAGCGGATGTCGTCACCCTCCAGGTCGTGGAGGATGACGGTTTCCGCAGGTTTTCCCAGGGCGATGATCCACAGGATTTCCAGGTGTGGGGGGAGTTCCAGCAACCGGGCCACTTCCCGGCGGTTCACCGAACCGATGATGCATCCGCCATAACCCTCTTCCACTGCTCCCAGTAGGATACTTTGCATGGCGATGCCATCATCGCAGTAATAGTTGTCGCTGAGTGACGTGTCGTGAAGAACGGCAATATAGGCCGCTGGCCGTTCCCCTTCCCCGGGGCCTTTCCATTCTGCCAGATATCCCGCCCATGCCAGATGGGGAAAGATGGCCCCGTTAAGTTCCCGGTCAAGGGAAACGGCATACTTGAGGGGTTGCATGTTCCGGCCCGAGGCCGAAAAACGGGCCAGCTCCAACCACCGGGTGACCTGCCCTGCGGTGATCCTCTCCGATTCCCGGAACCGCCGGTAACTCCTGTTTTTTTCTATTAATGCCCTGATCTCCATTTTTTCTGAAAGAGTAATTGTTATAAATGCAATAAGCAAGTAAAAATAAAAGAAAAATCGATTACTTTTGAAACTTGCGGGAGCGCAGGCTCCCTGAAAATTGCTAAATCTATTGAGAAACTATGTATTTACTGGGTTTTGATGTTGGCAGTTCGTCTGTCAAGGCCTCGCTTGTGCGGGGCGATACCGGGGAGCTGGCAGCCTCGGCGTATTATCCGAAAGAGGAGATGAGGATCAACGCTCCGCGTCCCGGGTGGGCGGAACAGGATCCTGCCTTATGGTGGAAAAATCTTAAGCTGGCCCTGGCCGATGTTCTGGCGGTGTCGGGGGTAGCGCCTTCCTCCATCGGGGCCATAGGGATATCTTATCAGATGCACGGGCTGGTCATGGTTGACCGGCAGGGAGAGGTCATCAGGCCTTCGATCATCTGGTGTGACAGCAGGGCCGCGGCCACGGGTGAGGCGGCATTGGCTGCTCTCGGAGAACAGCGTTGTCTGTCGCAGCTTCTCAATTCTCCGGGGAATTTTACGGCATCGAAGCTGAAATGGGTAAAGGATAACGAACCGTCGGCCTATCAGAGGCTATATAAGATCATGCTTCCGGGCGATTATATCGCCATGAAGCTGACCGGGGAGATCTGTACCACTGTGGGAGGGCTCTCAGAGGGGATTCTCTGGGATTTCAGCACCAACAGTGTGGCGGCTCTTCTGATGGAGGAGTATGGTTTTGATGCGTCGGTAATTCCTGCTCTGGTGCCCACCTTCGGGGAGCAGGGGAGAGTGTCGGCTGCTGCTGCCGAGGAACTGGGGTTGGCCCCCGGAACCCCGGTGAGCTACCGTGCCGGTGACCAGCCCAACAATGCCCTGTCGCTGAATGTGCTGGAACCCGGAGAGGTCGCCACCACCGCTGGCACCTCGGGAGTGGTGTACGGCGTCAGCGAAGAGATACGCTTCGACCCGCAATCACGGGTCAACACCTTCGCCCATGTCAACCATACCGGCGAAAAACCCCGCCTGGGAGTGCTCCTGTGCATCAACGGAACCGGAATTCTCAATTCCTGGCTCAAAAAGAACTTGGGGAACACCCTCTCGTACGAGGAGATGAACCGGATGGCGGAGCAGGTGCCTGCGGGGTCGGAAGGAGTGACCTTCCTGCCCTTCGGCAACGGTGCCGAGAGGGTATTGGGCAACCGCGAAACGGGCGCTCTTCTCAGCGGGGTCAATTTCAACATCCACCATACCGGTCATGTGCTGAGGGCCGCCCAGGAGGGGATCGTTTTCTCCTTCAAATACGGCATGGACATCATGCGCGAAACGGGGATCGAACCTTCGGTGATCCGTGCCGGGAAAGCCAACATGTTCCTGAGCCCCCTGTTCCGCGAAACCCTCGCCGGCATCACCGGGGCCACCATTGAACTCTATAACACCGACGGGGCTGCAGGTGCCGCCAGAGGTGCAGGCATCGGCACCGGTTACTATGGCTCGCCTGCAGAAGCCTTCCGCGGTCTGAAGAAACTGGAGAGCGTGGAACCTGACCCCACGCGCCGGGACCTGTGGGAAGAAGCCTACGGACGCTGGCTGTCGGTACTCAGGAAAAATCAGGAGTGATTATTAGCAAGTCAATAAAATTCAATTTATTATTAACCAAAACAGCAACACATTATGAATTATTTTGTAGGAAACAGAGAGTTCTTTCCGGGAATCGGGAAGATAAAATTTGAAGGACCTGATTCCAGGAACCCCATGGCATTTAAATGGTACGACGAGAACAGGGTGATTGCCGGAAAAACCATGAAGGAGCACCTGCGTTTTGCCGTGGCCTACTGGCACACCTTCTGTGGTACGGGGGACGATCCCTTCGGTCCGGGCACCCAGATTTTCCCCTGGAATGATCCTTCAGACCTGATGGATCGCAACAAGGCCAGGATGGATGCTGCCTTTGAATTCATCACCAAGCTGGGCGTTCCCTTTTATTGTTTCCACGATACCGATGTGGTGGGTGACGGTTCTGTTTTCGAGATTGAGAAGAGGCTCGTTAAAATGGTGGATCTGGCCAAAGAGCGTCAGGACGCCACGGGAGTGAAGCTTCTATGGGGCACCGCCAATGTCTTTGGGAATCCCCGTTATATGAACGGCGCCTCCACCAATCCCGACTTCAATGTGTTGACCAACGCAGCAGTACAGGTGAAGAACGCCATCGAGGCCACGATAGCCCTCGGCGGTACCGGTTATGTTTTCTGGGGTGGCCGTGAAGGGTATGCCAGTCTTCACAATACCGATATGAAGAGGGAACTGGAGCACATGGGTCTTTTCCTTTCCGCAGCCCGTGATTACGGTCGCAAGCAGGGATTTAAGGGCACCTTCCTGGTAGAGCCCAAACCCATGGAGCCCACCAAGCACCAGTATGATTTTGACGTGGCCACGGTCATCAACTTCCTGCGGAAGAATGGTCTGGACAAGGATTTCAAACTCAACGTGGAAGTGAACCACGCCACCCTGGCGGGTCATACTTTTGCCCATGAGCTGAGGGTGGCTGCCGATGCCGGACTGCTGGGATCGATCGATGCCAACAAGGGAGATTACCAGAATGGATGGGATACCGATGAATTCCCGACCAACATTTATGAGATCACGGAAGCCATGCTCGAGGTTGTGCAGGCCGGTGGTTTCACCCAGGGGGGCGTCAACTTCGATGCCAAGACTCGCCGCAACTCCACCGACCTGGAGGATATCTTCATCGCCCATGTGTCGGGGATGGATGTCTTCGCACGCGGACTGGTGGTGGCCGATAAGATCCTGACCCAGTCAGATTACCTGCAGCGCAGGAAGGCCCGTTACAGCTCCTACGATTCGGGCAAGGGTGCCGAATTCGAGGGCGGAAAGCTGGCTCTGGAAGACCTTTACAAAATCGCCAAAGAGGTGGGAGAACCCCGCCAGGTCAGTGGCAAGCAGGAGTTGCTGGAACAGCTGATTGGCAGTTTTATATAAGTCATAAAGGATGAAGGAACGCAATACGCTCTACATCACCGCGATCACCCTGGTGGCCACACTGGGGGGATTATTGTTCGGTTATGACACGGCGGTGATCTCAGGAGCTGAAAAGTCGGTACAGAGTTTTCTGATCACTCCCCTGGGCCTGGGATCCCTGGCTCATGGGGCGACGATCTCCAGTGCTCTGATCGGCTGTATCATCGGGGGCATCATTTCCGGGTGGCTGGCTTCACGCCTGGGCCGCAAGAAATCGCTGATGGTGGCTGCCCTGCTTTTCTTTCTGTCGGCACTGGGCTCCAGCTTCCCTGAATTTCTCTTTTTCCAGAAGGGGGAGCCCACCATGGGTTTGCTGATGATGTTCAATTTTTACCGTGTCATCGGCGGTATTGGCGTGGGACTGGCATCGGCCGTGTGTCCGATGTATATCGGGGAGATTGCCCCGGCCGACATTCGCGGCCGGTTGGTCTCCATTAACCAGTTCGCCATTATCTTCGGGATGCTGGTCGTCTACTTCGTCAACTATGGCATTGCCCGCGGGCAATCGCTGGAGTATATCAATGAAACGGGATGGAGGATGATGTTTCTTTCGGAAGCCATCCCTGCCGGACTGTTCGGATTTCTGCTCTTTTTCGTGCCGGAAACGCCGCGTTACCTGGCGCTGACCAACCGGAACGACAAAGCCCTCCATATCCTGACGCGCATCAACGGAGCCACCCAGGCCCGGGTGATCTTCAACGATATCAGGCATTCGGTGGAGGCAGCATCCGAAAAACTCTTCTCCTACGGGAAACTGGTGATTGTCATCGGCATTCTGCTCTCGGTATTCCAGCAGTTTGTGGGCATTAACGTGGCCCTGTACTACGCTCCGCGGATTTTCGAGAGCATGGGGGCGGCCAAGGATGCTTCCATGCTGCAGACGGTGGTCATGGGATTGGTCAACGTGATTTTTACGGTGATTGCCATTGTCACGGTGGATAAGTACGGGCGGAAGATCTTGCTGATGATTGGATCCATTGGTATGGCCGTGGGTATGTTTGCCATCGGCGGACTGGCGTTCTTCAAGGTCATTGGCGTCAGTACCCTGGTGTTCATTATTATTTACACCGCTTCATTCATGATGTCGTGGGGCCCCATCACCTGGGTGCTTATTTCAGAGATTTTTCCCAATAAGATCAGGGGCAGGGCGATCGCCATTGCCGTGGCTGCCCAATGGGCCGCCAACTACTTTATCTCTTCGACCTATCCGGCCATGATGGAGTTCAGCGGTGGGATGACCTATAGTTTCTATGGTCTGATGAGCCTGCTGTCGTTCATCTTTGTGTGGAAGGTAGTGCCTGAAACCAAGGGTAAAACCCTGGAAGAGATGGAAACGCTCTGGAAGAAGGAAAAGTAATGCCCCGGAACTGATCAGGATGATCCTCTGCTGCCCTGCTGCGGGGAGGAAAAGTGTTAAGAAATGGCGTATGTTGACGGGCAGAAAAGTCAATGATGCGCAAGAACTAAAAAAGCCGTCGCACCAGTGCGACGGCTTTTTCTTTCCCCGGGAAAGGGTTTCCCGGGAAAGGTTTTTTACTTAGCAGGCTCCCAGTAGCACATTTTGGGCGATGAAATTTTGCCCTCGGCTTTCAGGGTTTTCATGGCCTTGTCGACGTCCTTTTTGTCGAGACCCGCCGCTTCTGCTATCTCGCCGGCTTTCAGGGCTTTACCCGCGGTTTTCAATACTTCCAGAACTTTTTCAGCACTCATAATTGTAAAAGGTTAAGGGATAGAATTCTGATGGAATAATGATGTGAAATCTCTGATTTCACGAAGTGGCCTTTCTGAGCTTTGGCCGGTGGCACCCCGGAATCAGGAGCCGAAGCGCCTGGAGATTACCTTCCAGTCGACCACTTTCCAGAAATCCTCGACATATTTGGGACGGAGGTTCTGCTTATCGATGTAATAGGCATGTTCCCACACGTCACAGGTCAGCAGGGGCTTATGGCCATCGCGGATCGGGCATCCTGCATTGGAGGTTTGCACGATGGCCAGAGTGCCCTGCGGGGTAACGACCAGCCAGGCCCACCCCGACCCGAAGAGGGTGGCGGCAGCCTTATTAAACTGGGCAAGAAAGTCGTCAACGGAGCCAAAATCCCTCTCTATGGCTTCCTTCAGGGCCCCCTGGGGTTCACGGCATCCTTCGGGCGAGAACTGTTCAAAATAGAAGGTGTGGTTGAACACCTGTGCCCCGTTATTGAAAATGCCACCTTCGGACTTGAGGATGATCTCTTCCAGGGTGGCTTTTTCAAAGGGGGTGCCCTGAATCAGGTTGTTGACGTTGTTGACGTAAGCCTGATGGTGCTTCCCGTGGTGAAATTCCAGGGTACGCGCGCTGATATAGGGTTCCAGCGCATCGTACAAATACGGTAGTTTTGGTAATGTAAATGACATAATCCCTGTGATTTAAGGTTAATGGACTTCTTGTTATTAAAGGCAGAGTAAATTTACCTTTTATAATCCGGAATTCCACCACCGGGGCACATCTTTTTGACCAGTTCTTACCGTCTCTGCCCCCGGCTAGCCTTTAAATCTTCTGGCGACTTCATCCCAGTTGATCAGGGACCAGAATGCTTCCACATAATCGGGACGGCGGTTCTGGTAATGGAGGTAATAGGCGTGTTCCCACACGTCAATGCCCAGGATGGGCAATCCCTTCACTTCAGCAACATCCATCAGCGGATTATCCTGGTTGGGCGTCGATGAAACCACCAGCTTGTTGTTGTTAAGAAGAAGCCATGCCCAGCCGGAACCAAAGCGCGTGACCGCCGCCTTGCTGAATGCTTCCTTCAGTGCAGGCAGCGATCCGAAGGAATCACTGATGGCATCGAGCAATACTCCTTCGGGTTGCGTGGCTCCCCCGGGAGTCATTATTTCCCAATAAAGAGTGTGGTTATAGTAACCACCGCCGTTATTCCTCACAGCAGCCGGCAATTGTCCGGCCGATGCCAGTATCTCTTCTATCTTTTTTCCTTCCAGTTCGCTTCCTGCAATGGCATTGTTCAGGTTAGACGTGTAACCCCCATGGTGTTTGGTGTGGTGGATTTCCATGGTGCGTGCGTCGATGGTGGGCTCCAGGGCCGTGTAAGCATAATTCAGCTTGGGTAATTCAAATGACATAACGTAGTATTTAAAAGTAAATAAATATCTTTTATTCTTAAAACAAGATAACCCCGGAAATGTTTATCCACCACGGCTGATTTTCTTCCTAAATTATAATAATTCTTATTTCACAAATTTTAACATATTTTTTCCCCGGAATTGACTACCTTTGCATTGTTATTTCTAAATAGTAATTATTCTTAATTGTTTTTGATGGAAGGTACAAGTATTAGGCAGGTTCTTCCCAAATACGGGCTGAAGATCACTCCACAAAGGGTGGCTGTTTACGAGGCTATCGTGCAGATGAGGAATCATCCCACGGCCGAGAACGTCATAGAATTTGTCAGGAACAGGTATCCCAACATTGCTGTGGGGACGGTCTACAATACCCTGGAGACTTTTGTGGAGAAGGGGATTATCAACAAGGTAAAGACCGATGGTGACATAATGCGCTATGATGCTTTCACCGAAAAGCATCATCATCTTTACAGTCTCGATTCCCGGAGGATTGAAGATTACTATGATGAAGAGCTGAACCGTTGGATTGAGGAGTATTTCAGCCGGAAGGAGATCCCGGGGTTCAGGATTGAGGATATAAGGATCCAGATCGTGGGTGAGTTCAGGGATCGCACTGCGGTTTGAGTTTTCCTGGCCGCACCGGCTAAGTTGGCATGTATATTATTGACCCTCTGAATGTTATATAACCAGCACAATTTAAATTCTAATTAATTATTCATAAATCGTTAAATATTAAAGACTATGGAAAATCAGGTAGTTTCAATGCCGCGTATCGGAGAAAAGGCTCCGGAATTCAAAGCCGTCACCACCCAGGGTGACATCAATTTCCCCGCCGATTATGAAGGCAAGTGGGTGATTCTTTTCAGTCATCCTGCCGATTTCACGCCGGTGTGTACTTCGGAATTCATGACCTTTGCCTATATGGAGGAGGATTTCAAAGCTCTTAACTGTCAGCTCGTCGGGCTTTCGGTTGATGGTTTGTACAGTCATATTGCATGGTTGCGCACCATCAAGGAGAAGATTGAGTATAAGGGGATGAAGGATATCGAGGTGAAGTTCCCGCTCATCGAAGACATCACCATGGAAGTGGCCAAAAAGTACGGGATGATGATGCCGGGTGAAAGCAACACCAAGGCCGTGCGTGCCGTATTTTTCATCGATCCCAAGGGATTCATCCGCACCATTATTTATTATCCGCTGAGCCTTGGCCGTAATTTTGACGAGCTGAAGCGCGTGTTGATGGGGCTGCAGGCTGCCGATGCCTTCGGAGTTGCCCTTCCTGCCGACTGGCGCCCGGGTGACGATGTGATCGTTCCCACTGCCGGAAGCTGCGGAACTGCCAAAGACCGCATGGAAGGAAAAGAGGAAGGCGTGGAATGCAAGGATTGGTTCTTCTGCCTGAAGAAACTTCCGAAGGAAAAAGTGATGGACAAGATCCTGAAGAAATAATCAGGAAGAGGATATTCACAAGAGGCTGTCTCAAAAGGACGGCCTTTTTTGTTTACAGGGGCCACCCTCTGCGTGGTGTCATCTGGCGTTGGGCCCAGGGGAGCTTCGGTTTCCCTGGCATTCTGCGGTTATTCTCCGCGGGCAGTGAGGAAAACCGCTTTTTTGTGCCGCAGGGTGCTGCCGTCGGGGTGGAAGAGTTGCACCACCACCACGTAAGGGCCGGCGGGGAAGAGGGATCCCGTCTCGTCGCGGCCGTTCCAGGTGATGAGTTCCTGGCTTCCCAGCAGGAGGTTGTTGGTCAGCCGGTGGGCGAGCATGCCATGGATATCATAGATCAGGCAGTTGGCCAGCCATCCGGGCTGGTTGGTACGGCAGCTGATGATCAGTTCATCATTATAACCGTCGTAGTTTGGGGAAAAGGCGGTTTGGCCAAAGGTGACCTCCACCTTTTCGTGTAATGATTCCTGAGCACCCGAGGAGTTGGGATGACCGGGAGTGGCAAAGCCGTCATTTTCGGCTGCAGAATGCCAGTTATCGCGCGATGCCGCCGGCCGCCTTGGATCCCCGCGTTCCAGGGAGACCCCCTCTACCGAAGCCAGCAGGGGATGGTGCATTTGTTCGTCATACACTACTTCATCCAGGACCACCATGGAATCGTTGAGCAGGACCACACATCCGCGGTCGTTAACCATGGGGGGAAGGGCGGAGACTTCCCGCACGCGGCTGCGGGAGGCCAGGGGGTAAAAGGGAAAAATCCCGCCGGTATCGGTGGTGACGGCCATGATCTCCCCGGGGTCCATGACCATGGCTGCCTCACTGAGAGAAACCACCTTTTTCAGGGCTCCTGCGTCATCTCTGGCGGCCAGGACCAGGAGGTTTCCCGCGATCTTTTTTTCCGAGAGATTGAGGAGTTCCACGAAGTCGTTACCTCCGCCAAAGGGGTTAAAAAGGATTTCGTTGATGATGACATCGCCGGGGGTGGCTACTACCCATACGATTTCAACAAGATCGCCGGCCGGGGGATTTCCGCATTCGTCGGCCAACCCGGAGAGGCGGAGGCTGAAGGGGCGGTTTTGGGGCAGTGGATGACTCCATGAAATGCTGACGCTAAGGCCCTGGTCAAGTATGGTAATGGCCGTGGCGCCCCATTCTTCCGGGAAGTGGTAGTTGGCGGGGTCACGCAGGCCGAGGGTATCCATGGTCTCAGAGAAGGTGATTTCCGCCGACAGGGGAGTGAGGGTGAGGACCGAAGTGATGACCGGAGGGGTATGGTCGGCATTGGGGGCTTTCACAGAGTTGGGTTTCCCGGGAGTGCCTCCTGCGGGATCTCTGCTGGCGCACCAGTTGGCTTTTTGTCCGCAGTCCCGTAATGGGTCGATCCTTTCGAGGCTCCATCCTCCGTTTTTCTTTTTTGAATCGCCATACCAGGTGTCGGAGTAGTCGATTTTGTCACTCATGGTTCCATCGGGCCAGCTCAGGGTGATTCTGTTACCGCTGTTGCGCAGGGCCGGAAAGGAGGGGAGGATGATCACCCCGGTGAGGAGGGCCAGAGCGGGGGCGGTGGCCTGGGAACAGATCACCCGGTGTTCCCCGGGGTGAAGCAGCGAGTCGGGGAGTGTCCTCCGGAAAGTGCCGGCCGTCAGTTCCCATCCCTTCAGGGAGACCGTTGCCGTTCCGGCATTGAAGAGCTCGATCCATTCAGCATCGGGGAGTCCCACCACGGGGGTGGGGTCGGCCATGATTTCGTTGATGACCACCCCGGGGGGAAAGGAAGCCCTTAAGGGTGCCGGTGTCGCTGCCTGGCATTCTTTGCAGGTTCCGGGGAGCAGTGCCGGGAGCGGTGCCGTGACGAAACCCGTCGGCAGCGCAGCGCAGGGCGCCGGGGGTGCTGCCGCGAGCAATACCACAGGCAGGAGCCCCGCCAATGTTAAGAAATGGGATTTCACCCCATTGAACCACAGGGGTAAATTCATAATGTTGTATTTTTGTTCAGGTTGGTTTGTAAACCATACAATTTACTGATTTTTTCGATAAAAAGCAAAGGATATGAAAGTGGCCATTGTCGGTGTAAGTGGTGCCGTGGGACAGGAGTTTCTGCAGGTGCTGGAAGAGAGGAATTTTCCGGTTGACGAGCTGGTCTTGTTCGGCTCATCGCGGAGTGCCGGTAAGGAGTATGAATTCCGTGGCGAAAAATTGAGAGTTAAGGAGTTGCAGCACAATGACGATTTCCGTGATATTGATATCGCCCTCACTTCGGCCGGAGCCTCCACCTCGAAGGAGTATGCCGCGACGATCACGAAATTCGGGACCGTCATGATCGACAATTCGAGTGCATTCAGGTATGATGACGATGTGCCGTTGGTGGTTCCTGAGGTCAACGCTGCCGATGCCAGGGTGCGTCCCCGCAATATCATCGCCAATCCCAACTGTTCGACCATTCAAATGGTGGTGGCCCTGAAGCCTGTCAACGATCTTTCCCCCATCACCCGGGTGCATGTGGCCACTTACCAGGCGGCCAGCGGTGCCGGGGCACAGGGCATAGCCGAGCTGGAGCACCAGATCAGGCAGGTGGCAGGGGGTGATGAGCCCACGGTGGCGAAATTCCCATATCAGCTGGCCATGAATATCATCCCCCATATCGATGTTTTCCTTGATAACGATTACACCAAGGAGGAGATGAAGATGAGCTGGGAAACGAAGAAGATCATGCACACCACTGCGGAAGTGAGCGCCACCTGTGTCAGGATTCCCGTGGCCAGGGCCCATTCCGAGGCCATCTGGGTGGAGACCGTCTCTCCCCTGACGGTGGAGCAGGTCCGCGAAGCCTTTGAAAATGCCGAAGGGCTGACCCTTCTCGATTCCCCTTCCGAAAAGAAATACCCGATGCCGCTCTTTGTCTCCGGGAAAGATGATGTTTACGTGGGACGTCTCAGGAAAGACATCACCAGTATGAACGGGATCACCTTCTGGTGTGTGGGGGACCAGATTAAAAAGGGTGCCGCCCTCAATGCGGTACAGATTGCCGAATACCTGATCAGGGAAGGGGAAGTGTAGACCGGAATGTCAGGTCCTGGAAAAACCGCGATCTCAGGGTCTCAGGAGAGTTCTTCTTCGTCTGACTCTTCGGGAAGGTCATAGAGGAAGTCGTTGTAGGGGAACCGTTGGATGTGAATTTTCCTGACTTCTTCGTAGAGCATTGATTTGAATTCATCGGCGTGGGTTTTATACCGTGCCGAGATGAAGAGTGAAGGGGTATTATTCATGGCCATCCAGGAGCGCTGCCAGTCGGCCAGGCTCATGTTTTCACGTGTTTCCGGAGTGAGGTCGTCCTCTTCTTTTTCCACGTACGAGAAGGCGTCAATTTTGTTAAAGAGGTAGATTTTATTTTTTTCGGCGGCGCCGATTTCTTTGAGGGTGCGGTCGACCACTTCAATCTGTTCTTCGAATCCGGGGTGGGAGATATCGACCACGTGGACCAGGATGTCGGATTCTCTGACTTCGTCGAGGGTGGATTTGAAGGATTCCACCAAATCGTGGGGGAGTTTTCTGATGAATCCCACGGTGTCGGCCAGAAGGAAGGGGAGGTTGCCGATGACCACTTTTCTGACGGTGGTGTCGAGGGTGGCGAAGAGTTTATTTTCCGCGAAGACTTCCGATTTACTCATCATGTTCATGATGGTGGATTTTCCCACGTTGGTATAACCCACGAGGGCGACCCGGACTGTTTTTCCGCGGTTTTTGCGTTGGGTTGATTTCTGGAGGTCGATTTTTTTGAGTTGTTCCTTGAGCCGGGCGATTTTTTCGAGGATGATGCGCCGGTCGGTTTCGATCTGGGTTTCCCCGGGTCCGCGTAATCCGATACCTCCCCGCTGGCGTTCGAGGTGGGTCCACATGCGGGTAAGGCGGGGGAGGAGGTACTGGTATTGGGCCAGTTCCACCTGGGTCTTGGCGTGGGCGGTCTGGGCACGCCGGGCGAAGATGTCGAGAATCAGGTTGGTGCGGTCCAGGACCTTGCATTCCAGGGCTTTCTCGATATTGCGGAGTTGTGTGGGGGTGAGTTCGTCGTCGAAGATAACGGTATCGGCTTCCATCATCTTCACATATTCGGCGATTTCCGTGAGTTTTCCCTGTCCGACGAAGGTCACCGGGTGGGGTTGGTCCAACCGCTGCATGAACTGCTTCAGGACGACAGCCCCTGCTGTGTCGGCAAGGAAAGCCAGCTCCTCGAGGTAATCCCGGGCCTGCCGCTCATCCTGCTGCTGGCTGATGAGTCCGACCAGTACGGCCCTCTCTGTCAGTGGTCTGGTTTCAATCATAATCTATACGTGGTATTGATAAAAAAACTCCTGTTCCGGCAACGGAACAGGAGTACAAAGATATCGTCTTATACGTTTACTGCAACACAAAGCTGATGGGCACGGTATAGGATACCCTCACCGGTTTTCCGCGTTGTTTTCCGGGTTTCCATTTCGGGAGGGAGTTGACCACGCGAAGAGCTTCCTTGTCGATGGAGGGGTCAACGCCACGGGCGATTTTGGCTTCCGAGATGCCTCCATCCTTGTCAACGACGAAGGTGACGTACACTTTCCCCTGGATGCCGTTTTCCTGGGCAATCACGGGATAGTTGATGGATTTGGCGATAAAGGAGCGCAGGGCAGCTTCCCCTCCGGGGAATTCCGGCATTTCCTCAACGATAAAGAATACCTGAGCTTCCTCTTCTTCTTCTTTTTCTTCTTTGGCAGCGACGATAGGCGCCACATCCACGAAGGTTTCGTTATCGGCTTCCGAGTCGAAGATACTCAGGTCATCGTCAACCTGGGCGTTGTTATCGACGATATTGAGAATTTCCACCACCGTCTGGGGCGGAGGGGGCGGAGGAGTCTTAATCTCTTCCTGCCGGGTGATGGGAATCACCTCTTCCTCAACAGCCGAAGCATCCAAAGTCCCCAGGGATGCTAACTCCGCAGGCTTTGTGGTCCACTCGAAGGCCAGAAGGGTAACCCCCAGAGCAACTACCAGTCCGAAAAGGAGGAAAACGTTTTTTTTGTTTTCCAGGTCGGCTTTTTCTGATTTTTTGAGTTCCATACTATTTATAATTTGATTGTTTCAAATAGCAATACGCAACTTTTTCAAGGCTCTAAAGATAGAAATAAAAATTATTCCCCAATACATCGCGTATTACAAATAATGCCACAAATTTTCATGGCTTGCGGAAATCCTCCGCACCGGACGCCCGTGGGCGGTGGTTCAGAACGCCGGCCGTTTTGCAACGGCCCATCACTGAAAAACGCAACAAAAACTTTACCAAAGTAAGCCTGATCGCCATGGAATTTTATTCAAAAAAAATGTTTTTCTAACAGGCAGGAGATTTTCCGGTCAATGAGGTTTCCTATCTTTGGGTAAATCATAAAAAACGAATGATATGGGACACAGTTTTATGAAGTGGGTTTTGTTGATAGTGGTGATGGCGGCCTGTTCTCAGGCCCCGAAAAAAGGGGAGACCCGGGGCAAAATCGATCTCAAATTCTTTGAACTTTCGGAGGTCTGGCGTACCGATACGGTGTTGATGACTCCTGAGTCGGTTCTTTATGACCAGAAGCATGACCGCCTGTATGTTTCAAATCTGAACATGGAGCCCAGGCTGAAAGATGGAAATGGTTTCATCTCGGTTATTTCGAAGCATGGGGAGATTGTGGATCTGCACTGGGTAGATGGTTTGAGTTCTCCCAAGGGGATGGCCATGGTGGAGGATACGCTTTTCGTCGCCGACGTCGATGAGCTGGTGCTCATTGACGTGGTCAAAGGGGAGATTATCAGGAAGGTTCCTGTTGAAGGGGCGCAAATGCTGAACGACATGGTCACCGGTGACGCAGGGGTGGTCTACTTCACCGACACCGATGCCGGGAAGATTCACACGTACGTTAACGGGGTGGTTGGCGAATGGCTCACGGAAGGGCTGAACGGGCCCAACGGATTGCTGGTCGATGGCGGCCGGCTTCTGGTGGCTTCCCAGGGCGGCCTCGATTTTGCCGCCGTTGACATGGTGTCAAAGGAGAGGGTATTGCTGACCGACAGCATCGGGCGGGGTGACGGCATCGTCGCTACGGAATTCCCGGGGTACTTTCTGGTCTCCGACTGGTCGGGCGAGATTTTCATGATCAACCCCGATCACAGCAAAGTCTCCCTGCTCGATACCAAAGAGGCGGGAAGCAATACTGCCGACATGGAATACCTGCCCGAAGAGAAACTGCTGCTGGTTCCCACCTTCTTTAAAAATTGTGTGGTGGCCTATACGCTCATGGAAAAGCCGGAATGAAGCGTGGTTCTTCGTTCCGGCTTTTCTGAGGCGATGGTTACCTGCGCGATCCCGAGCTTCTGCCGCCACCTCCGCTGCTGCGTGAGGGGGCACCGCCGCTTCCCCGTGAAGAGGAGGAGGAGCTGCTGACTCTTCCTGAGCTTCCTCCGCCTGACCGCCCGGAACCCGAAGAAGAACGGGAGACCGAAGCTGCTGACCTTCCGGAAGAGGAAGAGGAACGGCTGGAGACGGAGGCTGATTTCTTCGATCCTGAGGAAGAGCTCCTGGAGACCGATGCTGCCTGGCGTCCGGAAGAGGAAGAGGAGCGGGTGGCTGCCTTGATTCCTCCCGGGGAAGAAGAGCGCGCGCCTGAAGAGCTCACCGCGGGGCGTGATGCGGCTTTGGTTTCTCCCTGGCGGGAAGGGGTGGTGACTCCCGACTTGCTGGCTGCCGGAGCCTGGCGCCCTGAGGAGCCTACGTTTCCGGAAGGGGTGCGTGTGGTGGTTCTGTTTCCTGATGGTGAAACTGCGGTTCCCCTTTGGGTTGTATTCCTCTGCTGCGTCGCCGCAGGTTGTGCATTCCTTTGCTGCGTTGCGGCAGGCGTGCGGGCTGTCTTGGTGTTTCCCTCGACGGCCGTATTTCTGCGTGCCGCGCTGTTGTTGTCCCTGGTGGTTCCGGAACCTACGGCTGTCCGGGAGTTGCTGGTTGCCGAAGTGCTGCGTCCGCTCCTGTTTCCCGTAACAGTGGTGCTTCTCTCCCTGGTTCCCTGGGTAAGGCCGTTGGCCTGGCGGCCGCCGCGTTCTCCTGCCTGCAGGCGGGCAGCCTGGGCTTCACCCCTTTGTCTCAGCTCGGGGCGTGAATAGGTGGAACGGTAGCGTCCTTCGGTGATGTACGTTTTCACACGGGGGGAGTTGACCCTGATATTGTTATGGTAATGGTTGTGGTAATGGACGATCCTGGGCTGGTGCCAGAGTCTGTAATGGCTGTAATAGTGAGGATACCAGCGGGAGTGGTAGCCGCTGTAGTAATGCCAGTAGTAAGGGCTCCAGGCATTCCAGTAAGCAGGCCAGTATCCCCAATGCCATACTGAGCGCCAGGCATAGTACCCGGGAGTATAGATGAACCTGATCACCGGCCAGGCGGCCACTTCGATGTAATTGGTACGCACCACCGTTACCCTTTCACCTCCCGCGACCCTGCCTGTATAGCCGGGATTCGGGGTCTCCCCGTAGGAATCATCGTAGTTGGGCTCGATGATGTAATTCCTGCCGTAGAGGTCTTCATCGCCGATGAGCTGGATGGCTACAGAACCGTCGTTGTAACGTTCCACGGTGAAAACGGCCACGTCCTGGTTTTCGCGCTGGTCGAGGGGCACGCGCAGGACGATGTTATGCGCATTCCCGTCGGGATAATCGGTTACCGTGATGTAATCGACCAACCGGTCCCCGTTCAGGTCGAGGTTGTTGATCCTGGAGTTTTCACTGTTGAGGTCTCTCTCGAACTGTTCCAGGGTTTCAGATTCCTGGAATAGATTCATGACCGCATAAAGATTGAGGTTATCCCCCGGCAACCCAAGGTATTCGGGTTGCCTCTCCTGCGCTCCGGCGGTGATTCCTGCTGCTGTGAGCAGCACCAGAATCGTGGTTATGATTGAATTTTTCATCTCTTAAAGTTTTGGTGTTACCTACCTTCACCTAAGAGAAGCAAAATTTGTACCACTTTTTCAGGGATGCATCGGTGATGTTCCCGGTACCGATAATGAAAGATCAGCCGGGGGGTCAGATTTTTATGTCGACATGGAGGGAGACCCTGGAAACAGAGGGTTTTCCTGGTAGTGCCGGATCCCAGAGCTGGAAATTGGGGGACATGGCCACTCCCCTGACCGGGATAAGTTCTAGTCCGGCCATGAAAAACCGGCCGTCCTTGCCAATGTTCCAGGGCTGAGATTTACCGCTTTTGGAAACCGATTCGAGATGGTCAAAGCGGGCGATCAGGGAGAAGTTCTCCTTCAGGAAAAGGGTGCCGTTGAAGGTATATCCGCTGTAGTTGGCGCCTTTGGCCAGGGCGTGGTCCTTCTGGACGTTATAGGATGCCGAGAGTTTGAAGCTTTTGTTTTCGTAAACGGCCAGCAGTTCCGAAGTTTGCTGGTTGGCGTCATCCCGTTTCATGGTGTCAAAATAGCCCCTGATAAGGAGGTTTTTCACAGGATAAATGTTGAGGCCTGCTCCGGCTTTGAAGGTGGAGTCCCCTTCGGCGGTTTTGAAGCCTTCGCCGTTGACCAGGATGAGGTCGGCGCTCAGCCAGGGAGCGAACTTGTATTCAGCGCCGATACCCATGTCGGCAGGAGTGCCGAAGCCATATTCATTGTGGAAGGGATTCAGGATATAGCGGTAACCCCACTTGGCATCGGTCAGGGAATACTGGTACAGGGGAATCATCCCCCCCATCAGGCTGAAATTATCCTTCTTGTACTGCAGATAGGCGAATTTCAGGAAACCGGTATAGTGGCTTTTCGAGGCCCCGATGTTTCCCACATCATAGGTGATTCTTCCCCTGAAATTCCGGGAGAAATCGTAAATGTACCCCAGGTAGGCCCGGGTAACATCAAACTTGTTGAGGTTGTGGCCATCGGAAAACGATGAGGTGAAATTGGTGAAGATGCGCACTTCGGGTTTTCCGGAGGGTTTGAAGCTCTCTTCCTGCTGTGCCCTGACCCCGGTGAAACTCATGAGGAGTGCCAGGGTGAGGAGAATACTCGTTCTTTGCATATAATGCGGCTATAAATATGGTTTTCTGAAAATCAGGTTTAATTCAGGTCGAAAATAGAAAATCATTCTCATATTGATGCCATTATGGGTTTTAAACGGCTTAAAATACCATTTTATACTTATTGAATTTGTCGTAATAGTTCTGATCTTTGCCCATTAAGGCTGAAAAAACAACTTTTCCGGATTAAACCATACAATAAAAAATTAGAGATTATGGCTGCAGAAAATGGGACTCCTGCCCGTAAGCCCTGGAACATCGGTGAGGATTGGGCGTCGGTCGTATTGGGATTTGGCATGATTGTCTTTGTGATTGCCGCGGGTTATACCCTGACCACCCCCACCTTTGGGGGAAAAGCGGGATGGGATGATTACACCGGCATCATCAATGTTTTCAACTCGAGGTCGCTCTTCGTCTCCCTGTTTTCCACGCTGCTTATTTTTGGGGTGGCCTCTATCCTGGGAATCGTGCTGAGTGGAAAGATGCTGAAGAATTTTGTCACCGGGTTCATTGCGGTATGTTTACTGGCATTTCTGGCCCAGTTTCTCTCATCCTTTACGGGCTTTAAAAACCTGGGGCTGGAAACCGTCATTTTCTCGCTGGCCCTGGGGTTGCTTATCGGGAACCTGGTGAAGCTTCCTGATTGGCTCAGGGCGGGTGCCCAGTCTGAGTTTTATGTCAAGACCGGGTTGGTCCTGCTGGGGTCGACCATTCTTTTCGGCGATATCCTTTCGGCGGGCTCCTTCGGGTTGATCCAGGCGGTTATTGTGGTCATTGCGGTATGGTATTTCACCTGGTGGGTCGCCCGGAAAATGAAGGTGGACGATGAGTTTGCCACTATGCTGGCCAGCGGGGTGTCGATATGCGGGGTCTCAGCGGCCATAGCCACCGCCGGCGCCATCAACGGCGATAAGAAAAAGCTCTCCTTTATCATTTCCATCGTGCTGATTGTCGCTATTCCGATGATGGTGCTGATGCCTGCACTGGCCAAATGGTTGGGACTTTCCGATATGGTCACGGGGGCCTGGATGGGAGGAACCATTGACACCACAGGAGCCGTGGTGGCTGCCGGTACCATTGCCGGAGAGGTCGGACTGAAATATGCCACCATCGTAAAATTCTCGCAGAATGTGCTGCTGGGGGTGGCGGCCTTCCTTATTTCCGTCTACTGGGCTTACCGCAGCAAGGGAGAGAAAGGGCGTGAAAAGGTTTCATTGAGAATTATCTGGGAACGCTTTCCCAAATTCGTGCTGGGTTTTATCATTGCCTCTTTGGTCTTTTCCTTCCTTCTCAACCCGGAAGCCGCCAAGGCTTCGGGGAAAGTGATGAAATCGTTCGCCAATTTCTGGTTTAACCTGGCCTTTATCAGTATCGGTCTGGAGACCCGTTTTGCCGACCTTAAAGCCATGGAGAGCAAAAAGCCGCTCTATGCCTTCCTCATCGGTCAGACTTTCAACATCATATTCACGCTGATTGTCGCATACCTGCTCTTCGAGGTGTTATCCTAGGGTTTTCCGGGGATTTGGTCATCTCCCCGGGTTACCCGGTGTAATGGCCCGATGACCGTATTTCCGGGGCATCTTGCCGATTTGATTCGGCTCGCCATGACGAACCTGTTTATTTTGTAACTTGTATTACAAAACAGGTTTGTCGCTGTGGTCATGAAAAAGAGAACCATCATTCTGATTCATCTTCTTTACTGGTTTTACATCGTCGGCCAGTTTCTTTTTCCGGTGTATGCCGGCCAGCATAAGGATCCCGGCACGGTGGAAACTCAATATCTAAGGGATGTGATGATCGGCCTTTTCCTGAATCTGCTGACCTTTTATACGGTGTATTTCACATTCTCACAGATCATTACTTTCAGAAACAAGCTTTTCGGCGCTGCAGGAATGCTCCTTCTGCTGGTTTTTGTAACAGCGATCAGGTTGCCCATGGACTGGTATTTCCGGAGATTTGCGGGGGAGATGCCAGAAAATGCCATGGTCTTTGAATGGATATGGGTATGGAACCACATGCGGCTTGCCGTGATCACGATGATTTATGCCGTTCTGATCCGTTACCTGATTGATGCTTTTGAAGCCCAGAAGCTGAAAGCGGAGCTTGTGAACCAAAAGCAGGCGGGAGAACTGGCCTTGCTCCGTTCACAGGTCAATCCTCACTTCCTTTTTAACACCCTGAACAACATCTATTCCCTGGTTTACCAGAAATCAGAAGAAGCTCCCGGGGCGGTGATGAAATTCTCTTCCATCATGAGGTATGTACTGTATGAGGCGGAAGCTGAACGGGTTCCGCTGGAAAAGGAGATCGAATATCTGAAAAGCTATATAGAACTGCAGCAGTTGCGTTTCCGGCAGTCCGGACTGGTATCCATGACGGTGGAGGGGGATACTGGTGGGGTCACCATAGCCCCCATGCTCTTCATGCCCTTTGTGGAAAACGCTTTCAAGCATGGCACCAAAAATCATCAGCCGGCCATGGAAATCCACATTCATGCTTCCGCCAAAGCTGTTGACTTCTCCATATCCAATTTTACCAGAAAAGGAATTCAGGCAGGTGAGCCATCTTCACCAGGAGTCGGAATTGCCAATATCCGCCGCCGGCTGGAACTGCTCTACCCGGGAAGGTTTTCACTGGCCATCGGCGAAGTAGAGGGCATGTTCAGGGTTAACCTTCACATAGAATACTCCCGAAAAACCAGGTGATAATTATGAAAATCAATTGCATAGCCATCGATGATGAACCTCTGGCACTCGATATTATCGGCGCCTATTGTTCGAAGATTCCGTTTTTGAACCTACTGGCAACTTTTGACAATGCCCTTGATACGCTGGAATACCTCCGGAACAATCCTGTGGACCTGATTTTCCTGGATATTCAGATGGAGGGGCTGACCGGAATACAACTTCTCAAAGCCCTGAAAAGTAAACCAGAGGTGATCATCACCACCGCCTATGACAGTTATGCGGTTGAGGGCTTTGACCTCGATGTCACGGACTACCTGCTGAAGCCGATCTCTTTTGAAAGGTTCATCAGGGGGGTGAATAAGGTCTATGAAAGAATGCAAAAGGAAAAAGGAGAAGCTCTTCCCGTTCACCCTCAGTCACAGCCTCAGTCACAGTCACAGTCACAGTCACAGTCACAGTCACAGTCACAGTCTCAGTCACCGTCACCGTTTCAGCACCAACCTCAATCCCACTTTGAATCTGAGCCGGAGTATTTCTTTGTCAAAACAGAAACACGGATCGAGAAGGTCATGGCGTCAGATATTCTCTATGTGCAGGGGATGGGGGATTATTGGCGAATCGTGACGTTAAAAAAGCGCATCATGACCCTGATGAATGCCAGGGGAATAGAGGAAATGCTTAGGGAACCCCGTTTTTGCCGGGTTCACAAATCGTGGTTTGTGGCGCTTGACAAGATTGATTTTGTCGAGAGAAGGCATATCAGGATCGGAAGCGAGCATATTCCGGTCAGTGAAAGTTACCAGAAGCATTTTTTTGAGCTGATTGACAGAAACAAAATGCGGTAATCAGGCAAGCAGCCTGTTTTCATCTGTCAAATTGCCTTTGGCCCGGGTAAATCAGTTACCGGTTCTTTTTCCTGTTACACCGAACAGATTTGCATCCTCCTTTTCAGCGGGGTAACTTTCGTTCATCAAAGCAGAAAACAATGTTTAATTAAAAAGGAGGATGAAGCCATGAAAAAAATTCTTGCAGTTTTTGCTGTCGTCATGCTGGCTTTCGTGGTCAGAGCCTATGGCGAAATGAACTATGTGATCGTTGATGGGAAGACCTATTTCAGCGAGGAAGTAAAAGTCGGCCTCAACAGTATCAGGATGGTCACGGATGAAGGGTTTACGTTAAAAGCGCCCATCAGGAAAGTAGATGCCTATATGGTGAATGGGAAGGTTTTTGAAAGGGTGCCTTTGGTCTGTTGCAACGGGAAGGTGAAATGCACGGCGTTGCTTGAACTGGTGGCGCATCGGAATGGTCTGCGGCTTTACAAGTGTCATACCGATGATACTACGCTGGGGTGCCCCTTCCTGGATAAGAACAGTGAAGAGTCGGTTTTCCTGGTATACAAAGAGGGGAAGCTCCATTTACGGATTGACAGCGAAAACGCAGATACTGTACTGGCCTTTTTCCACGTATCTTTTCAGCCTGTCGCATGAGTATGCTTGTTCCAAAAAGCACTCCCGCATTATTCAGGAGGCCGCCGGGGTGATCATGAAAGCTGTTTTCCCGGTAAGTGATGATGAAGAAGACGCAGTGACCCGGTGATATCAGGACCGAAATCCGGAATAATCCCGTTGGTTATTGTGCCTTCTTCGTGTCATGGTGGTTCAGGAGCGGCAATCTCATGCTGAATTCACTCCCTTTTCCCACTTCACTCGCGACCTCGATTTTTCCCCCGTGTTTTTCCACAAATTCCCTGCTGAGGATTAATCCCAGTCCGGTTCCCGGTTCTCCCTCAGTCCCCCTGGTTTTGTGCGACGTGCCAATGTTGAAGATACTGGAAAGTCTTTCCTTTTCGATGCCTGTCCCGTTGTCCCTGACGCGCACGATACATTCGTTTTCTTCCAGCGTCAGTTGAATCTGTATCTCCCCAAATTGCGGGGTGAATTTGATGGCATTGGTAACCAGGTTTCGCAGGATCGTCCTGATCATGTTCATATCGGCATCAATGATGACCTGGTCGTCGGAGTGGGTATGAATGGTGATGTTTTTATGGGATGCCTGGGTTTTCAGCAGGGTCACGCACTCTTTGACCAGCATTTTCATATCGGCGGGTCCGGGTCTGAAGGTGAGTGATCCGGTTTGAGACCGAGCCCAAAGCAAAAGGTTCTCCAGCAGTTCGTAGGCCTGACGGGAAGAATCCCTGACGATTTCCAGCGATTTCTGCAGTTCTTCCAGGTTGATTTCCTTCAATTTCATCAGCATAAGTTCTGTATAACCGATGATGGAGTTGAACGGATTCCGCAGGTCATGGCCGATGATGGAGAAAAACTTGTCTTTCGAGGCGTTCAGGGCTTTTAGTTCATCGTTTTTCTGCAGGATTTCACTTTTTTGTGCTTCAATCAGGCGGGTGCGTTCCCTGACTTTTTCTTCCAGAATGGTTTTTTCCCTGATGTGGCGTTGTTCACTGCTCCGGAAAATCCAGATGACCAGCACCCCGGCAAGGAGGAGATACGCCGCCACGGCAAACCTGTTGCGCCACCAGGGAGGGCGGATGATCATATTCAGGCGGATGCCGTTTTCATTCCAAACGCCATCGTTGTTCGAGCCCTTGACCGTCAGCACATAGTCCCCAGGAGGAAGATTGGAGAAGGCGACAAAGTTGCGGTTGCCGATCTCAATCCATTGATCACCCCCGCCTTCCAGCAGGTACATATAGCGGTTTTTCCCGGGATGGGTAAATTCCAGGGCCGCAAATTCCACCGTGAAGGAATAGTCCCTGTAGTTGAGCAGAATGGTATGGTCATTTTTCCATTCGGGCGATTCCATGACTCCTTTGGTGATCTTCCGAACCCGTGTAAATGCGAGTTGCGGAACATGGGGATTATCCCTGAGGGAGTCGGGGTAGAAAGCATTGAATCCGTTCATGCCTCCGAAAAAGAGTTCTCCGTCGCTGGCCCGGAAATAGGCTCCCAGGTTGAATTCGGGACTCTGCAATCCTTCTTCGACGCTGTAAGTCCGGAAAGTGCCGCTCCTGGGGTCAAAGCTGCAAAGTCCGTTTCCCGTGGCGATCCACAACCTCTCCTGAAGGTCCCTGAGAATCCCGTAAATCTGGTTGCCGGGAATTCCCCTTTCCTTTCCGTAAAAGGTGAAGGAATTCTCTTTTTTTGAGAATTTGTTTACGTAAGAACTCGTTCCGATCCAGATGTCGCCGAGGTGATCTTCACACAAGGAAGTGACGAAATCATCGGCAAGTGAATTTGTCGCACTTTCATTTTTTTTGAAGTGTTTCATTGCGCCGGTTGAGGGATCGAGCATATCGAGGCCTTCGGTAGTGCCGATCCAGACCAGGCCGTCGCTGTCTTCCATCACGCTATAAACCAGGTTGCTGCTGATCCTGTAATGTGGTTCTGCTTCTGAGGAATAGCGCTCAATGGTTGTATTTCCGGTTTTTTTACGGAAGAGGCCATCCTGGGTGGCGATCCAGAAATCTCCGTTCCTGCTTTGGATCATGCGGAAAATCCGGAGGCCCCGGAGGGAGGGTAGTCCGGGATTCCGGCTGAAATTTTCAGGCCTCACAAAACGGCGGTTCTCCTTCAGAAACACCAGTAATCCGTCACGGGTGCCGATCCAGAGGTTTTTCGCAGAATCTTCAAAAATGGTATGTACAAAATCATTGGGAAGCGTATATTTTCCTTCGTGGTGGGAGGCATAGTGTTCCACGTGTCCGCTTTCCGGGTCATAGATATTGAGTCCTTGTCCCCAGGTGCCAATCCACACCTGTCCTTTATCATCCTTGAAGAGGGAAGCGATCACATTTCCCGACAGGTCAACAGAGGAGGGGGAGTCACTTTTGCGGTATGTCCTGAATTTCTGCTTTTTCAGGTCGGTTTTATTGACGCCCGAAAGGGTGCCTATCCACAAATTTTCAGAATGGTCGATGGCCAGGGAAAGGACAATATCGTGAAACAGTCCGCTGTTTTCGTTGGTGAAAGCTTCGGATTCTGTGTAACCGCCAGACGCGGGGGCCATCCGCTGCAGGCCTCCGCCTTCCGTGGCGATCCACAATGCGCCGCCGGCATCGCAGGCGATGGCACGCACAAAATCGTTTCCGGGGGAAGGTA
>CAYWUJ010000002.1:0-116676 GCA_964461455.1 uncultured Prolixibacteraceae bacterium | reverse complement strand
TAGAATAACGGCCTGTCACGCCGTGGGTCGCGGGTTCGAGTCCCGTCCGCACCGCAAGGGGAGCTGAGAAGCTCCCTTTTTTTGTGCCAAAAAAAGTTGCATTACATATCCTCCAACGATAAGCAAGCCATATCAATCTGATATTTCGGAAGTAATTTGTTTTTTAGATGCTCCACTTTTGCAGCCAGAATCTCCCTTTTGAAGTTTTTCTTTTGGCGTTTCACCTCCGCAGCGACTGCACTGTTTTTTTCTAATCTGAGGGCAACTATATCTATTTCATTTTGGTTGTTTTGTGGCTCCCACCATGAACCAATAGCCTTGTATTGCAT
The DNA here is from genome assembly GCA_964461455.1 of uncultured Prolixibacteraceae bacterium. Taxonomy (GTDB): domain Bacteria; phylum Bacteroidota; class Bacteroidia; order Bacteroidales; family Prolixibacteraceae; genus UBA1413. The sequence continues at coordinate 116,347 of CAYWUJ010000002.1, read as the reverse complement.
GCTTTCGGCATACTTCTGCTTAAAATAGAGTTCCAGAATTTTCCCTGAATAAGTCGGATAATCGGCTTTTATAACGGATTGTAATCCGATAAAGTTTTTTATTTCAATCATGGAACGATACCGGTCGAAATAATTAAACCAGAAGCGAATGAAATTATCCTGAATTTCATAACGCACGGTTTGGGATCCTTCTTTTGCCAGAAGAGGACGATGTCGGGTGATAATATTGTAATCTTCAATAAGCCGTTTAATCTGTCCCCCGATGCTTTTGTCACCCAAAGCATATTCTATTCCGGGTTGAGTGTTAATGCCACCTGAAATAGCACTTAAGATTGAAAAGTAGGTAGCATAATTTTTACCGAACTCTTCAATCAAAAGGTTTTTCCCCTCATCGGTAAATGGAGAGTTTTCCCGGACCATAAATTCAATCATTGCTTGAACACTTAAAGCACCGTTGTCGCAGAAAAGTTCAACATATTTGGGAATTCCTCCCGTAAATGCATAAAGGGCAAGCAGATCATCGTTGGTGTAATGAGGAGCGTATTCGAAAATGATTTCTTTTAATGTCGACAAGTTAAATGCAGATAATCTGAAGATATTATCCGCCCTGCCAAATAGAGGCTCTTTGGCCTCCTGGAATATTTTCTGCATCAGCGAATAGACAGAGCCAGATACAATCAGATGCATCCGGGTTTTTTTTCTGTACTGATCCCAGATGTTTTGCATATCGCTGTATATGGATGCATTGATATTATAGAACTCCTGAAACTCATCGATCACAAGATTGAAGGACTTGGTGGTTGCCAGTTCCATTAAATACTGGAAAAGCGTCCGGAACGTCCGTATTCCCTCCGGAACAAAAGTGTCAAGTGAATGGGCGATAATAGGAACAAATTCAGCACAAAGAGTGGCTTCATTTTTTCGTCCGACAAATAGGTATACCGTAGGTAACCCCTCGACAGACTTCATGATAAGGCTTGTTTTGCCTATCCTTCTTCTTCCGGTCACCACGGTCATTCGTGAATAGTCATTGAAAGACAAATTCTTAATTCTTTGTAGTTCAGTTAATTCACTTATTCTGTCGTAAAATTTCATTATGTGTCTTTTATGTTACGGCTGTAACCGTTACGGTCGTAACAAAGATATGGAATAAAATTTATAAAGTAAAACATACGCCTGATAATTCCTTCTAGGTTAGTTCGTACTTACCCTTTTCCACTTCCGCCAGAAAACGGGAGGGACGGTTAAAAACGGCATCCCAGGACTGGATATAGGAAGGCATTGTGATGAAAAGATTCTCCTTTGCCCGGCTTGAAGCCACATAAAATAGCCTGCGTTCCTCTTCCAGCTCCTGGAGGGTTTCCATCGATCGCACCGAAGGCAGCAATCCATCGAGGGCATGGGGGATAAAGACGGTGTGCCATTCGAGACCTTTTGCGGAATGGATCGTGGAGACTACCACCGGCTTTTCGTCCACATTCAACAGCGGGGTATTTTGCTCCTGATAGCGGTTCGAAGGGGGTTCCAGCGTGAAATTATTAATCGCCAATTTTGTTAAAAGGTATAAATTTCGATGGCAGAAAGGTTGAACGACGTAGCAGCATCGGCTTTATCAATGCCACTGACACTTTTTTCGCTGACACCTCCGGAACTGAGTCTGCCAGTCATTCCCACAGCCGGAGATTCCTTACATAAACCAGTTGGAGTAATTTTTACATATCGTCCTTTTGCCTGTGTTGGCAGAACAATATTTGTCATTATTGAACCTGAGCTGCTATTGTCGTGGTTTGCAACAACGGTGTAATCTGTATTGTTATCGCTTATTTCAACTCTGATGTGATCAGGACGCCCGCGCAAAAAATTCTGCCGGTTCCACCTGAGCATAATTCTGTCGAAGTTCTGAACGGTTTCCAAATCCACTACAAAGGATCCTTCTTCCGGTGTCAGGGATGCAAATGTGTTAATGTCAGAGTCGATAAATGTCTGGCCATTCTTTGCATATAAAAGTCCGTTTTCAGTCACAGTGGTAATATTCATGGGATTGGTGCCTCCTGTAACCGTTTTTCCTCGTGCAATATTGTTGGAACCACCGGTTTGTATATCCGCGTAAATATTCCTGGCGACCTCCTTTCCCTTTATCACATTGTTGTAACAATTAACCGTAACAAAGGCGTCACTCTTTAAGTCTGACCGGTTATAGGATATTTCCAAATCGCGGCTTTCGTCCGGGAAAAGTGTAAACAGATTGTCATCATAAAAGACCGGAGCCACGAGCCTTTTTCTGTCTTTGCCGGTGTATGCTTTCACTTCGACCGCGTAGGCTATAGTCTTGGTTGGATTGTTGATCCGGTATGTCAGCACGGTTTTATTCCCTACGCTCCTTTTAGCACCCTGAGTGAGTTTTAAGTCCACTTCAGGGAGATGGTTCAGCTGGGTTAAGTCGCCCACCTGAAATGTACCCGACCTGTTCCAGGCGTGGCTGGCGCGGGCTACGTCGTTCCGCATAGGTACGGCATAGGAATTCAAACTGAGAATCTTACCTGTAGCCTCTTTTAATTCAAGGCGAATAAAATACACATCTGAGGTGGGTTTAACCAACGAAGACTGAATTTCGTCATTGTTCCAAAGATCAATTACACCATAAGCATCAGTAATTTTTCCGTAATAGTTTATTACGAATGGTTCATTCGCGCCCGATTTGTTTTTCACCAAACCTACCGTAATGGGCCCTTTTCTGTTAATTCCTGATGTGGAATATTCCACCGCCTGTGATGCACTATCAGCCTGAATATTTATCGTCTTCTTAAGTGGATTGCTGATCAGATTTCCTTCGATGTCGTATATCGAAAGCGTGGCTTCGGCTCCGGGGTATGCCGTATAAGTATTGTTGACCACATTTACGCATTTCTGATAGATGTTATACATAATGTGAACAGGCTCATTCCCTTTCCTGGCGCCAAAAGTTGTTCCATTGGGGTTTAGATAAAAATCAAACTGATTCCAGAACATGATCGGCCAGGCGTTGTTCAGCATCCAGTTTATAAAGCCGCTGGTGTTTTTATATCGGCTAACATTCAAGGCTTCAAACTGTGCCCTTTGCAGTTCGTACTGGAAAACCTGCGCCCGTGTGATAAATTCATCAAAAGTGGCAGAGGCTCCATAAGAACCGTCGATAAATAAAGTGTGCTGGCCTAAATTATTAAAGCTTCCCCTGCTGGTGTGATAATTCCATACATTATAATTCCCCGGTGAATTATAGGGCCACAGATTTGCTTCCGGCAACATTCTCCTCATGGTTTCCTGAACAGGAATGCTCCCGCCGCCCCCACCTTCGGAAATAAACCCGTAAAGGCCCTTTGGTTCTGCGTAATACCATGTGGGGGATTGGCTGTCATAGGAAGCATCCATGTGCATACCCCCGGTAATCCCTGTCAGTGTGGCCACTTTAGCCGATCCATTATTGCAATTAACCCCCATTTCAAGCCATCTGAGATCTGCCTGAATTTCGAGATATTTCTGTTCCACATTCTGTCCGTTGAGTCCCTGCCGTACGATGCTGGGAGGCTCATCACTACCGTTAAACCACAAAAACATGGATGGGTGTTGTCTGGCATTGCGCACCTGTGCGTAAAGCGATTCAAAAGCCACAAAGCGCTCCGCTTTTGAAAATTCGCCCGGGCTTTGCCAGCGGTCACAGCAGCACCAACCTGTCATGAGCATAATACCTTTCTCATCCATCAGTTCGAGTAAATGATTGTCGAAGAATTTGCCTTCGTCGCGGATCATATTCATGCCCATGTATTTCACATATTCCACTACCGCCTCGTTGGCTCTCCGGTCGTGCCGCAAGAGAAGATCGGTAGGACAATAACCTCCACCTTTCAGAAGCACCGGCCTGTGGTTCACGTAAATCTGGAGCATGTTCGACAGGTGGTTGGTGGCTATGGTATCGGCAAAGTTATTGGCATAAGGCGAAACATTCACCTCGGCGGTTACTTCGCGGATACCGAAACGATGGTGCAGCCGGTCGCTCACCTCCCCGTTGGTAGAAAATTCATAGTCGATTGTATACAGCGGCTGGTCGCCCGAAAGGTGAGGCCACCACAGCCGGGGATGGGCAAGATTGAGTTCGGGATAGTCAGCCGCATGCAAGGCAATCTCTCGGTTATAGGCATGGGCCTCAACATCGATATCCGTTTTGGTGACGGTGGCGACGCGATTGCCGTCGGGGTCTTTAATGACAGCCGTCAGGGTGCCCTTTTCTCCCGATGAAGTAAAATTGCTCGCATCCACAAACAGGTTCAATTGGGCGTTGGTGTGATCGATGCTTACCCTGGAAGATACGGCCGGATTGGCCAACCGGGTGTTTCCTGATATATGCAAAATGACATCACCGGTCAGGCCCATCATGGCATCAGCCGGCTGGGGATTCCAATCCACCCAATAGTAGGTCAGGTCATCACGGTAAACGGGTTTTGTCACCTTCACCTTGATGTTATTCTTTGCACGGCCTGTCTTTACCAGGTCAGTAACGTCAATATCGTACGTACGCATTGAACCGATAAACTGCGACTTATATGTTTCGAAGTCCGACACCCCTTTCAGGCTACCGGCAGCTTCCGACTCATAATCGGCCACCCCGGCGCCGGGATTTATCATTGTGGGTCCGTTCCTGAGAAAATCCTCATCGGAAATGTTATTATACTTATTGGTGACCTTTGTGCCGTTCACATATATGTCGCCTGAATAACTTATACCCTTGAAAGTAAGTGTTATACATTTTCCGGCCGCATGCGCGGGAAGTGTAAAATCGGTACTATACCACCACTCGTGATCAAAGTCTTCGGCAGGGATTTTCGACAAGTTATCGCTGAAGTACTCGTTTTTCTCTCCATTCTGATCGGGCTCGAATAAGTCATCGTACATGCCATTGTCGACCAGGTTCCCCAGGACCGTACCGGGCACGGTAGCCTTTACCCAGCCCGCTGTGGGATAATCGGCGTCGGCCACCAATTCATCGGAATCAGTAACGGCCAGGGCCATCAAACCAGGCGTAACTGCTGTTGTTGATGGGGCAATCCTCCATTCCGTCAATTGCTGACTGGATGATTCTTCCTTGCTTGCGCAACCCGAAATAAACATGGCTGATAATAAAATGGCCATACTGCTGGTGAATTGACGCTTGGTCATAGGTATTGGTTTATGATTTTTGATTATTTCGCATCTCGTGCTCTAAAAATAATGCCCTGAATTTACATCAGAAATCTGCCGCTTCCAATATTTTTTGTGAAAGTTGAGTGTTATCCATTAAACTGTTAAATGATTCTGCCCCAGCCCCTATTGCAAAAACAGGCACAAACCCAGCCGAATGACCGCTGCTCATCCAGCCCACATTGGCTTTTTTGTTTATTACCTTGTTTGCGGCAACGCTGATTTTTTCATCTTTTTGATAAAGCGTTTCTACTTTCGACACATCTCCTTCCACGAAGGAAATATGAAAAGCTTCACGAATCAGTTCTTCCTCCGAATCACTTAAGGGTATCTCATCCCAAAAGCCCATGGCTTCGGAAAGCAATGATTTTATCTCTTCCCACGAAACCTTATTTTTTTTCTCTTCCCGTAACTGGACAATTCTCGATGACAAAGCCATTTGTGACATTTTCTGATGCTGAAGAACCTGCAGGTTTAACCGGCTGCTTCCCGCTCCCAAAATCATTCCTCCGGTTTCATGGTCAGCAGTGACGATGATTAAGGTCTCCTCAGGGTATTTCCGGTAAAAATCATAAGCAATTTTAACCGATTCATCCATGTCGAGAACTTCGGCAAAAGTAGTTGCCGCATCATTGGCATGGCATGCCACATCAATTGTTCCGCCTTCAATCATGAGAAAAAATCCCTTATCATTATTGCGGTTGAGGTGTTCAACGGCGGCTTCTGACAGCTGGGCCAGGGATAAATCGGATTCCTGGCGGTCAATGGCATAAATAAGATCCATCAACTTCCTCTCCTTTTTTTCCATCACGATGATTCTGTCGGCAACAGGAGATTTCTCCCTGTATTCATCAATTCCATAAGCCAAAACATAACCTTCTTCTTCCATTTGTCTAAAAACATCCGGACCCAATGAACCGTCCTGCCGGGTTTCAGGCTTTGAGAATGTTGCACCTCCGAAGAAATCAAACCTTGAGGAATACGCATTGATGGCAATTTCATATCCCATGCTTCGTTTCGGTTGATGTGCATAAAATGCAGAAGGTGTGGCATCATCGAGACCGCAACTCGTCACTATACCAACCTTCTTCCCGGCATTTCTTGCCTTTACGGCGATGCTGTAAACAGGATTGAATAAGGTACTGTCAAGGCCAACTGTTCCGTTTTTTGTTTTTGAACCCGTTGCGATTGCAGTGCCTGCAGCCGCAGAATCGGTCACACCGTTTGAGGCCGAATGGGTTCGAAGCAGGCCTGAATTCGGGAACTGCGTAAAAAGCAAAGGCTTGAATCCAATTCTCCCTTCCAATTCAGCCAAATACATTTCAGTCCCATTTATTTGATTCAATCCCATGCCATCGCCAATAATAAGAAATACATATTTTGCCTGTCCCTGTGCAAACAACGACAAAAAGACAACCAGTATAGTGAGAAACAGAAGTTTATTTTTCATAACTGAAAGATTAGAATGAATTAAATCATTGATAATGATATAAATAATATTGTCACCGGGCAATTCATTTCCAAAGTGGTAGTATAAAAAGTAATTTTTATACTACCACTTTGGAAATGAATACTTCTAAGATACTACAAACCGGTAAATTCCACATCAGAAGTACCCCAGCCGGCATTTTGCTTTAAGACGTTGTTTGAAAGCAAGATTTGCGATTGAGGAATGGGCCAGAAACCCCGGGTTGCCCGGTAGCGGGCGCCAAATCCAATCTGATGTGTTATTCTTGAGTCTAAATTGGTGGTTTTCACAGGAATACCAAGTTGGGCATCTAAAAGAGCTTCGGCATCTCCCCATCTCCTGATATCGTTGTAACGCGTATTTTCAAAGCAGAGCTCGAAGCGGCGCTCCTGTTTAAGGGCAGCTAAGGAGTAACTCACCGGTGGCAATCCGGCACGGCTGCGCACCCTGTTGATACCGGTACTGGTTTCAGTCAACTCTGAATGCATCAGCAAGACATCGGCAAAACGTATGTGTACCAAATCCTGGGTAAATGCTCCGGTAGAAGTCGCTGACGAGACAGATAAACCATACATGGGAACATTATAGGAGTGTTGATAGACCCCTTCAGCTGTTTTAGAGGCTATACCCATATATTTCTTTTGCCAGTATCCGGTTTCTTCTGCCTGATTATCGCCACCCCACTGATATTGGCCGGGATATTCATCGGCATGCCAAATAGAGGCCAAAAGGCGCATGTCTGTTGGCTCCAGTTGTTTCCATTGTTCAACCATAACCGGACTGACAGGTCCACCGCCATATCCCCTGGTAAAGGGGAAAGGGAAATAAGTCTCTCCATGGGGTCGACGCACCGTGAATGCAAGACATAATCCATTTCTAAATCCTGAACCATTTGCACCTTTTGTCGCAAAAACAACTTCCTTGTTGCTTTCACCAGCCCATTTCAGACCCTTGCCTTTGGTATAATGATAGTGTTCTACCGTATATTGGTTTGTATAAGGCCAGAGATTCCTGTAATCGGAAACCAAATCGTGTTCACTGTTTGCAATACAGTCTTCGAGCCATGAAACTACCTGTGCCTTTGTAATGGTTCCACCACCAGCTAACGGCATTTCGCTCTTCTTGTAAAAACCCGTATAAAAAAGAAACATCCGGGCCATTATTGATTGGGCTGCCCATTTGGTAATCCGCCCTTTTTCAAATTTACTGTAAGGGTCGCCAGGCAACAACTCAATGGCTTTTTTAAGGTCGAAAGCAGCCTGTGCAAAAACATCGTCTACAGGTGCCTGGGAAACATTGCCAGAGAGGGATTCGGTAATTAGCGGCACATTTTCAAAAAACTGGACCAAAGTGAAATAATAATAACCGCGGAAGAAATGAACTTCACCGAAGGCAGTATTTTTCTGTTTGTCGTTTGCCCACGGTATTTTTTCAAATTTTTCGAGAGCCACATTCGCACGAAATATTCCCTGATAACGGTTTTGCCAATAGCCAAGCGTTAAATCAGGGCCAAAATTCAATAGTTTACTGATGGCTTGCCAGTTAAAATTATCAGTTCCACCACCGCCGAACCGTTCGTCGGAAGCCAATTCGTTAAAGAAAAAGGCTGCCTTGCCATAATCACTTATTTCTTCGTTGAGCGTATTGTACACACCCACAATAAGTTGGTTTGCTTCTTCAATAGTCAGGGGAAAACTGTTATCATCCTGTTTGGTGAAATTTTTGGTATCCATAAAATCTTCACAACCTATGAACAACAGACCAAATGCAATTGATAATATAGTCTTTTTCATACCATGCATAAATTAAAATTCAACATTAAGACCGATAAGAAAAGTCTTGGCACTCGGATAATATCCAATATCAATCCCTGAGGCCCAGCTTGTTTGTCCGTAACCGACTTCAGGATCCAAACCTGAATATCCGGTGATGGTGAAAAAATTCTGTGCCGACAGGTACAGTTGGATTTGTGAGAATTTCAGGGCAGGCATTAATGGTGCAAAATCATATCCCAATGTGATATTCTGGATTTTTACATAATCTGCATTTTCAATATACAAGTCAGAGATGTAATTGCGATTGGGATGAGGATTAAAAGTCAGCCTGGGTACCCGGTTTGTTGAGCCAGGTCCCGTCCAGCGGTCATATGCATCGAGGGTAAAGTTCTCTTCCGGACGGTCAGCCCAACGGCGGTAAGTCTTAATAACCTGATGGCCAAAAGCTCCGGTAGTGGTGACTCCCAAATTAAAGCCCTTATAAAACGCATTAAAGCTTAATCCCGTAATAAAATCCGGATTCGGATTTCCAATCATGGTCTTATCCTCGTTGTCTATTTTTTTGTCATCATTTCTGTCCACAAAAATGACATCACCTGGTTGAGCATTGCTTAATTTAGCCTGGGTGGCCTCCACTTCCTGCTGGGTTTGGAAAATGCCGGCCGTTTTATAGCCATAAAAGTAACCTATGGGATAACCTACCTGGACACGGTTGATAAGATCGGTTGTAGCCATCAGGACACCTGAAGCGCCGTTAATGATTCCTTCGGTGTTGGCGATATGGGTTACTTCGTTTTGATTATATGTTACATTGAAATTCACGTCATACCTGAATTCCCTGTTTTTGTTGTCATTCCAGTTTAATCCCAGTTCAATGCCCGTATTTTTGATATTGCCTCCATTGATATATGGTGCACCCGTTCCTATCGATGCCAGTATCGGGGCCTGAACCAGCCAGTCTTTGGTCAGCTTGTTGTACCAGTCAAGCGCAACCGATAAACGACGGTTCAGAAACTGGGCATCAAGACCAATGTTTAACTGTTCAGACGTTTCCCATCTAATGTCCGGATTGGGTATTACATCCTTATAGGCACCAGTTGTCCTGACGGTTTTTGTATCCCCGAAATAATAGTGTTTGTTCTGGCTAAAGGTTCCCACGTACTGGAAATTACTGACGCGGTTGTTCCCGTTTTGCCCCCAGCTGGCCCTGAGTTTCAAATACTGGACTATTGACGAGGCAGACTCCATAAACGGTTCCTTTGAGACAATCCATCCGGTTGATAGGGAAGGAAAATAACCCCATCTGTTCCCCCGTGCGAAAGTAGATGAGCCGTCAGCACGCATGATCACGGTAGCCAGGTATTTTTCGCTGAAATTGTAATTGACACGACCAAAAAATGATTGCATCATCAATAATTCATAGGGCGCACCACTGACGGTCGTGTTGACCGTTGTTGCTGCCGTATTCGACAACCATGCATAATCCCATAATCCGGGAAAAGAGGAAGTACGGTTATTGGCGCTCATGGTTTGTCCAATTCCGGATTTCTCGAGCGAAGTCCCCAACAGGAAATCCACATTATGGTCCCTGTCAAAGATGGTCGAATAACTGACGGTATTCTCCCAAGTCCAGCCATGTTGTGAACTTGCAGCTTGTTCTACATTGTCAATCAATCGGATATCGGAAGCAACATTAATGGTTGGCTGATATGACCGATCATCACCTGAACGAAAATCATACCCAAACATGCTTTTATACACAAGGTTCCTGATTGGCTGGACTTCCATAAAAGCATTAAACCTCAAATTGAATCTTTTCGATAAATCATTTCCACGGACATAAGCCATGGTGGCAATCGGGTTTCCTGCCGGACCATAATGGTTCCATTTGTCGGCAACTTTATCCGCTTCAAGGTACATTCCTCCCTGACTGTTGTACATCGGCAACAATGGAGTAACAGTCAACACGTTACGTATATCATTTGAATATTGGTCGCCAATTCCTATGCCTTGATTTTCACGAAAGCTGAATGAAAGGTTTTCGCCAATCCTAAACACTTCCAGATCACCTTTCCTGAATGCAACGTGTGAAGAGTTAACCCGTACGGTATATCTCTCGTCTTTCAGTGGAACAGGTTTTCCTAACACACCTTCCTGTTTTGAGTAACTCGCACCCATGGTGAAACGGGAATTATTATTTCCTCCAGAAGCATTGATGGCATGGTTCTGAACAGGTGCGTTGGGATTTACCGTTTCCTCAAACCAATTGGAACCGGTCCAAGTTCCATTCATAATTGACTGGTATTGTGCCGGAATTCTTTGCTCCCAGTTGTAGGGTGTCAGGCCACTGCCTAAACGCGATTCGTCGTTTAGCTCCATATACTGTTTGGCATTGGCCAATTCCGGTTTTTTCTGAACATTTTGAAAACCGACATAACCATTGTACGACAATACTGTTTTTCCTTCCCCACCCTGGCGAGTCGTAACAAGAATAACCCCGTTGGCCGCACGTGAGCCATAAATTGCCGCAGATGCGGCATCTTTCAAAACGTCAATGGATTCAATGTCGGCTGGATTAATCGTTGATAGGTTGCCGCCTGGCACCCCATCAATTACATACAATGGATTGTATGAGTTAATGGTTCCCATACCACGAATTACGACGTTATAACCTGATCCGGGCATACCTGAATTTTGCGAAATGCTCACCCCCGGCAAATGTCCCTGCAAGGCATTCAAAACATCGGTTCTGTTTTGCCTCACCACATTCTCTCCGCTTAAATGGGCAGTAGCTCCGGTAATAACCGCTTTTTTCATGGTTCCGTAACCAACGGCTACCACTTCCTCAATCCCCAAGGTCTCCTCCTCCATAACCACATTAACACTGTTTTTCCCGGCAAGCTCAATTTCTTGGGATTTCATTCCCACAAAAGAAAACAACAGGGTATTGGCATCCAGGGGAATTTGTATTGAAAAGTTCCCATCGTTACCGGAGACTGTTCCGGTTGTTGTTCCTTTTACCACAACCGTAACGCCTGGCAAAGGCATACCCTTTGAATCTTTTATTGAACCTGTAATTCCCTTACTCTGTGGCTGTTGTTCCAGATTTTGATTATCTTTGAATATTCCAGACGAGGTTTCAGTCTCATTGGCAGCCAATACAACAATCTGCCTGTCATAAACCTTCCAACTATTTCCCGTTCCTTTGCAAACCTGTTCCAAAACCGATTCGATGGTTTCATCTTTTACCCGTACACTTAACTTGCGGTTCAGATCAACAGATTTTTCGTTGTACAACAGGATAAACTCACTGTTCTCCTCTATCTGCTGAAATACATCTTTAACTGTTACATCAATCAGGCGTAAGGAAAATTTGGTTACCTGGGAGTAACTGTTGGCCGATGATGCGGCGAAGGCAATCAGCAGAAAAAGGGTTATCAGCTTCATCTTTAACAAGATTTTCGAGATACCCGCACGTGGAGAGTATCTCCCGTTTTGTTTTTTTTTCATACTTTTGATTGGTTTTTAAATGAAAATTTATTTACTGTTTGAGAACCGGTGGTTGGCAGACCATTCGGTTCTCTTTTTTTTATTTTTTCATGGGCAGTTTTGTTATGGGTTTATAAACGGTAACGAAATTCTCATGAATCGTGAATTCAAAGCCGGCCACATCGGCCAGTGCCTTCAACACTTGTTCAAGAGAATCTTTCAGGTCGAGCTTGCCCGATATCAGGCCATCATCCGAAAAATCGTCCCTGGATTCTATACTCACATTATAATAACGTTCCAGTTTTCGCAATACGCTGATCAGGTTATCCTGCGAAAAACGAAACCACCCTGCTGTCCAGGCAGTGTAAAGTTCGGCGTCATTAATAGGATCAATACTGAAAAGTCGGTTATCCTTGCTGAATGATGCCTTCTGAAATGGCATCAGGATGGTTTCTTTGCTTTTCCCAGAGGTTGCTTTATTCTCTGTTAAGGCAACACTCCCTTCCAACAAAACCGTTTCGATGGTTGCTCCATTTGAAAAAGCCGTCAGGTTAAAACGTGTTCCAAGAACCTTAACCGTAATATCCCTTACCTTCACAAGGAAAGGCTGTGATGCAGAATGGGCAACTTCAAAATAGGCTTCACCTTCCAAAAAAACTTCCCTACGTTTTCCCGAAAATTCCGAAGGAAATGCCATCCGGGATCCGGAATTCAGCCAAACCTTTGTGCCATCGGCCAGTTGAAGTTGCGTTCTTTTTCCATAAGGTACAACCACTTCGTTCATGGCCACATGTTTACCTGGGCCGGCTTTGCCGGTTTGTATGATTTGTTGCTGATTGATTACGATATCACCGGATGCATTTACCGCTACTTCCGACTGATCCTTTTCTATCATAATTTCCTCCCCGCTTTGAAGGATCAGGCGGGTTTCACCTGTGGAAGGGACTGTTAAGGTTTCGCTGAACTGAAACTCCGGTATCTCTTTGAGATCGGGAATAAAATACCATACTACAATGCCGGCCGAAATCAGAATCAGCATTACGGCTGCATAACGCATTACCGAATGAAGAATCCTCTTCCTGCCTGGGCGTCTGGAAATGGCATCATACCTTACGATATTTTTCCAGATAGTCACGACTTCTTCTTCTGATATCTCATCCTTTGAATCTCTGAGGGTTTCAAAAATTTTCCTGGCTTTTGAAGCATTGTCTCTCAAATCGGGCGATTCAGAAAAAAGGGATTCCCATTCTTTTTTTTTATTTCCATACAACACAAAGTCGATAAAACCTGCATCATCAAGCAGGTCTTCCAAGGTATAAGTCAGATATTTATTGTTCATTCAAATATTATAACTACATTAATAAAGAGATTAATCCGGATTTTGTGGACAGATGTTCTGAAAAAGAATAGTGAAAATTACAGGCCAGCAAAAACCCACCGGCCGCATTTCCTGGATGAATTTGCATTTAGGTTTAACAGGAACCTATCTGAATGCCGGGGAAAGTTGTTTTATCGACTAATGCAGCAAGTACTGGAGCCTTCTCCAATTCCATTCAACGAGATTATAAAATCAACCTGAGCGAAAGGGATATGCAATATTTTAAGCATAGAAAGGTAATGTGAATTTGTGGACACAAATGGGAGATTTTTAAAAACCCAAATTCAGTTCAATTTATACCGGGTCATCATTACAAAAAGCTGGATAAAATTGTTCTCCCCGAAAATCCTTTTTAATGATTCAATTGCCCTGTGTACCAATTTCCTTGCGGAATCATATTTTAATGACATCAATTCACAGATTTCATCATATTCAAGGTTACAGGTAAATCGATAGTATAATATTTCACGTTGCCGGGGGTTGAGTTCCTGAAGGCATTGTTGAACTAACCTTTCTCTTTGATTGAGGTTTTCGCGATCTATCAGTTCATCTTCGAACGAATAAACAATGGTTGTGGTGGGCCCACCGCTGTAATCAGATACCGGGAGGTGCTCCTTTTCCAGATTGCGGACAAGTTTTCGCCGGAGCGAACGCATCAGATAAAAACGGATATTGTTGGTTGGGCCAAGGTTTTCGCAGGTACGTATCAAATCAAAAAAAAGATCCTGAATGGTATCTTTCACGAGGTCACCATTGGGAGAAAATTTCCTGCCATATTGGTAAAGAAACCCTACATGCTGATGGTAAATATGCGATAAGGCGTATTTCTCGCCTTTCCTGAAGTCGTCCCATATTTTCAGATCAGATTCCAAATGAGTATAAAATTCCAGTTAAGTAAAGCAATATTTATTAAGACTGCTTATCCCTTTCGGTCAGGTAGAAAATATCAGGATATATTTAAGACAAAAATAAAAAATTATCCAAAAGATTCTCGGGAGTTTCTTGCTCAGTTCAAAAGCAGGGATGATAATTGGGACACCATTTTTAAATCAGGAGGCCAGATTGATTTATCTGCCCTAAATGGGCAAGCCTGCAGTATTGAATAAGGAATGCCGGCAATGTAGCGACCACCCTGAAGATTGCCGGCGAGGCCAAAATTCGAGTTTAGGAATTCTTTGTTCGAATAGTGTGCGAATTCGAAGATAGGATTCCCGAATTCAGCGCCATTTAACTTTTATTGGCATGGTTTCCGATTCACCGGCGGGTGAAAGTATACCTTTGAGAAAAATATGAACATTCGATGAGGAGTTTGAAAATAGGTAACCTTACCATAAACGTTCCGGTCATACAAGGGGGCATGGGAGTAGGTATTTCTTTATCAGGTCTGGCCTCCGCCGTGGCCAACGAAGGCGGGGTAGGCGTGATCTCCAGCGCCGGACTGGGCATTTTGTACAAAGATTTCTCGGAAGACTTCCTTGAAGCCAGCATACACGGATTGAAGGAAGAGATCCGCAAGGCCAGGGAAAAGACCCGCGGTATCATCGGGGTCAATGTTATGGTGGCCATGACCAATTTCGCCGACATGATCAGAACCTCGATCGCCGAGAAAGTGGATGTGATCATCGCCGGGGCCGGTTTGCCGCTCGATCTCCCATCTTTCCTGAAAAAGGAGAGCGTCACCAAACTCATTCCGATCGTGTCGTCGGCCAGAGCCGCCAGGGTTATCTGCGAGAAATGGAAGTCAAATTATGATTACCTGCCCGATGCCATTGTGGTGGAAGGTCCGAAGGCCGGAGGTCATTTGGGTTTCAAGGAAGAACAGATCAATGATGAGAATTTCACCCTGGAAAAACTGGTTCCTGAGATTGTCAGTGAACTTAAAACCTTTGAGGAAAAGTACGATAAGCAAATTCCCCTTATAGCTGCAGGCGGGATCTATACCGGTCAGGATATCCATGATATCCTGAAACTTGGAGCCTCAGGAGTACAGATGGGCACCCGGTTCGTCACCACACATGAATGCGATGCCTCTGAAGGATTCAAACAATCGTACCTGAATGCCGAAGAAAAAGATATTGAAATCATAAAAAGTCCGGTGGGTATGCCCGGGCGCGCCATTCTGAGTAATTTCATTGCCAAGGTCAGGGAGGGAAAGAAACAGCCGGGGAAATGCCCTTACAAGTGCATCAAAACCTGCGATATAGAAAAGAGCCCCTATTGTATCATCGTGGCTTTGATCAATGCGCTGAAGGGTAATTTCGAAAATGGGTTTGCCTTTGCCGGTGCCAATGCTTTCAGGGCAACACGGATCATCTCTGTCAAAGAGACTTTTCAGGCTCTTCTGAGGGAATTTGAAGAAAGCTGAAATGGACGCTGCCGTAGTGGCGCATTTCCAGAAATCCCGGCAACTCCTGAAAACGGTATTTTTTAGGATGCTCAAAGATAAGGAGGCCACCGGGTTTCGTAATCCCTGACTGCAGGATCTTCTCCGCGATATTGTCAAATCCAGGCATATCATAGGGAGGATCGGCAAAGACCAAATCGTAGGTCTGGCTGGTTCTCATCATCACCCGGAAGGCGTCATCCTGGATCAGCCTGAGGTTGGTAATGCCCAGTTCCTCCGTTACTTTCCTGATAAACCGGCAGTGGACAAAATCCTTTTCCACGGCGGTGACGGTGCGGCATCCCCGGCTGGCCAGCTCAAAGCTGATACTTCCCGTGCCCGAAAAGAGATCCAGGGCATCGGTCTCCTCCCAGTCGATACGGTTTTCCAGGATATCAAAGAGGCTCTCCTTGCTGAAGTCGGTTGTGGGCCTTGACCGGAAAGCCTTTCCGGGAACGAACTGACGCCCTTTATATTTTCCTCCTACTATGCGCATAATTACAGAAGTATTACTCCCGGCAGCAGATGGTCCGGAATTTCACCGGGAATAAGGCCTTCCCCGGCAGGTGCTGGCCTGTGGAAAAGCGAAATCCCCGGAATGTGTTTTTTCAGAAAGAGAAACCTCTCGTCGGTTTCGCTGGTCCTTCCCGAGAGGGTCACAGGCGTTCCTGCGTTTCCCGGGAGGGAGAGAAACGACAAAAGATAATAGAGCAGGTCACCGGGGGAGTGGTATTCGAATGTGTTGACCACATCGGCTTTCCCGTTCCTGAAAGAGATCATGCTGAACCAGTGGTCATGCAGGTGAATAAACACCCCATTGGTTTCCTGTTTCCCGAAATTGCGGATCAGCAGGGCCAGTTCGTGTCCTATCAGGCAGCCGGGATATTTGTCCCTGAAGAAGGTCAGAAGGGTTTCCGCTGCCGGAAAAACCAGGGTGGCATCGGCCTGTTGCAGGGCGGTGATGACCAGTTCTGTGTCGTGGGAGGGTGATTTTTCCCCTTGCATAAGGCGGGAAGCCATTTTCCCGGAAAAGAGAGGTTGGGGGATCAGTGCAAACCGGGGGTCGGCCAGGTGAACCCTGACCTGGGAAAAGGAAGGCCCGGGCATCTCACGGGAGTCGAATTCCTCGCCGATCCTGCGAAGCAACTGGCTGTATCCCGGAAAGTCCCACCGCCGGGAATCCCACCATAGGATCTCCCCGGTTTCAGACGCAACCACGGAAAATAAAAATCCATCCAGGCTGGCCTGGATGGATAATTCATATCGTGAACACGCTGATAGTTCGAATGTTGTCTTTCGGAAACTCAGCTCCTCCATAGGGTTTTACTCCCAGTTTCCGGCGTTGTTGTTGGCCTCTGTAAGGGAACCCACTGCCAGTCCGGGATATTTGTTCTGCACGCGCCGCTGGTCGTTGAGGTTGATCCTGAGCTGTTCGTCCAATCCCCTGAGGATAATGTTGTTATGAGCCTTGGCTTCAAAAACCGGCACGTTGATCCCCGATCCTGTGGCGATTACCGTGGCTCCCAACATAAACTCGGCGGTAGTGTCGGGAACGGGAATATACTTCAGCTGGTCGATGTTGTACTCGTCTCCGAAAACTGAGGAAAGTACACTCTCCCTGATGGTGTCGCGAACGATCAAACCCATCTGGAGTGCTTTTCTCTCGGTGATCCCCTTTTCAAGCATGCTGTCGGTGATGTTCCCGATCTTGCGAACCATCCTGATGGAATCAAACTTCACGAAATGCAGGAGGGTATCCCAGCTTCCCGTAAAATGGCCATGGACATCTTTGAAGGCCAGTTCAGCCTTGCGGATATCTTTCAGCCTTTCAATCGTGGCATTGTACCTGGCTGTCTGTTCCTTCTTAAAGTCAATGGGCCTTTGAATACTTGCGTAAATCAGGTAGACCAGTCCCAGGGCGACCAGAAAAAGCACGACTTGCAATACTGTTTTCATTGTTATAATTTTTGTTGGTTTATTTCCGATGCCTGCAAATTTATAAAAAAAAATAATCTACCTTCCCCCGAGCAAACTTATTTTATTCCTGATGCTTAAAAATCACGTGAGTACGTTGCTCACCGGAAATATGGGATTTGACCTGACTGGAAGCCAAAAGGATATGGTCGAAAAGCTGGCTTCGTTCGTCCTGTCTCCCCCTTCCGATACCCTCTTTCTGGTGAGGGGATTTGCCGGTACCGGGAAAACCACCATGATCAGCCAGCTCACCAGAACCCTGGAGGCGCTTCAAATCAGGTCGGTACTGATGGCTCCCACGGGAAGGGCGGCCAAGGTCCTGTCGGGATATACCGGCAAACAAGCCTCTACCATACACCGGAAAATATACCGCCAAAAATCAGACGCCGAAGGTTTCGGCATCTTCGTCGCCGATAAAAACCTGCATAAGCATACCTGGTTTATTGTGGATGAATCTTCCATGATTTCCGATGAACCGGCTGAAGGATCGCTTTTCGGTTCCGGACGGCTGCTCGGGGATCTCCTGGAATATGTTTTCACGGGTGAAGGATGCCGCCTGGTGCTGGTGGGCGATACCGCACAGCTTCCCCCCGTCGGAACCTCCCTGAGCCCGGCCCTCGATGATGCTTCCCTGGAGAAGCAGGGTTTTTCGGTCATCAGTTGTGAGTTGACCGATGTCGTCCGTCAGGAAAGGGAATCGGTGGTCCTTGCCAATGCCACCCGTCTGCGCCAACAGATCTTCTCCTCCGCTCCTGCCGGTTTTTTTCGCATTGAGGTCCCTTCAGGGGGAGACCTCGAAAGGATTTCCGGAGGCGATCTTCTGGACAAGATATCTTCATGCTATGAGAAATACGGCCAGAGTGAAACCATAGTCCTCACCCGCTCCAACAAGAGGGCCAACTTATACAATAAAGGGATCCGCAGTTCTATCCTTTATCGCGACTCCGTCATATCACGCGGTGATTTGCTGATGGTGGTCCGCAACAACTACTTCTGGCTAAAGGAAGAAGAGGAAGGCGATTTCATCGCCAATGGCGAAATTGGGGAGATCACCCACATTTATGGCTATGAGGAGTTATATGGTTTCAGGTTTGCCCATATCACGCTCCGGCTTTCTGACCATGGTAATATGGAAGTTGATTGCAGGATCATTCTTGAAACCCTGGATGCCGAAGCGGCCACCCTTCCCCGTGAAGATCAGGTCAGGCTGTACCATGCCATTGCCGAAGATTTTCCGGAAATCAAAAACAAGCGCGAGCGCTGGAAAAAAATAAAGGCTGATCCCTATTTCAACGCCCTTCAGGTAAAATTCGCCTATGCGGTGACCTGTCATAAAGCCCAGGGGGGACAATGGCAGGCGGTCTTCGTAGATACGGGATACCTGACCGGTGAAATGATGGACAGGGAGTTCCTGAGGTGGCTGTATACCGCCTTTACCCGTCCGACTGAAAAACTCTTTCTGGTCAACTTTGACAAGAGGTTTTTCGCGGAGGAGAAGTGATGATGAAACGGGCCCCATCCCGGGCCAGTTCTGTTTCGGGGAAGAGGGGACGGGCTTCCTCCAGAAAAGGATCCAGGCTTTTGTACCGCGAAGAGAAATGACCCAGCACCAGTTTTTTTACCCCTGCCAGGGCGGCAAAAGCAGCAGCCTGGCGCGCCGTTGAATGGAGGGTCTTGCCGGCCCACTCTTCCAGGTCACTCAGGAAGGTGGCCTCATGGTACAACAGGTCGGCACCCCTGATGATCTCTGCCGCAGGCTCGTGGACTGCAGTGTCGGTACAGAAGGCATAGGAACGGGGCGGGGGAGGGGGAAGCGTCAGCTCCTCATGGGAAACCTCCACCCCTTCTTCCGTCACAAATCCTGCTCCTTCCTTAATCGCCTGCATCGATCTGATGGGAATACCATACTCACTGATCTTCTCTTTTCTGATATTGGGAAGAAGCTCCTTCTCCCGGAACAGGAACCCGCAGCAGGGCACCGAATGCTTCAAGGGGAAGGAGATCACCTCAGCCTTCTGATCGGACCATACCACTGCCGGCTGCCGGAAGTTGAGAGGATGAAAAGTGATGCTGAAACCGAGCTCTCCCTTCATGTGGTCAATCAATGGTTGTATCAGATCCTTAAGCACTGAATGGGAGTAAACGTGCAGGTCGGAGGTGATCCCCAGAAGGTTCCTCGTTGATATCAGCCCCGGCAATCCCAGAAAATGATCCCCGTGCAGATGGGAAATGAAGATGTGGTTGATGCGGGCGAAGCTGATGTTCATTTGCCTGAGTCTTATTTGCGTCCCCTCACCGCAGTCCACCAAAAAAAACCGCCCAAGCAGGTTCACTGCTTGAGCGGTAGGATATTTTTCAGAGGTCGGAATCGCGGAGCTACTGCCCAGAATGGTGACTTCAAAGGTCATTCTCCACAGACTCTTCTGACAGGTTCTCTTTCTTTCTGAGTAATTCTTCCGCTTCGTCCACACTCTTGGTGATCAGCAGCACTGTGTGCAGCATGGAAATGCGGAATATCGACTCAACATCGGGTTGCAACCCGGAGACGATGCAGGCGCCAATGGCATCTTCACACAACCGGTTGGTGACCAGTATCGCCCTCAGCCCCGAAGAATCACAATAACTGCAGTTTGACAAGTCAAGGACGATGTTCTTCTCTCCCTGTCCATTGATGACTACTACCTGTGACTTCAGTTCCGGTGCGTTGTTAGTGTCGAGTTTTTCACTCCTAACCTTAACAAGGCTAAAGTTTTCTCTTTTTGTTACCTCAAACGACATGGTTACAATTTACGAAAAACTTCAGTACCCAACGTTATTTTTTCTCCTTTTTTTCGTTGGCTTCCATCTGTGTTTTCAGTGCTGCCAAGTCAGAGATGTCGCCCAGGGTCGTCTTTTCGGCGTTGTCGGAAGTAGTCTTCATCGCTTTTTTGGCCGACCGGTTTTCAGACCTTCTCTTTGAGGATTCATCTGTTCTCTTTTCGTCTTCGTATACCCTGGAGTGGGAAACGATGATTCTCTTGGCTGATTTGTTGAATTCTATAACCTTGAAGTCAAGTTTATCTTCGAGTTTTACTGGGGTACCGTCTTCCTTGACCAAATGACGCGGGGTGGCAAAGCCTTCCACACCATAGGGCAGGGCAATGACTGCTCCCTTATCCATCAGCTCCACGATGGTGCCTTCGTGAATGGAATCACTGGTGAAAATGGTCTCAAAGACATCCCAGGGATTCTCTTCCAGCTGTTTGTGGCCCAGGCTGAGACGACGGTTATCCTTGTCAATGTCAAGGACCACCACTTCGATTTCTTCGCCGATGCCCGTAAATTCTGACGGATGCTTGATTTTTTTCGTCCAGCTGAGGTCGCTGATGTGGATGAGCCCGTCGACACCTTCCTCAATTTCTACAAAAACGCCGAAATTGGTGAAGTTGCGCACCGTAGCCTTGTGGGTGGTGCCCAGGCCAAAACGGGATTCGATACTCTCCCACGGGTCTTTTTTGAGTTGTTTGATACCCAGTGACATTTTGCGCTCATCGCGGTCGAGGGTGAGGATCTGTGCATCGACTTCGTCGCCGACTTTCAGGAAGTCCTGGGCGCTGCGAAGGTGCTGGCTCCATGACATTTCCGATACGTGGATCAGACCTTCCACGCCGGGGGCGATCTCGACGAAGGCGCCGTAATCGGCAAGAACCACTACTTTACCCTTCACGGTATCCCCAACCTTCATCTCTTCACTCAGCTTGTCCCACGGGTGCGGCGTCAGCTGCTTCAGACCCAGGGCAATCCTTTTCTTGTCATCATCAAAGTCCAGGATAACCACATTCAGTTTCTGGTCGAGTTCCACAATCTCATTGGGGTGGACAATCCTGCCCCATGAAAGGTCGGTAATGTGGATAAGACCGTCAACACCTCCCAGGTCAATGAAGACCCCGTAAGAGGTGATGTTCTTGACGGTTCCTTCCAGAACCTGTCCCTTTTCAAGTTTCGAAATGATTTCTTTCTTCTGAAGTTCAAGCTCTTCTTCGATCAGTGCCTTGTGTGAAACCACCACATTGCGGAATTCGTGGTTAATCTTGACCACCTTGAATTCCATGGTCTTCCCGACGTAAATGTCGTAGTCACGGATAGGTTTCACATCGATCTGGGAACCGGGGAGGAATGCCTCGATGCCCAGGGCATCCACGATCATACCACCCTTGGTGCGGCATTTGATATACCCCTTGATGATCTCACCATTGTCATAGGCCAGGTTGATGTTCTCCCATGATTTCATGGCGCGTGCTTTCTTGTGTGAAAGAATCATCTGTCCCTTGGGATCTTCCAGATTCTCCACATAAACATCCACTTTGTCGCCAACCTTCATCTCGGGGTTGTAACGGAATTCGTTAAGGCTGACGATACCATCGGATTTGTAACCGATATCAATGACCACTTCACGCTTGTTCATCGATATCACGGTACCTTGCTGTACCTCTTTCTCCTGCACCGTGTTAAGGGTGTTGTTGTAAAGTACTTCCAACTCACCGCGACGACGCGCTGAGTATGAATCCATACCTGATTCGAGTTCGTCCCAGTCGAATTCCGATTCGACGGTTTTCTGAACGTTTCCGGCAGCTGCAGGAGCTTCTGCACCAGCGTTCGCGGCTTCGTCCCGGATCTCCGGAACCTCGTTGTTCATTTCAGTCATGTAATGTTAAATAAATTAATAAGTTAGACATTATTTCTTTTTAAGAAACCGGCCGCAAAAATATAACTTATGTACGTGATATCAAAAATATTCCGCTTTTTTTTGACTTGCAGCGATTTATCTGTTCCCAAGGGGAAGAGATTGCCTCTTCCGGGTTGCGTCATCCTCCAGAATTACTATTTTTGACAAAAAAACAGTCCTGACAACACAATTAGAGATATGAAATACCCATGCATACATCATGCCCCTAGCGCCATGATTAACCACATGGGTATTACATGTGTTTCCAGTAATTTACCAAATGAACTTTTTAATTTAAACACATGAAAGGAATAATTCTGGCCGGGGGCGCCGGCACACGCCTTTACCCGGTGACACGGTCGATCTCCAAGCAGATCCTCCCGGTCTATGACAAGCCCATGATCTACTATCCCCTGTCGGTGCTCATGATGGCCGGAATCAGGGAAATTCTGGTGATCTCGACACCCACCGATATCCACCTCTATCAGGAGCTTTTCGGCGACGGTCACCAGTTGGGCCTCCGCATCAGCTACAAAATACAGCCTTCACCCGACGGGTTGTCCCAGGCTTTTATCCTGGGCGAGGAGTTCATCGGCAATGATAAGGTGTGTATGATCTTGGGCGATAATATCTTCTATGGTTACAACTTCCGGCAGATCCTTGAGGATGCCGCTTCGCTCGAAGATGGCGCCGTGGTGTTCGGCTATTATGTGAATGATCCCGAACGTTATGGTGTCGTGGAATTCGACGAAACCGGACGGGTGGTTTCCATCGAGGAAAAACCGGAGCACCCCAGGTCCAATTATGCCGTGACCGGCCTTTATTTTTATTCCAACGATGTGGTGGCCAAGGCCAAATCGCTCAAGCCCTCACCCCGCGGGGAACTGGAAATCACCGACCTGAACCGCCTCTACCTTGAGGAAAACCGCCTCAACGTGAAGCTCCTGGGACGTGGTTTCGCCTGGCTCGACACGGGAACCCACGAAAGCCTCCTGCAGGCCTCCAATTTCATCGCCACCATCGAACAGCGCCAGGGTCTCAAGGTCTCCTGCGTAGAAGAGATCGCCTACAAAAAGGGATTCATCACCCGTGATCAGCTGATCTCCCTGGCCGAACCCCTGAAGAAAAACCAATATGGCCAGTACCTCCTGAAACTGGCGGGTGACAAGATCAAATCGTTCTGATATGAAGGTGACCGATACCCCCCTCGAGGGAGTGAAAATCCTGGAACCCGACGTTTTCAGGGATGCCCGGGGTTACTTTTTTGAAAGCTATAACAGCCGGAAATGGGAGAGTGCCGGAGTCGACCGTTGTTTTGTCCAGGACAATGAGTCCCGGTCGCTGCGGGGGGTGGTGCGTGGACTCCACTACCAGCTGGAGCCCTTTGCCCAAACCAAACTGGTGCGCGTGGTCAGCGGTGCCGTTTTTGACGTGGCCCTCGACTTGCGCCGGGGATCTCCCACCTTTGGCCGTTGGTTCGGTACCGAGCTCTCAGAAGAAAACAAGATGCAGATGCTCATCCCCGCAGGTTTCGCCCATGGGTTTTCGGTCCTCTCCGCCGACGTTATCTTCGCCTATAAGTGCGACCAGCTCTATAACAAGCAGTCAGAAAGAGGAATCCGCTTCAACGACCCCTCCCTGGAAATCGACTGGCACCTGCCTGCCGACGAATGGATCGTTTCTGAAAAGGATCTGCAGGCTCCTCTTTTTGCTGACGCTGAAATCAATTTTATCTGGAAGAAGTGAAAAAAATAGTCATTACAGGGGCCAACGGCCAGCTGGGCAGTGAGATCAGGATGGCTTCCGCAAGCCTCCCCGGCTTTACCTTTATTTATACCGATTACGATACCCTCGACATCACCGATGAATCGGCGCTGGAGAGTTTCCTGGAACGGGAAAAGCCCGGTTTTCTGGTCAATTGTGCGGCCTATACGGCCGTCGACAAGGCAGAGCAGGCACCCGAAGCCGCCATGGAACTGAACGCCCGTGCTCCCCTGCTCCTGGCACGCCGGTGCCTTCACTCGGGCACCCGCCTCATCCACATCTCTACCGATTATGTCTTCGACGGAAGTCATTCCACCCCTTATACCGAAGATGACCCTGTAAGCCCACTGGGGGTCTATGGACGTACTAAAAGGGAGGGGGAGGTCAACTGCCTCCTTCATCCCGAAACCATCATCATTCGCACGTCATGGCTCTATTCCCGCTTCGGCAGTAATTTTGTAAAGACCATGCTGCGCCTCGGAAAAGAAAGAGCGCACCTGAAAGTCGTCTTTGACCAGACGGGAACACCCACCTGCGCTGAAGACCTGGCAGGGGCCATCCTCCGGATCATCGCCAAAGCCGATGAAGAACCTACCTCCTGGGAACCGGGTATTTACCACTATTCCAATGAGGGGGTCTGCAGCTGGTACGACTTCGCCCTGGCCATACACCGGATCGCCGGAATTTCCTGTGCCGTGGAACCCGTGGAATCAAAAGATTTCGTTACTTTGGCTGCACGTCCCCACTTTTCCGTTCTCAATAAATCGAAGATCAAAACGGTGTACGGACTAAAAATTCCTTACTGGCTGGATAGCCTGGAAAAAACGGTCCCGCAGGTTTAAACCATAAAACTGAAACAAAAAAAATATACACATGAACAACGACGAATTGCTGAAAATGGTCACGGAGAAGGCTCAGCAGTGGCTCTCTCCGGTATATGATGAAGAGACGAGAAAAGATGTCGCACGGATGCTTGACAACCCCGACAAGACTGAACTGATTGACTCTTTTTACAAGGACCTGGAGTTTGGTACCGGTGGTCTGCGAGGAATCATGGGGGCCGGGACCAACCGGATGAATATCTATACTGTGGGGGCGGCCACACAGGGTCTCAGCAACTACCTGAAGCGTAATTTCGCCCATCTTTCTGAAATTAAAGTGGCCATAGGCTATGACTGCCGTAATAACAGCAGGCTCTATGCCGAAAGCAGTGCCGGCATTTTTGCCGCCAACGGCATTAAAGCCCTTCTCTTTGAAGACCTGCGTCCTACTCCCGAAATGTCGTTCGCCATCAGGGAATACGGGTGCCAGAGCGGCATCATCATCACCGCTTCACACAACCCCAAGGAGTACAACGGTTATAAGGCTTACTGGGATGACGGCTCCCAGATCGTGGAACCTCATGACGTGAACATTATCAATGAGGTCAAAACCATCAAACCCGGTGATATCCGTTTTAACGGTCCCAAAGAGATGATCGTTATCCTGGGTGAGGAAACCGATGCCAAATTTATCGAAAAGGTGAAAACCGTCTCTCTCTCCCCCGATATCATCAAAAAATACCACGACCTGAAAATCGTATACACCCCGATCCACGGAACGGGGGTGAAGATGGTTCCCCGGGCACTCAGGGCCTTTGGATTCACCAATATCATTAATGTTCCCGAGCAGGATGTGGTCAGCGGCAACTTCCCCACCGTCGTTTCCCCGAACCCCGAGGAACCTGCCGCCATGGAGATGGCTATGGCCAAGGCCAGGGAGGTAGGCGCCGATCTGGTGATGGCCACCGACCCTGACGCCGACCGTATCGGCGTGGTGGTCAAAAATAACCACGGCGAATATGTGATCATCAATGGCAACCAAACCGCCCTTCTCTTCATCTATTACCTCATCACCAAAATGAAGGAGAACGGCGCCATGAAAGGCAACGAATTTGTAGTCAAGACCATCGTTTCAACGGAACTCATCGCTGACATCGCCCGGAAAAACAACGTCGAGATCTTTGACGTGTATACAGGCTTCAAGTATATTGCCGAGGTGATCCGTGATAACGAAGGCATAAAAAGATATATCGGCGGCGGCGAAGAGAGTTTCGGATTCATGCCTGCCGATTTTGTCCGCGATAAGGACGCCGTTTCTTCCTGTGCCCTGATGGCCGAAATCACCGCCTGGGCGAAAAGTAAGGGCAAATCGCTCTTTGAACTTCTCCAGGATATCTATCTCGAGTATGGCTATTCGCGCGAGAAAATGAAATATGTAGTCCGTAAGGGACAGGCAGGAGCCGCCGAGATCCGCCAGCTGATGGTGGGATTCCGCAATACCCCGCCGGTTTCACTGGGAGGATCCCCCATGGAAAAGATCAAGGATTACGAATCCCTACAGGAGAAAAACCTCCTCACCGGCGCTGTCAGTGCCATCGACCAGAAGACCACCTCTGATGTGCTGCAATTCTTCACCCAGGCAGGTACCAAAATTTCTGTGCGCCCCTCGGGAACGGAACCAAAAATCAAGTTTTACTTCGAGGTGCGCGGAGAACTCCGTTCACGTGCTGGTTACGACGCCGCAGAAATCGACGCCGACAAGCTGATCGACAGTATGATGGCCGAAATGGGCCTGGCCTGAGGCCCGCCCTTAACGCCTGATTCGGAGTACCGTGAATAATGAATCTCATGGAAGTGAAGGCCGGCCCCGCATCCTGCGGGTCATCCATCACTTCCCCAACGGGGAAAAACCCCTTATTCAATAATGTGCCACAACAACGAAATCATTAAAAGCATGAACTTTAGATTAGCACTCCTTTTCCTGCCGGCCATGCTGCCGGCCGCCATGGTCTTCGGGCAGCAGATCCCGACCATGGGAATGAAACCCGAAATGACCGAAATCTGGGAACCTGAAGTGCCTGTAGTCGACCCGGGCAGAAATTACGGAGATGCCCCCTCCGATGCGGTGGTGCTCTTTGACGGAACAGGCCTGGCGGGTGAATGGACCAACAGCAAAGGGGAAGCTCCCGGCTGGAAGGTCGAAAACGGCAGTGCCACCGTAACCAGGGGAACCGGAGAAATCAGAACCAAAAGGAAATTCTCCGATTTTCAATTGCATATCGAATGGAGGTCTCCTGCGGAAGTATCCGGCGAAAGCCAGGGCCGCGGCAACAGTGGTGTTTTCCTGCAAGAGAGGTATGAAGTGCAGGTCCTTGACAGTTACAACAACCGTACCTATCGCAACGGACAGGCAGGCAGCCTTTACAAGCAGTATCCGCCCTTGGTGAATGTATGCCGGAAACCCGGGGAGTGGCAGAGTTATGACATCATCTATACTGCCCCCACTTTCGAAAAGAACGGTACTTTCCGGCAACCGCCCCGCGTTACCGTGCTGCACAACGGTGTGGTCGTCCAGAACAGCGTTTCCCTGCGCGGCCCGACCGAATATATCGGCGTACCCGAGTATACCGTGGAACCCCACGGCCCCGGAAGCATCGTCCTCCAGGATCACGGAAATCCTGTCAGCTACCGTAACATCTGGATCAGGGAGCTCTGATCAGGCCTGACATGCCTGAAGAATTAAGATTTATCATCGCCCTGACCCAACACAGGTTCCTGGGCCCGGTGTTCGTGCCCTATCTGGTGGAAGTACAACCTGTATGCATGGTCGTGAAAGGCCTGGTGACTCCCGGCGACGCCACCGCTCATGAACCGGCGCTCTCCCCCCTACAAAAGGAAATCGTCACCCTCCTCGGACGATGCACGGCCTCAAGCCTGGCCAGGCGGTTCTCCCGGGATTTCGTGACCGCTGACTTTTTCGCCCCGGCAAACAACGCCACGATCGAAAAGAACGTCATCCCCTGGGTGCATAAACAGATGTACCGGGTCGCTCTTCTGCTGATGGAGGGGGAGACTCCCCTGTATGAAAAGGAATCCCAGTATTCCCGCATTTATGAGGAGGACCAGATTATGGTCCCCCGGGAGTGGTGCCGGCCGGTGTTCCATTTCAACCGCGGAACTGAGGAAATGACCTACCGGATGCAGCTCTTCACGGAAAACAGGGAGGTGACCCTGTTCCACCGGGATACCCGGATCATCTCTGCCTCTCCCTGCGTAATGGTCGCCGACCATCAGCTGCTGATCTTCGAAAAACTGGACGCCCCAAAGATCAAACCCTTCACGACCCGGGAAGAGATCCACATTCCCCGCTCTATGGAGGAGAAGTACTTTAAAAGTTTCATACTTCCGCTGGTGCGTGACTATGATATCGAGTCAGAGGGATTTATTGTCAGGGAGGTTGCTGTGGTCGCCACGCCTCTCCTTTGCCTGGAGAACGACCTGCGCATGCTCCCGGTCATCGTCCTGAAGTTCCGCTATGGCGACGAACTCTGCATCGCAGCAGACCGAAGGAAAACCTTCGTCCGCCTCGATGATTCCCGAAAATTCTCATTTTCCCGGATCACCAGAGACCGGGCCAAAGAAAACGCAGCTGCCGCCTTTCTGGGGTCGATGGGCCTCAGGGCCAGGGAAAGCTTCTATTCCCTTCCCAATATGGACCTTCTGCAGAGGGAACAGGCCGTAATCACGCTCATCGACTGGATATCGCGTCATCACGGGGAACTCCTTGAAGCGGGGTTTGAAATCATCAGGGAAGGCTGGGGAAAGGAATATTTCGTAGGAAAACGGGAAATTGTGGCTGGCATAAGCCGCAAAACCGACTGGTTCGATGTCTATGCCGTGGTCACGATCGGCGAATTCCGGTTCCCGTTCGTCAAGCTTAGGAAATACCTGCTTAACGGCATCCGGGAATTTGAACTTCCCGACGGAAGGGTGGCCATCCTTCCCGAAGAGTGGTTTGCCCGCTACCGCTTTCTGATCCCCTTTGCCAAAGGGTCGGGAAACCATATCTCGCTGTCACTTCACCACTTTCCGTTGTTACAATCCCTCGGACTGAAAGAGGGTGACGAGATACTCCGTCAGCTCACAGAGGAGTTCGCAAACCTGGAGGAGATATCCCTTCCCGGGGGGTTAAAGGCTGAACTGAGGGGCTACCAGATATCAGGCTTCCGGTGGATGGTCACGCTGTGGCGTCACCGCCTGGGAGGATGCCTCTCTGATGATATGGGGCTGGGAAAGACCCTGCAGGCCATCGCCCTGCTGCTGAAGGTCAGGAAAAAGCCGCCGTTTGCCGACCAGGGGCACTGGACCTCAGGGAGACAACTGTCGCTCTTCGATGATTTAAAACCCCGCGATGCCCTGGTTGACGGGAGCATTCCTGAATCCCCTGATCATGGGGACTCTTCCGGAATTAGTGCAGCCGGGGATGAACCGGTAGTTATGAGGGGGGATAAAAATCGCGGCATGGGCAAAGACAGCGCCACCAATGAACCGTTGGCGCCGGCTGCATCCCTCATTGTCATGCCTGCCTCCCTGGTCCACAACTGGATGGCGGAACTCCGCCGTTTTGCCCCCTCACTCCGGGTTTACCGCCATACAGGTGCCCAGAGAAACCGGCAACAGGACCTCAACAGACTCATTTCTACCTATGACGTCATTCTTACCACCTATGGAACCCTGAGAAATGACACCTCCCTTTTCTCGGGACTCCTTTTCAATGGTCTGATCCTCGATGAAAGCCAGTATATTAAAAACCCGGCCTCCAAAAGCTACAAGGCCGTAATGGAGCTGCACAGCCTTCACCGGTTTGTCCTCACCGGCACCCCCGTAGAAAATTCCCTCTCTGACCTCTGGGCGCAGATGAATTTCCTGAATCCGGGACTGCTGGGAAGCTTTTCTTTTTTTCGTCAGAATTTTTTGGTCCCCATCGAGAACAACGGCGATCAGGAGGTTTCGGATAAGCTGCGCCAGATGGTCAGGCCTTTCATCCTGCGCAGAACCAAGGCCGAGGTGGCAGCTGACCTGCCTCCCCTGATGGAACAGTCCATCGTCTGTGCCATGACCGACACCCAGCGCTCCCTCTACGAAACGGAAAAATCCCTGATCAGAAACACCATCCTGGCCAATATTGAGGCCCGCGGAATGGCCCGGAGTTCCCTGGTCATTCTGCAGGGGATGACCCGGCTCAGGCAGATCGCCATTCACCCACAATTGCTCAGGGGGGAATCAGATGCCGATTCCGGTAAATACAACGAAATCATGGAATCACTGATGAACCTGGTGGCGGAAAAACATAAAGTGCTGGTATTCTCCTCCTTTGTCACTCACCTGGGGCTCATCCGCCAGGGAGTGGAAGCCGCCGGACTGAAGTACAGCCTGCTCACGGGAAGGACCACCAACCGCGAAGAAGTGATCCGCAATTTCCAGGAAACCAGCGACAACTATATATTCCTGATTTCCATGAAAGCGGGAGGTGTGGGATTGAACCTCACCAGCGCCGACTATGTCTTTATAGTCGATCCCTGGTGGAATCCTGCGGTGGAGGAACAGGCCCTCAGCCGTGCTCACCGCATCGGCCAGGTCAAAAATACCTTCGTTTACCGGTTCGTCACCGGCGATACCATTGAGGAGAAAATCGGCTCGCTCAAGGAGCGCAAGAAATCCCTGGCCGACCGGTTCATCAACCGGAACAACCCCTTTGGCTCTGTCAGCCAGGATGACCTGCTGGAACTGATCGGATAGGGGGAGCCTTTGGCCACGACCGGGAATTCCCTTCTGAGGGAAACAGGAAGCCATCAGGAAAGAGCGATCTCTTCCAAATGGAAAGTCCCTGGCAGACAAGATTATCCTTACTGCCAGGGACTTTATAGGAAAGGCCTTTTTCGGAAAGGCGTATTTTGTCGGAAGGGCTTACTCTTTCGGACGGGCTGACTCCAGGCCGACGCGCTTGCCGTTAAACCGGGCGGTGTGGAAGGCTTGCTGTACTTCCCTCCCGAAACGCTGGTCCACTTCGAAGAAGGAAAACTCCTTGAGCACCTCAATCTGTCCGATTTCGACGGCACGTCCCGGCATTTGGCGGTTGATCATATCGATGATGCTTCGCTTGTCGATCTGGTCGTTTTTCCCCAGGTTAAGAAAGAATCGGGAGAACCGGGTGTCCCTGCCACGGTCCCAATGGCGGTCACGGCCTTCTCCGGCAGAACGGTCACGGAAACCGCCGCTGCGTCTGCCGCGCTCTTCGTCCCTGCGGAAACCCCGTTTTTCTTCCTGATAACGGGGCTGATCCACGGCATTCAGGTCGGGGGCATTCTCGTAAGAAGCCAGGAACCGGTTGAATTCCACCGAAACAAAATGCTTGATGAGCTCATCCCTGTCGAGCCACTCCAGTTTTTTATAGATGACCTTGAGGTACTGGTCGATCTGGCTGTCGTTGACTTCTACATTTTCCACCTTATCGATGAGGTTGAAAAGCTGCTTTTCGCAGATGTCCCTGCCCGAAGGAGCTTGTTTGTGATCGATTTTTTTCCCGAGCATGCGTTCCACATCCCTGAGTTTTCCCTTTTCCCTGAGGTGAAGGATGGATAAGGAAACGCCCTTTTTGCCGGCCCTGCCGGTACGTCCGCTACGGTGGATGTATATTTCCGGGTCATCGGGGAGGTTAAAGTTGATCACGTGGGTCAGGTCATTGACATCGAGGCCGCGGGCAGCCACATCGGTGGCCACCAGCAACTGAAGACGCCGGTTACGGAACCGGTTCATCACAATATCGCGCTGTTCCTGTGACAGATCGCCATGGAGGGCATCGGCATTGTAGCCGTCACGCATCAGGTTATCGGCGACTTCCCTGGTTTCGGCACGGGTACGGCAAAAGACAATTCCGTAAATCCGGGGATGCAGGTCGGCAATCCTCTTCAGGGTCTCATAGCGGTCTTTGGCATGCACCATGAAATATTCGTGAACGACATTGTCGGCACCTGAATTCTTCTTCCCTACGCTTATTTCCAGCGGGTTGACCATATATTTATTGGCAATGGCCACCATCTCGGGAGGCATGGTTGCCGAGAAAAGCATGGTCTGACGCCCGTCGGGTGTCCCTGATAAAATGGCGTCAAGGTCATCCTTGAAGCCCATGGACAACATTTCGTCGGCTTCGTCGAGAACCACCCACTGAATATGGTTTAACCTGAGTTTTTTGCGTTTGATCAGGTCGACGGCGCGACCCGGCGTCGCCACGACAACCTGGGCTCCCCGGTCCAGCTGCCTGATCTGCTCCTGGATGGAAGATCCCCCGTAAACGGGAAGAATATTGAGTGAGGGAATATATTTGGCATAACCCGACAGATCTTTGGTGATCTGGAGGCAGAGTTCCCGGGTCGGACAAAGGATCAGGGCCTGGGTCAGCGGAGAATTGGTTTCTACCTGCTGAACGATGGGCAACCCAAAGGCTGCCGTCTTTCCGGTTCCGGTTTGGGCAAAAGCCACCAAATCACGGGGCTGCTCCAACAGGTGGGGAATGGTTTGCTCCTGTACCGGAGTGGGAATTTCGTACCCGAGGTCTTCAACAGCCCTCAGCACGTCGGGGGACAACCCCATCTGGCTGAATAAAATCATTGTGAAATAATGTGTTCGTAAAAATTTGAGGGCGCAAAGGTATCTTTATTACCGTGCCGGAAGTTATCGGCGGGGTTTATTTTGCCATAACCCCCACTTTGTTAACAAATACATGACACACAGGCTGGTTTCGCTCCCGCTTATTCAAATTTCCGTGGTGACGGAGGTTCGGGCTGAAATGAATAAAACGACTGCCGGGTATGCTCGTTCAGAAGAAAACCCAACAGACCCACATCGCCGGGATGGTTGGGGTAGATGGACAACCGCACCTGGAGGGTCTTGAATACCAGGGATTCGTTGTGAACCCTCAGACCGACCCCCAGACCGCTGTAATAGCTCCCCCGGAAAACCGGCTCTCCCGCAGAGGCAATGATCCCCAAATCCCCGAAAGTGAAAAAGGCCACATTGAACCGGTAAAATTCCCTTTTCTGGAAATAGACGGTTTCCATGTTCAGGCTCAGACGCTGTTGTCCGAAAACCTGGCTGCTCTCGAATCCCCTGATCAGGTTGGTTTTCTCAAAGGTCAGCTTCTCCTTTTCAAAGCGGTTGATTCCCGTTTTATAGTCGATGTTGATGAACTGACGGAATCGGGCATTTCCTGAAGTGAAGAGCCTGGAGATGAAACGGGAACTGAATTCAAGCGATCCCTGTCTCACCTTTCCCGATTCCAGGAATCCGCCGATTCCCCCCGCAAGGTAGAGGTATCCGGGTCTTCTCCCGGGAAAGTTACCATGGGAAAGGAAAAGATGGGAATAGTAACGGGGCCCTGTTTCCGCCTGGTCAAAACCCATGACCACCTCATGCCTGAATCCGCGGGGAATATCTTCAGTGATGCCATAACTGTACACCAGTTCGTCGGGCTTGTAACTTCTTTTTGACCAGGTAAAACCGGTCATCCATAAACGGGAGTGAAAATAATATTGTTCCCCACCGGGGAGGGGAGGAGGCCGGTCGGTAAAGTGGCGGTCGATGATCTGGGCCGCCAGGGTGAACTGTGACGCCCCCGGGTCACGCCCCACCTGAAGATTTCTCCCTCCCCAGGCCGACCATTGGGTGAATCCTATGAAATTGCCGTTGCGGATATGCAATTCCCCGGGCAGGTAAGGCGTTCGCTTCATCAGGTACCCGGCCACACCATAACCCCACCGGTCGGTAGTCCTTAAAAAATTCTTGTCCAGCAGGAGAACCCCTCCCTCATTCAGGTAAGTGTTCAGATAACCTGCCGAAAAGGAAATAAACCTCCCGCCGATATTGTTGATTCTGTAATAGGTCTCAATACCTGTGTAAGGCTCCCGTGTGAGATGGCCTACGAAACGTGCCGATACTTCATGACCGACCCCGAAAATATTCCTGTTGTAGATTTCCAGAGCTGCTGACCTGGGGCTGTTAACATTCCCGGTTACCCCTATCGAAAAGCGGTCCTGCACCAGAAGGGTAATATTCACCAGATTCCCGTTCAGGGTGTCGGGATGCGCCAAAAACCGGGCATCACGGATATAAGGCAACGTACGGAGTATCCGCTCGTTTTCATACAACTCCTCCGGTAAAAAGGGCTCCCCCTTCCTGAAGAGGAGGTTTTTCCTGATGTTGTGAAGGTCTGACCGGGTGTGGATCAGATTGCCTGCCTTCTCATACCACAGGGTTGCCTTGCGCGAAGTGTCCCTGATGCTCGGACCGAATACATCCAGCCTGATAATATCGATAGTCCCGATGGTTTTCCCCTCCAGGGGAGAAGCATAAAGTGAAGAGTCAGGGAGGGTGTCGGGTGTCCGGGGAGCCGTGATCAGCAACCTGTGCAACATCCGGGTGAACTTCCGGGTTTGTGCCTTTGACCGCAGGGAGTCATAGAAAACTTCGTACCTGTCGTTTCTCCCCGGGAAGGAGGAGAGGGAATCACCGGTCACCCCGGGCAGTACCCCCACTGCCGGAGAACCCATATCCTTCCGTGGAAATTTGTTCCCTGCCGAAACCGTATCCCCCTGGGCAACCCCCTGATATGGCAGGAGGTGTAACCAGAAAATAAGTAGGATATATCGTGACCGGTATGAATTCATCAAGTGTCCAAAAACGGCTAAATTAATCATTTCCGTACTTAAATTCCTGTAATTCAATATGTTAAAATGTGTTAAAATTGTCGGGATTGCCCATGAGAGGGAGTGTTCACATTTTATACCGGAAAGCAAAGGTTTATTTATATTTTTGTTGCTGATGAAGCGTTTGCTAAAGATATACAGGAGCAACATATACGGGGTGATGGGAACGCTGGTTTTCCACATTCTGTTGCTGGCCTTTTTTCTTCTGGCAGAGATGGGGATGCGCAGGGATATGAAGGAGGCCGAGGTGGTAGTGGAGATTCCCCTGGATTTTGAGGAGGCGCTTCAGGCACCGTTCACTGAGGAGGAGAGGGTGACGGAAGGAAATATGCCCTCATCGGTGACCAACAGGCCCTCTTCGCGGAGTGCTGCTGCTTCTGACCGTTTTTTCGACGATGACTATCAGCGCGAGGTTGCCGGAGCCCGGGAATTGTCAAGGGATGTGAGCCGGCAGCTTTCCAGGGAAATCCCGGATCCCGGAGAGATAGCGATGCCTGAGGATGTCACGGAAGGACGGGAGCCTGAAGAGATCAGTAATATTGTTTATTCCGGAGAGAGCAATGTGGAGTACCTCCTGGAGAACCGTTACCACCGGCGGTTGCCCATTCCGGTTTATCTGGCACGGGGTGGCGGGGTCGTTGTCGTGGATATTGCCGTGAACAGGGAAGGCCGGGTGACTGCGGCCCAACCGCGGGTCACCACGGGAAACGCCGATGACCCGGTTTATGTATATGCCCGAGAAGCCGCACAGCGAAGCCTCTTCAATGCCAACCCCTCGGCCCCCGCCAGCCAGAGAGGAACTATCCGCTATTCCTTCGTCGCCCAGTGATCCCTCTTATTCGCCCTTTTTCCCCAGTATCTTTAACATCATTTAACAAAATTAAGTTGCAAAACTGCGCTTTCCCTGCTAATTTTGTTCCACGTTTATTTTCATAAGTTTAGGTTTAGTTAGGTTAGTTAGTTTAAAGAGAAAGGATAGAATGTTGATTCTATCCTTTTGTTTTTTTTTATGCCCCCTTATTTTTTAAATTTATAATAATCTTTAATTTCGTTACCTGAAGTCAAACCCGGGACCATGAAGACCGCTTCTGTAATTTTGTTATAAATCAGACGTTTATCACCCTGCTATTAACTTAATCAATTTTTTCTGTCTTTATCTGGGTTACCTTTTGGCAAAAACAGGAATTAATATATAGAAAGATGAAAATTTTTTCTGATGAACAAATACTGAAAGGTATTCTGCGACACGACAATCTGGTGCTCTCATACATATACAAACAGTATTTTTATAAAGTTAACGCCTTTATCAGGAAGAATAGCGGAAGCGATGACGATGTCAGCGATATTTTTCAGGAAGCGATCATTGTCATATACAGGAAGCTGAAGGAAAATGATCTTTTGTTTGAGAACCGTTCTTTTGAAACTTACCTTTTTTCTGTTTGCAGGTTGCTCTGGTTAAAAAGCCTGAGGAACATAAGGACCGAGAAGGAGAAGATCAACGAAAGCCTTCCCTTTACCGAGGAGGTCTACGACGACGATCTGAACAACGTCATCGAGAAAAACGAGCGTTATCTCCTTTATCAGAAGCATTTCCGGAATATCAGTACCGATTGCCAGAAGATCCTGCAGATGTTCTTTGACAAGGTCCCCATCAGGGAGATTACCCGGGTCATGGGATTCAAGAGTGAAAAATACGTGAAGTCAAGGAAGTTCAAGTGCAAAGAGCTTCTGATAGAGAGGATAAAACAGGATACAGAATATAAAAAACTTTTTGAAGATGACACTTAAGGAAACACAGGCGACCAGGGTTGCCACCAGAGCCGGCAGGTTACCCCGCTTCAGGGAAGCCGGCACCCCCTCAACCGTTAACCCGATTACACACAATGGTCACGATCTCTGGGACGACATCAGTGACGCCCTTTCTGAAAAGGATGTC
The DNA here is from genome assembly GCA_964461455.1 of uncultured Prolixibacteraceae bacterium. Taxonomy (GTDB): domain Bacteria; phylum Bacteroidota; class Bacteroidia; order Bacteroidales; family Prolixibacteraceae; genus UBA1413. The sequence continues at coordinate 79,682 of CAYWUJ010000002.1, read as the reverse complement.
CCTGAACTCAGAACCGCTCTCCGGGATGTCGCCGCGCATGCCACGAAAGAGAAGGAGCCCAAAAAACAACAGGTTTATTTTGATCTGGCCATCGACAACCCGGTATTTCCGGAAGGCCTGGCGGATGACCTTTCCGTCGACCTGGATTCTCCCCACCCCCTGCCCCGGATCCACCTTCACCATCATAAAAGAACCCTGAGTGAGCATACCCATCTTTTTTACCTTGATCAGGCCATGGCCGCCGCCGGTGAAATGCCCGATACCACTGACGGCGAAGAGGACCTGGAGTGGCTCCTGATCGGAGAGGCCATGAAGGAGGGAGACGTCATGGATTTGCGCAACAAACTGTCGCAGATCCAGAAAACCGTCTCTTCCCATCAATATGACGTTGCTGATATTGAAGCCTATCTTGAAGGAGAGATGGACCAGGCCACCATGGGGCACTTCGAAGAAGAACTGGCCGTCAATCCCGAACTGAAAAACGACCTCAGCCTCAATGTTGAGCTGGAAGAAGCTATCGGCGAGGAAGATGTCATCTCACTGCGCGAGCTGTTGCGGAAGGTCTCCCGCCAACAGAACAACTCAGCCAGGGAACTGGAAGAAATTGATGCTTTCCTCGATGACGGGATGACCAATGAGGAGAGGGAGTCCTTCCTGGAAGAGCTTTCGGGCAGCCGCGAGCTGAAAAGGGAAGTGGAACTGGTTCGCCAGGTCGGGAATGCCCTTGGCGAAAAGGATGTGATGGAGCTGCGTGAACAGCTCAGAGAGGTCGCTTCCTCGGAACAGAAACTCGAGGGTCGCTCGCTCGTGGAACTGGATGGCAGAAGAAAAGGGATCAAACAACTGGTTACCGTTGCCGCCATGCTGCTTTTACTCCTGGGAATATCGGGCATCCACACCTTTACCTCCCTGTCGGGCCGTGATTCCTACAGTGCGTTTTACAAGGCCCCGCCGGCACCCTCATCCTTCAGGGATGCGGGAACTCCCGATGCCAGTGGGTTGGCCGGAGGGTTCCGCCTCTACAACCAGGGCCACTATGCCTCAGCCCTGTTGCTGCTGAAAGAAGAGGCCTCCGCAGAACCCTTTAATCCTGCTGCTGTCTTTTATGCAGGTGCGAGTTATCAGGGTTTACGTGAGTACAGAAATGCCATTGCCGAATATGAGAGGATTATTCAGCACCGTGACAACCTTTTTGTGGAACAGGCAGAGTGGTACAGGGCATTAAGCCTGGTGGGAAAAGGCAGTTACCACGATGCCGTTACCAATCTGGGTGATGTGGTCAACCGCCGGGGGTTCTATTCGCGCCAGGCCGAAGCCCTGCTGTCAAGGATTGAAAAGAGAAACCCGTAACTGCAAAACAATTATAGTCTTTCACAAGTGTGGACCGGCCGGTTTTTTCCCGGCCGGTTTTTTTTGTGCCATCGTCACAACGATCAACAGCAGGAGCAGCCCCATGAGTCCGGAAAGGATAAGGCGGACACCCCCGAAGAGGGGTTCCGGGTTGCCAATGATGATGTATCCCAGCCATAACCGCGGATGGGCGGTCACCGGTGTGGCTTCCTTCAGGTATTTCAGCTTGGCGTTCCTGAGGGCCAGGTCCTTGCTTTTCCCGCTTTTCAGGTTTTTGTAGAACTCCTTCATAATGACAGATCCCGCCTGGTCTTCCACCTCCCAAAGGGAGAGGATCACCGACGGGCATCCTGCATAAAAGAAAGCCCTGGCCAGGCTGATGACTCCCTCGCCACGACGCAGCATGCCGCCACCGCTGCGGCAGGCACCCAAAACCGCCATCCTTGCTTTCAGCTGCAAATTGTAAACATCGGCAGTGTTCAGCCACCCGTCATCTTCCAGATCTCCGGAAGTGCCGGGGGAAAAGGCCAGACGCGAGTATAGCGGCAGGGAGTCGTTGATCAGGGTGTGCATGGCCAGATGAAGAATCCCGTAATCCCCCGCTGACTCCCGGAATTTCCGCTCGGTGGCATCCTCCCCCGTATACAGGGTTGTTTTCATCTTCTTTTCCATCAGCGTCACCTCTTCAATAGCCCCGGGGATCATGGGCAGATAGGAGGGATCATCAACCCCGTCACGAAATCCGCGATATACGGGAGCAAAAGCGACCGAGCGGGTTCTGCCCGATTTTCCCTCCATGCGGAAAAGAGAAGCGGAATAGCTGTAGCTCACGGCATGACGGTGAATAAGGTAGGGGAGGTCATGGTAGTGGACACTCTCCGTGGAAACGGGGGCGGTCAGTAATGCCTCGAAAGGGAGGTAATTAAGAAGGCCATCGGGAATGATCGTTATTCTCTTATCCCTGATCAGTGGCTCCAGAGGGGAAAGCATCAACCTGTACAGCCCCGCCGCCGATTCTGCATACGCCCTGAAGGCTTCCACACCGGTCCCCAGGAAACCGGAATCCGACAAGGTGGCGACCACGGTCTGCACCCGTGCCACATCAGTGGCTGTAAAAGGCTGGCGGAGAAACTGGTAACCTTTGGTCGTCAGGGCAATGATGTAGATCTCCCCGTTATTCTCTTCCCCGGGCATCTTCAGGGAATAGGAGAGCAGGACTTCATTCTTATTCAATTTTTCTCTCATCAGCCCAAACGAAACCGGCCGTGCCTCATATTTCAGACGGTAGTAATCCTGGTAGTTCTTCTCAAGGTGTTCCCTGAGCTTAACAATCATCTCCTCGTTTTCGAAGATTCTCTGGCGGTATTCACTGATCCGTTCCTGGTCGGGTTCCTCTTCCAGGGTTTCCAGATGCAGTTTCTCACGGTAATAGGCCAGGCTGGTGGTTTTTTCATATTCCTGCTCAAGGAGGGTGTCGGGGATGAGGCTTAACGAGCGTGATTCCAGTTCGGTGATCTGGTCATGCAGCGAGGAGGCTTTGTTCCTTTCGGCATGCAGGAAAGCCGTTTCTGCCCAAAGAGGATCCTTCCCCAGGCTGAAGAGCTCATAGGATGCCTCGACTGCCCCGCTGTAAATATCCTGTTGCAGGGCGGTGAACTGGGCTTTGCTCTCCTCGGAGACAAAAGTGGTGCGCAGATATTCTGCCAGGTCACTGGCGGCCATGAAATATCCGGCGGCCTTTTCAAAATACCGGGTTTTGACCTCTTTCTCTTCTGCTAAGGTTAACCTTGCCAATTGCAGGTAGTTCCTTCCGCTATTCTCCAACGTGCCCAGGGTCACCATGGGAAAATTGTTCTGCCTGAGTTCTTCACTCCCGGGAATTTCAAACTCTTCCCCCATGTTTCCGTTTTTTGCCCCTGTAAGCAGTTCCATGGCCTTGATGTACCAGCTTTCGGCAACCCTGAGATTGCTGATTTTTATAGCGGTGAAATCTCCATAGGTCGAGGAGCTGATTTTCTTTTCCGCCCAATATTGCGCCATGACGTTGTAAAGGCCGGCCAGGTCGGGCTGCCGGCTGCGGTATTGCAAATAGATCGACTCGGCTTTTTCAAGGTAGGGGAGGGCGGCCTCCTCATGGTGGGTAATGTTCAGAAACTGCCCATAGGAGAGGTACTGGTCGGCCAGGTCGGGATCCTTATCCCCGTATTCCTCCCTGATCATATCGATGGCTTGGGAAAAAATACGGTCGGCCTTGCGGAAATCACCCTGCGAGGTATAAATGCTGGCCATCAGATTCAGACAGTTGAGCCGCAGTCCGAATGAACCTTTTCCCTGAATTCCCATGGCGATGTGAAGGGCCTCCTCTTCCCGGTTCACGAGGTAGTAGCTGTTGGCCAGGTTATAAAGCGCCGACAGATAGTTCTGTTCCGGAAAATCATCGGAAGAGTTCCTGTAAATCTCAATCGCCCTCTCCTGATAACGGATCGCTTCTCCCAGATTCCCCTTGGCGCGGAAATAACTCCCCAGGTTGGTATAAATATCCCCCAGGCGTGAATCGTTGGCCGGGGCATGCAGAAGGTAGACCTCTTCTGCCATTTTGTAATGCCTGAAGGCGTTGTCCAGCTGATGGAGGTTCTTGTACTGGATGGCCATGCCCAGATAATTGGAGCCCAGACGGATATGCTTGTCGCCGAAGGCCTTTCTGCGGAATTCCAGACTCTGCCTGAATAACTCCAGGGCTGTTTCAGGCTCCCCCCTGATACCATGCTCCACCCCCTGCCGGTAAAGTTCCACTCCCTTCAGGCTGTCTGATGCCGGCTGCTCATCACTGCTCCCCCCCACACACACCGGAACCAAAAGAAATAGTATACCTAACCATAATTTTATGATACATTTAAAATCCATATAATCAGGCAGTTGAGGAATAGTTGTAATTTTTAAAAAAAAAAAATAAAAAAAGTGGGTTACCTTTTCCTTCTTTGAGGAATATTATAGTGAGTGAATTTAGATAAAAAACTGAACATTTAATAACTGTAGCCATGAAAAGTATCATTAAAAGAACCGCCCCCAAAGAAATCAGTTTTGTAGCAGAAGTGGAAACTCTTACCCTTCATGAAATGTATCGCATCAGGGGAGGTAATGCCGATGAGAAAATCAAGACTAAGGACATTGACATTTACGATACCCGCGACCTCTAATCAGGGGTCCTTGCAGGCAAAACATAACGGGTAGGGGCAAAAATAAGATTTTTGCCCTTATTTAGTAATGTTTCTGTTAATAACCAAAACTTTCCTTTTCCCCTCAAACAATTCGAATTTTTGATAGCTGCATTCCAGGGCGCCATTAAAGAGCCTGATTTTTGCTGAAGGTTTCAGCCCGATTTTCTGCATCATTTCTGCCGAAGAGGTCAGAATCCAGGCCGTGTTTCCCATAAAGTGGTGTTTCAGCCGCTCCCCGATCATTCCGTATAAACCCCCCATGTCTTCGTTTTTCATTCTCTCTCCATAAGGCGGATTGATGATGATTACTCCGTTTTCCAGGTTTTGTCCGCTTTCTGCGAAATCGCTCTGGCCGATGGTGATCAGGTTGAAAACCCGGGCATTTCTGGCATTGGTTTGTGTTGACAGGACATTTTTGTTCAACAGGTCGGAGGCGTAGATTTTGTGCTTGAAGTCAGCAGGCTCAACCTCTTCCTTCACTTTTTCGAACAGCTCGGGTTCATAATCCCTCCAGTTCATGAAGGCAAAGGATTTACGGAATTTCCCGGGGGGAATATTTCTGGCGATCAGGGCTGCCTCAATGGGAAGGGTTCCCGATCCGCACATGGGGTCAAAGAAATCGGAATCTCCCTTCCATCCGGTGAGCAGGATCATGCCTGCTGCCAGTACCTCGTTGAGGGGAGCATCGCCCTGCGACTGGCGGTACCCTCTTTTATGGAGCGATTCCCCGGAACTGTCAAGGCTGATGGTGCATTTCTGTCCGGCGATATGCAGGTGAAAGATGATATCGGGATCGGTGGTATCGACACTGGGCCGCTGGCCTGTCCTTTGCCGGAACCTGTCGGCGATGGCATCTTTCAGCTTCATCGAGGCAAACATCGAGTTCTTGAAAAGATCTGACTGAATCACCGTGCTCTGGACCACAAAAGTGTCATTGAGGTTCATCAGCAGGTCCCATCTCACCTTCAGCGAACTGATGTAAAAATCGTCCATCGTTGAAAAGGTGAAACTGTCGATTTGTCTGAAGACCCTGATGGCTGTCCGCAACCGGTAATTGGCCCTGTACATCATCGCCTTGTCGCCTTCAAAGTGGACCGCCCTGATTCCGGTTTCTACGTTGATTCCTCCCAGTTCCCTGACCTCCCGGGCAAGAACCCCTTCAAGTCCCTCGAGGGTCTTGGCTGTAAAAAAGTAATTTTCCAAAACAATATGGCTTAGGTGGTTAATTAAATGCCTTCTCCGTTGGTGAAGTCGTTGGCGCGGGCTTTTTTCTGGACTACCCTGGAGCCTGGGGCGAGGTCGCGGGTGACCCATACGTTACCCCCCACCACCGAATTCCTGCCGATGGTGATTCTTCCCAGGATGGTAGCCCCGGCATAGATGACCACATGATCTTCGACAATGGGATGACGGGGAATTCCCTTGACCGGATTTCCCGAGTCGTCAAGTTCAAAGCTCTTGGCGCCAAGGGTGACCCCCTGGTATATCTTGACATGATGGCCGATGATGCAGGTAGAACCGATGACGACTCCCGTGCCATGGTCAATGGCGAAATAATCGCCAATGACTGCCCCGGGGTGAATGTCAATCCCCGTTTCGCTGTGTGCCATTTCGGTAATATAGCGGGGTATCAGGGGAACCCCGAGTTGCAGGAGCCGGTGGGCCATGCGATAGTTGGTGACCGCCCTGATGGAGGGATAACAGAAGATCACCTCCCCATAGCTTTTGGCTGCGGGATCACCCAAATACATGGCTTCCACATCGGTCACCATTTTTTGCCTGATTTCAGGCAGGGAAAGGACGAATTCCCGGGCTGCCCGGCGGGCCTGCTCTGAATGACGCTGCAACTTCCCCGCACCCTCGTCGTGGCATTCAAAACACATCCCCGCAAGAATCTCGGTATTCAGCAAATGGTAAAGCTCGTCAACGTATACCCCCATATAGTGGCCTATGGTTTCCTGCCGCAGCGAGGTAGAACCGAAATATCCCGGAAATATGATTTCCCTGGTCAGGTCGATAATACGCGTCAGTTTCACACTTGAAGGAAGTGGTTCTCCCTGGCGGTGCTCATGGCACACCATACTGTAGGATTCCGGATTTGCCAGCTCACCGATGGTCTCCCTGAAAACAGGGTATTGTTCCTTATCCATGGTGCGGGAGGTCAAAAAGGTGGGTACTCAGGTATCTTTCGCCGGTATCGCAGACAATAAAAACAATGGTTTTACCCCTGTTCCCGGGGCGTTTGGCAATTTCCAGGGCGGCGTGGGCATTGGCGCCTGTGGAGATTCCTGCCAGGATACCCTCGCGGGAAGCCAGTTCCCGGGCCATGGTCATGGCCTCTTCGTCGGTGACCCGGAAGACTTCGTCATATGCTGAGGTGTTGAGAACTTCAGGGATAAAGCCCGGACCGATTCCCTGAATCCGGTGTTTTCCGGCCTCTCCTCCCGAGAGAACAGGGGATGTGGCGGGTTCCACCACCACCGTGACGATGTCCGGGTTTTTCTGTTTCAGGATTTCGGAGACCCCGGTGATGGTGCCTCCTGTGCCGGCACCGGCCACAAAAATGGAGACACTCCCCAGGGTATCGTTCCATATCTCCAGGGCTGTGGTCTTCCTGTGCATTTCAGCATTGGCGGGATTGCTGAACTGCATGGGCATAAAGGCGCCGGGATGACGGGCGGCCATCTCACGGGCCATGCTGATCGATTCTGTCATTCCCCCGGGTGCCGGGGAAAGAACCACTTCAGCACCATAGGCGGAAATCAGCTCCCTGCGCTCGCGCGATACGCTCTCGGGCATCACTATGATCAGCCGGTAGCCCCTGACGGCGCAAACCATGGCCAGGCCGATCCCTGTATTGCCACTGGTGGGCTCCACCACCACACTCCCGGGACCCAAAAGACCCTCCTCTTCGGCAGCGGTGATCATCGCCAGTGCCAGCCGGTCTTTGACCGAACCACCCGGATTGAGGGATTCCATCTTGGCCAGCACCGTACATCCCGTTCCGGCTCCCAGACGGTTCAGCCTGACCAGCGGAGTGCCACCAACCAGCCGGGTAATATCTTCGGAAATTCTCATTCGTTCCACGTTCCTTTTATTTAACCTGTTTCAGATCGTTCCGGCTTTTCCGTTTCCGGTGTTCTGTGGTATCGTGCCCCCCGGTCACCTGATGAGACAAATATACGTTGACTTTTAAGTTTGAGGCAACCATCCGATTTATATTAACGGAATATTAAATGTTTTTCTGATGATTTGGAGGGCATTCCGCCGCCTTTCCTCTCCTTTTCCCGAAACCACGCTGTAACGGGCACCCAGGCTTTCGAGGTGGTTACGGTAGATTCCCGACAATATCTCCCTGTTCTCCCCGCCATTTTCCCTCAGGGGATCGGGTTCCCAGGGGATATCGGTATCGCAAAGCAGGTAAAGGCTGGCGGGGTAGTGTGACAAAGCCCTGTTGATAAAAGGGGGTGCTTCTCCGTAGACCACTTCCATCCATACTTTAGTGATGATCAGCCAGGTGTCAAAGAAGACCCACTCCTCGCCTGAGGCCAGGGCGTTCTCCATTTGGGCCACCTGGGTGTGGGCGATGTGGACCACCTCATCGCGGGTATAGGGGTGGCCGCTTTTTTCGAGGAATTCCCGGGCATATTCGGAATAGAAGGGCGCAGAAAACTCCTCGGCCAGTTGCCTGGTGAGGACCGATTTCCCGGTCGACTCGGCTCCCGTGACGATGACAATGCGTGGTTTTTTGATCTCTTCTCTCATTTCCGGTTGTTCCGTTGCTCAGCAGTTCAGGTCATGGGTTGACCCCTTTCCGGGGCCATGGGGGTGTGCCGGGCAGGGGTTATGGTGCGTTTCCACGAGATATAGCCGTAAAAGGCCATTCCCAGGTAAACAACGTAAAGCAGGGCGGTGGGCCACATCTCACGGGACACATAGAGGGTGACGGCACAGGTGTCGGAGATGATCCATATAATCCAGTTAAAGAGGATTTTGCGTGCCAGCATCCAGGTGCCGATAATTCCCATGGTGGCGATAAAGGTATCCATAAAGGGGACGGGGGAGTCGGTAAAAGCATTCAGCAGGAAATAGATGATTCCGAAAAGGGGAAGGGCGATCAGTCCGGCCAGGGCTCCCTGGGACAGGGAGAGACGGGTCACCGGGAGCTTCCCCGAGGGATCCTCTCTTTTCCCTTTAAGCCAGAAATACCACCCGTAAACGCTCATGCCGGTGTAATAGAATTGCAATCCCATATTGGCATAAAAGCGGGCATCGAGGAAGATGAAGATATATAGCAGGGAGGAGAGGATTCCTGCCGGCCAGGTAAGGATGTTCTGTCTGACGGAGAAAATGATATAAGCCAGTCCCAGGGCGGCACCTGCCACTTCAAGGATGTTCGCCGCCAACCACAATAGTGCCGTATGGTCCATGCAGATATCTTATTGCCAGGTGGCCAGGAGTTGTGAAAACTGCTCCTGGTCGCCCATCAGTTCCAGGGCCTTTTTAATCACGGAATCATCTTCGTTGAGAATCTGGTAGAAATGGTCGGCCGCATAGAGGCTCCGGGCGATATGGGCCCTGATCTCCCGCTTCATCTGAGGAAGGGTGAAGTCAAGGCTTTTCTGGTCGAGGGGAATCGACTCCTTCTCCCCGGCGGCGATGATCCCTTTGATAAGGTCGTCACCAGGGGTGAACCCGCTGTTGAATTTTGCGAAATCGGGATATTTCTTCAACAACGACTGGCGGTTTTTATCGAGGTAGTCAAGGACAAAGTTGTAGACGATGTTATTTCTCTGGAGCCTGTTGTAGTAGGCGTAAAGGGCTGACGTGTCGAGGGGCATGAAAATATCGGGCATGATGCCGCCTCCGCCGTATACCGTGCGGCCACTGGCCAGGGTTTTGTACTGTAGGGAGTCGGAGAAAGAGATGCTGTCGGCATGGAAGAGTTCTCCGGTTTCTATCCGTTTCTGGTAATCGGTGCGGTACTCTTCGACGCCGTTTTCATAGGGTTTCTGGATGCACCGCCCGCTGGGAGTGTAGTAATGGGCGGTGGTCAGCCTGACCATGGAACCATCGGTAAGGTAGTAGGGTTGCTGCACCAGTCCTTTGCCGAAGGTCCTGCGGCCAATGATAATTCCACGGTCCCAGTCCTGCACGGCTCCCGCCACAATCTCACTGGCCGAGGCAGACCCCTCATTGACCAGGACGACCAGGCGCCCCGTTTCAAAGGAGCCGCTGCTGGTGGCTTTGAAATCTTTTCTGGGATTATTGACACCTTCGGTATAAACAATCATCTTTCCCGAGGAGAGAAACTCCTCGGCCAGGTCGGTGGCCGCCTTCAGATACCCGCCGCCGTTATTCCGCAGATCGAGCACCAGGTTGCGCATTTTTTGGGTCTGCAGCTCCTCCATAGCCGTTTTGAACTCCTCCATGGTGGTGGCCGAAAAGCGGTTGAGCTTGATATAGCCGGTCTCCTTGTCGAGCATGTAGGAGGCATCGAGACTGTTGATGGGAATCTTGTCGCGGATCACCGTAAAATCAAGAAGTTCCCTTACGTTCTTCCTGCGGATCTTCAGCTGCACCGTCGTCCCTTTCTCACCGCGAAGCTTCCCGAAAACATCGTTATTGGTCAGTCCCACTCCCGCGACATTTTTACCGTCGATATCCAGAATACGGTCGCCGGCCAGAATACCGGTCTTCTCGGAAGGCCCCCCGGGGACCACCGAAACCACCAGAAGGGTGTCCCTGAAAATATTGAACGATACCCCGATTCCCTCAAAGTTGCCTTTCAGGGGCTCATTCATCTTCTCCACTTCCTCCCGGGTGATGTACACCGAGTGGGGGTCCAGATCCTGAAGCAGAGCCACGATGGCCTTTTCGGTGAGTTTGTCAATATTGGTGGTGTCGACATAAAAGGATTCCACCAGCCTGAGAAGCCTGCCGAATTTGAGGGTATTGGCCTGAGATTCCTGGGCCGGCAAAGGCCGGGTCCCCATCACCGCCAGAAACAAAAATACCGCTGGTGCTAAATATTTGAATTTCATGTTTTTAAATTATAACGTTACTTGCCTTGAGCCGATTTCAGTTTCCGGGTCTCCTCTAAAAGAGGATAACGGTTCCTGTTCCTGATTTGTTCAGCGAATACCGTGCCAAGCCTGTCGGCCACGATCATTCCCATTCTATGGTCGAGGGGGGTTTGGAGCTGATGTCGTATACCACCCGGTTGATTCCCCTGACTTTATTGATAATATCGCCTGACATTTTGGCGAGGAATTCGTAGGGAAGGTGGGCCCAGTCGGCGGTCATGGCATCGGTGGAGGTCACCGCCCTCAGGACCACGCAGTTTTCATAGGTACGTTCATCGCCCATGACGCCCACCGATTTCACGGGAAGCAGCATCACCCCGGCCTGCCATACCTTGTCATACAGTCCCCACTCTTTTAGTCCGTTAATGAAAATGGCATCGGCTTCCTGAAGGATCGCCACCTTTTCGGCGGTGACCTCTCCCAGAATCCTGATTCCCAGTCCGGGACCGGGGAAGGGATGGCGGCACAGCAGCTCTTCACGGAGGCCCAGGGCTTTGCCCACCCTTCGTACTTCGTCCTTGAAGAGGGAGCGCAGGGGCTCCACGATTTTCAGCTTCATGGTTTCGGGCAGTCCCCCTACGTTATGGTGTGATTTGATGGTGGCAGAAGGTCCGTTGACCGATACCGACTCAATCACATCGGGGTATATGGTTCCCTGGGCCAGCCAGCGCACCTCTTCAATCCGGTGGGCTTCGGCATCAAAAACCCCGATAAACTCCCGCCCGATGATTTTCCTTTTCTCTTCAGGATCGGTTACTCCTTCCAGGTCGTGGTAAAACTTGTCTGCGGCTTTGACTCCGGTGACATGGAGGCCCATGTCTTCATAGGACCTGAGCACGCTTTCGAATTCTCCTTTTCTGAGGAGGCCGTGGTCCACAAATATGCAGTGGAGGTTTTCGCCGATGGCTTTGCTCAGCAGCAAGCCGGCGACGGAGGAGTCGACACCTCCCGAGAGTCCCAGGACCACCTTGTCATTGCCCAGGGTGTTGCGCAATTCAGCAATCGTCGTTTCGATGAACGATTCGGGCGTCCAGTTTTGCCGGCATCCGCAGATTCCGGTGATGAAGTTGCTGAGTAACAGGGTTCCGTCGGTGGTGTGAAAGACCTCGGGGTGGAACTGGATGCCCCAGCTGTTTTCCCCTTCCACCCTGAAGGCGGCATGGGTGACATCGCCCGTGGAAGCGATCAGCCTGTAATCTTCGGGCATGGTGATAATGGTGTCACCGTGCGACATCCATACCTGTGACTGACGGGGAATCCCCGTGAAAAGGGGACACTCGCCGGCGATATATTCGAGGTGGGCCCTGCCGTATTCCCTGCTGTCAGAAGCCGCGACCTCACCACCGAAATAGTGGACCAGATATTGCGCCCCGTAGCAAATGCCGAGAAGGGGGATTATGCCCTTGATCGCTGAAAGGTCGGGACGGGGAGCTTCAGCATCTCTCACCGAATAGGGGCTTCCTGATAGAATAACCCCCTTTACCGAAGAATCGACCGGTGGGAAATGGTTAAAGGGATAAATCTCACAATAAACATTGAGTTCCCGTACCCGTCGCCCGATCAGCTGGGTGTACTGTGATCCGAAATCAAGGATCAAGATTTTTTCCTGCATATGAAGTGGAATGTATGGCGCAAATTTATTATTATTTTTGCCTGAAATTTAGGGAAGAAATTCCCGTTCATTAAAAAAACGGTATTGTGCGCACACTTTTCTTATATTTTTTGATGAGTCTTGCCTTTCTCACCCTGGCGGCTCAGGATATTCCTTCGGGGAACAGGGTGATAGAGAACGGCACCAGTTATTACCTTCATACCGTAAAGGCGGGGGAGACCCTTTACTCCATATCGAAGCGATATCAGGTCTCTCTTGAGGAGGTTAACCGTGTGAATCCGACGGCATCAGCGGGTATCAGGCATGGTGATGTGCTGCGTATCCCTGCCGGAGCGGCGGCTGCCGTGACCGGCTCATCGGTGCAGAACGACGATGTGCGCATCGTTTTGCACAAGGTGCAACGCAAGGAGACCCTTTATTTCATTTCCAGAAAATACGGGGTCACCATCGATGAGATCCTCGCCTTCAATCCGGGACTCACCCAGCTCAGGAAAGGGGAGACCATCAGAATTCCCCAGCGGGGGGGGAGTCCCCTGGCCGGAGGTGAAACTCCTTCCGGAAGTGGCAAGATCACCCATTGGGTGCAGCCCGGTGAGACATTGTATTCCATTTCCCGGAGGTATGGGATTGCCGTGACCGCACTGCTGGAGGAGAATCCCGGAGCCAGGGAGCTGAAATCGGGGATGCGCCTCTCCATTCCGGCGGGAAAAAGCGGAGAACCCTTCCGGGGTGCCGAAGAAACGGAATATATCCCCCATACCATTCAGCCCGGGGAAACCCTCTATTCACTGAGTAAGAAGTATGGGGTGAGTGCCGATGACCTGGTGGTGCTGAATCCCTCGCTCGACAAATCCTTCCGGTCGGGGAGTGTGATCCGCATTCCCCGGAGCAGGGTCAGAGAGGTAGAAACGGTTGAGGAATCCCGGGAAGGCATGCGTCAGCATGTGGTCACTGCCGGGGAGACCCTCTACAGCATTTCGGGAAAGTATGGCATGGAGATGGGAGAACTGGTATCCGCCAATCCGGTGCTTGAAGGCCGTCCTCCCCGCGCCGGGGATACCCTGATGATCAGAATTCCTGTAGGTGGAATGCCCTCTGAGGAGACCCTGGTGGAGGCTTCCCGTCCCGCCTCCGATTGCATTGTGAAAACCAGCTACCACGATCCAGTCGAGGTGAGGATCGCTCTTTTGCTGCCCCTGATGATCGAATCAAACCGCTACCTGAATGCCGGCTTTCTCTCGGGGAACCATGATGATGAAGATAGCGGGGAGGGGGAGGCTGCTTCGCGCAAAGAGGGGTACATCTCTTTTCAGGGCAGCAGTGAGAACTTCCTCCATTTTTATGAGGGAGCGCTCATCGCCGTGGACTCGCTTCGCCAGATGGGGATCAACGTGAAACTCGACGTTTTCGATACCGAGCAGAAATCTTCAAAGGTGAAGAGCCTCGTGGCTTCGGGCGACCTCGATAATGCCGATGTGATCATCGGCCCGGTTTTTCAAAATGAACAAAGGGAAATTTCGGATTTCGCCAGGGAGAAAAAGATCCCGGTGGTCTCTCCGTTAGCCTCTTCCGACGAAATCACCAGGGACAACCCCGTTTTTTTCCAGATAAACCCGCCACGTGAAACGGTATCGCAGAAAACCGTGGAATATGTCGTTTCCACATATCCCGGAGGCAACCTGGTAGTTTTACAGACCGGCAGTTCTTCCACCGCCGCAGAAAAGGAAGCTGAGCTTCTCAGGGCTGAGATTTCCCGCAGGGGAGGAGAGGGGAGCCGGCCAGGGGTCAGGGTGGTGGACTACCGCAAGAGTGGTTTTTCATCGCTCCGTGAGGCGATGGTCAAGGGCAAAATGAATATCATCATCATTCCGACCGACAACGAAGCCGAAGTGAGTGTGGCCGTTTCCAACATTAAGAACCTGGCACGGGAATACGAGGTCACGGTGATCGGCACTAACCGTTTCCCGCAATTCGACAGTATCAATCCCGAGAATTTCCATGCCGGGAACCTCGAGTTTCTCACCCCTTACTGGCCCGACATGCATCAGGCGGTCACCCGGTCGTTTGTCCAGAAATTCAGGACTTTTTACAAGGGAGAACCCAACCAGTTCAGCATGCAGGGGTATGATGCCGTCTTTTACTTTGCCAAAGCCTATAAAGACTTCGGAAGTGACCTGGTGTACTGCATTCCCAAGGCTTCCGCACGTTTGGTCCAGGGCAGCTACCAGTTCACTTCCGGCTCAACGGGAGGGTTCATCAACCAGGGACTGATCGTGGTCCGTTACACTCCCGATTTTCAAATCATCAGGAAAAGATAAGTTTCCTTCAGAGTCCCATTTCGTGGAACGACTTTTTTATTCTTTCCACGGCGTCTTCCATCTGGCTTTCGTTGATCACCAGCGGGGGCGTGAAGCGGATGATATGCTCGTGGGTAGGCTTGGCAATGATGCCATTATCCTTCATCTTCAGGCAGATTTCCCAGGCTGATTTCGAGTGGCCCGGTTTAATGGCCACAGCGTTGAGAAGTCCCTTTCCTCTGACGGCGACGATGGCGTCAGAGTGGATGGCGCGCATTTCCTTTCTGAAGATCTCTCCCATTTTCTCGGAATTTTCGGCCAGTTTTTCTTCCTGAAGGACGTCGAGGGCTGCCATGGAAACCGCTGCCGCCAGGGGATTCCCCCCGTAGGTGCTGCCATGTTCTCCGGGTTTGATGGTCAGCATCACCTCATCGTCGGCGAGGACGCATGACACGGGGTAGGCGCCTCCCGAGAGGGCCTTGCCGAGTATCAGGATGTCGGGTCTCACCTTTTCGTGGTCGCAGGCCAGCAATTTTCCGGTACGGGCAAGCCCTGTCTGCACCTCGTCGGCGATGAACAGAACATTATACTTCTTGCAAAGGACAGCGGCTTTGGCCAGGTATCCGTCTTCAGGAACGTAGACTCCTGCTTCGGCCTGGATGGGCTCGGCCAGAAAACCCGCCACATCGGGATCTTTAAGGGCATTCTCCAGGGCTTCGGTGTCGTTGTAGGGAATATTCACAAACCCGGGGGTGTAGGGACCATAGTCGTTATAGGCGTCAGGGTCAGAAGACATGGAGATGATGGTGATGGTGCGGCCATGGAAATTGCCGTTACATACCACTATCTTCGCCTGGTTCCGTGGAATTCCCTTTACCTTGTAGGCCCATTTCCGGCAGAGTTTCAGTGCTGTCTCGTCGGCCTCGGCTCCCGAATTCATGGGAAGCATTCTGTCATAACCGAACAAACGGGTCATATACTCCTCCCATTCCCCCAGGAGGTTGTTGTAAAAAGCCCGGGAAGTCAACGTCAGCCGGGCTGCCTGGGCTGTGAGGGCCCCGACGATGCGGGGATGGCAATGCCCCTGGTTCACGGCAGAATATGCCGCCAGAAAATCATAATACCTCTTTCCGTCCACATCCCAAACATATACCCCTTCGCCTCTTTCCAGAACCACCGGCAGAGGATGATAATTGTGGGCCCCGAAGCGCTCTTCCCGCTCCATATAATCACGCGATGTCATCTTAACCATACCTTTTATATTTAAAGTTTCTGGTGCAGATATACGACTTTGTCCCGTATTTTAAAAGGATATTTGTTAGCTCTGCGGTATGTTTTACAATATGCGGGAGACAGGACCTGAATGGGGGAGTTATTTCCAGAAGCGGATAATGAGGGCTTCGGCCAGAAGAAAAAGAAGTGCCCCCACCAAAAAGAGTGGCCACAGCCGCTTCCCGTTTTTAATTTCGTTATAAACCAGGGAGAACTCTTTCTCCTGACCGTCGATCACAAAAGTTGCCGGAAGTTGGTATTTTTCGGTTTCCGCCCTGAGTTCTCCGGGAAGATAGCATTCGGTGTCTGATTCGTTTCTGTCGTAATTCATCGACAGGACAGCCATGGTCTCATCGTCGTTTCTGACCAAATAGTGCCCGGCGGTGGTGAAATTCCCGCCCAGATGGATCCTCACTTTGTGGCCTTCGGTGATGGAACTGGCAGGGATGAATTCCTGGCCTGAATCCTCATTGGTAACGGTGAGGGGGGTGGCGCCGGGGAGAGCCTGGGCCGGGAGAATGGCCGTGGTTTCACGGCCTATGGTGTAATGGATTTTCTGCCCCGGAAGCAGGTTGATGACCACACCGTAAAGGGTAGGTACAAAAAGCATATCACGGGCGAAGGCATCGTTCATGGAAGAAAGAGGGAAACTGAACACCACGAGGTTGCCATTCCCTATGGGCTGCGAGGAGCAGGCTTTTTCCCCGCTTCTGAACCAAAGCAGGGGAGTTTCCGGAATCCTGACATCACGCGAAAAACGGAAACTCCCCCTGATACGGGGAAATTCCGCCTGTTCGGTGCGGCTGCGGAACACCTGGTCATAAACAGGATGCTCCCATTCGATGGCGGCGATTTCGAGGATCGTCGTGTCATTCCTGAGGATTCTGTTGGCCTGAAAAGTCTGCAGAAATCTGTTGTAACTCTCCGTATCGCCGTCGGGTTCCGGAAAGAAAACCACCGTGGTCCCGTTTTCTGCGGCCTTGTGCAACTCACTGACCAGACCGGTGCTCAGTGATTTTATGTTCACCAGAAAGATGGTGTTGTAACTGCCCAGACTGCTCACCCTGAGGTTGCCGGTATTGGCTTCCTCAAAGTCCACATAGTCGTCGTCTCCGAAAAGGGCACGCAGGTACGGCGATCCCTGGCTGCCCGGGTTTGCGGAACCCGATACAGCCAGCACCCTGAGGCTTGGCTGCACCATATAACTGAGGAAAAAGGTGTTGTCATGCACAAAGGGATAGTCCGAGATTTCGACATGCCCCTTCTGCAAACCAGTCCCCAGGTTGACAAATTTGAGGGGTACGATGGCTTCTCCTGCCGCATCTATGTTGAAGTTTCCCGGCGCTTTCAGGGTGTCGTTAAGAAAAAACTTTACGGGAAGGTTCTGGTATCCTTCGGCTGACCTGTTGATGATTTTCACCATCAGTTTCTCTTCCTGTCCCTGGCGGTGTGCGGGGAATTCCATCCAGCAACTGTCGATGTAGAGGTTGCTGTTACTCCCGGGAATCACCGGGTACAGATAGTCGGTCAGGGAGGTATCTCCCCTGAAACCTTCCAGGTCGGTGGTCCGGGTCTGGAAATCACTCAGATAGTAAATGGTAATGGCGACGTCTTCCCCGCTTCTGCGGGCGGCGGAGACCAGGCGGGCACGTACCTGCGACAAGGGTACCGACCGGGGGGAGAGGCCGATTTCACTCACCTCCCTGATGAACTGTTCCCTGTTAAAAATGTGAAGATGCCGGGTGAGCAAATCGTTGGTGGCCACCATGAACCGGGTATCGGCAGGATAGGCCCCGGCAATTTCCAGGGCTTTGCTCCGGGCAACTTCCAGAAGCTGGCCTCCCGTGGTCTGACCTGTCATGCTGAATGAGTTGTCGACATATACCCCCACCACCGAAAGGGGACTTCCCTGCCTCTGGTTCTTCACAGGTATATAAGGCTGCGCAAACATCAGCACCAGGCTCGCCAAAGCCATGATCCTGGCCAGCAATATCAACAGCTGTTTGAGCCTCGACTTCTTCTCCGATTCCTGCCTTATATTCCTGAGAAAACCCACATGACTGAAATATACCGTCGTGTACCTCCTGAAACTGAACAGGTGGATCACCACCGGAATAAGCACGGCAAAAAGGGCAAACAGAAATGCGGGATATAAAAAACTCATACAGTCTCTGGATGTTTATCGGAAATCCAGAATGCAAAAATAGCATTTTCTTTTAGCTGGTGCAGGACAGAAAGCGCCGGCCTCCTGAGAAACCCCGCCCGCAGGTGGCCCCCGTTCCAGAAAAAAATAAAATGTTTAATCACTCAGACGCTAAATTGAACAAAACAGGATGTATTTTCGTTAGTCTGAAATAATAATTGAATCCCCTGTTCAGGGATTCAGGAGGAGCAGCATAAAATTTACGATTATGTCAGATAAGGTATACTCCATCAGGGATATGGAGGTGATTTCAGGAGTCAGGGCGCACACCATCAGGATGTGGGAGCGGCGTTACTCATTGCTGAAACCATGGCGTACCGAAACCAACATCCGTTATTACGATGACCGCGACCTCCGGCGGCTGATGAACATCGCCTTTCTGGTGGCCCGGAACCACAAGATTTCCAGGATCGCCCAACTTGAGGATGACCGTTTGCGGAAGCTGGTTCTGGAGCAGGAAGAGCATTCGCCGGGTGATGAAGCCTATATCGGCCGGTTAGTCCTGCACATGCTTCACTTTGAATCGCGTCAGTTTTCACATCTTCTCGACGAGGTGATCGCCCGGTTTGGTTTTGACGAGGCGGTCTTCAGGGTGGTCTTTCCGTTTCTCCGTAAGGTGGGGATCTTCTGGCAGGTGGGATCGGTTTATCCCGCACAGGAACATTTCATCTCCTCCCTTATACGCCACCGTTTTATCTGTGAGCTGGAGAAGGAACAGAAGGAAGCCGCCGGTGACCTGACCATTCTTTTCTTTCTGCACGAGAATGAGATGCACGACCTGCTTCTCCTGTTTTATGCCGTTATGGCGGCCCGGAGGGGTTTCAGGATCCTCTACCTGGGCCAGAATGTACCCTTACAGGATCTGGGCCAGATGGCCACCATGACCCCCATCGATTATGTCATGACTGTTTTTACCAATGCCATCGAAGATTCACAACTGGCCGGCCTGATTTCAGGAATGGCCGGCCAACTTCCGGGGAAGAGGTTTATCGTCACCGGGGTCCGCCTGAAACAACACCCGCTGACTCTCCCCGAAGGATTTACCCTCATCGGCGATGATAAGGATTTCAACAGGCTTTTTGATGGACTCTGAGGTTGCCGGAATCGGGGAAATTGCTATTTTCGGGAAAAAATCGATCCTATGGGTTTAAGGGCTTTTCAGAAGTTGTCGTACGGAATGTACATAGTGGCCACGGCATGGGAGGGAAGCCGTGCGGGATTTGTGGCCAACACGGTGTTTCAGGTCACCTCCTCGCCTGCGCAGGTCGCCGTCAGCTGCCATAAGGACAACGATACCCTTCCTCTGATCCTGAAAAGCCGTCTCTTTTCTGTTTCTGTTCTTAGGAAGGATGCTGACACCACCCTGATCGGGGAGTTCGGGTTTATGTCGAGTTCCTGGTTTGACAAGTTTGCGCGGGCGGCTTCGGAGGTGAAGGTGACAGGAGCCCCGGTGGTCACCGGTTCCTGTGTGGCATGGCTCGATTGCCGGCTGGTTTCCACCCTCGATGTGGGAACCCACACCCTGCTGATAGGGGAAGTGGCCGACAGCGGAATCCTCACCGACGAGGAGCCCCTGACCTATGCCTGGTATCGTGAAAAATACCGCATGCTGGCTCCCCGCAACGCACCGACTTACATTGACCAGGAAAAACTGGAGGAGGAATCAGCCGTTTCCCGGGGGTACGCACCTGTTGAGGGCGCTGAAGCTGCCGGTGGTGAGATCTCCGGAACCCGGGACCCGCATGACGGACCCCGCGAATCAGACTCTTCCGGCCACCGCGACGATTCCGCTGCTGCCGGTGATTCCGCCCATACCGGTACTGATGCACTTCCCGGCAACTCCGGCGGTCCCGGTCCTGCCCGTGATCCTGACGACGACGAACAGTATATCTGTACCGTCTGCGGATATGTCTACCGTCCCGAAGACGGAGACCTTTCAGCAGGTATCCCCCCGGGAACCCCCTTCAGCGGCCTTCCCGAAGATTACCGTTGCCCTCTTTGCAACGCCGGAAAGGATTATTTCAAACCTTTGTCCTGACTTTCCCGCGGAGCCCTAAAGCGTCTTGTGGGTGCCGTCGCAGTAAGGTTTGTTCCCTGAGTGCTTGCAATTGCACAGCCAGGCCTCTTTTTTCTCATCAACGGTAAACGCCAGGGGGGTAATGCCTGTTCCCTTATGAGCACCGCTGCAAAAGGGCTGGTTGGTACTGAGGCCGCAGGCACACCAGTAATAAGTCCCCGGTTCCAGAGTCACCAGGGCTGGCTTTTTGTCAAAAATTGCCGGTTCTGTCATGTTGTCTCACTTTTAATTTTTCTCGGGCTGCCCGATCCCCGGAAGGGAAGCGGTGCCCACTGGAGTGTTAAGATAGGTTTAATCCCCGGGTTTTCTACCATTTTTCCGGTAATTATTGCTCCCCGGGTCCCTTATTTGGCCATTTATGATTATTTTTCGCGATGGAATGCCCTGGTCTGGTTTTTCATTCACAGGAAGGAAAATTCCGCACCTCCGAAACGGGGGCTGCAGAGCTGAACCCGCCGTTTCGCAGGAACAACCTGTTAAAGGGAGTATTTATCCAACAAATTAAACATCAAATGAAGAGGATCACATTCATCTTACTGTTAGCGGGGGTCTGTTGTTCCATGGGTGCCCGGGCGAACCACCCCCTGTGGTTTTACGTGGGCACCTTTACGTCGGAGGGGGCGGAGGGAATTTCGCTCTGCTCACTGGACACCGTCACCGGAAATCTGGAGGAGGTGAGGCTCTTCAAGGGAATCGACAATCCCAATTTCGTGCGGCTCTCACCCGACAGGAAATACTTGTATGCCACCACACGCGGGCCCCTGGCTGCTGATCCCGACGGTGGGTCGGTCACGGCCTTCCGTGTTCGTGATAACGGCGAATTACAGTTTATCAACAAGCGTTCCTCGCATGGCGATGATCCCTGTTATGCCGATGTTTCGGCCGATGGCCGCTGGGTGGCGGTGGCCAATTATGGCGGGGGGTCGGTGGCGCTCTATCCTGTTGCTGACGACGGCTCTCTGGAACCCGCCTCTTCGGTGGTCCGCCATGAAGGATCAGGACCTCTTAAGCGGCGGCAATCCCGTCCCTATGCCCATTCCATCCGTTTTATGGGCGGCAGTGACCAGCTCATGGCTGCTGACCTGGGAGCCGATAAGCTCTTTGCCTATTCCCTGGATCCTTCTTCGGGAAAACTGATCTCCAGGCCCGGTGCCTCCACGTCGCTGCCTCCCGGTTCCGGCCCCCGCCATTTTGATTTTACCCCCGACGGCCGGTTTATATACGTGGTCAATGAACTGTCATCGACGATCACGGTCTTCGAAAATAAAGAGGGCTCCCTGGTGCAGCTTCAGGATATCACGACCCTCCCCGGGGGTTACAGCGGAGTGAGTTACTGCGCCGACATTCACCTCTCTCCATGCCGGAAATTCCTCTATGCCTCCAACAGGGGGCACAACTCGGTGGTGGTTTTCAGCCGTGACGCCGCATCGGGGATGATCTCGCCGGTGACCCATGTCGCGGTCGAAGGCAACTGGCCGCGGAACTTCGCCATGGCACCCGGGGGGCGCTTTATGCTGGTGGCGAACCAGAGAAGCCATAACATCACCCTCTTCAGAATGGAAGGAGGCCTTCCCGTTTTTACAGGGAAAAGCCTGGAAACTAAAGCACCGGTCTGTATAGAGTTTTTATGAATCTCTTAAGGTAAAGTGATCAGCTGAGTTTGGAACCAATCAGTTTGATGAATTCTTCACGGGTGGCCACCCTTTCAAAGGCTCCTGTAAAATCGGAAGTCGTGGTGATGGAGTGCTGTTTCTGAATGCCCCTCATCTGCATGCAAAGGTGCTGTGCTTCAATGACCACAGCTACTCCCAGGGGTTTCAGGGTTTCCTGGATGCACTCCTTGATTTGTGAGGTGAGGCGTTCCTGTACCTGGAGCCTGCGGGCAAAGACATCCACCACCCGGGCGATCTTGCTCAGCCCTGTAATGTACCCGTTGGGAATATAGGCCACATGGGCCTTCCCGATAAAAGGCAGAAGATGATGCTCACACATGGAATAGATCTCAATATCCTTCACAATCACCATCTGACGGTAATCCTCCTTAAACATGGCCGACCTGAGAATTTCGACGGGATTCATTTCATAGCCCTGCAGCAAAAACTGCATCGCCTTGGCTACCCTGTGGGGTGTTTTGAGAAGTCCTTCACGTTGAACATCCTCGCCCAGAAGGCTGAGGATCTTCTCATAATAAAGAGCCAGTTCTGCCGTTTTCTCGGGATCGTACCTGTCGATTCTCCGGTAGCCGCTGTTGTCGCTGTTTAATGAGACATCCATGGGGTCATTTTTAAGAAATGAGACACAAAGATTAACCTTTTTTCATAAAAACAGTATGAATAGAAAGAATAAATGATGATGAAAGGGAAAGTGAAAGAGAGTAAAGTACTGCTGGTAGCGGCCACGGAGATGGAGGTGAAACTGCTGATTGACGAGAGCCTTTTGCTGGTGGCGGCTTCCGATAATTTCAGAAGTTACAGGATAGGGGAAACCGATTATGACCTTTTGCTGACGGGCATCGGGACCACCTTTACCGCTTTTTTCCTGACTCAGCACCTGGCGGCGTTTTCCTATGCCGTAGTTCTCAATGCCGGCATCGCCGGGGCTTTGGGGGACCATCTCCATATCGGCGATGTGGTGAATGTCGTGGAAGAGGAGTTTGCCGATCTGGGCATTGAGAAGGAGAACGAGTTTCTGACGCTTTTCGACAGTGGATTCATGCGGCCCGATGAGTTTCCCTTTGAGAACCGGATGCTTCGTGCCGACGGGGATCATGTGGCTGCTTTTTTGCCCCGGGTGAAGGGGATCACTTCCAATATCAGCCATGGCCGGGAGTCGACCATTTCACTGCTGAAGGACCGTTTTTCGGCGAGCGTGGAGAGCATGGAAGGGGCGGCTGTCTTTTACGTTTGCCGCTGGATGGGCGTTCCCTGCCTGCAGATCAGGGCCATTTCCAACCTGGTAGCTCCCCGCAGCCAGTCGCGGTGGGATATTCCCCTGGCCCTCGAAAACCTGAAAACCACCCTGCTGAAGGTTTTACAGGAAGCAGGGGCCAAGATCTGACGAATTTGCTAATTTTGCGGCAAATTTTACAGAATGAAGCTTACCCTGGGTTTTTCAACCTGCCCCAACGATACCTTCATTTTTGACGCCCTGATCCACGGAAAGATAGACACCGAAGGTCTGTCGTTCGAAGTGGTCATGGCCGACGTGGAGGAACTCAACCGGCGTGCCTTCCTTAATGCGCTGGATGTGACCAAGCTGAGTTATCATGCCTGTGCCCGGGTGGCCGGCCGGTACTCCCTGTTGCATGCCGGCAGTGCCCTGGGGCGTGGTAACGGTCCGTTACTGATCAGTCGCCGCCCCCTCAGCCCCGAAGAAATCATCAGCGGAAAAATCGCCATCCCCGGCAGGTTCACCACTGCCAACCTCCTTTTTTCCCTGTTCTACCCGGAAGCCCTCCAAAAAACGGAAATGCTCTTTTCTGACATTGAGGATGCCCTGCTCACCGGGGAAGCCGACGCCGGCGTGATCATCCACGAAAACAGGTTTACCTACACACAGCGGGGACTGGTGAAAATCGCCGACCTGGGAGAACGGTGGGAGGAGAAAACAGGACTCCCGATTCCTCTGGGCGGAATCGTCGCCGCCAATTCCCTGCCCCTGGAGGTCAGACAGGCCCTGAACCGCGTCATGCACCGCAGCGTGGCTTTCGCCATGGCCCATCCCGAATCTTCCGCCGAATTCGTCAAGACCCACGCCCGGGAACTTAACGATGTGGTAATCGCCAGCCATATCTCCCTGTACGTTAATGATTTCACCCTTGACCTGGGCGATGAAGGCATCAGAGCAGTCACACGCCTGTTCGACGAAGCTTCTGCAAAGGGAATCATCCATCCTCTCCCCGGCAATTTTCTCCTTGAAATTTAATATGGGCAGCCATACAATATTATCAGTGAATCGTAGTTTATCCTTTCAAACGGTCCCACAACAGGAATCAGTTGAAAGCAGTACTGAACCAAACCAAAAATCAGCATGATCGTTGTTACTGGAGCTGCAGGGTTCATAGGCAGTTATTTTGTAGGTAAGCTCAACAGGGAGGGGTATAACAACCTGGTACTCGTTGACCGTTATGATGACCCTGCCAAAGAGCGGAATTTTCAATCAAAAAGCTATAACCACCTGGTCGACAGGGCCGATTTTTTTGAATGGTTCAGCAAAAACCACAGCCGTGTGGAATTTGTGTTTCACCTGGGAGCGCGAACCGACACCATCGGTCAGGAGCCCGAGAGTTACCAGGAACTGAACCTGCGTTACTCCCAGAACCTCTGGAAAGCCTGTACCGAATATAAAATTCCCATGGTCTACGCCTCCTCAGCCGCTACCTATGGCAATGGCGAAATGGGATTTTCCGATGACCACCAATACATTTCCGGACTGAAGCCTCTGAACCTGTATGCCTGGTCGAAACATGACTTTGACCTGTGGGTCCTTAACCAGAAGAACACGCCCGGTTTTTGGGCCGGACTTAAGTTTTTCAATGTTTATGGTCCCAACGAATACCACAAGGGCCGCATGGCCTCGGTGGTCCTTCATGCCTATCAGACCATCCGTCAGACCGGGGGAATGAAACTCTTCCGCTCCCACAGGGAGGATATCCCCGACGGAGAACAAAAGCGCGATTTTATTTATGTTGATGATATCGCCGGGGTGATGCTTTTTTTCCTTGCCCACAGGGATCACCCGGGAATTTATAATGTCGGGACCGGCAAGGCCCGCTCTTACCTCGATCTGACCAATGCCGTATTTGGCAGCATGCAGAAGAAACCCGAAATTGAGTTTATCGATACGCCCCCTGATCTCCGCAGCCGTTACCAGTATTTCACGGAGGCCGATATCCGTAAATTACGCGAAATCGGTTATTCGCAGCCTTTCACCGGACTGGAGGAGGGGGTCAGCGAATACGTGACCCAATACCTCTCCCAGGAGGAGTGTTTCTGATGTCTCCGGTCTGATGACGCCCCTATGGGGTCACCAATTCCTTTTTCCTTGAGAAGGTCCTTTCGGCCAGCAGCAGGACAATGATGGCCAGCATGCCCCAGGCCATGGTCAGGGGTACAGTCTCTGCCTTTGCACCAAACAGGGACCACGCTTCTCCGAGGCACTGAAGGGTGGGGAGGTGCCAGTCGGCAAGGTGCCAGTCGGGGAGGGAAGGGAGATGCCAACCGGAAAGATAACGGTCAGCCAGCATCATCAAAAAACTCTCCTTTGTGCTGCCGAAGGCCGGCAGCAACGCCAGGGGAACCAGAAAAAGAAGGGCCAGCATCCAGAATCTTTTTCCCAGCAGGGGCTCCCTGGCAGGAACCGCCGCCCCTGTGGTTTCAGCCTCCAGGATATCCATCACTTTCCCGGTAAACCCGGGAGACGGGGAGTTCAGGCTGATCTCCCTGAAGAGTTCCCTCAATTCCTTTTCCTGATTATTTTCGCTGATTTCCATGATTCCTCAATTTAGGATGGTCTCTTTTAACATCTCATTCATCATTGCCTGCAGTTTTTTGCGGGCCCTGTGAAGCCTCACTTTGACATTGCTTTCCCCCAGTCCCGTAATCCTGCTGATTTCGTCAATCCGCTGGTTGTCGTAATAGTGCAGAATGACCAGCAGGTAATCTTCTTCCGGAAGTTTTTTAAGGGCGGCTTCCAAACAACAGGAGCGCTGTTCCTCATTTTCGCGGTTTTCCTGTTCTTCCCAAATTTCCACTCCCGGGTCCAGGCCGCTGTTCCCGCTGTGGGAAAGCTTATTCTTGCGGACCTGGCTGAGGCAGCTGTTATACGCAATGGTATAGAGCCACGTCGAAAACCTGGAATTCCCCCTGAAGGATTCCAAGGAACGGAAGGCCCTGATGAAGGCCTCCTGGGCCATCTCTTCGGCTTCTTCCCTGTTTTTCAGAATCCTGAGTGCCAGGGAAAATACGATGTTCTGGTATTTATCTACCAGAATCGAATAAGCCCGGGTATCTCCCTGCCGTACCTTCGCAATGATCTCCTGTTCTTGCTGCTGCGTCATCACTTCATGAGACGGACTTTTTCCTTCAGGGTTACAAATTTCGAAAATTTTCTGCCCGAAGTGTAACCTGGCGCGAAGAGTGGGGTCATATCACCGGTACCGAAAGTAAAACACCAGAAAAAGTATAAACATTTAAAAAACAGAAATCATGGAACCAGTGATTATTTCATTAACCTTCTTTTTGTTGGTCTTTGCCGTCTTCTACATTTTCATCACCACCCGTAACAAGGAGAGGATGGCGATGATTGAAAAGGGCGCTGACCCGAAGCTTTTCCAGAGTGAACGGCAAAGTTCGGGTTATGCGGTTTTCAAATGGGGATTGTTTATGATCGGCCTTGCCCTGGGCTTTTTGACGGGGGCTCTTTTCGAGCACTACACTGAACTGGAGTCGGGACCCCTCTACTTCTCGATGATCTTGATTTTCGGCGGATTGGGGTTGGTCGTGGCCTATCTGCTCCAGGGAAAACTGGAAAGGAAGCGGAAGGAGTAATGCTTTTGTTTTAACGCCCTGTTTCTGACTTCCTGTGATTAGCCGGAAGCAGCCTAAGTGGCGGAAACGCATAAAAAAACGGGAGAAAGATGTCTCCCGTTTTTTTTGTGCGAATTATTTAAGTTCTCTTTCACCGGATTTCATTCGGGGACCTTCGAGCCCCTGAGACTCCGGCAGGGTATTATTTGCCGGTTACTTTTTTGTAGCCATAGATGGCGGTGGCCCCCAGTTCTTCTTCAATGCGGAGGAGCTGGTTATATTTGGCCATACGGTCAGAGCGGCTGAGCGATCCGGTTTTGATCTGTCCGCTGTTGGTGGCCACGGCAATGTCGGCGATGGTGGAGTCTTCGGTTTCACCTGAGCGGTGCGAGGTGACCGAGGTGTAGCCTGCACGGTGGGCCATGTCGATGGCGTCGAGGGTTTCGGTAAGGGTTCCGATCTGGTTCACCTTGATAAGGATGGAATTGCAGGCTCCCATTTCGATACCCTTCTTCAGGTACTCGATATTCGTCACGAAGTTGTCGTCGCCGACGAGCTGTATTTTATCGCCGAGGCGTTTGGTGAGATTCACCCAGCCATCCCAGTCTCCTTCGGCCATGCCGTCTTCAATGGAATCGATGGGGAACTTGGCGACCAGGTCGGCAAGGAAGTCGACCTGCTGGGCCGCCGTTCTCTTGACACCGGTGGCTCCTTCGAATTTCGTATAATCGTAGGCACCGTCCATAAAGAATTCAGAGGCTGCGCAGTCCAGGGCAATGGAGACATCTCCGCCGTCTTCGGCACGTCCCGGTTTGTAGCCGGCATTCTTGATGGCTTCAATGATGCTGTTCAGGGCGTCTTCGGTTCCCTTGAGGCCGGGGGCAAAACCTCCTTCGTCACCCACGGCGGTACTCAGGCCCCTGTTGTGCAGCACCTTCTTGAGGTGGTGGAAGACTTCGGCGCCCATACGGAGGCCTTCACGGAAAGAGGGAGCCCCGATGGGCCTGATCATAAACTCCTGGAAGGCGATGGGGGCGTCGGAATGGCTCCCGCCATTGATGATGTTCATCATGGGAACGGGCAGCGTCTTGGCATTCGTGCCACCGATATACCGGTACAGGGGCATTTCCAGACAGGCAGCGGCAGCCCTGGCCACGGCCAGAGAAACTCCCAATATGGCGTTGGCACCCAGTTTGGACTTATTTTTGGTTCCGTCGAGTTCGATCATCTTCTGGTCAATGGCAACCTGGTCGGTGGCCAGCATGCCGATGACTTCCTTGGCAATCAAATTGTTCACGTTTTCAACGGCGCGAAGAACTCCCTTGCCCAGGAAACGCCCCTTGTCGTTATCACGCAATTCAATGGCTTCATTCTCACCTGTCGATGCCCCGGAGGGAACAGCGGCACGCCCTATGGCACCACACTCTAGCGTCACTTCTACTTCAACGGTCGGATTACCGCGAGAATCCAGGATCTCTCTTCCTAATACATTACTAATTAACATGATGATCTGTTTTATGGTTACTACTTGCTGTTATAACTAAGATTCAGGGTACGAAAATAGTATTTTTAAATCTTGTCCAAAGATATATAATTGCAGTATGACTCTTACTTAATACGGAGTTAACTTTCTGAACCTTCCTTAGAATGAGGTGAATTCGTTATATTTCTCTCCTTTTCTGTAACGTAAAACATCGAGTTTGTGGAGGGTTACCAATCCTCCCTTCCTGCTTTCATCCATCAGCTGAAAAAGGGCTGGTGCGAACTCCTTCAGGTTTTTTGTGGTATCCACGATTTCGATCAAAACGGGCTGGTCTCCCGAGAGGGCGAAGACTTTCATGGTATGCAGGGAGTGGCTGGCGCCGAACGAAAGGACCCCCCGGAATACGGAAGCTCCCGCCAACCCGGCACTACGGGCAGCAAAGAGGATCTCTTCATACAACGGCCTCCCGTTGACCTTGTCAGACTCGCCGACATAAATCTTCATGATGCTGGCTTTTCCTTCAATGTTCATTTTGACTGTTGTTTTGGCTGATGGTGAACCTTTCGCTGCCGGCACTTCCTGGCCGGGCCTGTAATATTTTGCCGGGTAAATGATTAACTTTACGGTGGCCGTCGGGTGAATATGTTTTTTAGACTTCAGTCACTTTGAAGAACGGGATTATTGTTATGGTGAATTTACGGATTTTTATTGGGATATTCCTGCTGGGGAACCTTCAATTTGTTTGTGCGCAACCCCAACCTGCGGGATTAATGAGGAGCATGATGCAGGATCAGGCCCTGCAGGGGGCTTCCGTGGGGATCCATGTCGAGGAGTTGCCCTCGGGCAGGATATTATTGTCACAGGATGCCGGCCAGTTGCTGGCGCCGGCCTCCACCCTGAAAACGGTGACCACGGCGACGGCCCTGGAAGTGCTGGGTCCTGATTTCCGGTTTATGACGGTGTATGGCACTTCCGGGATCATTGACCGGACGAGCGGGGTCCTCGAAGGTTCCCTGGTGGTCAGAGGCGGGGGAGACCCCACCCTGGGAAGTGCCGCCTTCGATGATTCTCCTGCACCCCAGGCCATCGCTGCCAGGATGGGGGAGCGGCTGAAGGCTGCCGGTATTGACCGGGTGAACGGAGACCTCATCATAGACCTCTCGGCCTTCGGGGTGGAGGAGACCCCGGGAGGCTGGGCATGGGAGGATATCGGGAATTATTATGGTGCCGGGCCCTCGGGCCTCACCTTCGCCGACAACAGGGTTACCCTCTTTTTCGATTCTCCTGCCCGGGCCGGAGAACCCGTGACCCTGGTGCGTTGCGAGCCCCGGATTCCCTGGCTGCGCTGGCAGAATGAGCTGCGCTCCTCTTCCGTCAACCGCGATCTGGCCTATGTATACGGAAGCCCCTGGGGGGAGATGCGGCTCATCAGAGGCACCATTCCCGCGGCACGCAGGGATTTCGCCGTGAAAGCCGCCATGCCCGATCCCCCGCGATGGTTCGGCAACTTCCTGATCAGCCATCTGACCACCATGGGAATTGGTGTTACGGGAAAGGTGACCACCACCAGGATCCCGGCAGAAATGACCCCCCTCGACACCCTCTATAGTCCGCCCCTTTCCCGCATTATCAGGGAAATCAACCACGAAAGCATCAATCTCTTCGCCGAACACCTGGTCATTGCCTTGTCGCAGATGAAATCACCACAGGGAAACCTGCAGGAGGGATTGCAAGTGATCGCCAACCACTGGAAGGAGCGTGGAGTGAGGGATCTCCCCTTTCTGGAAGACGGAAGCGGACTGTCACGCGCCAATGCCGTTACCCCGCGGTTCCTGACCGGCGTGCTGCGACAGGCATATAAAAGCCCTCATGCCGTAACTTTTCTGATGTCGCTCCCCTCAGCGGGAAACGGAACCCTCTCGGGTTTCAGCACCGGGGATTTCCCGGGGGAGACCCTGCGATGCAAAAGCGGTTCCATGGAACGGGTCAGGGGATATGCCGGATACCTGAAGTGTGACTCGGGCAGGGAAGTGGCGTTTGCCCTCCTGGTCAACAACTTCCCGGGATCCTCACAGGAAGTGGTGAAAAAGATCAGGGAACTGCTCACCGAAATCAGGAAGAAGTACTGAAAGAAGTCTGAATCTTAAGTCTTAAATCGTAAATCTTAAGTCTTAAGTGGTATGGCATGTGGATGTTGTGATGTTTGTTCTGATCTGGTTTCTGAGGTCAGAACAGGGGGTTAAGGATCATCCCCTGGATGATTTTTCCGGTTTCGGGGTCGAGTTGTGACCCGAACATGCTGTGGGGAATGGAATAGACGGCCAGCATGACCAGGGAGGCCATGATGACGTATCCCGGGCGTTCTTCTTTCCGGTTCATGACCACGGCCAGGATCCAGAAGAGAAAGGCCAGCAGGGTTTTATTGTCGGTGAGATCCCAGGCAAAGGGGATGCCTGCCCAGGCTTCCCCGAAGGCGTGCCACTGCACCCAGGGGCCGAAGATCATACCCCCGACTCCCAGAAGGACCAGGGTCCAGAGAGTATAAAACCTGAACTTCGGATGCCGGAAGAGGGCCATGACCCCGGCCAGGTTGGCAAAAAACATGGCCACAAACATCAGGATGATGTGGGGTATCAGGATGGCCGCAGGAACATCGCCCTTGAACCTGACCACCGTGGCGTTGGACTCATGCAAAGGATAGCTCTTCTCTCCCTTGCGGAATTCAACCCGGTACTCCAGTTTCCCCGCCGGAGGCTGGTGCGGCAGAGAGGCAACCAGCACGGAATCGCGACGTTCCATGGCTGCCGTCGTCCACTCTTCATTCACCGGAAACCTCCGGAAAGTGACCACTCCCGTTACGGAAGTGTCGGGAATATGAAACTCCAGGGGACAATCCGTCTCCCCCCCATGGCTCCTGATCAGTTCCAGCGGATAAACCCCGTTACCGATCTGTAATTCCACTTTTTTAGGGTAGGTGGGACCCGTGGACCTCTGGTAAACGATTGCAACCAGGGTAATGGCTGCCGCTATAACGACGTAAAGAAGAGTTTTCACTGCTGATCACTTTTTTTATGCAAGGCAAAGGTAAAAAAATAATTTGCCTGCCCGGAAGGTTGCATATTGTAAAAAGTACTATCTTAGTGATGAAATTTAAACTAAAACCTAACGGAAATAGCCTATGACATTTCCGGATATTTTGAAATGCGTTTCCCCTGTGTATGTTGGATATAGGTCATTCAAATCTATATGCTATTTGTACTTTACCATTAACAAAACTTCAAATCTATGGAAAAACTGAAATTTAGGAGGGGCAGTCATGCCGCCTTTGTGATGTTGGCCATTTTTATGGCTTTTTCTCTGGGTTCTTTTGCACAGCAAAGGAGTATTCAGGGTACGGTGACCGATAATACCGGTACGCCGATTCCCGGAGCTACTGTAGTTGTCAAGGGAACCACCGTAGGTACCGTGACCAATCTCGACGGTGTCTATCAGCTCAGCGTGCCGGCTTCTGCTACGGTACTGACTTTCTCCTACATCGGGATGAAGTCGTTTGACATGACCATCGGGAACCAGACGGAGATTAATGTCGCCCTGGATCCCGAGGTGTTCGATGTCGATGAGGTGGTGGTGGTCGGGTATGGTACCCGTATGAAAGAGGAACTGACGGGTGCGGTATCGACGGTCAGTGCCGAGCAAATGGCGATTTCGACGGCGCCGAGTGTGGTCAGCCGCATTCAGGGGCAGGTCTCCGGGGTGACCGTAACTTCGGCCAACCGTCCCGGGGGTGATGCTACCATCCGGATCCGCGGGATCGGCACCATCAACAATTCCAATCCTCTGTACATCATCGACGGTGTTCCTGCAGGCCCCGGCAACAATGTGAGCCCCAGTGATATCGAATCGATCTCCATCCTGAAGGATGCTTCCTCGGCGGCCATCTACGGTACCCGCGGGGCCAACGGTGTAGTGATCATCACCACCAAGAAGGGAAAGGATAACCAGCAGCCCACCATTAGTTTCAGCGCCCGTACCGGTTTGACCCAGCCGTCGAACCAGTATGACCTGCTCGACACCAAGGAGTATGGCGAAGCCACGTGGCTCTCCTTTGCCAACAGGGGCCTGTCTCCTTCACATGCCCAGTTCGGCAATGGCGCCAGTCCGGTGATCCCCGACTATATCCTTCCGGCAGGTGCCCGGCAGGGCGACCCCGCCACCGATCCTTCCCTCTATAATTATCCCGACTATACCATTTTCAAGGCCAACAAAACCGGCACCAACTGGTATGACGAGATCTACCGCAACGGCGTGGTCCAGGAGTATGACATTGCCGTGTCGGGTGGTGGCAAGAACGGAACCTACGCCTTCTCGGGGAACTATCTCGATGAGGATGGTTACCTGATCCACACCAATTTTAAGCGGTATAGCTTCAGGATGAATTCCGATGCCAAGTTCAACAACTGGTTCAAAGCCGGGGAAACCCTGCAGGTGATTTACATCGACGAAAGCGGCCGTTTCACCGACAATGCCGAAGACAGCCCCCTTTCCGATGCCTACCGTATGCAGCCGATTATTCCCGTGTACGATATCATGGGGAATTTTGCCGGCACCAAGGCTCCGGAAATGGGCAACGGCTTTAACCCCGTCGCCAGGCTTTTCAGGGAAAGAAATAACAATGGAAAGTACAACCGTATCCTGGGAAGTGCCTTCGGGGAAGTGACCTTCATGAAAGGGCTGACCTTTAAATCGTTGATCGGATATAACTGGGGACAGTGGAACTACAAGGGATACAGCATTCCCAGCTTTGAATTCTCAGAACCCGACAAGGTGAATGACCTTTATGTAAACTCCAACTACACCTTCCAGTGGAACTGGACCAATACCGTCAACTACAGCGCCACCTTTGCCGACATCCACAAGGTGAATGTGGTGGTGGGTACCGAGGCCATTGAAAATAAATACCAGGAATTGAATGCCAGCCGCAGCCAGTATTTCTCGGAAGATCCCGATTATATGCAGCTGAACTCGGGTGAAATCAACAAGGACAACAACGGCTACGGTTCCGAATGGTCTCTCTTCTCGCAGTTTGCCCGGGTCAACTATGACCTGGCCGGGAAATACTTCCTGGAAGGGACGGTACGCCGCGACGGCTCCAGCCGTTTCAGCGAAGCCAACCGCTATGGGGTATTCCCCGCCGTGTCGGCCGCATGGGCCCTCTCACAGGAAAACTTCATGGCCGGCACCCAGAACTGGCTCGACCTGCTCAAAGTCAGGGTGGGCTATGGGATTTCCGGAAATGACCAGATCGGAAACTATAACTCCTATACCACTTTTGCCAGCGACAAATATGTGGCAGCCTATGCCTTTGACGGCTCTAATACCAGTGCAGTGGCCGGGTTCCAGCCCTCCACCCTGGGGAATGAAGATGTGACCTGGGAAAAGACCAAAACCCTCAACTTTGGTATCGATGCCACCCTGCTCGACAAATCCCTCTCCTTCTCCTTTGACATCTGGGACAGGATCACCTCCGATATGTTGATCCAGGAGCCTATTCCCAACGTGATGGGTCTGGCCACCGCCCCCAACGTGAACATCGGGGAGATGAAGAACATGGGCTTCGACCTGGAACTGGGGTACAACAACACGGCCCTGAACGGCAAGTTCAGGTACAACATCACCGCTACCGCGTCGCATTACAAGAATGAGATTACCAAGCTCTTCGGCGATCCCAAGAAAACGGTCGATGCCGGCAGCCTGCGCCAGATGACCTACACCCGTTATGCCATCGGAACTCAGTTCCCTGAATTCTTCGGGTACATCGTCGACGGCATTATCCAGACCGATTCGGAAGCAGCCGCCGCTCCCAAATACGGAGACGAATACACGGTTCCCGGCCATTTCAAATTCAGGGATATCAGCGGTCCCGACGGAAAACCCGATGGTAAGATCACCGCTGATGACCGCACTTTTATCGGCAGTCCCCATCCCGACCTGACCGGTGGCCTCAACATCGACCTGGGATATGGTAACTTCGACATGAACATCTTCTTCTACGGCAGCGCGGGGAACGAAGTGGTGAATTACGTGAAGAGGTGGATCGACTACGGAATGTTCAACGGTGGTCTGAGCAAGGCGGCCCTTTATGAATCATGGGGCAGTACGCACATCAACAAAGCCGATGCTACGTTGCCCATGCTCGATTTCAACGACATATCACAGCAGCCTTCCACGGCATTCCTGGAAGACGGTTCCTTCCTGAGACTCAAGAGCCTCCGTTTGGGGTATACCGTTCCGTCCAGCCTGCTGAGCAAAGCCCAGATCAAGGGGCTGCGGCTCTATGTCCAGGGCACCAACCTGTTCACCCTGACCAAATACACCGGCCTCGACCCGGAACTCAACTCCTCAGGATCGGGCATGGGTCTGGACCAGGGCGCCTGGCCAACAGCACGCCAGTTTATGTTCGGGGTTAACCTTGACTTGTAATCACTAATTCAATAACCATATAATATATGAGAGATATGAAAAAACTAATGATATGCATGGTCACCACCCTGTTATTGACCATGTCCTTTTCCTGCTCGGAAGATTTTCTGACCAAAGCTCCTCTGGGGTCGACCTCTGAGAATGTTTTTTACTCCGAAAAGGGGATTGACGCCTTGTTGACGGGGACTTACGGGATTATCAGCGGGAGCGCCCTGTGGACGGTATCCTGGGGGGCTTCCATCCAGAACTGGACCTATGGTTCCGCGGCTTCCGACGATGCCTACAAGGGATCGGAAATCGGCGACCAGGCCATTGCCAATGACATCGAACGATGGGCGGTGTTCAGCACCAACGCTTATCCTGCCGACAAATGGAGACTATGCATCGGTATGGGCGTAGACCGTGCCAACAAAACGATCAGGGTGATCAAGAAAACCCTGGAAGAAGGAACCATCGATGAGGCCACCGCCAACAAATACCTGGCCGAAGCCCGTTTCCTCAGGGGAATGTACAACTTCGAAGCCCGTCTGGTGTTCGGGGATTATATTCCGATTCTTACCGAGGATACTCCCGACCCCAAGGCTGTCAGCAATGTCAACCAACCCGGTGACGTGCTGAACCACATCATTGCCGACCTTAAGTTTGCCTATGAGACCCTGCCCGAAACCCAGGCCCAGCCCGGCCGGCCTACCAAATATGCCGCCATGGCCCTGGCCGCCCGTGCTTACCTGCAGGACCTCAAGTATGCCGAAGCCAAACCGCTGCTCGACAACATCATCAACAGCCAGAAATACTCCCTGATGCCCAAGTTCATCCAGAACTTCGAAATTGCCACCGAAAACAATGCCGAGTCTATTTTTGAGATCCAGGCCAACGTCAACGACATCAACGAGTCGCTGAACGGTGAAATGGGTATCGGGCTGAACTTCCCCCACGGGAGCGACATCGGGATGTGCTGCGGTTTCCACCAGCCCTCCCAGAACCTGGTCAACGCCTTTAAGGTCGATGCCAACGGGCTGCCCCTCTTTGACACCTTCAACAACTCCGATTTCAAAAATGACCAGGGGGTTCCTTCAGAAGCCGACTTTGTCCCCGATGATGTGACCCCTGTGGATCCCCGTCTCGACTGGACCGTCAGCCGCAGGGGCATTCCCTACAAGGACTGGGGTATCAACCGCGGAAGGGACTGGATCCGCAAGCAGACTGAAGGCGGCCCTTACATGCCTGCCTCGAAACCCTTCTTCAAACAGTCTGAGAAATTCAGCCTTTCCACCACTACGGGATGGCAGACAGGTGTCAACGCCAACAACTACCGTTACATCCGCTATGCCCATATCCTGCTGTGGAGAGCCGAAGTGGCTGCCTTCGAAGGCGACCTGCCCACGGCCAAGGATCTGGTCAATATGATCCGCGAGCGTGCCGATAATGACGTGGTCATGGGTAAGGTGAAAATCACCAAGCTTCCTCCGTCGGTCTATCCGTGGGGTGCTGAAGGCGACGTGGATTTCACCAAGCCTGCTGCCAACTACAAACTCGGTCTCTACACCGGTTTTGCCAACAAGGAAGAGGCGATGAAGGCCGTCCAGTGGGAACAGCGCCTCGAATTCGCCACCGAGGGCATGCGTTTCTTTGACCTGCGCCGCTGGGATAACCTGCCCATGAAAATCGGCGGCAAAAGCATGGCTGAAGTGCTGAACGGCTTCGCTACGGCTGACCTCCGCATCAGGGAATTCATGAAAGGGTACACCTTCAGCGATGCCGACAAGTACCAGCCCGTTCCGCAGGGTCAGCTCGACCTGCAGCCCGGGGTGCTGGAACAGCGTCCTGAGTATAAATAGAACTGACGTATAGATCTGAAAAGAGGGGCAGAAATGTCCCTCTTTTTTGTTACCTTGCATGACCAAAACAGAGATGCCATGAAGCTTAATTTCAAAACCTGGCAGGTGGTGGTTCTGCTGTTTGCCCTTTACAGTCCGGACCTCAGGGCTCAAAAAACAGTGCCGGTGGAACTGCGGGAAGTGCCGGACAGCAACAGGGTGGAAGTCTTTGTCAGTGGAGAATTCTTCACTGCCTATTTCCAGCCTGAAAAGGTCAAAAAGCCCGTGTTGTGGCCGGTGGTCTCCCCCGGAGGCCATGAAATTACCCGTTCCTTTCCGCTGGCACACCAGGAGGGGGAACGGGTCGACCATCCCCATCAGGTGGGTGTATGGTTCAATTTTGGCGATGTCAACGGTCTCGATTTCTGGAACAATTCAGAGGCCATAGCTCCTGAAAACAGAGCCCGTTATGGTACGGTAGAACACCGTTCGGTCGACCTGATAAAGAACGGACGACATGATGCCGAACTCACGGTGAGCAGCGATTGGACCGATATGGAGGGAAATCTGCTGCTTCACGAAAAGAGCACCTTCCGGTTTCTGGCCAGTGACCAGCTCAGGATCATCGACCGCACCACCACCTTAACGGCCGCCCGGAACGAGGTGACCTTTACCGATAACAAGGAGGGGTTGTTTGCCATCAGGGTAGCCACGGAACTGGAAATGGGAGCCCGGGGGAACCTCGGGGTGACCGCGGAAGAGGGAAAAGTCAGATCTGTCACTGCGGAAAGCCGTCTGGGCATTTCGGGTGATTACCTGAGCAGCGAGGGCATCAGCGGGGAAGAAGCCTGGGGTAAGCGGGCCCGCTGGATGGCGCTCTCGGGAAGGATAGGCGGGGAAGAGGTCGCCGTGGTCATCATCGACCACCCCTCCAATCCGGGATACCCTGCACACTGGCATGCCCGGGGCTATGGCCTTTTCTCGGCCAACAACATGGGACAGAAGGCCTTTTCGGCAGAGGAAGAACCCTTTAGCCTCACCCTGCTGCCGGGCCGGCAGGTCACCTTCCGCCATCGCCTGGTGGTGGGGTCGGGCGGACTGACGCCCGGACAGATCAGCAGGCTGGTGAACAGCTTTGTTTGCTGCCGGAAGAGTAAATTGATATCAAAAGAGTGGAAATGAAATATATAGGAGCACATGTGAGTGCACAGGGAGGGGTGGAGAATGCCCCGCTGAATGCACACGCCATCGGGGCCACGGCTTTTGCCCTGTTCACCAAAAATCAGCGGCAGTGGGTGGCCAAACCCCTGACCCCCGAGAGTATCGCCGCCTTCCGCGAAAACTGTGAAAAAGGGGGATTTCAGGCCTTCCAGATCCTTCCCCACGACAGTTACCTGATCAACCTGGGGCACCCCGAAAAGGAGGCGTTGCTGAAATCGCGCGATGCCTTTCTCGATGAGATGCAACGCTGTGAACAGCTGGGCCTTGACCGGCTCAATTTCCACCCGGGATCCCACCTTAACCAGATCTCCGTCACACAATCGCTGGCCCTGGTGGCGGAATCGATCAACCAGGCCCTGGAGAAAACCTCAGGGGTCATCGCCGTCATCGAAAATACGGCAGGCCAGGGGAGTAACCTGGGCAACACCTTCGAACAGATCAGGGAGATCATCGACCAGGTGGAGGACAAAAGCAGGGTGGGGGTGTGTATCGATACCTGCCACAGCTATTCTGCCGGATATGACCTTAAAACCACGGAAGGTGCGGCAGCGGTGTTCACGGAGTTCGACAGGATCATCGGCTTCCCCTACCTGAAGGGGATGCACCTGAACGAGACCAAAAAGGAGCTGGGGTCACGCGTTGACCGGCATGACGTGCTGGAAAAAGGGCTCCTGGGAATGGATGTTTTTCGTTTTATCATGAACGATCCCCGCTTCGACGGCATCCCCCTGATTCTGGAAACCCCCGATGAAACCCGCTGGGCCGCTGAAATTCAGCTGCTGCGCTCCCTGATCCGGGAAAATGATCGTTGATGTACCATCTGAACGGTGGTATTTAAGGTTTATGATCAGAGGTGAAAGATCAATTCTAATTGGTGAACCATGAGTGAACTTGTTTTTCTGAACGGCAAATTTCTGCCCCGCGATCAGGCGCTGATCTCAGCCGATGACCGGGGATTTCAATTCGCCGATGGCGTGTATGAAGTCATTAAGTATTATGGCGGAAATCCCTTCCGGATGGAAGCGCACCTGGAGCGGCTGCGGCATAGCCTCGGTGAGGTTCAGATCCGTTATCCGGGGCTTTCCGAACTTACCGCGATTTTTAAGGACCTGTTGGCGCAAAACCGTCTGCACGACAAAGACGCAGCGGTATATCTTCAGATCTCGAGGGGGACCCACCCCCGGGTTCACCACTTCCCTGGAATTCCGGAGCCCACGGTATACGCATTTGCATTTCCAATCCCCTCTTTCACCACCATGCTGAAGGAGGGTATTCGTGTGATCACCGCAGAAGATATACGTTGGTTGCGTTGCGATATCAAGTCGGTTTCCCTGCTGCCCAATACCATGCTTTACCAGAAAGCGGTCGAACACGGGACAGGGGAGTGTATCCTGATAAGGGACGGGGTGGTCACCGAGGCCACACACTCCTCGGTATTTGGCATCAGGGACGGGACCCTGTTCACCCACCCCTTGTCGAACCTGATCCTTCCCGGGATCACCCGCGCAGTGGTGTTGGAAATCTGCCGCGAGCATGTGATTCCCTGTTTGGAGGAACCCATCGCCAATGAGGTTCTTGCAGGACTCGACGAGGTTTTCCTTACCGGAACCGGAAGTGAAGTGATGCCGGTCGTGCAGGTGAATGAAAACATCATTGGCAATGGAGAACCCGGAATATTAACCCGGTTTTTACAGGAGAGATTTTTTGAAAAGGTAAAAGTGGAATGCCCGTGATCCACAAGTCCCGTATTTTCGTACTTCTTTTCCTGGCTCCCATCACCCAATTAGCAGATAACCTTTATCTTCGCAGAAAATTTCCGACATATGGTAGACAGACTTTCAGATCCGATCGGCCGTTTAATGGGGCTGCGGTACAAATCGCATCCATGGCATGGAGTGTTTATTGGCAAGGAAGCTCCTGATGTGGTGACGGCGTTTATCGAGGTGGTGCCCACCGACACGGTAAAGTACGAGATCGACAAGGAGAGCGGGTACCTGCGCCTCGACAGGCCGCAGAAATATTCCAATGTGATTCCTGCATTGTACGGTTTCATTCCCCAGACTTTCTGCGGGGATGGTGTGGGGGCTTTCTGCAGCGAACGTACGGGGCGCCCGGGAATCGTCGGCGACGGGGATCCCTGTGATATCTGTGTCCTCACTGAAAAGGACCTGACCCACGGAGACCTCCTGGTCAGCGCCCGCCCCATCGGAGGATTCCGCATGATCGACGGCAACCAGGCCGATGATAAAA
The DNA here is from genome assembly GCA_964461455.1 of uncultured Prolixibacteraceae bacterium. GTDB lineage: Bacteria > Bacteroidota > Bacteroidia > Bacteroidales > Prolixibacteraceae > UBA1413. Next base: position 39,789 of record CAYWUJ010000002.1, on the reverse strand, counting down.
TCATCGCCATCCTCAGCAATGACACCGTTTACGGCCATTACCAGGATATCTCCGAAGTACCGGAAATCGTTATTCAAAGGCTGGAACACTATTTCCTCACCTACAAGGATATGCCCGGCCAGGAGAAGAATACGGAGATTACTCATGTATACAACAAAGAGGAGGCCCTCAAGGTGATCGCCCACTCTATGACCGATTATGCCAACAGATTCGAAAACCTGGGAAAACTGATGTACTGAGGCTGAAGGGATGAATACCCCTGCAGTCCCCTGCTGTTTCCTGCTATTTCCTGCTGACCACAGCAGGGTAAGAATTCAGGGGTTACTGATGATGGACTATCTGACCACCGCGATTTTCATCTTCCTCAGTTCTTTCGCTGCCAGCCGTGCTACGACCCGGGCTCCTTCACGGTTCAGGTGGGTATCGTCCTTTCTTCCTTCGGGAAAGCGTTCGTCGGGAGGGGTCCACAGGTAATACCTCTTTGATTTTTCGGCTCCCTTTTTAAGGACCAGTTTTTCGGTGCGTTGCTGCAGGTCGACCAGGGGGAGCTGCAGCTCACGGGCGACCTGCCGTACCACTGCAGGATAGTCGCCATGGGTGTCGGTGAGGTTTCCCTGTTCGTCGAATTTTCTTCGCACGATGGAGGTGAAAAGGATGGGTGTGGCCCCTTTGGCCCGGCTTTCCCTGACAAATCGTTCCAGATTGGCCTTATAGGTGGTATGCGGTGCGGCGTACCTTGTGGTATCCTTTATCTTCTGGTCATTGTGCCCGAACTGGATGAAAACGTAGTCCCCCTGTTTAAGCGTGTCGAGAACCTGCTGCCAGCGCCCTTCGTTGATAAAACTTTTTGTACTGCGACCATTGACGGCATGGTTATGCAGGGTCACCCCGGGGGCGGCAAACCGGGGAAAAGCCTGGCACCATCCTGTTTCGGGGTAGACTTCGGGCTTTTTATCGGCCATGGTGGAGTCGCCGATGGTATGCAGGGCCATGGGTGACCGCGTGATGCCGCAGGCCGCCGTCACCAGCAGGAACAACACCCCTGCCACCACAGGGAGTAAAGCACACCTCTTCTGACCGGCCTTTGTATCACACCCCTCATCAGATCCCGTTCCCATCTTCCTTTTTATTTCTGTGTTCACCCCCATCTTTGTTTTTTTTATTCCTCCTTTCACCTGGATTGTCCCGGCACTCATTCTCTTTCGCATTGGGCTATGATTAAGACATTTGAAAGCACAAAATCCTGTCAGAGTTTCACTTCGGCAGGGTTGGCGCCTGCACCGATGATCACCGATTCCCGGGGTACGGAATTCCCCAGTACGATGTTCCTGGTTCGGATGCCGCTTACTTCCACCCTGTTATTTCCCTCTCCGGAAAGGGTGAGGTTCCGGGTGGTCACGTCGCTGCTGTTGATAAATTCTGCTGCCGGGGAGTGGCGGGTGATGAGTTTTACGCTATTGATGGTGACGCCTCTGACATCGGAACAGGTCAGCCCCTTTTCGGCTTCCATTACAAAATTCTCGAGGTGGATGTTCTCCAGGTTCATTTCGGGAAGTCCCTGGAGGAAGATGGCCTGCAAGGCGCCCCTACAGGTTACGTCCCTGATGAAGATGTCGCGGAACTGCGGGGTCTCCTCGCTGACAGGCATCAGTTCGTTTTTCACCTGGGGTTCTCCCTCCTCCAGCATTTCGGCTACTGACTTCCCCCCGTAGTAGAGGTCGAAGGAGATGGCCTGGGTGGGGATGTCGGCCATTTGAATGCCCGAGATGTAAATCTTCTCGACCACTCCGCCGCGTCCCCGGTTGCTCTTGAAGCGCAGGCCCACGTCGGTGCCGATGAAGGTGCAGTTGGAAACGTGCATGTTTCTGACGCCTCCCGACATTTCACTGCCTACGGTGACCCCGCCATGGCCGTGGTAAACCACACAATCCCTGATGACAATGTTTTCGCAGGCAATTCCCCTGTCGCGCCCGTCCTTGTCTTTTCCCGATTTGATGCAGATGGCGTCATCGCCCACATCGAAGGTGGAGTGGGTCAGGACGACATTTTTGCACGACTCGATGTCGATGCCGTCGCCGTTCTGGGAATACCAGGGATTGCGTACGGTGATGTTGCGCACGGTAAGATCCTCGACCATCAGGGGGTGGATGCACCAGGCCGGGGAGTTCTGGAAGGTGGGACCATCGAAGAGCACCTTTTTGCTGTTGATGATGCTGACCATCACAGGCCTGAGAAAATCCCTGATGGCTTCGAACTGTTCCCGGGTGCGCAGGTGGGTGGGGACGTTCATGTTGGCGTTCATCGCCGCCTGCCGGAATTGCTCCGAAGGGTACCACTCGTTCTTCATGTCGTTGAGGACTCCTCCCGAGGCCACCAGTTTCTTCCATTGGCTGTCGGTGAGTTTGCTCTTCTTGACGAAGCGCCAGGCATCGCCGGAACCGTCCCAAACTCCTTTCCCCGTGAAGGCGATATTTTCGATATCCTTTCCGTAAATGGGGGAGATGCACCGCCATGTGTTGAGACCCTCGAAACTGGTTTCCACCAGGGGATAGAGCTCCTTGTCGGTGCTGAAGATGATCAGAGCTCCCTGCTGGGCGTGCAGTTCCAGATTGCTTTTCAGGAGGATAGGGCCGGTCAGCCATACTCCCGGAGGGATGGTCACCCTGCCGCCGCCCCGGGAGGAAACGGCGTCGATGGCAGCGGCAAAGGCCCCGCTGTTCAGCACATGTCCCCCGCTGACCGCCCCGAAATCGGCGATCGACACCGTGGTGGCGGGGATCTGCGGCTCCCTGACCCGGGGCATGTCAAATTCCACTCCTCCGTACACCCCGGGGGAAGCCTTGACCGTTTCTCCCCTGCGGGAAGCCGTGCATCCTGTCAGCAGAAACCCTGCAAGTAAGGCCATCATTGCAGCCTTGATGGCAAAAGATCTTATCGAACTCATAGTGTCAGAAATTTGTTTTTCGTTTGTTTCATTCGATCCGGAACCAGTCGATGTCGACCGCAGCGGCATCGTTGATAAAGCCTTCCCGGAGGGCGAAAAGGCCCGCTTTGGCGCCGATCCATTTTCCCGGTTTGGCGGTGAACGCCGGTCCGGCAGGGGTGAACTCCACCCCATCGGAGCTGTAACTGAAGCGGCAGATTCCTCCTTCCGCGACGGAAACCCGCAGGAAGATCTCAGCCTGAGGGTAAGCCGCAGAATAGAGGATCTCCTCGGGGTTTTCCTTTTCGGCGTCGACGCAGCGGGAAATTGACACGCTAAGCCGGCCCTCGTTGTTCTGCAGGGCGATATACTGGTAATCGGCGCCCATGACCAGAAGACCCGTTTTTTCCTCTCCCTTGCGGGCATGGAAGGTCATTCTCACCGTGGCGGTAAAGGCCGCTGCCGGGAATTTCTGGAGCATCAGGTTGGGAACGTCCCAGAGATTTTTTGCCTGTGGGGGCCGGGGGATGCAGTTCAGCCGGAAAAAGCCCAGGTGACCGGTCGGAAAACCCCAGGTCACCTGAGGGTTGGCATGCCATTGCCATTGCAGTCCCGGTGCAGGGGCATTAAATTCGTCGTTTTCGGGGGGTGTGGCCAGGGGATAGTCTCTTCCCACGTCGGGTTTGGCATGGGTGGTCACCGGTTCCCCGCAGCCATCGCCATCGGGGTCACTGCCGATGACCGGCCAGTCATCGACCCATTTCATGGGATTCAGGTGGACGATTCTTCCGTAGGCACCCTTGTCCTGAAAATGGAGAAACCAGTATTCGCCTGTCGGTGTGTTCACCCAACCGCCCTGGTGGGGCCCGTTGATGGCGCTGTTTCCCTGCGCCATGACGGTTCTGGCCTCGTAGGGACCGAAAACATGGCGGGAGCGGAGCACCAGTTGCCAGCCGTGGGTGACTCCTCCTGCCGGGGCGAAGATGGTATACCAGCCATTCCGTTTGTAAAACTTGGGACCTTCCACGGTCGGATGATCCTGGCTGCCGTCGAACACCATCACCGGTTGGCCATAGAGGCGGGTTCCGTCGGGGGTCATTTGGTCGACCATCAGCACGCTTTTGATCCCCGCCCTGCTTCCGGCAAAGGCATAGACCAGGTAAGCCCGGCCATCGTCATCCCACAGGGGGGAGGGGTCGATCAGCCCCCTGCCCGCGGCCACCAGCCAGGGCTCACTCCAGGGACCCGCGGGATGCGCGGCCCTGGTCATGTAAATACCGTGGTCGGGATCGGGAAAGAAGATGTAGAATTCGTTGTTGTGAAACCTGATGCTGGGAGCCCAGATCCCCTTGCCATGTTGCGGCAGCCGGTATTCCTCTTCGGGAACCAGCCGGTGAAGGGCATGACCGATCAGCTTCCAGTTGACCAGATCGCGGGAATGAAGGATGGGTAACCCGGGGATGCAGTTGAAGGATGAGGCAGTCATGTAATAGTCGTTGCCCACCCTCACCACATCGGGGTCGGAATAGTCGGCATGGAGCACCGGGTTCCTGAAGGTGCCATCCCCCTGGTCAGAGACCCATACCCGGGAATAGGGCGCTCCCGACTGGCCCCGGACTGCCGTGACCGCTGACACCATCAGGACAAGAATGATCAGATAATTCTTCATCTTCAGTTCTTTATGAATTTTCCGGAATGGACATTCCGCTCTGTGTCGCTGATACGGATGATGTAAACGCCGGCGCGAAGTCCCGACACGTTCATGGTCACCTCTTCGTTGCATACCATGGCGCTCTGCATGCGGGTCCCGGTCACGGCAAAGAGGTCGACCCTGGTGATCCCCGCGATGTGGATGATTTTCAGGGTGGCCGAGCGGGGATCGAAACGGATATCAAGAGGGTCACTGCGGTGAGGGGTGAGGACGGCTGCGGTGGTGGTGCCCTCTTTGACCTGGTTTTCGGTAATGACCGCCATCAGACTGTTGATATAGACCTCAATATTGGGATATTTCCCATCGACGCTGGTGTTTTGTGCGTCGGCGGGGGAGTTTCTGTCGAGGCCGTGGTCATCCTCCCAGCTGTCGGGCATGCCGTCGTTGTCGCTGTCGGCGGGTGCCGGCAGGGAATTCAGCACGGGCCATCCCCCCACATGCTCCTGGGTGTCGATAATTCCTTTAACACTGCCGTTGCCCCCGGTCATGAAGGTAGCTGTGCCTGTTCTCACATCGTGGATGATCCGCCGGTCGACCGTATCCCTGACCAGGGAGGCTCCGGCATAGTCGAGGACCCTCTCGTAGGCCTTTTCGGCAGTGTGGGTGGTGATTTCCCCGAAGTCGAGGGGAGCCGCCAGCCGCATGGCTTCCCTGTCGGCCTGGGGGACGATTCCGTACTTGTCGTTGAACTGGTTGTAGACCCCGTAGGTCCAGTTGTCATTGGTCGCCCTTGCCGAGGCGGTAAGGGTGTTCCCTTCGATGAAGAATTTTCCCCATAACCCTGTGGTCGGGTATCCCTGATCGGTTTCCTTGTCGATGGCGATGATCCTCTCTTTTTTAGTGGTTGCAGGCCCGGGTTTGTAGGTGCATCCGACGATGTTGGCGTTCATCGCTTCGCCGCCGTAGGCGCTGTTGCCTACCCAGTTGTAGATGACGTTGTTGCGCAGGTCTACCAGGTCGGTGAGGGCGAAGTCACTGCCGTTGATCTCTCCCAGTCGGGGATTGCGGCTGTCGTGGTGGGCCAGCAGGTTATGGTGGAAGGAGGCTCTGCGCCCTCCCCAGATGCCGCCATAACCGTGGGCCCCCTTGCCGTGTACGGAATTTTTCAGGCTTTCGGAGATGAGGCACCACTGCAGGGTAAAATCCTCATTCTGGTAAAAGGAGACGCACTCATCGGTCGACCAGCTCATGGAACAGTGGTCGATGATGACCTTGCTGATCTCCCTGCCTCCGAGGGCATCGCCTTCCTGTTGCGCGGCATCCCCCATGCGGAAGCGGAGAACCCTGATGATGACATTGTCGGCATCGATGGTGACCGGATAGTCGCGCAGGGTAATTCCATCGCCCGGTGCCGTCTGTCCGGCAATGGTCAGGTCACCGTTTTTGATGCGCAGCTCCGATTTCAGCGGTATGGTGCCTGACACCCTGAAGAGGATCATGCGGGCCCCTGTCTGGTTGATGGCATGGCGCAGCGACCCGGGGTTGTTGTCGTCATTCAGGTTGGTGACAAAGAGGACTCTGCCCCCGCGTCCTCCGGTGGTGTATTTCCCGAAACCCTGGGCCCCGGGGAAGGCGGCCAGCAGCGGCGGGGGAGGGATATCCTCCCCTACGGTGAGACTCCCGGGACCTTCGTAATACCGGGGATGGCTCTGTGCCGAGTAGACCCCGGCAGGGACACTGGCGCCGTTGAGGAGGTAATGGCTGACGGTCACCGTGGTTTGCAGGCGTGCCCTGGACTCGCCCGCGAGGGTGAGGTCGAGGCCGCCGGTGACAGCACCCCCATGGCTGAAGACCACCCTGTTGTTAAAGGCCGCTCTTATCTTACCAGGGCCGAAGCTGTTGGCCCCGTTCCCCTCGATCAGGGTGACATAGGCATCATCACCGGGGTATTTGGTTCCGAGGCGCTCAACGCTCCATATTCCTGAGAATCCTGAATTATCACCGGTGAGAAGCACCCTGCCGGTGTTGTGAATGCTGTTTTTCCCGTTGTTGACGGCGGTCACCGTGCCGCTGCCCGTCAGGGGCCCTGAGAGGGTCATGGTGCTTCCGGCAGCATTGTCGCTCTCCAATATCATGGTCACGTTTCCTCCCACGGAAAGGGGGGCGTTCAGGACCATTCCTGTTCCCCCGGTATTGTACTTAATGACCGATCCTTCTTCGAGGTGGAGGGTTCCGGTAGCCTGGTGATTTCCGCGGAGCCTCAGGGTGCCTCCGTTGCGGAAGATGATGCCGGCAGTCATAATGGTCCCCGTGGTCTGCATCTCCTTCTCGCAGATGATGGTTTCTCCCGCCAGGGGGAGCAGGGCGGGGGAGTAATTCCCCGGGTTGTCCCAGTCGGTGCTGACCGCGGCGGTAAAGAGAAACTGTTCAGGGCGGCCGACGATGACCTTTCCGCTTCCTGCGATGATGGTGGGATGCGTGGTGGCGTTATATTCCCCCGGTGGCTGCAGGGTTCCGGCGACATAAAACTCACTGGTGGTGACATCGTCCTTCAGCACCAGGGAGCTTCCCGTTTCCAGGGAGAGGCGGGCCTTGGCGAAGAACGCCGAAGGGTCTCCGATCTCCAGGGTGGCGCCGGCGGAGACACCAACGGCTCCTTTTCCCAGCGATCCGGCAGCCGGGGCTTTCACTTTTCCCATGCTGATCAGGATGGGCCCTGAGAAGTCGTTATTGGCGGCGGTGAGCTGTAAAATCCCGGCGCCTGTTTTCCACAGGGGTTTAATTCCCGATAGGGTAGCGTTCATGGTGAGTTCCCCTGCAATGTGGCAGGTCAGGGTATCTTTCAGGGCCACTTTTCCCGCAAGGGTGTCAGAGGCCCCGGCCAGAAAGATGGCTCTTCCGGCAGAGATGTAAGGAGCCCCGGCCTTTCCGGTGACCGAAAGCCGGGCCTTCTCCCTGAGGTGGAGGTCGGCCGTGAAATTTCCGGAGGCCAGCAGGGTGTGGTCGCCCGTGACGGTGGCGCTTTCTCCGGTGGCCGGAACCCCTTCGGGATTCCAGTTGGCAGGCAGCAGCCAGTCGGCAGTGGCTCCCAGGCCCGACCATGTGAATTCCCTGACCATGGGAGCACTGGCGGTGGGATCCCAGTTATCGGTTCCCCCGAGTACTTTCTGCACCGTATAATCAGGGGCTTCGGCGGCAGTGAGGGCCCGCAGTCCCACCCAGTCCGTCCGTCCGCTCATGTCGGCTCCCAAACCGCTGTTTTCGTATTCATAGAGATGGATGTCAGGGCTGGTCGCGATATAGGACCCCATCTCCTCTTCATTCATGACCTTGTCCCAGCCCCGGGGATTTACTTTCTCAGAGAGGTCGCAGAAGAGCCAGGCCACCTTGGGGTAGGCGTGCCAGGGACGTCCCAGAAAGAAGCTGGTTCCGTCGTCTCCCGCGCGGGGACTATCCATACTGTAGGTGATGGTGCAATGGCTGAAGACAAATCCGTAGGGCTGGTTTTGAGGGGTCGAGGGAGCGGTGATCCATCCGCCTCCCCAGCTGCGTATTTCGCACTGGTCGAAGAAGGCGATACCGTCGCCATAAATGTAATCGGTACGCCCGGCGATCAGACAATGTCCGAAATAGCTGCGTGTTCCTGCCCTCCAGAAGTATATGGTATCCTGGTATCCCAGAATGGTGCAATTGAGGAAAACGCATTTGTCGGCCCTGATGGTCAGCGCCTGTGCCTGGCCTGTGGGTCCTGCGGTATTCCTGATGGTAAGGTTCTCGGCCCTGAACCCGGGGGCTGTGATGGTCAGGGTCGCCGAAGTGAGGATATTCTCACCGCTCCAGAGGGCCGCATCTTCCGCAGGACATTTACCTTCGCCGCAGTTGTAGAGATGATAGCTGATAATGGTCTCATCGCGGCTTTCCCCCAGCAGGGTGACATTTTTCTTGTCGGAGGGAACGATGAGCTTTTCGCGGTCATAGAGCCCTCTTTTGATGTAAATGACGGTAGTGCGGTCGCTGTTGGAGGGAACGGCATTGATGGCGGCCTGCAGGGTGGTGAAGTCGCCGCTGCCATCGGCGGCCACGACGATATCGGCTTCTGTGGTGTTATTCCCCGACGGGAGGGACGGCGGAGCCGCCATCAGGGGAAGGAGCACCAGCAAGGCTGCTGTCATCAGCAAAAGCGAGGTCAGTTTGTGGTGGTATCTGTCGTGAAGTGTCATGCGGAAGTTATTGGGTTTCATCAATGGGGGAGGTTGGGGTTGGCCCGTGTTTTTTTCCGGAGGGTCAGGGAGTTGAGGTAGACTTCCAGGTTGGTGAATTCCCTGGAAAGCGTGTATATTTTGTGGTCGTGGGGATCGGCGGGATCGAGTTTCCGTGAGATTTCCCAGTCGTCGGCCATGCCGTCGTTATCGTTGTCGGTGGGAGGGGGAAGGGAGGCCAGCAGGGGCCATCCGCCCACTGCCGCCGGGGAGTCGATGATTCCCTTGCCGCCACCGCGGAAGCTTTCGCCATATTTTTCCACGCCGGTCCAGGTCTCCTCGATGATTCTCAGGTCGACGGAATCGCGCCTGAGGGAAGCCCCTGCTTCATGGAGGACATCGCGGCAGGCCGCAAAAGCCGACTGTTTCTTTATTTTGGTCACCTGAACCGGGCATTTCAGGCGGGCATTGTTTTTAAGGGTCGGGGTCACCCCGCTGCCCTGAACGCCGAATTTCCAGTTGTCACGCGACACATCGGGATGGCCCTCCAGCATGTTCCCCTTAATGTAGAATTTTCCGGGTCCCAGGGGGACCGTGTTGTAACGTTCATCAAAGAAGTTCAGGGTGAGTTCCAGGAGCCTCCGGTAGGAACTTCTGGAAGTGGCGGGTCCCGGTTTATAGTAGTTGCCGGCGATGTTGTAGTTTCCCTCTTCCCCACCGTACACCGAGTTATTGCCCCAGTTGTAGATGACATTGTTGCGGAAGTCGGTTTTTTCCCTTTCCGGGTCGTTGGTGTAGCGCGACCCGCAGAACCGGGGATTCCGGCTGGTATGGTCGCTGATCAGGTTATGATGGAAACTGGCGTTGTTGCCGCCCCAGATGCCGCCGTAACCGTGTTCCCCCTTATGATGGGCCGACTTGTTGAGGCTTTCGCTGATGATGCACCACTGCAGGGTGAAGTCGGTGTTGTCATAAAAGGAGGCGGTCTCGTCGTTCGACCAGCTGAAGCTGCAATGGTCGATGATGATGTCGTGCTGGCGTATTCCGGAAATGGCATCCTGTTCACCGCCGGAACTGTCGCCGGGTCTGACCCGCAGATAGCGGAGGATGACCTGACTGGCTTCCACCTCAATGCCATAATTCTTCAGGCAAATGCCATCACCGGGTGCCGACTGTCCGGCGATGGTGATGCTGTCGTTTTTGATGTAGATGGGTTTTTCGAGTTCTATGGTTCCCGACACCCGGAAGAGGATGGTGCGGGCTCCGCGGGCCTCCACGGCTTTCCGCAGGCTGCCCTGCCCCTTGTCGTTGAGGTTGTCGACGAAGAGTACTACTCCGCCCCGCCCTCCGGTGGTGTATTTACCGCCGCCCGCGGCACCGGGAAAGGCCGGCGGCTGGGCATTCGCACCAGCCATCAGGCAGGTGCCCAGTAAGATAAGGTTCAGGATCCTCATGATATTTTTTTTCTGGGTTCGTGAAGAGAAAGGGTGGTGGTCATCGCCCCGAAAGAGGGAGGGCAGGGCAGGAGATCACTTTCCTGCCCTCCCCGTTGATTCTCCCCGTAAGGGGTTTGTCAGTCAGGTGATTACGGTCTCCACCGCGGATCGCCGGTATCGTTCTTTCCGGGGAATGCCGTGTCTTTGAAGTGAAAGTCCATACCGCCGTAAGGATTCACCCACAGGTCGGCGCCGGTGCCGGCATAGTTGCCCGCAGGAAGGCCGGGAAGTTCGTTCCCCGCGGCAAAGAGAAACTGCGACGTTGTGTAAACGTTGACAAAGTTCAGCGTAGTGGCCGCCAGGCTGATGCCGCCGTTGTGGGCTTTAAAATCATAGCTACCCGAGGTGGCTTCATCCCAGGCATGACCCCAGATGGTGTTTCTGATGGTCAACCCGTTGGTAATGTCGGCATTTCCTTCACCACCTCTCCACCGGAACATGATCTGTCCCCTGGCCGGCACCTCACTCAGGGTGCAGTTGTCGATCACCACCGAGTTGGACTGCATGCGGGAGATCAGGAAATAGCGGCAGCGTGAGAAGGTGGAGTTGGTCAGGAGAATGTCGCCCACGGCCACCCCGTTATCGGTGTCGGTGCAAACCACGGCATAATCCCTGATACTGTCGACCAGGCAGTTGTTCATGGTGAATTTGTGGATCATGCCGGGGGCAGGACCCCGGAAACGGGCCACCCCCCTGAGCTGAGTCACCCGGCAGCCTTCGAAGCGGATTTCCCCAACGTTGTAAGGGGTCGATTCGTTAGGATTGAAAACATACCTGGAATCGTAAGCCCCGGAAAAGTGGATATTTTTGAATACTATGGAATCGACAGCCACATCACCGGCGATATTGAAGTTCGAGGTACAATCGATATGCGGAAGGGCGGGCGTAAAGCTGTAGCCACTCATCAGGGTTATCGATTTGTCGAATTTATATCCGCCTGTTTGATAGGATCTTCCCCCTTCCAGAAGGATGATGGAGCCTCCGGGAACATCGGGCAGGGTGTCGGCCAGGATGGTGGTGCTTTCAATACCGGTCAGGTTAATCACATTATCTCCTGCCACCAGGGGAGGTTTTGTGGAATAGATTTCCCAGCCCCTGAGGGTCTCATTGCTGAAGACCGCGATGTTGTATGAGGTGGAGGCGGTAAGGCCGTTGATGTAGGTTTCTCCTGCCAGTTGCTCTTCGGGGGTGACCTCGAAGGTGAGCAGGGGGGTGGCGAGTCTCACGTCACTGATGGCATACACCCTGATGTGGGTGATGGCAGCACCCGCGGGGGTCCAAAAAACCCTGGCCTGGTTGTCGAGGACGTCGAAGGTTGTCGGAGCTCCCATATTGGAGGGGAACTTCTGGGTCCTCACGCTCCCCAGGTCAGAGGTTTTGCTGTTGTATGCGGGATCATCGGCGAAAGCCGTGGCCCTGACCTGGTAATAGGTGAACCACAGCAGCTCTTCTCCCACCAGTTCCTGGTTGATGACCACATAGTTGGTGTCGACGGTCACCGTGTAATCGATGGTTTTAAAGGTGTCGCGGCTGATCTCCAGCTTATAGGTGACTGCATCTTTCATCCTGGCCATGTTGACGATGATGTTGTTCTGTTCGGCAGTCAGCTCCTCATTGAGGACCGGCATGAAAAGCCTGGTACGGGGATAAACCTCATCTTCCTCGCAGGCTACCATGCATAACACTCCTGTAAAGAACAGCAACGTGGCGGTGATAATGGGAAATATTCTCTTCTTCATAATCTTGTCATTTAACTTGTTAAAAGCTTCAGAAACCATAGCCGTCGTTTTTCAGGACCCCTTTGCTGTTGTCGATGCCGATGGTGGGAATGGGGAAGATATACCTGACCACACCGTCGGGAACGTTGATTTTGGAACCGGTGATGTAGTTTTCCCAGTCCCTGGTGATCCACTCCCGGTATGTTCCCAGATTGGTATCCCACATGGATATCAGCCAGTTGGCCTGTTCCCAGCTCTCATCGGGGGCGGCCAGGACTTTCCTGTCGAGGTTATAAATGAGCAGGTCGCCGTTTTCGTCATTTTTGACATAGAGGTAATCGGGGAGGGTGCCCGTGCCGTTGTTGGCATCGTCGGCCATTTTTTTCAGTTCCGTCACCATTTCGGAGACTTTCTGGTGGTAGTTTCCCCAGCGGATAAGTTCGTATTTGCGGATCATTTCGCCCCCGAATTCCCAGGCGCGTTCATCGACGATGGCTTCGAAGAAGGTCTCCTTGCTGGCAGAGACTTCCGCGACATATTGGTCGACTTTCGTGGCCCAGGCCGACTCAGGGAAGGCTCTTCTTCTCACCCTTTTAAGGGCTTCCTGTGCCAGTCCCGAGGGGCCGTTGAGTTCATTTTCTGCTTCTGCGTGCATCAGCAGCACGTCGGAATAGCGCAGCATGGGCCAGTTGATGCCGGTCCCCTTGTCGGTTGATTTTCCGGGAGGGGTGGGGAGCAGATGACGGCTCCATTTTCCCTGTGAGATGTTCATGTTACCGGTAGAGACCAATACCTTTTCATTATCTGTATTGATGGTGTAAAGGCCGCAGGTCACGTCGCGCCTGATGTCGAGGGTGTCGAAGGAGTAAAGGTAGGTAGGGGGCATGGCCATGTAGTTGCTTCCCGAGCCATAGTCGTGTTTGGCCGAGGAGCCTCCGTCGACCCTGATGCCGATGTTCCAGCCCACGTCGCCTTCCCCGATGGCAAAGGGCACTTCAAAGAGAATGTCGCTGTTGACCGGGGAGATGAACTTGCACTGGTTGACGAAGATTTGGCGGAAATCGCGGGGTAGTTCCCGGTCCTTCATCAGGATCAGCTTCGCGGTATACTGGTTGGCGATCTGGTAGTACTGCTGGTAATCGCCTTCGCGGGCCATGGTGAGGTCGGGTTTCAGGTACCAGCCGCCGCGCTGGAGGGCCAGGCGGGCGATCATTCCCAGGGTATACTCGCGGTTGATCTGCTCAATCCCGTTGGGCAGCTGGTCGGCCCACATCATGTTCTCCTCGGCGTTGACCAGGTCCTCGATGACCTGGGAGAGGATGACATTGCGGTTTTCCTTGGGAAGGTTGAATTCGACCCCGGGTTTGGGGGCTTCCGTGGAGAAGGGGACATCCCCGAAATAGGTGATGAGGATACTGTACCAGTAAGCACGCATGGTATAGGCTTCGCCCAGGAGATGTTTCATCTTGCGGGCCAGTTCGGCGTCGGTCGAGGCATAGGCCTCACTGCCCATGATGCCTTCAATGGCGATGTTGGCATCGCGGATCGCCTTATAGCCCAGGTCCCACACATACCCCAGGTCGCCATTGTTGGGCTGGGCATTCAGGTTCCAGATCTGGTAGCGGGCACCATCACTGGTCCAGCCGCTGCTGTGTTCTATGTCGGTATTCCCGGTCATGTTGTTGGAAAGCCTCGAGCGGAAGCCGTCGTGGCTGAAGTGGACATACATGGCATTGACGGCCTTGCGGGCATCTTCGGCATTGGAGAAGATGTACTGGCTGTCGAAGGTGGAGAGGGATTCCGGATCCAGGAATTCCTGGCAGGAAGAAAGCACCATGGCTGCCAGCAGGGATATTATTAATTTCTTTTTCATATCATTCTGTTATAAGTCATGATCATTAAAAGGTTACATTGACACCGACGGTGATGGACCGGCTCCGCGGGTAGGCGGAGTAGTCGATGCCCGGGGTGAGGGCGGCATAACCGCTGTTCCGGGTGGTACTTACTTCCGGGTCGTAGCCTGAATAGTTGGTCCACAGGGCCAGGTTGTATCCGGTAGTGTAGATCCTGAGGTTACTCAGGCCGATTCCCGCGACGATCCTTTTGGGCAGGGTATATCCCAGGGTCAGGGAATTCAGCCTGATAAAAGAGGCATCCTCGACAGCCCAGGAGTGGATGACAGCGGTGGCCGTGCCAAAGGAGTTGTTTCCGCTCCAGAGGGTTTTTCCCTGGTTCATGGTGCCCAGTTGCGCCAGGTCGGTGACCTTGCCTCCTGCCACCCCGGTGATGGAACCGTCGGTATCGATATAGGTGAAGCGGTTCTCCATGCTCATCGAGTTGAGCATATTTCCGTAGGTGGTGCGGTAGTATTGGTTGAATTCTATCTTTCCGGTGTTGTACATATCATTGCCGTAAGACCAGTTGAAGAGCATTGAGAGGTCGAATCCCCTGAAGGTGGCGTCGAAGCCGAAACCTCCGATAGCGTCGGGCAGGGTGCTGCCGATAACGGTACGGTCGAGGCTGTTGATGACGCCGTCGGGCTGATCCTTGTCAGGTCCTCCTCCGGCGATATCCTTCAGTTTGAGGAATCCCGGCCTGAGGGCGCTGACCCCCAATACGCTCTTGTTATCGGGCACCCCTTCTTTCAGGGTGTAGCGGTCAGTGGTGGCATTATACCCGGAGAAGTCATCAACGGTGTAATAACTATCGGTGGTGTACCCGTAAATGAGTCCGATGGTGCGACCTACGGCCAGGTAGTAGTCATCGCGGTCTTTGAGGTCGGTGCTGGCCCAGTTGGACTGGAAGAAGCGCTCGTTGGTCTCATCGAGTTCGTCGATGCGCGACTTATTGATTCCGAAGTTGACCTGGGCCGACAGGGTAAAATCCTTTTTGTCGACGAGCAGGGCGGAGAGGGCCAGTTCCACTCCCCTGTTGCTGGTGCTGCCCACGTTGTTCCACTGGGTCGAGAACCCCGAGATGGGAGAAATGGCAGAGGCCAGCAGGAGGTCTTTGGTGGAGTTCCAGTAAAGGTCGAAGTTACCACGGAGGCCTCCCCTGAAAAGGATGAAGTCGAGTCCGGCATTGCGGTTGATGGTGGTTTCCCAGATGATGTCGGGGTTAAAGAGGGTGGATCCGCTGGGAGAGTAGTAAGCATTGTAATCGTTGGTGCCCATGCCGGGGCCGTCGCTGGTGCGGGCCGTAAAGAGGAATTTGGTGGCATTGGCGGGAATACGGTCGTTGCCCGTTTCGCCGTAACTGGCCCTTAATTTCAGCTCATTGATGAAGGAGACGCCTTTCAGGAAGGGCTCCTCTGACATTTTCCACCCCACCGCCACGGCAGGGAATATGCCCACGCGATTCTCCTTTTTGAATTTGCTGGAGGCGTCGGAACGAAGGGTGGCCGTCAGCAGATATTTGTCGAGCAACTGGTAGTTGGCGCGCCCGAAGAAGGAGAGCCTGTTCGATTCGGTAGATTCATAGCTGGAATATTCCACCGTTTTTCCCAGGGCCATGTTGGCGAAGAGTTCTTCGGGACGCATCGACTCACGGAATTCTTCGGTTCTGACGAAGCTTCCCTTTCCTCCGCTGGAATAAATCTCATGGCCCAGCAGGAAGTCGAGCTGGTGGATGCCCAAATTGGCGAAGGCGTAGTTCAGGGTGTTGAGCCACCGGTAGGAGAAGTTCTGGCTTTGGTTAACGGTACCCAGGGGGAGGCTGCTCCCTTCCTGGCGCGACTGGCTGGTGAGAGGCCCATAAAAGCGCAGGCTTTCATCAGAACCGTTTTCGGTGGTGAAGGTGGTTTTGGCGGTCAGCCGCTCAATAATATCCCATGAAAGCCCCGCATTGAGGACGTAGGAACGGGTATTCCGCTGGCGCCAGTCGTCTTCAGCCAGCCTGAGGGGGTTGACCATGGAGGTGAGGAAGGACTGATAGTCGTCACTGGAGTCGATCGAGGAAAGGTCGATGTCGAGCTCATCGGCGATGCCGTTGACCGGGCGTGTGGTGATGCCATCCTTCACCCTGAGCTGTGATCCCCCGGCAGTTCCGGCGCCATCGACGCGGGTGTCAGTGATACGTGCCGACGCCTCTAATTCCACGGAAGAGATGATTTCCTGACTGAGTTTGAAGTTGATCACATTTCTGCGGTATCCTGATCCCACCAGAAGGCCTTCGTCGTTGTTATTGGTGATGCTCAGGCTGATGCGTGTCTTTTCATTTCCTGCGCTGACGCTGACGTTGTGCAGCTGGGAGATGGTCGTACGGCCGAAGAGCTCATCCTGCCAGTCGGTAGGCTTTTTGTCCTTGTAAAGCTCCAGGTCGTCATATTTTCCGAAGTATTTTTCGAAGTTGCGTACGTCGGCATCCGACCTGAGCCTTGCAAATTCATACTGGGCCATCACGAATTCATAAGGGGAAAGAACGTCATATTTTCTTTCCTGGGGGAGGGTTTTGAGCTGTGCATAGCCGTTATAGGAAACGGAGACCTTGCCGGCGACTGGTTTGCGGGTGGTGATCAGAACGACGCCATTGGCGGCCTGGGCCCCGTAGATGGCGGTGGCCGCGGCATCTTTCAGCACGTTGATGCTGGTGATGTCGGTGGGGGGGATATCCCTGATGGAGTTGACGATAAAACCGTCGACCACATAAAGAGGGGAGTTGTCCTGGGTTACCGATCCACCCCCGCGGATGCGGATGACGATTTCGGCATCGGGGGAGCCGTCGGTGGTAAGGACGTTGACTCCGGGCATTCTGCCCTTGAGGGCATCGGCGGCACTGGCTACGGGGATTTTCTGCAGTTCATTGCCTGAGATGGTGGCTATCGATCCCGTATAATCGGCGCGACGCGCCTGGCCATATCCCACGGCAATGATTTCGTCGAGCTGGGTGGTCCCGGGTTCGAGGCTGACGGCTAACGACGTACGGCCTGCCAGGGGAATCTCCTGGGGGGCGTACCCGATGAAGGTGACCACCAGGGTGGCGTTAGCAGAGGTTACGTTGAGGGTGAAGTCGCCGTCAACGTTGGTGATCGTTCCTGTGGTGGTCCCTTTGACGACCACATTGGCCCCGGGGATTCCCTCCCCGTTGGAGGCATCGGTCACTTTCCCCCTGACGGTGACGGGTTGCGCAAAGGCCACCGCGGAAATCAGCAGGAAACCGGCTGCCATCAGAATTGCTGAAACACCTCGCGTGTTCGGCAGACTCTTTTGAAGGAATTTACAAAGCTTTTGCATCATATTTATCGTTTAGGTTATGGTCTCTTCAGTTAAATAAGAAAAGGGCCATGACCACTCAGTTTTTGGGAGAGAGTTGATCCTGCCCTTTTCAAAAATAGCAATTATTTACAGGTCTTCAAATCCTGAGTATACTTCATACGTTCATTTTAACAGAATTCAGGAGATCAATAGCCGTTATTTTGGATGAATTCGCCGGGATTGGTGATGGCATCGAGCTGGGACTGGGGAATGGGACGGTAATAGTGGAACTCCTTGATGCTGGCGGCTCCCTGGGCGTTGTATTTCTTAACCCTGTCGACCAGTGTTTTGGTCCTTTTCAGGTCGAACCACCGTTGCTGTTCGCCGCAGAGTTCAATGGCCCTTTCTTCCAGAATCGTGTTGATATCGACGGTTCCTTTGAGTGCGTTGTCTTTGCCGGCCTTTGCCCTTACAGCCCTGAGCTGGTTGAGGGTAGCCAGGGCTGCCGTGGCGCTCCCGCTTCCCAGTTCAGCTTCGGCCTTGATCAGGTACATCTCGGCCAGGCGCAGCACGATATGGTCGCGGCTCGAAATGTCGTGGGTAGGATAGGTGGGATCATAGACATCGTCGAGGAACTTCTTAATACCCGGATAGGAACACCAGCCTGCGATTTTGTAGGAGTTGTAGCGGCCGTCGCCGTATACGTCAGACTTGACTTTGGCGGCTTCCGTAGGCTTGGCCGTGGCCGGATCGGAAGAGGTGAAGACAGGGATGTCGCCACCGCTCATGAACTGGATGCGGTAGCGTCCCTTGGCCCAGGCCTGCTTTGCCTGTCCTTCGGGCGAGTTGCCATCGAGGAAACAGTAGTAGATGGCCGTATCCTGAATGGCCGGATAGTTCTTGGAACTCCCTTCCAGTCCGGGAGCGATGGTGTAGGCGTCGAGAAGGGTGGCTTCACTGCGCTGGTCGGTAGCCTTGTTTTTCTCAAGCACACTCCAGAGGTACAACGAAGGAAGATAACGGGTGAATCCCCTGCCATACGGCGAATAGTAGGGGGCCACATTGATCTTTTCCCCGGTGACGAAGTGGGTGATGGTGGAGGTGGATTCCCCCAGTACACGCACAAAGGTCTCTTTGCCGTTGTTCCCCAGGTCGGATGCTCCGTTGTTCCACATCGACACGAACTGGAGGAGCATGGCACTTCCGCCACGGCTGTAGCCTGTGCGGGTGATCAGTGAGTTATAGTCAAGGGGATCACCGCTGGCGTTGGTCTTATACCTTTTGGGGATGCAGTTGACATTGGTCTTGATGTCGGAAGAGTAAGCGACACCCCAGATGGCCTCCTTATTTTTGGAGATATCCTCATTGGTCATTGACCAGGTGTCGGCATAATTGGGATAGAAGGAGGCAATGCCACTGTTGATGACGGCTTCTGCTTCTGTTTTGGCCTGGCCATAGAGGTCAGATTTCCCCAGCCATGAGGCGGCATAGAGGAGGGTTCTGGCTTTCAGGGCACGGGCAGCCCAGTAATTTGCGCGTCCGTCGCTCTTAACCATATAGCCTGCCGACTGGAAGGCTGCAATCGATTTGTCGAGGTCGGAAAGGATATTGTTATAGATCTCCTCTTCTGACATCCTGGTGGGATCGGTGAGGATTTCGGTCTGGGGTTCGCTGTTGTACGGAACCGGACCCCAGATGTTCACCATGTGAAGATAGTAGAAAGCCCTCAGAAAGTAAGCTTCACCCATGTACTGGTCGCGGAGCTGTTCCGAGATGAGGGTGTTCAGGGGAACGTATTTCAGTGCCGCATTACAGACGTCAACGGCGCAGTAAAACATTTCCCAGTAGTGGTCGAGGCTGGCGTTGTCGCTGGCGTTGCCGTCGAGACTTACCGCGGTGATGTTGTAGGAGTTCAGTGATTTCTGCTTGTTGTCATAGCCATAGCAGAAGAGGTCGGTGCCGGTTTCGGAGAGGCCAAGGCCTGCCTCTTTTCCGTACCATCCGCGTGTGAAACTGTAGGCCGACGAAACCAGACCCTGGATTCCGGAAGCCGTGCTGTAGGTGAGATCCGCAGTCATACCTGCCTTGTTGTCTTCCTCGAGGAAGTCGGAGCAGGAGGGAGTGCTCAGTACGAGCGCCACCGCAGCGAGTATGGATATAATTGTTTTTTTCATATTGATAGGGAAATTATGGATTAAAATTCAAGGTTGATGCCCACGACGGCTTGTTTGGCCAGGGGGAAGGAAACGGCGCCGCCGCGCTCGGGGTCGTAATTGTCGATCTTGGCAAAGGTGAAGAAATTCTTCAGGGAGCCATAGAGTTTGATCCTGTCGATACCGGCTTTGTTGAGGATATTCTGAGGCAGGTTGTAGGCCAGGGTGATATCCTTGATCTTGATATAGTCAGCTTTTTCATACCGCAGGGAAGAGCCATAGCTGCCGTAGGTGGTGCTGAGGGCACCCGGACTCGGGAATTTGGCTCCGGTGTTGGTAAAGCTCCAGTAGTCGAGGTCTCCCCAGTTGGCGGTTTCGTAGTTGAGCTGGCTGTTCATGTCATAGGCGACATAGCCTCCCAGGCGGGCATAGAGGAGCACCGAGAGGGAGAGGTCTCCGTAGGTGAAGTTGTTGTTCATGCCGAAGATATGTTTGGGAGAGCGTCCAATGACGATCTTGTCCTCGTCGTCGAGTTTGCCGTCATCGTTGCGGTCGATGATTTTTATGGTTCCGGGCACACCGTAGGCAGCCACGTAACCAATGGATTCTCCGGAATGGCGGGCTTCCCAGGCGGCTTTGTAGGTGTCGAATTCTCCCACATTCCAGTTGCCGTCGGCTTCAAAGTCGTAGAAAATAAAGACGGGTTCGCCGACGATCTGGCCGCTGGTGCCGCTGATGTTTCTCTCGACACCTTCTGAAAGGTCCGTGATCTTGTCTTTCGATGTCGAATAGCTCCAGTTGATGTCCCAGTTGAATTTCCTGGATTTTACCGCCAGGGTGTTCAGGGCCACTTCGAGGCCTTGCCCTTCGGTGGAGCCGATATTGGCCAGTACACTGGGAAATACCGAGGAGGGAGGAGCACTCTTCAGGTAGAGGAGGTCGTCGGTTTTGCTCATATAGTAATCGATGCTCCCGGAAATGCGGTTTCCCAGGATGCCGAAGTCAATCCCGAAATCGAGCACGCTGGTGGTTTCCCACCTCAGGTCTTTGTTCCCCATGGTGCTGGGGATATTTCCCGGGATGTCCTTGCCGTCGAGGTAGTAGTAGATAAGGTTGGTACTCAGGGAGGTGAGGGTGCTGTAGGGATCTACGGCGGCATTTCCGGAGCGGCCCCATGATGCCCTGAATTTCAGGTTGTTGAGCCAGTCGCGGGTGGAGGCCAGGAAGGGCTCCTCATTGATGCGCCAGGCGGCAGCCAGCGAGGGGAAGTAGCCCCATTTGTGCTCTTCGGCCAGTGTTGAGGAACCATCGGCACGCAGTGAGGCGGTCAGAAGGTATCTCTCGTTGAATCTGTAGTTGACGCGGCTGAAATAGGAGAGGAGCGACGATTTGGTGTAGGTGCTGGTGCTGGTTTCGGTGCTGATCTTGGAAAGGTCATAAAAGAGACTGGTATAATAGTGTTCCCTGCCTGCATCTCCCTGGGTATTTGTTTGTTCAAAAACACTCTGGGCCATGCTATGCCCCAGGAGGAAGTTGACATCATGCTTTGATCCTCCGAAGTCCGTGGTGTAATTGAGGGTATTTTCCCAGGTGTACCCGGTGTTGTTGTTGTAGGTTGAATTGATGTAGCTGGTTCCCGGAGATTGGTACCTTCCCACGCTCTGGTAGTCCTGGTAAGTGCCGTCGCGCACGTTGCGGCGGTCGAGGGCGTAAAGGGATTTCAGGAGAAGGTTTTTCAGCGGGGTCACCTCGGCGTATACATTTCCGAAGAAGCGGGTGGTTTCGATGTTGTGTTCGAAGGCTCCCTCGGTTTCGTCGAGCAGCGGGTTGGCATGTGCGGCATACCTCGGGTTGGGGGTATAAATGAGATCTCCCTCCTGGGTATAGGCATGGGTGATGGTGGTCATTTTCAGGGACTGTCCGAAAACACTGGAGTTGCGGGCGTCGTGGTCCTTGTAGGTATACAGCATGCTGGTGCCGGCCTTGAAGATATCGCTGATTTTGTGGTCAAGGATGATCTTGGCATTGTAGCGGTCCATCATGTCCTTCTTCATCAGCCCCTCGTCGAACATGGTTCCCAGGGAGAGGTTGAAGTTGGTTTTGGCTGTTCCGCCTGATACGGCGAGTTCGTAATTCTGGGTCAGTCCGTTCTGGAGGATCATATCGAGCCAGTCGGTATAGGAGCCGTCCTGGTAGATTTCCAATTCGGTGAAGTCCTCGAGGTTTTCGGTCAGTACCTGTTCCACGGTGAGGTTGCTGGAGCCCCAGTTCCCTGAAGCGGCATCGGCCTGGTAGTTGGCTTTGTCAATGAGGCGTTGCACCTCTTTATCGCCATACATCATCTGGGGGACGTGGGTGGGGATATTGGAGGAGAGGTAGCTGTTGAGGCTCACCCGGGTTCTTCCTTCCTTGCCCCGTTTTGTAGTGATCAGGATGACGCCGTTGGCGCCGCGGGTTCCGTAGATCGCTGTTGAGGAGGCGTCTTTGAGCACTTCCATGGATTCGATGTCGGAGGGGTTGATGTCGAGAGTGGAGCCGTAGGCCACGCCGTCGACGAGGATCAGCGGTGAGTTGGAGGCTGAAATGGAGCGGTTGCCGCGGAGGGTCAGGGAGACCCCGGCACCTGCCTGTCCGTTCGATTGCTGGATATCAAGGCCGGGAACCCGGGCCTGCATGGCCTGCATGGCATTGCTGGTGGTCGTGCGGGCAATGTCGTCGGCTTTCACCGAGGAGACGGCACCCGTGAGGTCTCTTTTCCTGACGACCCCATAACCGATGGCCACCACCTCGTCGAGACCAAAGGATTCTTCGTTCAGCGCCACATTAATGACGCTTCTTCCGGCCACGGCCACTTCCTCGGTGTGGAAACCGACGAAGGAAACGACAAGGGTGCCGCCGGAGGGCACCGACAAAGTGTAATTGCCATCACTGTTGGTGATGGTCCCGGTGGTGGTTCCTCTCACCACGACGTTGGCTCCGGGGATTCCCTCCCCGTTGGTGGCACTGGTGACTTTTCCCGTGATGTTCACGTTTTGGGCCACCACTGCGGTTGTCAGAAAAAGAAGCATACCCCCCAGCAGCATCCGGAAGGCTGCCGGCTGTAAACTCTTCTTAGTCAGCATTGCGATTAAGTTAGTCATAGATTTGATTATTAGTAAATTATTGGATGTTGTGAATTTCAAGGCTGGCGAGGATAAAGGGGCCCACTCCTTTGGGGTCGTTGTCGCGAACCGGTTCGCCGATATAATAGGCATAGGAGCCGTCGCGGTAGGGTTTTCCCCCCAGTCCGGCCACCGAGCAGCACCGGGTAAGGCTGATGGTGCCGTCGCCATTATCGCGGATCAGATCGCTGACGATACCGTTGTATCCCCTGATGGCGGTGTTTCTGTATTTTTTGGGGAGGTATCCCTTGCGGACGCCCTTGAGCAGGGCATAGGTGAACATGGAGGAGGCGGTAGCCTCGGGGTAGTTGCCTTCGCGACTTCCCAGGTCCATCACCTGGAACCAGAGACCGCTTTTTTTATCCTGGTGCCGGGCAACGCCGGCGGCCACCTGTTTCAGGATGGCGAGGATTTCGCCGCGGCGCGGATGACCGGCGGGGATGTAGTCGAGTACGTCGACCAGGGCCATGGCATACCAGCCCATGGCCCTTCCCCAGAAGTGGGGGGAGCATCCGGTTTCAGGGTCGGCCCATTTCTGTTCCCTGCTCTCATCCCATCCGTGGTAATTGAGGCCGGAAGAGGCATCATAGGTATGCCTGTGGATGATGGAGAACTGGTCGATGATGTCGTTGAAGGCTTCCGGTTCCCCGAAGTCACGGGCAAAACGGGCATAAAAAGGGGCTCCCATGTAAAGGCCGTCGAGCCACATCTGGTGGGTGTAGATCTGTTTGTGCCAGAAACCCCCTTCCGAGGTGCGGGGATGGGTTTTCAGCTGCTCCCTCAGATGGAATAGGGCCTTTTTATAACGTTCGTCGCGGGTTTCCTCATAGAGGCCAAAGAGAAACTTCCCCGAGTTCAGACGGTCGATGTTGTACTCCTGCGGTTTGTACCCCAGGATGTTTCCCTCCTCATCGATCATTTTATCGGCATAGCTGCGGCCGTAATCGTAAAAGGCCCTGTTCCCGGTGGCCGCATAAACCTCCATCATCGATTGGGCGATGAGGCCCTGGGTATAGTTCCATACAGGACGGTTATTGTAGTCGACACCGAGGATGTCGGGGAAGTGGCGCATCTCGGAAGTGGCCATTTTCACGGCCATGTCGAGGCCTTGCGGCACTTTAGGCCTGCAGGCGTTTACGGGAAGCGCCGCCAGGGTCATGGCCAGCAGGATCAGCAGAGTTGTAACGTGGTTTTTCCTGGTTTCAATGGTCATATTTGTCAGGTTTATAGTATCTATCGTTCAGGTTCAGAGTTGATTAAATTCCGGGATATTCAAAGGGTGATGAAGATGAGGGCCACCAGTGCGGCAATGAGGCCAAGGGTGATGAGCATAATAAGGACGGAAAGCCTTCTTATCTCTTTGCTTTTATCCTCCATCAGGTTACGGTTTGATTATAGTCAAAGTTAGACCATTATTCACAGAGAGGGGACTTGCCGTTTCCCAATGAAGGGGGTAAAACCTCCCTGTGGGGGTCTGTCTTCCCAAAAAGCGGGGATACTCTTCCCAAAAGAAGAATACAAGGGATTCTGCCGTTCAGAATTTCGGATCAGGGGGGAATCCTGCATTCAGAAAAAGGGAGAGGATAGTAAGGGCTTAAGGTGAGCAGAAAGGGCTAATCCTGTCCCTTTTCTTCGCCGGCATATTCGGTGGCGCTCATGCCGAATTTCTGGCGGAAGCATTTGCGGAAGTGGGAGGGGTCGCGGAAGCCGGTGGCCCAGGCGATTTCTGATACGTTCATGTTTTTTTGCTGCAGGAGCTGGGCGGCTCTTTTCAGGCGGATATCCCTGATGAATTCCCTGACCGTCATGTCGGTGAGGGCCCCCAGCTTGCGGTAAAGCTGCATGCGGCTCACGCCTGCTTCTGCCGAGAACCGTTCTATGTCGAGGTCAGGGTCGGCGATATTGTTTTCGACGATTTCTATGGCCTTTTTCAGGAACCGTTCATCGTGGGTGGTGATCAAAACGTTGCGGGGTTGCAGGATGACTTCTCCCGAATACCGGTCCTTGAGCGACTGCCTGATGGAGAGGATATTTTCGATTTTTGTTTGCAGAAGGGCGAGGTCGAAGGGTTTGACGATGTAGTCGTCGGCTCCCCCCGAGAGGCCTTCCATCTCATTTTCGCGGGAATTGAGGGCCGTGAGCAGGATGACCGGAATATGGGATGTCCTTTCGTCGTTTTTGATTCTGCGCAGCAGTTCATAACCGTCGACCCGGGGCATCATGATATCGCAGAGGATGATATCGGGGATATTTTTCAGGGCTTCTTCCCATCCCTGCTGGCCATCGGAGGCTTCCACCACCGTGTAGATGCTTTCGAAGTGGCTGCGGATGAAGAGCCTGACATCGGCATTGTCTTCGATGATCAGCATGATTTTTTCCCTGAATCTTCTCTCTTCTTCGTTTTGGGAAGGAGTTCCGGTTCTTGCGATTTCCGGCTCGTCGCCGCAGGGTTCTGTCGCGGGTGGGTTTTCCGCTTCCAGATAGGGGAGCCTGACCGTGAAGCGGGAACCCTGTTCCGGCTTACTCTTTACGAAAATCTCCCCGCCGAGCAGTTTGACCAGTTCATTGACCAGGGCCAGGCCAATTCCCGTTCCGGGGAGGTCGCTTTTTTCACCCGACTGAAAAAACCGTATGAAGATCTTGTCGAGCTGGCTGGCCGGGATTCCGCGGCCGCTGTCCCTGACGCTGAACTCAATGAAGTGGCTGCCGTCATCGCCCTTCTCCTTGTTCCCGGAAGTGCTGTCGACCACCAGGGCCAGGGTCACGGTGACCTTACCTTCCTTCTCCGTGAACTTGAAGGCATTCGAGAGGAGGTTGCTCACAATTTTCTCGACCTTGTCGGCGTCGAAGCGGCAAAAGATTTTGTCGACCAGGGAGTTGAAGGAGTATCTGATCTCTTTTTCCCGGGCCAGATGGTCGAATTGTGCGACGATGCCCTGTATGAATGTCACGAGTTCACCGTCGGCCAGCTCGGGTTTGAGGCTTCCCGATTCCAGTTTTCTGAAGTCCAGGATCTGGTTGATCAGCTGGTTGAGCTGACGTGCATTGCGGTGCATGATTTCGAGCAGGGACTCCATTTGTCCGGGGGGGACCTGCCGGTTGCGTATCTTTTCTAAGGGGCCGAGAATGAGGGTCAGAGGGGTCCTGATCTCGTGTGAAATATTGGTGAAGAACCTCAGCTTCAGCATATCGAGTTCGTGGAGTTTCCGGGCCTTGATTTTTTCGAAGGCCAGTTCGTTTTCGAGTTTTTCCCGGTTGATCATGAAGCGCAGGAGGGCATAGATGAGCAGGGCGACCACCAGGAAGGTGAGAATTCTGAAGAGTCCTGTTTTCCAAAAGGGTGGGAGGATGCTGATTTTCAGGGTGATGTCGTTTCCGGCATCGGGTACTCCGGGGATGACGCTTTTCACATGAAAGGTGTAGTCGCCCGGGTTCAGGTTGGTATAGGTTGCCGACCTGAGGGGCGAGGGGTCGGTCCAGTTGTTGTCGAAACCCTCGAGAAAGTAAGAGTATAGATTATTCGGGGAGTTGACGTAATTGAGGGCGGCGTATTCGATGGTGATGACTTTCTGGTCAAAGGGGAGGGTGATGGCCTCCGTTTCCGTAATGCTTCTGGGAAGCACAGGTTTACGTTCCTGGCCGATTTCCACTTTTTTGTTAAAGAGGCGCAGTTCCGTCAGCACCATGGGAGCTCCGGCCTCATGGATAATGACTTCCTGGGGGTCAAAGATGTTGAAGCCTGAAATGCCCCCGAAAAGAAGTTTCCCCTGGCTGGTTTTGAGGGCCGCTCCGTAATTGAACTGGCTGTTCTGGAGGCCGTCTTTTCCGGAGAAGGTCTGGAAATATCCGGTTTCGGGATTGAAGCGGGAGAGGCCGTTGGTGGTGCCGATCCAGAGGAAGTGGTGGTCATCTTCGAGGATGCTGATGGCCTGGTTGTTGGCCAGACCGTCGTCTTCCGTGAAACAGCGGAGGGCTCCTTCTTCCGCGGAATAGAGGGCCAATCCCCGGGTGAGGGTGGCGATCCAGATCCGGTCTGAGGAGTCCTGGAGGAAATCACGGGTGTTCTCGGGATGCCGGAAGAAACGGCGGGAGTCGGGGTTGTAGATGATGAGTTCGTCACGGGCGCCAATCCAGAGGTTGCCGTCGCGGTCTTCGTTGATCCAGTTGACCTGGATGTTCTTTCCCAGTTCCCTGAAGGGGGTGAACTTCCGGGTAACGGGGTCATAGCGGTCCATGCCCGAGGTGGTCCCGGTCCATATCTGCCCCCGGCTGTCGCGAAAGAGACACCAGGCGCGGTCGTCGGAGAGGGAGCTTTCGTCACCCGGAATATTCCGGAGGTGGGTGATCTTTCCCGTTCGCTGGTCGAGGAGGTTGATCCCTCCCCTGAAGGTGGCGATCATCAGGTGTCCGTGGCCATCTTCGAGGAAGTCCTTGATGCAGTTGGAGGAGAGGGTGGCGGGATTCCCGGGGGTGTTGACGAGGTAGTCGAAAGTTTGGGTGGCGGGGTCATAGATGTTAACGCCCCCATCTTCGGTGCCAATCCATATTTTTCCGTCGGAACCGATGTGGAAAGCCCATATTTCATTGCTGTTGAGATAGCGCCGGTCATGGGGCATGGCCCTGAAATTCCGGAATTGTTGCTTACTGTGAATCAGAAAGTTGATACCCGTGCGGGTGCCGATCCAGGTATCTCCGTGGCGGTCGTGGAAGATGTCGAGGACCGAGTTTCCCGAGAGGCTGCGGGCTTCCCTTTCGTCATGGGCATAGGTGCCGGTGATCCCTTTCCCGGGAGTGTAGATGTAGAGTCCTCCGCGCGTTCCCAGCCAGTAGTCCCCCTTTTTGTCGCGGGCGATGGCCCTCACCGTGCGGCTCCTGTTATTGGCGGGATCAGGAAAGAAATGGCTCTCCAAGTGGCCTTCCCTGTTGATGATGAAGATGCCGTTGTCATAGGTGCCGGCCCATATCTTTCCGTCGTTATCGGTGAAGAGGCTCCAGATCTCTTCGTTGTGGGAGGGAGGCGCCGGGAGGGAAAAGGAGTTGATTTCCAGAGTGGCGGTGTCGAGGAGAAAAACGCCGCTGTTGGTGCCCAGCCAGAGTTTTCCATGGTCTCCGAAGGTCATCACCCTGACAAAGGCGTGGTCGAAGGGGCGGCTTCCCGGTGTCAGACGGGGATGAATGCGGATGAGTTCCTTTCCGGGGATATAGCGCAATACGCCGTTGTCGGTGCCGATCCATAGCCGTTGCTGATCGTCCTCCCTGATTTCATTGACGGAAACATTGTCGGGGACCACCTCACCGAACGATTTGAATACCGGGATAAAGGTCTCCTTTTCACGGTCGAAAAGGTTGAGTCCTCCGTTTTCCGTTCCTGCGTAGAGCATCCCCCGCGAGTCTTCGCAAATGGTCCTGACCAGGTTGCCCCGCAGGGAGGTGGTGTCACCGGGCTTGCTGACAAACCTGGTGAAGCGGTAGCCGTCAAAACGGTTGATCCCCTGGCTGGTTCCGAACCACATAAACCCTCTCTTGTCCTGGAAAATGCACTGTACCTGATTGTTGCTCAGTCCGTCCTCCTGCGAGAAATACTCAAAACTGAAGGTATTTCCCTGGGCCGGGGAAACCCGGCGAGCAACCAATCCAATGACCAGAAAGGCCAGAAAGAGCAGTAATTCAGTTTTACTTTTCAAGGGTGTCTGTTTTATGGTCAGCTGTATCGGGAACAGGAGAGATGACCCTCCGGTTGCCAAGGGGTGAAATTACGAAAAAAAAGCAAGGCATTTTGTCTGCCCCATTTCCCAAAATAAAGGCTAAATTCGTTTCCCTTATATTTAACCAGAGGAGAATGCTGAAGCATAAGTATTATATAGAGGATTTGTCGGTCAGGGAGGTGACGGCCTATGTGCCTCCCGGGGGCGTGGAGATTTACGAGGTGGTCAGGGTGATGGACGGGGTTCCTCTGTTTCTGGAGGATCATCTCGACCGGTTTTATCACTCGGCGTGGCTTTGTCACCTCGGGATTCCCATGGACAAGGAGACCATAGTCGGGTTGCTGCGTAAGTTGACGGCGGTCAACGGTGTGACCGAGGGGAATATCCGTTTTTCGTGGAGCTGGCGGCCTGCAGGGAAGTTCCTGGCCGGCTTCATTCCCCACCACTACCCCGGGGAAGAGGAGTACCGCCTGGGGGTTGTCTGTGGGTTGCTGGATGCCGAGCGTCATGACCCCAATGCCAAGGTGGTTCAGGAAGGCTTGCGGGAAGCTGCCGACCGGATGATCAGAGATCTCGGGGTATACGAGGTGCTGCTGGTGAACCGCGATGGAAATATCACCGAGGGAAGCCGCTCCAATGTCTTCTTTATAAAGGAGGGGATTCTCCTCACAGCTCCGTCAGATGAGGTCCTTCCCGGGATCACCCGGCAGAAGGTGCTGGAGCTGATCAGCAGGGAGGGATTGCGGGTGGAAACCCGCAGTATGGCCCTTGAGGAACTGCCGCACGCAGAAGCCGCCTTTCTGACGGGAACTTCCCCGAAGCTGCTGCCCATACGTAAGGTAAATGAATTCCTCTTTCCTTCGGAGCATCCGCTGGTGAAACGGCTGGCCGAAGCCTACGACACCATGATCAGCGACATCATAAATAAGAACCGGTAGTTTATGGGATTACCGGTTCTTTTGTGTGCACTTTCCGCGAAGGTGGGGCGGCTGTTCTGCAAGGCCCTTGAGGCGCCTCCGGTTACCGCGACTTGATCAGCTGAATGGTATTTCCTCCTTCCGGAGTGGCGGTCCTGAGAAAATAACTGCCCCGGGGCAACTGCTCCAGATGAAGCAGCTCCCCGTTCCTCATTTCCGGGAGGTCAAGGATGAGCTGTCCTGCCAAATTGAAAACCTGTCCCCTGACAGGTGCTGACCCGGAGAGACCAATTCTGACTTCGCTGGTGAAAGGATTGGGAAACGCCCTCACTTCTGCGGTCAGAGGCCGGGAAACGCCCGTGGTGCCCTGATAATTGAAGGTGACCCTGGAGATATTCACCCATCCGGGACGACCGGGGTCCCACTCCTGACTGACCACCTGCCAGGCTTTTCCGTTCTTGTAAGCGTATACGTCTTTGGCACTGTTTACCCAATTTTCCTGGTCATACTCCTGATCGATCACCTCATTCACAGTGGCATCGCTGTTATAATCATGGAGGGACCTGCTGTCGGAAACCCAGTTTTCCCCGTCGAAAATCTCGAAAAGCACCGTGGCTACCACTTTTTGTCCGTTTTCTGTCTTGTAGCCGTAACTGTTTCGGCTTGCATCCTGAAAGGTGGTGCTTCCGTCGGGTTTGATCCGGTAGGTGCTTCTGCTTTCGGTTCCGTCGGTATTGTATTCATAAATCTCCTCGCTGTATTCCTCCATCATTCCGGTAAAGAAGCTGAGGCTTCTCACGAGCTCCCGGGTCAGCTGTCCCGAACTGTTGTAGGTGTATGCAATGGAGGAGAATTCCATCCAGTCGGGATCTGCGAACATATAGATGGTCTGGGTCAGGACGTCTTTGGCCGAGTTGTATGTATAGGTGGTTTTCATGCCATCCTCCCATATCTCATCATCCTCGTTCCAGATGGTTGTCAGGGTTTCCTTTAGGGTATTGTCCCCGTTCAGGGTATAAGTCAGGATGGTGTAGTCGACCCATTTGGTGGCGAGGGTGTCCCATTCTGACATGGTTGTTTTCTTAATCTTTCCGCCGGTATCAAATTCATTGGTGGTCATGACCTGATTCCGCCAGGTGTTGTTGATCCACTCTTCCCCCAGCATGTTCAGGTAATCATAAAACTGGGCCCCTGAAACAAGCGGAAAAAGAAAAAACAAGGCGATTGTGAAGTAAAGTTTTGATTTCATGATGGTTACAATTTAGAGGTTTTGGTAAAATAATATTGATGACTCTTTTATATTTTATGCAAGTTAAGGAAAATGAAAATACAAAGCCGCAGAAAAAACGTTTTTCTGCGGCTTTATAAATAAAATCGATTATCGCCTGATAACCCATGGGAAGGGGAGGTTTGCGGCCTTACAGGTGTACTGGCATGACCATTTCGACATCCCCATTATTGGTAAAAGGTTCTCAGAGCCTGTCGGTAAGAATCGCCCGGGTCACCTTGCTGTCGATGTCTCTTTTTTCACCCAGGAGGGTATTCCTTTGGGCGAACCTTTTTTCGATTTTTTCGATGGTGGAGTCGGTCACTCCGTAATAGGAGAGGGTGGTGGGGGTTCCCATTTTTTCAAAGAACCGGATTGTACCGGCAATGGTTCTGTCGATTCGCTCATCAATGGTTCCTTCAGTGATTCCCCAGATGCGTTCCCCGTACTGGAGGATTTTCTCTTCTTTCACCTTTCTGCGGATATTCATGACCCCGGGAAGTACGATAGCCAGGGTGCGGGCGTGGTCAATGCCGTGGAAGGCGGTGAGTTCATGGCCGATACCATGGGTGGCCCAGTCCTGGGGCACTCCCTGTCCGATGAGTCCGTTCAGGGCCATGGTAGCGCTCCACATGAAATTGGCGGCGACATCGTAGTCGGTTCTGTTTTCGAGAACTTTCGGACCCTCTTCAATCAGGGTAAGGAGAATTCCTTCGGCCATGCGGTCCTGCAGCGGGGCGTTCACCGGGAAGGTCAGGTATTGTTCCATCACATGCACAAAGGCATCGACTACGCCATTGGCCACCTGACGGTCGGGAAGGGAAAAGATGGTCTGGGGGTCAAGAATGGAAAACAGGGGAAGGACGGCCTGCGAGCCGAACGACATCTTCTCCTGGGTGCTGACCCTGGAAACGACGGAATTGCCGTTCATCTCACTGCCGGTTGCCGGAAGGGTAAGGACGGTTCCCAGGGGCATGGCCCGGGTGATCGGGTCTGTATCCTTTCCTGAGAGGAAATCCCAGGGATCCCCCTTTTCATAACAGGCGGCAGCAGCGATAAACTTGGTGCCGTCAATCACGGAACCTCCCCCAACGGCCAGCAGAAACCCGATGTTCTCCTTTTTGACCACTTCCAGGGCTTTCATACAGGTTTCATATGTGGGATTGGCTTCAATTCCCCCGAATTCCACCACGTCAAATCCTTCCAGAGCTTTCTTTACCTGGTCGTACACCCCGTTATTAAAGATGCTGCCGCCCCCGTAAGTGAGAAGAATTCTTTGATTTGCAGGGATTTCCTCCGTCAGTTTGGCGATGGTCCCTTTCCCGAAAATGATCTTTACCGGATTTTTATACTCAAAATTGTACATAGTTAAAAGTTTTTATACGCTTCATTCAACAACCAAAAATAGAAAATGTTCTTAAATTCGGCCCTGATAAAATAAACAGGCAATGGAAGAGAAGGATCGGGAAGGTTCTCCGGGGTACATGGTTTCCAAAATCAGGGCTTTGTCGCATGAAGAGCTGGTGAAGACGTTGAAAATGCGGAAACATTACCAACCCGAAGCTGCCGAAGAAGCGGTACGGGAAGCTCTTCGCCGGGGGATCATCAGAAGGGAGGAGGATCTGGCCTCCCCGGAATTTGACGAGCCTGTCAGGAAGTTCTCCCTTTTCCCCTGTCCGGAAGATGCCCACGGCCAGGGGCGTCTTTTCCGCAGCCTGTTGCGCGGTTTGATGGTTGCCGGCCTCATTCCCCTCATTTACGGAGTGACCAAATTCCTTATTCCCAAATATGCGGAAGGTGCCGGACTTATCAGTCTGGGAGTCATATGGATCGCCATGGCCTGGTTTATCATGGAACGCCGGGAAATACGGATGCTTCTGCCCATGTTTATTCTGACCCTGATGTCGATGGCTTATGTCGGCCGCTTACTTTTTTTCTTCCAGTTTCTGAAGTGGATCGACGTGCTGGTCCCTGCTGTGCTTTTTGCCCTGATCTTCTATTTCCTGTTTTATGTCCGTTCCCTGCTCCGGAAACCCGGTTGCATGGAGCCGATGAGCTGACCTGCTGCCCCGGCTGACCTGCTGGGGAAAATCTTATTCCGTTGACGACATCGGCACTTTTATCGCCGATAATCCCCTGTTCGCCGGTAATCCGTTGCTTGCAGAGGGCAGGTCACTATCTTTGTTTTATTGAATAAAAGCCAGTAACAATGAGACAATTTCTGATCTTTCTGGTCCTGTTGCCGGTTTTGGCTCAGGCAAATCCCCCTGCGGAAGGTCGTGATGACGGAAACTCACGGAATTACGAGGTGGGCAGTTTCGATAAAGTCGTTGTTGAAGGGAACTTCAAGGTATTTCTCTATCAGACAGAGAGTCCCTACCTGAAGGTGACCGCCCCTTCGGATGACCTCTACGATGCTCTGGAGGTCGAAACCCACGGTTCCACCCTGGAGATTTCGGTACGCAAACCCAATTTTAACCTGACCCGCATGGAACTCCACATCGGATACAGGGATCTCACTTCCCTGCATGCCCGGGGAGGGATGAAACTGGTCACCGATGGTTTCGTGGAAGTGGGGGATTTCAGTGTCCTGGTTGACGGGGGAGCCCATGTGAACATGAAGATGAAGGCCCGTTCTGTCGAAGTAGTCACCAACGGAGGGGCCATTTTTGATTTGTCGGGAATCACAGGGAGCCTCTCGGTAAGGGTCGCCGGCGCCGCCCATGTCAACGCCCGGGAGATGACCTCCAAAGAGGTGTATTTCAGGGTGGAAGGGGTCGGCTTCGGCAGCGTTCACGCCACTGACCTCCTCGATGTGAAGATCGAAGGCGTGGGCAAGGTGACCTATAAGGGATCACCAAAGATCTCCAGAATTATCGAAGGGCTGGGGAAAGTGGAGGAGTACTGACACCCTTGTGGTAATCGGTGATCGGTGATCGGTGATCGGGACAACCGAATACTGGCCGAAGGCACCGGTTACCGGGACCGCAGGTCACCGTTTACCTTTTCAGGCCAGTGTGGCGACCATGACCGCCTTGATGGTGTGCATCCGGTTTTCGGCTTCGTCCCAAACGATGGAGGCTTCGCTTTCGAACACCTCATCGGTGACTTCCATGGCTTCAATGCCAAATTTCTGATAAATCTGTTCTCCCGTTTTGGTTTCGCGGTTGTGGTATGCGGGCAGACAGTGGAGGAATTTGCAGCGGGGATTTCCGGTGAGTTCCATGGTTTTCCGGTTGACCTGGTAAGGCTGGAGAAGGGCGATTCTTTCGGCCCACACATGGTCGGGTTCTCCCATAGAGACCCATACGTCGGTATAAAGGAAATCACAATCCCTGACGGCTTCCGCGACATCGGCGGTAACCAGGATTTTCCCCCCGGTGTGGGCGGCGATTTCCCGGCAGGTCTGCTGCAATTCAGCCGTTGGCTGGCAGTTCGCAGGAGCGGCCGCCCTGAAGTCCATTCCCATTTTGGCAGCCCCTACCATCAGGGAGTTGCCCATATTGTTACGGGCATCGCCCAGATAACAGAATTTGATCTGCGACAGCGGCTTGTCGGAATGTTCCTGCATGGTGAGAAAGTCGGCCAGGATCTGCGTGGGGTGAAATTCATCGGTCAGCCCATTCCATACCGGCACCCCGGCATAGGCCGCCAGCTCCTCCACGATCTTCTGACCGTAACCCCGGTATTCGATGGCATCGTACATTCTTCCCAGCACCCGGGCTGTATCCTTCATCGACTCCTTCTGGCCGATCTGCGTTCCCGAAGGCCCCAGGTAAGTGACATGAGCCCCCTGGTCGTAAGCCGCCACCTCAAAGGCACAGCGCGTACGTGTGGAGGTCTTTTCGAAGATCAGGGCGATATTCCTGCCCCTGAGCATCTGCTGCTCCGTTCCTGAATATTTGGCCTTTTTAAGGTCTGCTGCCAGTTCCAGCAAAAAGACGATCTCACGCGGGGCGAAATCAAGAAGCTTCAGAAAATTACGGTTTTTAAGATTGAATGCCATATCGATTTTTTTTGGTGTTTTCAACAAAGTTAATGTTCCTGGTTTTCGATTAAGACTAAAGACGTAAGAATTGCGATTTAAGACTATTCACTTACGATTTACGATTGTTCGTATCAGTCGTAGTGCATGGTGATTTTTGAGCCGTAGCTTTTGTTTTCCAGCTTTTTAGCTTCGGTGATCACGCTCTTTTGCCCCCCGTTGGCGATGAAATTGAGGCAGGCCCTGATTTTGGGCGCCATGGATCCTTCGCCGAAGGTGCCTGATTCGAGGTACTTCAGGGTATCGGCATAATCGAGGAACTCCAGTTTTTCCTGGGTCGGTTTTCCGAAGTCTTTAAAGATAAAGGGCACATCGGTGAGGATATAGAGCTCGTCGGCGCCGATCTGGGAGGCCAGGAGGGAGGAGGCCAGGTCCTTGTCGATGACCGCGTCAACGGTTCTCACGTTATGGTGAGCGTCGAAGTAAACGGGAATTCCCCCGCCGCCGGCAGCGATAACGATATTTCCGGCCCGGGCCAGGGCTTCAATCACCTCCTTATTCATGATATCTTTTGGCTGAGGGGAGGGGACCACCCTGCGGAAGCCTCCCATGGTTTTCCCCGAGGGCTTGAAGATCCATTTCTTTTCCTGTTCCAGTTTACGGGCCTCCTCTTCGGGATAGATCTTGCCGATGCCTTTCACCGGGTTGCTGAAGGCAGGATCCTCAGGGTCTACCATTACCATGTTGACCAGGGTGACCACATTTTTGCGGATGCCATGTTTATTGAGCACATTTCTCAGCATCCGCTCGATCATGTACCCGATTCCTCCCTGCGAATCGGCCACGCAGATGTCGAGGGGCATGGGGGCGATGTTGTACATCAGTTCGCCGGCGTCATTCCGCATCAGGATGTTCCCCACCTGGGGTCCGTTGCCATGGGTGATGACCAGGTCATACCCCTCCCTGATAAGAAAAATGAGGTTCTCAATGGTTTCGTCGGCATTCTCCTCCTGCTCCTCAATGGTTCCCTTTTCATTTTCCCGGAGAAGAGCGTTGCCTCCCAGGGCGGTGACGGCTAATTTACTCATCGGTTTGTATATGACAGTTCACAGGTTTCAGAGGTCATTCCTCAGGCCCGGCAATACATGCCGGCCACTGCTCAAATAAAAGAAATTTAACCGATTCAAACAATTGCATTCCTCATCTTCGTGAAAAGAAAAAGTGTAATTTGGTTGATTGTTTCAGCACCGTTCTGTTGTCCGTTTGACACCCTGAAAATGTTGCTTCATGTCACATCATGATTCTTCTGTAAAATCGATTTTATTTGCCTTGCTGGCCAATTTGGGTATTGCCATCACCAAGACGGCCGCTGCCATCATTACCGGTTCCGGAGCCATGCTGGCCGAGGCCATTCACTCCTATGCCGACTGCGGAAACCAGGGACTCCTGTTTTTCGGGCTGAAGGCAGCAAAAAAAGGTCCCGACGCCGAGCATCCCCTGGGGTACGGAAAGGAGATCTACTTCTGGTCGTTCATCGTTGCCCTGATCCTGTTCAGCATGGGCGGGTTGTTTTCCGTTTACGAGGGCATCCATAAGATCAGCGCGCATGAGGGATTGCGAAGTCCGATGATCGCGGTGGCTGTCCTCTCGTTGAGCCTTCTGCTCGAGGCCGCTTCCCTGTGGGGCTGTCTCACCCAGATCAAAAAGGTCAAACATAACATGTCATTGTGGAAATGGGTGAAGACGAGCCGCCAGAGTGAGCTGATCGTGGTCCTGGGTGAGGATACGGCCGCCTTGCTGGGATTGAGTTTTGCCCTGATCGCCGTGGTTCTCTCGGTCATCACGGGCAACCCCGTGTTCGATGCCATGGGAAGCATCGGCATCGGCGTTCTCCTGATTATCATCTCTTTCTTCCTGGCGTATAAGGTAAAGAGTCTGCTGATTGGCCAGAGCTCCGATGATGAGACGCGGGAACAGATCAGCCGAATCCTGGAAGCAAGGCCTGAAATTGACCATGTGCTTCACCTGATTACCATTCAGCTGGGTCCCCGCATCATGGTGGCGGTGAAAGCCCGGATGAAGGCATCGGGTTCGGTCGATGAGCTGATTGGGGCCATTAACCTCTGCGAAGCCGCCCTGAAGGAAGCCAATCCCGATATCCAATGGGTCTTCTTTGAACCCGACGTTACCGATGAATAGTCCAAAAAGGAAATGGTCAGCGGATCAGCCGTTGCCATAGACAAGAGGGGCTGCCAATTTGTCTTTGTGGAGTAACGCCATACCGCTTGATTTTGCCATTTCGGGGTCCTCCGTTTCTCAGCAGTTCTTTGGCATTTTATTTGACAGAATGACCTAGTTGTATAAGTTGAATCAGTAAAAGTTAGTGTTATGTTACTTTGGATCATATTTGGTTTCTTTTTTATTCTGAGCCTGATTGCCGGGAACCGGCTTAAGGCAAAATTCAGGGAGTATTCCACCATTCCCATTGCCGGGAATCTGAGCGGCAGTGAACTGGCCCGCAGGATGCTCAATGAAAACGGTTGCTACGATGTGAAGGTCACTTCGGTGCCCGGACAGTTGTCCGATCATTATAATCCGTTGACGAAGACTGTCAATCTGAGTCCCGATGTTTTTAACGGCCGCAGCGTGGCGGCGGCTGCCGTGGCCGCCCATGAGACAGGTCATGCCCTGCAGCATGCCCGGGGATATGCCTGGCTGGAACTGCGCAGTACCCTGGTGCCGGTGCAGAATGTGACCTCCAAGGTGATGAATATCATGTTCATGGTGCTCTTCTTCGGATCTTTCCTGCTGGGAAATCTGATCCCCATGCAAACGGCTCTGATCATCATTGTGATCGGGTACACCATTTTTACCCTCTTCGCCTTTATCACCCTTCCTGTGGAGTTCGACGCCAGCCGCAGGGCTTTGGCCTGGCTCTCTTCGGCAGGCATTACCAACTCCATGTCGCAGCGAAAGGCGAAGGAAGCCCTGGGATGGGCCGCCTCTACCTATGTCATCGCCGCCCTCTCCTCCCTGGCCATGCTGCTCTACTACGTCAGCATGCTCACCGGCCGCGACGATTAATAACCGTCAGGTTGACAGGCCCTTGCCGGGAAAGACCGGAAAAGAGCTGAACAGACCGGGGATCCATGTTATCAACAATTGTTGATAACCCGTGTGAATATCGGGTTTGTTTCTTTGAGGTGAAATAGTTGTTGAAAAGTTTGCAGATGTGGAAAAGAGTGCTTATATTTGTTACATCAGGTGAGCGATAAAAAACAGCTCTGAAAGTAAGGGAAAGGGAAGCAGGACTTAAATGGCCTGGGGAACTGACCGCACGGGTGAAAGCCCGCTTACCGGGAGAGCCGGAGCCGGCCGATGAAGGGTAACACCGGAAGAAGCCGACAAACGCCAGTCACCGCAAGGTGTTCTTTGGAAGGTTGAGTCTGACAGAGGAAAGAGAATAAAGAGACTTCGGTTTCAGAAAACTTTCCGGGACCGGGAAGGGTGCAAATCCGGAACGGACCACAATCGGAGGGAGACAGCAATGCCACCCGTACGAATGTCAAGAGGACGCTCTGTCCGCCAAGGCTTCAGAAGGAGAAATCCGGAAGAAGAGCAACGGACGATCATGAACCACGGTCGTAACACACCGTGAGGAAAGATCATGGCAGAATTTTCCGAAAGGTGGTGCAAGCCAAACCAGGGGGGAATGAAGCCGGTTGAAATAACCGTAGCCTGACACCGCAGGAAACTCCGGTCGAATGCAGTGAAATGGGAACTATCAGAAATGATTGTTCCCATTTGTGTTTTATATATATTTGTCCCCACCAGATCTCACTTTCTCATCTGTTACGCATGACTCTGAAATGTACCGGCCATCTCGGTTGCGACCCTTCGGCACAGGAACCCTATTCTGAAGACGGAGACCTTCGTTTTATCCGGTGCCGTTCCTGCGGCCTCATATGGAGGGATCCCGCCTCACTGCACCTGGTGAAGCATTACGACGACTCCTATTTTGCTTCCAAGAACTACCTGAAAAACAGGAACCATAAGATCAGGAAATCGGGATGGCTGATCGATATGGCCCGGCAGGTTCATCCGGCGATCACCAGTATGCTGGAAGTGGGATGTTCCGTGGGAAACACCCTGGAGGCTGCCCGGCGCAGGGGAATCCGTCACCTGGGGAGTGATATCAGTACCTATGCCACTGAGTATTGCAGAAATATGGGGCTGAATGCAGAAACACTCTCCCTGGAAGAGATCAGCGCCCGCGGGGAGAAATTTGACCTGATATTTATGCAGCATGTACTGGAGCATTTTGAAGATCCCTTTTATGTGATGCAGTGGGGTCATGAAATGCTGAATGCCGGCGGGCTTTTCCTGATAGTGGTGCCCAATTCCCGCTATCGCCGTGCTGAAAAGGGGCGGGGCAACCATCGCTTTTATTCCCTTCAGGGTGTGGGATCCGAACATTTTGTTTATTTCGACTATTCCTCCCTCCAAAAACTACTCACCCATCAGGGTTTCACCGTGGTCCTTCAGAACTATCCCCTCCTTATGAAAGGCGGTTTCTCTCCTGCCTTTTTCCTGAACAGGGTGTTCCGCCGGGGCCTCACCTGGTTTGACGCCGACCAGGAATTGGTGGTCATTGCCCGTAAAAACGAACCATTGTAGCGTATAAGACAGTATAAAATATTGTACGTAAGGGCTTTTAGCTTGTCGGGGAATTGCCTGGTATGTATATTGAGTCCTGCTCCCCCTGATCGCCGTTTATCAACATTTGTTGATAACTCCGGTGCATAACCGGTTCACTACTTCCCCTGAAATATTTGTCATAATGTTTGGAGATGACGTCAGGGGGTGATATCTTTGATACATCAGGTGAGCGATAAAAGACAGCTCTGGAAGTAAGAGAAGGGAAGCAGAACTTAATTGGACTGGGGAACTGACCACGCGGGTGAAAGCCCGTTTACCGAAAGAGCCGGAGCCGGCCGATGAAGGGTAACACCGGAAGGAGCCGTCCAACGCCAGCCATCGCAAGGTGTTCTTTGGAAGTTTGAGCCTAACGGCGGAAAGAAAAGAAGAGACTCCGGTTTCCGAAAGACTTTCCGGGACCGCCAGGGGTGCAAGCCCGCAACGGACCACAGTCGGAGGGAAGGCAGCAATGCCGGCCCGCACGAAGTTCAGAAGGGCGCTCTGTCCGCCAAAGCCTCTGAAGGAGTAATCACAAGGAGGAGCAACGGACCATCACGAATCACGATCGTAATACACCGTGAGGAACGAGCAGGGCAGAATTTTCCGAAAGGTGGTGCAAGCCAAACCAGGGGGGAATGAAGCCGGTTGAAATAACCGTAGCCTGACACCGCAGGAAACTCCGGTCGAATGCAGTGAAATGGGAACTATCAGAAATGATGGTTCC
>CAYWUJ010000001.1:118511-126448 GCA_964461455.1 uncultured Prolixibacteraceae bacterium | reverse complement strand
TGGTGGCCGATACCGAAAATTCCAGTCCGGGATCGCAGTCCAGAAGGTGGCGGACGATGGTTGTCTTTCCGGCCCCGGAGGGAGCCGATACAATCACCAGCTTATTACCTTCAGAGGGTACCTGTTCTGAGTGCGGAGGGTCAGTTTTCCGGGTTCTCATTATATTTTCGTATTCCTTGTTATATTTTTCAATAGCTTAATCACTAAGTAAGTATTTCAAACTGCCTTACAGAGACCAGTCCGGTATATTCATCCCCCGGTTCCACCAGAGGTTATGTACATTCAACCCTTTCAGGGTTCCTCCGTCTCTCCGTCCCTTCGTCCCTTCGTCACTTTTACAGCACATTCAGCACCTGTTCCTTGATTCTTTCCAGGGCGTCTTTCATTTGCACCACGATGCGCTGTATATTGCTGTCGTTGGCTTTGCTGCCGATGGTATTGATTTCCCTGCCGATTTCCTGGGTGATGAAAGAGAGTTTGCGTCCGTTGGAATCGGAGTCGTCCATTGTTTCGGTGAAATAGCGGCAGTGGTTGGCGAGGCGCACTTTCTCCTCGTTGAAGTCGAGCCGTTCGAGGTAAAAGATCAGTTCCTGTTCGAAACGGTTAGGATCGGCATTCCCGTTGGTTTTCAGACTTTCGAGGCTGTCATTCAGTCTGGTTTTTACCGACTCTATGCGCTGTTGTTCAAAGGGTTCAATTTCTGCCAGCAGTTGCATGATGGCAGCCAGGTTGGCCGACAGGTCGGCAGCCAGGGCATTTCCTTCCTGCAGCCGGAACTGTTCCACTGCATCGACGGCGACGCTGATATGGGTGTGCAGAAGTTGCCATTCCTCCTCTTCAAGGGTTTCATAGTTCACCTTGACGGTATCGGGTAAACGCATGACAATCTGAAGCAGCCGCTCGTTTACCGGAATGTTAAGTTCATTGCTGATTTTGCTGAGGTCGGAAAAATAGCCTTTCACCACGCCTGGGTTGATGACTGCACTGCCTGTTTCCCCCAGGTTTTCGATGTAGACTGCAAAGTCGATTTTTCCCCTGACCAGTTTGTCAGAGAGTTCCCTACGGATATCGAGTTCCTTTTCGCGGTATAGGGGAGGAATGCGTGTTGAGATGTCGGACTGTTTGCTGTTCAGGGACTTCACCTCAACAGTGACTTTTTTGTTGTTGATTTCGAACGCGGATTTCCCGAATCCGGTCATGGATTTGATCATATCGTATTATTTGGTGTAAAATTAGTCATTCTTTGCCAATCCGGTGCCTGGGTCTGCAAGGAAGAGCCGGGGGATGGCCGTTTTGTCAGATTCCGCTGTTCTGGAGGACCGATTCGAGGTAGCTGCGGATGTGCATGCTGAAATGGCGCATCCGGCCGGCAATGGCGCCGGTGACTTTGTCGACCGAACCTGGACCGTTTACTTCGGTCATGTAGGCGACGATACGGTCGGTTTCAGGAAGGTCATTGGTTTCGACTGTGGGGTCAGAAACCAGCAGGGAGGGGATCTCCTTTCCCAGGATCTTGTCGATTTCTTTTCCGGAAGCCGCCGATTCTTTGGTCGCCACATTCAGGAAGAAATCGTGGGAAAAGGGAACCACAGGAAGGGGATCTGCCAGGGCCTGCAGAAAGGGATGTGAGAAGTTGTTCTCCCGGAGGGCTTTTTTGAGGACCTGCAACTGGAACTCCTCGAAGGCGGTATGGCGGTTGGAGACCAGTTGTACGGCGTTGTCCTTGGCTTTGGGGAATCCGAGCATCGCTTTCAGGTTGGTCCACATCATGCGGGCAGTGCTGACCCCGGGGAGAGGCCGCATATGATAGGGCATGGAAACGTCGCCCATGTAGTGCATGCCCCATCCCATAAAGCGCCAGCCCCAGTAGGGTTGCTGCTGACGGAAGGCAAATTCCGACAGGGACTTATAGAGGAAAAGGCGGTAATTCAGGTAGGTCTGCTTCAGGAATGGGCCGAATTTGTAGAGGATTTTAGCTTCGTGGTAAAATGCCATGTGAAAGGGGGCCTGGCTGCCGTATTCCAGTTTGGGATTGCCAAAAGGCTGGCTCCCGAAGTTGTATTTTGATCCGTAATCGGTACCGTTGTCTGCGAAGAGTCCCAGGTCGAATCCGTAGTCAGGCTCATCATTGGCGGTGGCCAGCACTTCAAAGGGGGCCAGCAGTTCTCCTTCTTCCACCCTGGTGTAGGTGGTCTGCAGCATAAAGGTGATGTCATCGAGGGTGCAGATATCCCTGGGGTCTGCAATCGCTCTTCCGCCGGTGGAATCGTTGGGCAGCAGATGCAGATACAGGGGGATTTTCACATGGGGGTTGATCCTGATGGCGGTATAGAACCGGTGGAGGATATCGTCGGCGTTGCCGGTGGCCTTAAAGGCGAGTTCTGCCGGACAGGGGACGTAGTCGGGAAGGTTGGCCACCGACCATGCTTCCTGTTCTGCGAGGAATTTCTCGAGTTCCTTTTCGTTTTCGATGAGAAAATTCTTCAGGCTTTTGGCTTGCACCGAATCAGTTTTTTGCCACACAGGGTGGTTTTTCAATGCCGTACGGACCAGAAGGGGGTGCTCGGACCATGCAGATACTTTCAGCGCGCTGTAGGGAGCAGCCAGGAACAGGAGGGTTAAAGTTGCCGCAAGGAATATTTTGTTCATCTGAGTAGTTTTTGTATAAGCAATATTAAGGTTAATTTTCCAAATTGTGATGCTTATCGCACTGACACAGATGAAAGGATTTATTTCGATTTCCGGGTCCCGATCTTGACCTTTATTACGATATGACTCCCGAGCCAATGAGTTCATCCTCATTGTACCAGGCGGCGAACTGTCCGGGGGTGATTCCGCGTTGATCCTTGTCAAAGAGGATCCAGAGGCCGTCGTCCCTCATGTGAAGGGTGGCCTCTTCCAGGGGTTGACGGTACCGCACCCTGACCAGGAATTTCCGGCTTTCTGTGGGAGTCATACGGAGGTCTTCCCTGATCCAGTGGATATTTTCGTTTCCGATAAAGAGGCCTTTCCGGTAGAGTCCGGGATGTTCGGGCCCTTCACCCACATAGATGATGTTGCGTTGAACGTCGGTGGCCAGCACGAAAAGAGGTTCGGTATGCCCTCCGATGTTTAGTCCTTTCCTCTGGCCGATGGTATAGAAGTGGGCTCCCTGGTGAGTGCCGATGACCTTGCCGTTCCAGGGTTTGAAAGGGTAGGGGAAGCAGATCTTTTTCCAGTTTTTTTCGGCGGTGTCGTCCTGTTTTTTCTTCTCCATGAATGCCGCGGGAATTTCAATGACATTTCCGGGGCGGGTTTCCAATTGTTGTTGCAGGAAGGTGGGGAGGTCGACTTTTCCGACGAAACAGATCCCCTGGGAGTCCTTACGTTCTGCGGTGGCCAGGTTTTCCCTGCGGGCGATTTCGCGCACTTCGGGTTTCAGGAGGTGCCCGATGGGAAAGAGGGATTTGGCCAGTTGAGCCTGGCTGAGCTGGCAGAGAAAATAGCTCTGGTCCTTGTTCGGGTCGGTACCCGCGAGGAGGCGATAAACAGGAAGGCCACTGACCAGGGCCTCCTCTTTTCTGCAATAGTGGCCTGTGGCGACGAAGTCGGCTCCTGTATTAAGCACTTCATCGAGGAAGATATCGAATTTGATTTCGCGGTTGCAGAGGACATCGGGATTTGGGGTGCGCCCGGCCTGGTATTCTGCGAACATATAGTCCACGACGCGTTTTCTGTAGTGTTCGCTGAGGTCGACGATGCGGAAGGGGATGTCCAGTTTTTTGGCCACCATTTCCGCAATCAGGGCGTCGTCCTCCCAGGTGCATGCGCCGGTCAGGGATCCAG
Source organism: uncultured Prolixibacteraceae bacterium (assembly GCA_964461455.1). Lineage (GTDB taxonomy): Bacteria > Bacteroidota > Bacteroidia > Bacteroidales > Prolixibacteraceae > UBA1413. The sequence continues at coordinate 122,623 of CAYWUJ010000001.1, read as the reverse complement.
TACGGTCGTGCCAGTTGACCATAAAGAGACCTGAAACCTCATGTCCCTGCTGTTTCAGCAGAAATGCGGCTACGCTGGAATCTACACCTCCTGACAATCCGACAACTACCCGGCTCATACTTTCACCATTTATCGACGGAACAAAAATAGTACAATTGGCCGGAAATAGGGTAGATACACGTGGGGTTACGATGAATTCCGGAGTTAAGGATCAACGGGAGGTACTGTTCATGGGGATGGTCACTCCCAGGAAGGGGAGGGCCAGGAATCCGTCCATATCGGGAAATATAGGGATCCAGAGGCTGTAGTCCAGGCCAACCCTGCGTATGATACTCCGGCCTCCTGCCGAAAGCATCACTCCGGTTTCTCCATCGGCACTGATGATATAGTTTTCGGAAATGAAGTAGGATTTGGTGCTCAGTCGTGACATGGCACTGACATTAAAGATCGGAATATCTGCCCACTGGTCGTCCAGAAAACCATAGGCCATTCCAAAGCTGAAATTATTGTCCCGGCTACCGATTGTTGCGGTGCCGTAAAGAAGACCGAAAATCCCCGATTCTTCCCCGATGATGGTTCCCAGGAAGGCCCCTGTTCCGAGGTTAAACCGGTCTTTTTTCACGGGGATGGAAAACTTGGGCACCACCCAAAAGGGGGTGGCCGTTCCGGCGAAAAGAAAGAGAGGGACCATACCTGCACCAATGGAAAAGTTATCAGTAAAACCATACGACACCTGGTTATATAAAACCCAGATATTCTGGTAATAGGCTTCCCCTTTGGCCAGTCCGTATCCGTTGGGAGCCCAGAAATAGCGCGATGACTGGGGATTGGGCAACCAGTATGTGTCGCCGACTTTTCTGGTTTCTTTGAGTTCGGTTCTGGACTGAATCTCAGAAACCGCGATTTTCAGTTCCCCCAATTTGTCAGTGTTCAGGATGATGTAGCCTGCTTCTTCTGAAACGATGGTGCCGGTGTAAGTATTTCCGTCCCTGGTTTCAATACGGTAGATCCTGGCAGTGTCGGCAGTTTCCTGGCTGAAACCTGAAAATCCGGTCAGGATGAGGATCGCGAACAGCAAAAACACAAGGATGTGTTTCACGGGATATGGTGTGGGTTCACTGGATGGGTACTTCATAATTTCAGCGTTTATTTTTGCTAAGGTTAAGGTACGGAAGATTGAAGAGAAGATGGGTTGAAAAGTGTGGAAAGGGGTACAAAGAACCCTGAAAACTGGTTTTCTATGACCATATGGCTTGAATAATCGTGTTATTGATTTGATTTTTCTTAACTTCAGCTCAATTTCTGTAGGTTTGAAACGAGGTGAAAATTAAAAGCGACATATTATGAAAGGATTTCTGACTCTTTTGCTGCTGTTTTCTGCCGCTCTGATAGTATCCTCACAAGGGGTTATTAAGATTGGCGACCAGGTTCCTTTGTTTTCAGCTGTTTCAGACGACGAAACGGTTTGGGGTCTGGGCGATCATCTGGGAAAGAAGAATGTAGTGCTCTACTTTTATCCTGCAGCCATGACTGGCGGGTGCACAAAGCAGGCCTGTGGTTACCGTGACCATATCGGTGAGTTCAACTCCCTGGATGCGGTTGTAGCCGGTATCAGCGGTGATGACGTATCTTCGCTGCAGGTGTTCAGGAAGGCCCAGAATCTCAACTTTACCTTATTGTCAGATCCGGAGGGAGCCGTTGCCCGTTTGTTCGGGGTGCCTTTGAGTGCCGGCGGGCAAATCATCAGGAATGTGGACGATATGGAGGTGATCCTCAACAGGGGGGTGACCACGCAGCGGTGGACCTTTGTCATAGGCAAGGATGGCACGGTAAAGTATGTCAACCAACAGGTCGATGCAGAAAATGATTACAAGGCCGTAGCAAAAGTTTTGGGAGCATTATAATCCCTTTTTCTCCCTGTTTTTCTAAAAAGTGAGTGCTGCCCGGCATTCGCATTCCTCTATTTCACATAAATGTCATTTGATTGTTGGCCATTGAGATCCAACTCAGTGTTCCGGTAATTCTTAACATTTCCGGAGGCCATTTCTCGTATTTCGATTCAGTTGATCAGTTTGAATTCTTAACCGGTTGCGCGACTTGTGTATCTGTGGATGGACGCTGAAGCCGGAATTGTGTTTTAGAACATGTATTTAAATGTTTAGATTATTCAACTGAGAGTAAAATGATTATAGGGGATTTGTCTTCTAACCTGAAAACTAGGGTATTGCAGTTGCCGCTGTAATTGTATAAATTTAGTAAAGGATTTACAAACCCTGAGGCCGCCGGGAAGTCATATTCCGGGAGCAGGAATGGATGGAATAACCAATGAAGTAATGTTATGGATAACCTCGTGAAGATAGGGAAGAACAGGTTCATCACAGAGCCTCCCCGGGGGTCCCACGCGTTACTTTGTTTCCGTCCCGGGGAGGATGGGCTTTGTGAAAAAGCCTAAGCAAAGCTACGATACGGGAACCAATTTTGCAAGCGGCATCTGCAAAATGGGGCTTAGTGCCGAGTTTTCTTAAAAACCAAAAAATGAACAGTAAGTTTATAGGGTTATGCCTGCTTTTGGTGATCTTCGCTGCATGTCAGAAGGAACCCGACCTGCCTGAGTTCTGTCCTGAGCCTTCTGCACAAAACACCCAGGTTTTCGCACTTGATGAAATTCACCAAACATTGGCCAGGGTCCTGGCCTTATCGCTTGCCGATAACAGCGTGAAGCATTTCCTCCATTTTGAAATCGGGAAACAGTTTACCGGTGATTATGATATTCTTTTCGACCTGATCAAGGATAAAGAGATCGAATCTGAAAAGTACGGAAATTTGACTTTCTCAGCATTGCTGAATCATGTTGCGGGGGAGAATGGGATTGATTTCTCAGGGGTGATGAACTCAGTCCGGAGTTATAAAAATCTTCAGATTTCCTGTCCGGTTTATTTTAACGATTGGGATCCTGCAGCGATGTCTCCAATGGTTGTTGGTCTGCCTGTCAATTATAATGAGGGGGAGAAAACCGCAGTTACCGGATATGATGTGGCAGGTGGAGAGACCTTGTGTTTTGAAGATGATATCCACACTCCTGTCCTGTTGGTCAGACTGGCAGAAAGGGTTGATGCTGATGGCATGATGAGGGTGGATCCTGATGGTTTTGTCATTCCTGAAAATGAGCGTGATGTAACTGCTGTGGAGGCTTATGAATATGCTGGACACCAGTTGAAATCTGCCTCTGTATCGGCAACAGAGCCCGTGATTGAGGTTGTGGACAGCAGGAATTTTGATCAAAGGCTGATGGAAAGGAGGTCTCTTTATACCTATCCTGAAGGGAAAGCCATTTCAACAGGCGGTAAGACCATTGAAGAGGGGCTCAAATCAGCAACCTCTATGGCCGTTGAAACGCCGGGAGGTTTTAGCGTTCACCCTGCCGGCCCTTATACGATTCAGATCAACTGGACCCAGGTTCCAGGAGCTGTTGCCTATGAAATTTACCGGCAATATTCAACAAATCCCAATTACCTGCTGGCCACTGTTGACGGGAACCAGATCAATTATTATGATCAGTACTTAAGTCTTGGAGATCATTATACTTATTCAGTCAGGGCAATAGATGCCTCAGGAAATGCTTCACCACTTACCTCTGGATATGAATCTTATGCCAGTTGGAGAAGTAATGGCTCTAGAGATGTGGTTGACAAGATCTATATTGACTCCGAATGCTGGAGATGGTGCTGTGGTCTTTTTGACGGGAAGATTGAACTCCAGTATAAAACCTCCTATTTGCGTCTTCCGGGAAATACCAATATAGCATACCCGAGTGTGGGTGTGAATAGTCTGGGGCAAAAGACCAGGAGCCAGCAGAAAGGTGAGTGGTGTACTTACAACCACTATTTGTTCCCCTGGGATGTGCGGAGTAATTCCTATTCCTACAGGATCATTCTGGTGGAAGATGACGGGGCAGGGGATGGCAAGACCATAAAGCTTGGACTTACCTTCAAGGTGCAGGTATTCAAGATTATCGATATTTCGGTTTCTCCGGGTATCGAATTCAAGATAGCTGCTAAGGATGAGGACTTCGGTGAGGTAATCGTCCAGTATTGGGAAAGAAAGAGCGGTCC
>CAYWUJ010000001.1:0-118411 GCA_964461455.1 uncultured Prolixibacteraceae bacterium | reverse complement strand
AGGATGAGGACTTCGGTGAGGTAATCGTCCAGTATTGGGAAAGAAAGAGCGGTCCAAGCTCTTCTACGGATGGATATAATTTAATGCCAGACCATGGAAAAGCGAGAATGTACTTGAAACAGTAAAGAGTAACGGGACCGGATAATCCCGGTCCCGTTTTCTTAGAATTGATTGATGGTGGCTAGTTAACATTAAGTAAAATGACTCGTTTAGTTGTCTCAATTCTTTTGACTTTTATATTGGCATCTTGTGTTAGTCAGGTAGATCCCGATTTCCCTTATTATAGAGGAAATGTTGTGATTAACTCCCTGTTAGTTCCAGATTCAGTCATCCGGGTACATATTAGCGAATCAGTTAAATCCGACCTTCCGGAGATCTTCCCATCTATCATTAACGCCAAAGTTGAAATAACTGGTGAAAAAAAGGTATTTCAGTTGGTTCATCAAGGGCAAGGTTTCTATGAGGCTGATGTTCTTCCTGTTTCAGGCGTTGAATATCGGTTAGGTATTCTTTTCCCAGATGAATCACTTGTTACCGCTACAACAAAAGTTCCTATTAACCCTAAAATATATACGACTGCATTAAAAGAGTCGAACCTCGTTAAAGTCACGATAGAAGATAACCTAAATGAAAAGAATTTCTATTGGGTTGGAATGAAAGAAAGAAGCCTGACAAGTGATGATTTTTTTTATGAAACCTATGTCTATTCTGACCTATTGTTGTTTGACGACTTTAACCGGACGAGAGATAGTGAGGTGAGGGAAGGGATTGCGTATTCATATCATTTTTTTGCACGGCTAGACGATGGTGTTTTCAACGGTTCAACCGTTTCTTTCAATATTCCAAGAAAATGGCCAAGATCTGATGACATTATTGATTATGCATTATATGTATATATCATCAATGCAGACAAGCACCTTGATCAATACATGAAGTCGGCGTTGATTCAGTACGATCTGGGGGTGATCGGCGATATGCCTGTTTTTCATACACCCCTTGATATCTATTCCAATATTGAAAACGGAAAGGGCATTTTTGGCTCTTACACTATCAGTCAGTTCGATATCACTGTACCAGAAACAGCAAAACCTTGAAATGATGATATGCCACAAGAACCAATCACAATGATCAAATGGCAAATGAGAATTATCTGTGCTTAGCAGGAATTATTACACAAACATAATATAATACACATGCAAAGAAATTGTGTAAAAAGGTTCATGGAAGGGAATACGGGGGCCAACCGCCTGGTCTGAGGTCCTCCCCGGGGTAGCCATCTGCCGGCCAACGCTCCCGGGGAGGATTTCCCAGCTTAAGAACTGCGATAGCTTCCCTTTCCGTGAAGGACGATAAGCTCCTCACCAGGGGTGTGCCCGGAGACCGGAATTCAATCCGTTTAACGAATCATCCAAAATCAAATCTTCTATGAAAAATCTGAAAATCGCCATGGCTCTTCTCCTGGTTACTTTCCTCTTCCAGGGATGTGGCATCCATACTGCCCTGGTGGGCAACCTGACAGGCAATATGACCAGTGTCGAGTTGAGCAAAAAGAACTTTAAAGTGGTTGAAAGAATCAGCGGATCCTCTGATGCCACCTATATCATGGGAATCGGGGGACTTTCACATAAGGCCCTGATCGAGAAAGCCCGGGCCGACATGCTCAAAGGAACCGACCTTACCGGAAGTTCAAAGGCCATCGTCAATATGACCGTGGAAGAACACCTTGCCTCTTATCTGATCTTTTATGTCAAAAGGACGGTTACCGTGAGTGCCCATGTTGTGGAGTTCACAGAGTAAATTTCTGAATCTCATGATGGTCAAAGAATCGTTGGAATGTGAGGTCCTCACTTTCAGCGGCTTTCACGCAGAAGCGACGAAACGCAGAAACATTAATGATCTGTTACACCAGATAGTATAAACACATGAAGCGTAGCCCTTTGTTCCTGCTGATCCTGGTATCAGTGATGGAGCTCATTGCGCAGGAAAATCCCAGGGTCACTCTTTCGGGGGTGATCAGGGACGTGGTGTCAGGGGAGCAATTGGCAGGAGCTTCCGTGTGGGCGCCTTCCCTCCGGAAGGGAACCTCATCAAATGCCTACGGATATTACGCTCTAACCTTGCCGGCAGGCCATCACAACCTGGAAGTCTCTTTTGTGGGATACCCAGTAATCACGAAGAACGTGGATGTTCGCAGCGATACGGTGGTCAACTGGGACTTGTCGCCCGGACTGCAGGTCGGCGAAATTGAAGTTTCAGGCACCAACAAGGAAAATACCCTTGTACGTACCGTTTTGCCGGGAGTCTATTATCTCCACCCGGCCAGGATAGAGCTTTCTCCGGCCCTCCTGGGAGAATCCGACGCCATGAAGACCATCCAGCTCCTGCCCGGCGTAAAGTCAGGAAATGAAGGAACAGCGGGGATCAATGTCCGCGGAGGGTCACACGACCAGAACCTCATCCTCCTTGATGGCGTGCCTGTGTACAACACCAACCACCTCTTCGGTTACCTTTCCACCTTTAACACCGATGCCATCAGAGATATGCGCTTCTTCAAAGGGGGAATCCCCGCACGTTACGGAGGCAGACTTTCTTCGGTGGTGGACCTGGCTATGAAGGAGGGTAACATGCACGATGCCGGGGGAACATGCACCATCAGTCCTGTCTCGGGAAGATTGATGCTGGAAGGCCCGGTCAAAAAGGAGAAGGCCTCCTACATGTTCTCGGGGCGACGATCATGGATCGACCTTCCTTTGAGGCTGGAACAGATGATTTCCGGTGACCTGGAATCCCTGGGATATACCTTCTATGACCTGAATGCCAAGATTAACTGGACCATCGGACAGAGAAACCGTCTCTACCTGAGCCACTATCAGGGCCGGGACCAGTATTTCGTCAACTCGAAAGACTCGCTGACTACCGACAGGTACAGCTTTAAATGGGGAAATTATACCTCGGTGGCCCGTTGGAACATGGTCATCACCCCCCGGCTGTTCATGAACACTTCCGCTTACCACAGCCTCTACCATTTTAATGAACAGTTCGAAAACAGTTCGGGCAGAGATAAAACAGGACAGTACACAAGGAGCGGACTGGAAGAATACTCCCTGAAGGGGGATTTTGATCTTTCTCTTGACCACCACACCGTCAGGTTCGGCTACCAATGGTCATGGCAGAGGTTCTCTCCGGAACTGACATCCGTTTCAGGGTATTCAACCGGGATCGCCCCTCCGGCCATGCCTCCGGCCAAAGCCCAATCGGTCTCCTTTTATGCGGAAGATGAAATGACCCTGTCAGAAAGGTTAAACGTGATTGCCGGAATGCGACTGCTGACGTTCATTTCGGGGAATAAGACCAGAATCTATGCAGAACCCAGGTTTTCATCACGCTATTCCCTGAATGACCGGTGTGACCTGAAACTCTCGGCTCAGAGAATGGTCCAGACCATTCACCTCCTTACCAACAATGCCCTTAACATGCCTACCGACCTTTGGGTATCGGCAAGTGATAATACCCTCCCGGCTGATGCATGGCTGGCCGACCTCGGCGTTCGCATGACTCCTGTCACCGGATGGACCCTCGAAGCCGATATCTATTATAAACCAATGAAAAACCTTCTCGAATACCGCCCCGGTGTGATCCTTTGGGCAGGTTCCGGGAAAGAATGGGAGGAAATGACCGTGTCGGGAGAAGGACTCAATTACGGGGCTGAAATCATGGCCGAGAAGAGTTCGGGAAGGCTGACAGGCTGGGCTGCCTATACCCTCTCATGGGCCTGGAGAAAATTCGAAGAAATCAACGGCGGTAAATACTTTCCTTTCAAACATGACCGGCGCCACGACTTCTCCCTTCTGGCCAACTACCGTCTGGCAGATACCCCCGCCAAACAAAAACTGATCACCTGCGCTTTTGTGATTGCCTCGGGAAACGCCATCACCATCCCCGACGAACATATTCAGGCGATGTTGCTCCCGGGACTGGACAACGACTTTCCCTACCTGAAACACTTCTCCTGGTACGAATCCTTTCCTCATCCCAATAACTACAGGATGCCCCCCTTTCATCACCTTGACCTGGCCTATTCAGCCTCAAAAAAACTCAAAGGGAGCAGGGAACGAACCTGGAAGTTTTCGGTATATAATGTTTACAACCGGTTAAACCCTTACTTTTATTACAAAAATGATGATGCCTTTCAGCAGATCTCCATGCTGCCCATAGTGCCTTCAGTTTCCTGGTCCCTCAGGTTCTGAAGCGGAAGAACCGGCTTTTATCAATTTCATGCTTCTGCGCTCCTTACCCTGACTACTTTCAGCGGTGTTCCCTGATCTTGAATCATGCGTACTCCCTGATTTTTCGCCAGATGAAGGGCCAGAGTTCCGGCGATCACCCTGACTTCTTCCCGGGTTTTTCCCGCTTGGACCTCTTTGATTTCCGGGGCGGCTTCCTTTGGCGGCTCCGCCCTTGCTGCGAAGATGATCACGCGGAGTGGAATGGCGCAATGACCACTGGGGACCACTCCCCAGCTCTTCGGGCAGCTCAGCCTTGGGAACTTCATTGCCAATAAGGTTTTCAATGCGGCTCATTTTCTGCATGTCGGCCTCATTGATCAGCGTAATGGCCATCCCCGTTGTCTCGGCACGCGCCGTCCGGCCTACCCGGTGCACGTAATCCTCGGCATCCCCCGGCGCATCGTAATTGATGACCAGATTGATGTCTTTGATATCAATCCCGCGGCTCAGCACATCAGTAGCTACCAGCACCCTGGTTTCCCGTGATTTGAAACGCAGTAAAATAGCCTCCCTTTCCTTTTGTTCCAGGTCTGAAGAGATACCCTCTGTCTTCCACGACTTCGAACGAAGCCCCTTCACAATGTCGTTCACCTTGCGTTTTGTCGAGGAAAAAATCAGGATGCTCCTGAATTCCGGTTTGTCGGCAATGATGGTCCGAAGCAGAGGCGTTTTCTGGTTTTCATGCACCAGATAGGCTACCTGGGTAACTCCTTCTGCAGGTTTCGACATCTCCAGGGCAATCTCTACGGGATTGGTGAGGATCATCTTTGACAGTGACCTGATCTTCGGGGGCATGGTAGCGCTGAACATCAGGGTTTGCCGTTTCTTGGGCAGAAAGGAGATGATCTTCATGATGTCATCGTAAAAGCCGATATCAAGCATGCGGTCGGCCTCGTCGAGAATAAGGTGTTCAATCATGTCGAATTTGACATACCCCTGGCTGAGGTGGCTGATCAGTTTCCCCGGAGTGGCCACGATGATATCGGCTCCTTGGGTCAGGGCTGTCTTTTGCTGCCCCCATTCACTGCCGTCACCTCCTCCGTATATGGCGATGGAGGTGACATTGAGGGTATAGGCCAGTCCCTGGATCTGCTGGTCGATCTGTATGGCCAGTTCCCGGGTGGGAACCAGAATCAGCGTATTGGTGTCGGACGTAGGCTTGCGCGCCTGGAAATCAAGGACGGGAAGCAGGAAGGCGGCAGTCTTGCCGGTGCCGGTCTGGGCACTGGCAATCAGGTCGCGGCCTTCGGTGATGGGAGGAATGGCTTGTTCCTGGATCGGCGTAGCATCGCGGTATCCCATGTACCATATAGCTTCCAGTAACTCGGGGGTAAGGTTGAAATCGTCGAATTTCATGTGTTAATATTATTACGATTTTATGGCATGTTATTGGAAACACATGTAATACCCATGTGGCTAATCATCACGACTGGTGCATAAAAGTTGCATGAGTATTTCATCTGTTTAAACCATTTTGTTGTGTTTGTTCATTCCGTGAAACAGATGCAATGACCATGTACTTATTCATGCAGGCTGGTGAAGAAAATTGCATGGTCATTTCATGAAATTAAAGGGAATTGTTCTCTTATTCAGGCCGCAAAGATACAACAATCATTGGAAAATCAGGAATTAAAAGATTCCTGAAATGGTGGCACCACATTTCCGGCAGTGCCCGGTAGGCATCATGCCGTCTGTTTCAGCACCGGGCCACTCCCTGCGGATCACCTCACTCCTGCATTCAGGACACCAGGTTGAAGAGTGACGGCCGTCGGTGACATTCCCGGTATAGACATAGTGCAGTTCTTTCTCAGCAATAGCGGCAAACCTGTCCAGAGTCGCGACCGGCGTAGGAGGCAGGGTCAGCTTCCAGGCGGGAAAATACCTGGACAAATGAAGGGGGACCTCTTTCCCCAGTTCCGCAGAAATCCACTGCGTCATTTCACGGAACTCCTCTTCGGAATCATTCAGCGTGGGAATCACCAAAAGCGTAATTTCCAGATGCCTGCCTGCTGCGGAAATCATTTTCAGGCTCTCCAGAACTGGCGCCAGCCTTCCCCCCGTCATCCTGAGGTAAAAGTCATCACTGAACGACTTCAGGTCTACGTTGAAGGCATCGATGACGGGCAGCAACTCCCTGAGGGGTTCGGGCTGTATGTACCCGTTGGTCACGACCACATTTTTCAATCCGGCTTTTCTGACCTCCCCGGCAGCGGCCAGCATGTACTCGTAGAATACCGTCGGCTCGTTATAGGTATAGGCTACTCCTGTATTATCGTCCATGGAAAGGGCTATTCCGGCCAACTCACCGGGGGTGACCATGGTCTCATGACCCGGTGATAAGAACTCGCCCTGGGACAGATGATGGTTCTGGCAAAACGAACACTTCAGGTTGCATCCCCTGGTGCCCACCGAGAGAATCTGCCGGCCCGGATGAAAATGGTACAGCGGCTTTTTCTCAACAGGATCACCATGTATGGCCGACAAACGTCCGTTCACAAGGGTAGTTAGCTTCCCACCCCGGTTCACCCTCACCCGGCAAATCCCCGCCTTGCCTTCACCAATCAGGCAAGTATGCGGACAAAGCTCACACCTGACTTTTCCCGATTCTGCGGGACTCCAGTACATCGCCTCCTGCACAGGCTTCCTTTTTCTTCAAAATTACTCAAAACCAGACAATAAAAAAAAGGTACCCTATTGGATACCTTTTCTGTAAAATCCCTGAGGACCTTATTTCTTTTTTGCAGGAACCGGAGCAGCTTCCTGGCTTCCACAACAGGATTTCCCCTTTTCTGCACAGGCAGCTTTTTCTTTTTCACCACAACCGGTCTTGGCAGCTTCCTTGGTTGCACAACCAGCATCGGCCTTCTTTTCAGCCTTCTTGGCTTTTTCTCCGTCGGGTGCATTATCGTCGGCAACAATGGTTATTTTTGCTTTATCAGCCGAAACCTCATTGGCATTGACTGTGGTGGCGGACAATCCGTAGACTGCAATAATCGCTAAAATGAATAACAACTTTTTCATAATTTCTGTTTTTTTAAATTTCAACTAGTACAAAAGTATTTATAACCGTTCCAAATAAGTGTTATCGCGATGTTAACGCGATGTTAAATTAGAGTTTTTACTCTTTTATTTTGGCTAAATTTGCTCTCCGGTAGCGGGAGACCATTATCAGCACCATGGTCCCCCGGCAATTGAAACCAGTTCTGGAATATTTGAAAAGTAATGTATGAAGAAATCCTTGCGGAAATATCTCTTTTGGGTGACCATGGCCATGTTGGTGATCCTGCTCCTGATCCAGGTCAAGTGGATTGTCTATTCCGTAAGATTCCAGGAGAAGGTATTCCGGAACAGCGTCGACCTGGCTCTCGACAAAACCATTGCCAACCTTAACAATGACCGTCTGGTATGTGATGCCATGCGTGAGTGCATGAAATGCGATACCCTTTTTTCGGGATCGCAGACGATTTCGCCCGGCATCTGGGATCAGATCCATGCTTCCATCGATTCGGAACTGGCGGTCTATGACATCGATCTGGAATATGACCTCTTCATCACACGGAATGATCAGGATACCATCAGAAGCGGTCCCGTCAACCTCTTTATCAGGCAGGGCACTTGCTATACCCAAAGCCTGAGGGAAGTGTTGCAAACCAGCGGATACCAGATGGTGGTCAGTTTCCCCGACAGAACCCGCTTTTTCCTCAGTCAGGCCGGAATGATGCTCTTTTCCTCGGTGGTGCTGGTCCTGCTGATCATCCTCTCCATCCTTCAGATGGTGGGGTGGTACCGCGATGAACTGCGTCTGGCCGAGAATATTAAGGAACTGATCAACAATGTCACCCATGAGTTCAAAACGCCCATCACCAGCATTGCCCTGGCTGCCAACCTGATCAGAAAGGGCAGAGCCGCTGATAACCAGGAAAAGCAAAAGGAGTATGGCGACCTGATCTTCAAGGAAAACCTGAAACTGCAGCATCAGGTGGAATCACTCCTCGACCTGGCAGCCATTGAAAGGGAGGATTTTGATTATCGTTTTCACCCGGAAAGAACCCACGATATTGTTGCTGACGCCATAGATTCCATTAAAATGCTGGCCGAAGAAAAAGGCGGGACCATCACAACCGATCTCCCCGAAGGTGACGACACCCTTCAGGCCGACAGGCTTCACCTGGCCAATGCCCTGAGCAATATACTGGTGAATGCGTTAAAATATGCAGCCAATGACCCTCCCCGTGTCAGGATAAGGTGTTTCAGATCAGGGAACTTCCTGGCTATCGAAATTTCCGACAACGGAATAGGAATCCCCCTGAAATACCAGAAATTTATTTTTGATAAATATTACCGCGTTCCCACTGGTGATGTCCATAATACCAAAGGGTTCGGAATAGGCCTCTCCTATGTTAAAAGCGTGGTCAACGCCCATAACGGGAGAATCTCGGTCACCAGTGAGCCGGGAAAAGGGAGTACTTTTACACTTTTAATACCTGCGGGAATAAAAACAGAATGATTGAGAAGCAATTGAAAATTCTTATAGCCGAGGATGACCTTAACCTTGGTTTTTTGCTGGTTGAATTTCTGGAAAGCCACGGACTCGATGTGAAGCTCTACCGTGACGGGGAGTCGGCATTAAAGGCTTTCCGCCCGGGGAACTTCAACTTCTGCATCCTCGATGTTATGCTTCCCCGGCTTGACGGATTCTCCCTGGCCAAAACCCTGAAGGCCCTCAGCCCTGATTTGCCGGTCATCTTCCTGACCGCCCGTTCCATGAAAGAGGATAAGCTGAAAGGCTATGGCCTGGGAGCCGATGATTATATCACCAAGCCTTTCGATGAGGATGAACTCCTCTGCAGGATCAAAGCTGTGGTTAACCGTGCCGGACTGCCTGATACTCCGGAAGCCAATGCCCTCTTCCTGATCGGGAGCTTTCAGTTCGACTTTGCCAACCAGGCGCTGAAGCAGGGAGACAACATCAGGAGGCTGACGCGCAGGGAGGCTGAAGTGCTCCGTCTGCTCTGTTCTTCGAGAAACAATATTGTCAGAAGGGAACAGATCCTGACCGCCATATGGGGCGAAAACGACTATTTCGCCGGAAGAAGCCTCGACGTCTTCATCTCCAAGCTGCGTAAATATTTCGCCGCCGACCCCTCTATCAGAATCGAAAATATCCCCAAGGTGGGCTTTATTCTCTCCTGCCAGTAAGGACGTTCCCAGGCTTCCGGAACAGGCGGAGTTCCAGCCTGCGCAGCCATACCACCGCGATGGCCAGGAAAAAACGGGGAAACACCAGCCAGGGAATACTGAATCCCATGGCGGCAAAAAGCAGGGTATCCTCGAACTGAGAGTGGGAAATGGCGATGTGGTGGTTGAGCAGGTCGGCATCGGAGCGCGACAGGGCTCCCTCGGCAGCCTGGCTGATCATGATGGCTCCCCCGTAGGAGAGTCCCAGGGTATTGGCGACCAGCCAGAGAAAACTGCTCTTTTGGGGGAGTCCCATCACCGTGAGCAAGGGATAAAAAGGACGCTCCAGACATTTCAGAATGCCCAGCTCACTCAGCAGTTTCTGCAATACCAAAAGCACATTCACCAAAATGACAATTTTCAGGGAGGTTATGCCGATGGCCTTCAGCCATTCCAGGAAGGCCGGGAGGAACTCCCTGTGGGGCACTTCCGTGCCGGGGATGATCTTCCCCGCGATGTCAGGAAGCAGAAGGTTCAGGATCCACGCGGCAACAAAGCCTGTGATCAGCCTCAGCAGAGTCATCCGCCAGGGCGACGATCCCGTCTTTTTCTGAATTCCCGATTCCACGATCAGGGCATGGGCAATCAGACACATATTGGCCAGGATCAGACCTTCGCGAAGGGTGAGATCGAGGGTGGCCATCACGGCAATTACCGAATAGATATTGGTGAAATAGCCTGTAATGAGTACGATGGAGGCTTTCCCCGAAAGCCCGAAAAGGCTGAACAAAGGACCGGTGAGGCGGGAAATTGCTTCGAGGACTCCCAGCCAGTCGAGCAGAAAAACCCCCAGAGAGACCGGAATGGTGAGCTTTAACAGCCAAAGGGCGGTCTTCATCCCCTGCCTGAGCGCCGGAAGGAACACCTTTTCACGGTAGTCCAGCTTTACCTTCACCATCCCTCTTTTCTCTTAATACAACTGATAATCCCCGGGCCGCTCCTGTTTCCACCTTTTGTGCGACCATAGGTAATAAGCGGGATCTTCCCTGATATATTTCTCCATGGTCCTGACATAGGCGAGAAGGATCTCCTGTTCTGACGACTGAGAGGGATCCATGATCAGCGGAATGAAGGAGACCTCGTAGTATCCGCGGCGGATCTTCCTGGTGAGGTGAAAGAAGACCGGCTGGTTGGTTTTCATGGCGATTTTTCCTCCCCCCTGGTTAAAACAGGCTTCCTGATTCATAAAGGTGGTCCAGAATCGGGTGATGAAGGGAGGGCGCTGGTCTCCCGCCAGTACCAGAGCCACCGGGATCTGCGACCGGTCAGATTCCAGCAAAGTGCGGGCTGACTTGTGTACAGGTATGGTCAGGGCACCCCAGCGTTCCCTGATCTTCAGGAGATACTCCTCAAAACGGGGATTTCCCCTCATGGGATTGTATACCACCAGGTATTTGTGTTTCAGGTAAACCTGTCCAAATCCGCTCCATTCCCAGTTGTTATAGTGAAATCCCAGCACGACCACGCTTTTCCCCTTTTCTGCCAGGGCATTCATCTCCTCCACTCCCCTGAAGATGATTCTTTTGCTGAAGGCCTCACGCGACATGCTGTACCCCTTCAGCGATTCCAGGGTAATGTCACTGAAATGGCGGTAAAACCTCCACATCAGCCGGGAAATCTCCTTCTCTCCATATTCCGGAAAGGCATGGCGCAGATTGTCAAGAATTACCTTGCGCCGGTAGCCGATCACATACCGGAGGATGAACGCCATCAAATCCGACAGCCCATAAATCATCCAAAAGGGAAGCCAGGAAATCCCCTTGAGAAGGAAAATCCCGATCGTGTGCAGGTCGAAAGGCGACGGTTTCTGTGTGGTCTCTTCTGTCATAAACTCAATCTTTTTTCTCCTATCCCTGTGATCAATAAGAGGGCGGGGCCCCGGGAAAGGGGTATTTCCAGCGGCGGTGCGACCACAGGTAACAACAGGGTTCCTCCCTGATGACCGCTTCGGCTTTGGTGATGTACGCGTTGATCATGACCTCCTCGGGAATCTCCCGTGGATCTTCGAAAAGGGTTTCAAACCAGGTTTCGTATCTTCCCCTGCCTGTTCTGCGCACCCGCTGGAACAGCACCGGATGACCGAAGCGCTGCCCCAGCCGTGCCGGCCCGTTGAAAAAGATGGTTTTCTGGTGCATGAAGGTGGTCCAGAAAGGATGGTTCCACGGCGGGGCCTGATCTGCCGCCAGCCATGTCAACACCGGAGTGCCTTCTTTTTCGGCTTCCAGAAGCTTGCGCAAAACGATCGACATGGAAACCGGCTCTCCCCCGAAACGACCCCGTATGTCATTCAGAAAGGCATCGAAAATCCCGTTTCTGAGCGGCTTGTATACAAAAAAATGATGGTGCCCGATGTGCTGCGGCATGTGAAGAAGCCACTCCCAGTTCCCGTAATGGAGGGCCAGCACGATGACGCTTTTCCCCTCCTTAAAATACCGGTTCACCAGTTCCGGATTGCGAAACACCATTCTCTCCGACAACTGCCTGCCACTCATGGCTCCGGTTTTAATACTCTCCAGCAGAATGTCGCAAAGATAACGGTAATAGCGGCGTTCAATCTCTCTCCTCTCCGCGACTCCCTTTTCGGGGAAGGACCTCTCCAGGTTCCTCCGGGTGACCTTCCTGCGATAACCGGCTATATGATAGATCAAAACATAGAAGAGGTCGGAGACCAGGTACAACACACCGAAGGGAAGCCGCGAAAACAGCTTCATCATTCCTATTCCGGCATATGTGACGATTCTGGAAATCATGGACGAAAATATCAAGCAAAACTATCTTTTTTACCGGAATTGATGAAAAAATTGTGCAAAGCTGGTATCTTCGTGACTCAAGCTTTATCTCATGAACAGAGTTTTCCTCACCGCATTCCTGATGATGCTGATGCCTCTTCTGAAGGCCCAGAATTTTTATGTAGCACATCGTGGAGCTTCGCACGACGCTCCTGAGAATACCGTGGCCGCTGCCAGGCTGGCCTGGGAAAAGGGAGCCGACGCCGTGGAAATCGACATTCATCTGGCCGCTGATAACCGCATCATGGTGATCCATGACAAAGATACCCACCGCACCTGCGGAGGAAAGAACCTGACCATCAAAAACACCCCGTCACTCATTCTCCGTGACCTTGACGCAGGCAGCTGGAAAGATGCCCGCTTCAAAGGAGAACGCATTCCCTATCTTGAAGAGATCCTGGCTACCCTCCCCCTGGGGAAAACCCTGGTGGTAGAAATCAAGTGCGGGGATGAGGTCATCCCTCACCTCTCGAGAATTATGGCCAAAAGCGAACACCGCGATCAGGTGGTTTTCATCGCTTTCGGATGGGAAACCATTGTGGCGGTGAAAACGAATTTTCCCGCGAACAAAGCGTTGTGGCTTTCCGGTTCCCGCAACAGCGCCCTTAAAAGAGTGGCCGAAGTGAAGGAAAATGGCCTCGATGGCATAAATATGCAGTACTCAGCCATTGATGAGGAATTGGTAAAGGCTGCCCGTGACCTCGACCTTGATCTCTGGTGCTGGACTGTCGACGATCCTGAGGAGGCAAAACGCCTCTCCTCGCTGGGAATTACCCACTTCACCACCAACCGGCCACAATGGCTGAAACAACAAATCGAAAATTGACCCCCGGGTTCTGATTTCCCTTCCTCTGATCACGGATTTCCTTTCAGCTTAACCTTCCCTGAATCCTGGGCGTCGATGACGGCAATGGCCGCCATGTTGACGATTTCCCGCACGGCGCTTTCCATCTGAAGGATATGTACCGGTTTTTTCATCCCCAGCAGGACCGGCCCTATGGCTTCTGCTGCTCCCAGTCCGCTCAGCCCCTTGTAAAAGATATTCCCTGAGTTGAGGTCGGGAAAAATGATAGTATTGACTTCCTTCTCTCCGATACGGGTAAAGGGAAATTTCTGCTGCCTCATTTCCCGGTCAAAAATATAATTGGTCTGCATTTCCCCGTCGACTACCAGGTCAGGATAGTCGTGGTGCAGAATGGCCACGGCTTCGCGTACCTCCCTATGGTCGCCGGGGCCTTTGTACGATCCGAAATTGGAGAAGGAGGCAAAGGCAATCACCGGCTCAATGTTGAACTTTCTGATTTCCTGGGCTGTGAGAAGGGTGATCTCCACCAGGGTCCTGGCCGATGGTGTGATGTTGACCGTGGTGTCGGCCAGAAAGAGGGGCCCCCTTCTGGTCAGCATGATGTACATCCCCGCAATCTGGTTAAAAGTCTCCTTCACACCGATGACATGAAGGGCTGGCCTGATGGTGTCGGAATATTTCCGTGAAAAACCTGACAGAAGGGCGTCGGCTTCTCCTGTTTCCACCATCATGGCCCCGTAATAGTCGCGGTTGAGCATGCAGTCGCGGGCATCTTCCAGGGTCATCCCCTTGCGTTTTCTCTTTTCGTAGAGAAGACGGGCATATTCTTCCTTCCGCTCTGCCAGGGCAGGATCAAAGAAATCCACGATTTCGGGAGCCGGAATATGCAGCTGGTTCTCTTTGATAAGGGCGTGGATGGTCTCCTTGTCGCCGATCAGCACAGGGTACGCAATCCCTTCCCTGATGACGGCCTCGGCAGCCTTGAGGACCTTGAAATTGTTAGCTTCGGCAAATACCAGCCGCCGGGGGTTTTGCTGTGCCTGGCTGCGGATGTACAGGATCAGCCTGTTTTCACTGCCGAGTCTTTTCTCCAGCTCCCTCTTGTATTCTTCCCAGTCGGGGATGGCTTTACGGGCGACTCCGGAAGCCATGGCCGCCCGGGCAACGGCAGGGGCAACCGTGGTGATGAGCCTGGAATCCAGAGGTTTGGGGATCAGGTAGTCTCTCCCAAAAGAGATATTTTGCAGATTATACGCCTGGCAGACGATGTCGGGCACATCCTCCCTGGCAAGCTGCGCCAGGGCCATGACGGCGGCAATCTTCATCTCTTCATTGATGGTGCTGGCCCTGACATCCAGAGCTCCCCTGAATATGTAGGGAAATCCCAGAACGTTGTTGACCTGGTTGGGAAAATCGCTCCTCCCCGTGGCCATGATAATATCGTTCCGGCTGGCTTTTGCCACATCATAGGGAATCTCAGGATCGGGATTGGCCAGGGCCATCACGATAGGCTGAGGTGCCATACTCCTGATCATCTCAGGGGTGACGATATTCCCGGCCGACAGCCCCAGGAAAACATCGGCGTCTGCCATGGCCTCTTCCAGAGTGTTGAGGTCGCGGTCGGTGACGAACTGCTGTTTGATGGGGTTCAGGTCATTACGCCGGCGGTTCAGAACTCCCCGGCTGTCGGTCATTATGACATTGGCAGGTTTGACCCCCAGGGTAAAATAAAGCCTGATGCAGGAAACCGCCGCCGCTCCGGCCCCACTGACCACCACCCTGATGTCTCCTATCTTCTTCCCGACCAACTCCAGGGCATTCAGAAGTGCTGCCCCTGATATGATCGCCGTACCGTGCTGGTCATCATGAAAAACAGGAATATTGAGTTCCTTTTTAAGCTGGTCCTCGATTTCAAAACACTCAGGGGCCTTGATATCTTCAAGGTTGATGCCCCCGAAGGTGGGCGCGATGGCTTTCACTACGGCGATCAGCTTCTGCGGATCCTTTTCATTGACTTCAATGTCAAAAACATCGATATCGGCAAAGGTCTTGAACAGTAAACCCTTCCCTTCCATCACCGGTTTCCCGGCTTCGGGACCAATGTCGCCCAGGCCAAGGACTGCCGTACCGTTGGAGACTACCGCCACCAGGTTGCCCTTGGCGGTGTACTGGTATACATCCTCCGGGTTGTTCTTAATCTCCAAACATGGTTGGGCAACTCCGGGCGTGTAGGCCAGCGAAAGATCATACTGCGTACTGTGGGGCTTGGTGGGAATCACCTCCACCTTGCCCGGGCGTCCTGAAGAATGGTAGTCCAGGGCCTCCTGTTTGCTGATTTTTACCATCTTTCTTTAGTTATTATTTAATTGAAATATAAGGAATTCCGGTCAAAATTGCAATTTTCGGAACTATCTTTTTGGAGGGAAGACCCCAACTCGGCTTTTTCCCCTATTTTTGCCGTCAAAATTCTCAAATATGATGCAGACCTGGTTTGAATGTAAGGTAAAATACCAGAAAGTGGACAACAACGGCAAAGAAAGAATGGTCACCGAGACCTTCCTCCTCGATGCCATTTCATTTACCGATGCCGAAGCAAGGATTATCGCCATGATGCAAACCATGGTCCGCGGTGAATTCACCGTTACCGATATCAGGAAATCAAAAGTGGCGGAAGTATTCCCCTTTGAAGTGGGAGAATGGTGGTACCGGTGCACCATCAACCTGGTGGCGATCGATGAAGAAGCCGGAAGGGAGAAAAAACTCAGGACTACCTACCTGGTGCAGGCCGATGATATCAGACATGCCCTGGACCGGCTTGAGGAGAGCCTCTCCTTTCTGATCGTTCCTTACGTGATCTCTACGATGGCCGTGAGCACCATCGCCGATGTCTTTCCTTATGTCCCCGGTCAGCAAATCCCTCCGGTGACCATGCCCTTTGCCACACCCGGGCTGGGGGTAGATGAGGAGATCTGAAAAAAAAAGCCTTCCCGCAGCTGTTTTTAACTGCCGGAAGGCTTTCCGGTGAACGGGGCGATTTTCTCCCCTGGTTCTTTCTACCTCAGGTTACGCAACGCCTTGAAGAAATTGAAGGCTTCCCTTTTTTGCGGATCAAAATAGAAGTATGCGGTGGCAAGGCGGCTGATATCTCTTACCTCGCTGTATAACCGTTCGATTTTCTGCTGTTCCTCTTCGGAAAGGACCCCCGCATCGTTCATCAGTGAGAAACACTCGGAGAAATTCCCGAGCTCACGCGCTGTTTGCAAGACCCTGTCCACGATGTGGGGGTCGAGACCACCGGCCAGGATCTTTTCCCTGAGTTCCGGAGTCAGGTTTTCAGCAAATACATTCACAAACCTGAACATACTGTAGTGGTCTCCATTCTTGGAATCACTGAAAAAATCGTTGTATCCCAACACCTGGTAAAACTCCTTCTGAAACGGTTTGTCGCTCTTGTAGTCGTTCTTCACAGATGCCCTGATAATCCCGATATCGGTCAGCGCGGAAATCATCAGTTCCCGCCATACCTTCAGCTTCTCAAGGGTGGCTTTGATGTTCCCCGATGCGGCCATCTTGTCTACAATCTCCTGGGCCTCCTTTTTGAGGGAATGGGCATAGGCAACATTCCACTCTTTACGTATGTGCGCCAGCTCGTATATATTCTCGGCAAAAGAATTGATGATCGACTGACAGGCGAAGATGGTTGCGGTTGTCGACGGACACAGATTTTTCGATTCCATAATTCAGGTTCTTTAATAAGATAATAATTTCCAGCTAAAAGTCAGAAAAAAATATCAAATTACCTTCCCCGGGGATATGTTATACACGCAATGGAGATATGTTTTGCAACCATGTTTTATAAAATGCCGGCGGGTTTACCGGTGTCTTTTTTTCAGTTCTGCCGCCAGATCCTCGATCCTGTATCCTTTCTGGGAAAGGAGAACAATCAGGTGGTAAAGGAGATCGGCTCCCTCATACAGGAAATTCTCATCGTCGCCCGACACGGCCCCCAGAATGGTTTCCACGGCTTCTTCCCCCACTTTCTGGGCGATTCGCCGGGTTCCCTCCCGGAATAAAGAAGTGGTATATGAGCCTTCGGGCATCCCCCTTTTCCGTTCGTCGACCAGGTCCTGCAAATATTCCAGAAAAAGAAGGTCGCTCTCTTCGTTGACCTCTTCCCAGCAGGTGTCGGCACCAGTATGGCATACCGGACCGGCGGGGTTGACCTTGATCAGCAGGGTGTCATTATCACAGTCGGAAAGGATTTCGGTAACCTCCAGGAAATTGCCGCTTTCCTCTCCCTTGGTCCATAGCCTGTTGCGGCTGCGGCTGAAAAAAGTGACCCTGCCGGTCTCCTCGGTTTTCCTCCAGGCCTCCTCATTCATGAATCCCAGCATCAGCACCTTCAGGGTGGTATTGTCCTGGATCACTGCCGGCACCAAACCGTTAAGTTTCGAGAAATCAGGGGCGGTGGTCTCTTTTATCTTTTCCATGCGCTATAATTTTAACCGATTATTATGTCTTAATCTCTGGTCTGAAGCTTTATCTGACGGTGATTCCCTGGTGACGAAGGTAGGCTTTCAGGTCGGGGATGGCGATCTCCCGGAAGTGAAAGATGCTGGCTGCCAGTCCGGCATCTGCCTTTCCCAGGGTGAAGACTTCCGCGAAGTGTTCCATGGTTCCGGCACCTCCCGAGGCAATGACGGGGATGGTGAGCTTCTCGGAGAGGTGTGCCAGTTCCCGGCAGGCAAATCCGTTTTTGGTGCCGTCGTGGTTCATCGATGTAAAGAGGATCTCGCCTGCTCCCCGGCGTTCACCCTCCTGTGCCCAGGAGAAAAGCTCCCTTTCGGTGGGAATGCGTCCTCCATTGACGGTCACGGTCCAATGCCCCTGTTCATCACCCCTGGCATCGATGGCCAGCACCACGAACTGACTCCCGAAGTGGGAGGCCAGTTCATCGATCAACCGGGGATCCCTGACGGCTGACGAGTTGATGCTGATCTTGTCGGCACCCGCTGCCAGCAGGTCTCCGGCATCACGCAGTTCACTGATGCCCCCTCCCACGGTAAAGGGGATGTTGATCTCCCGGGCTATCCTCTTCACCAGCCCGGTGAAGGTCTTGCGCCCTTCGTGGGTTGCCGTGATGTCGAGAAAAACAAGTTCATCGGCCCCCTGTGAAGCGTACCAGGCTCCCAGTTCCACAGGGTCCCCCACCTCACGGATGTCTACAAAGCGTATCCCCTTGACCGTTTGGCCATCCTTGATATCAAGACAGGGTATGATCCTTTTGGCTAACATGATATTCCTTTTCACACGGCATTCACTGATGGCCTGACTGTTCAGAATCTTCAAGGCACCTGTGGCGTTTCCGTTTTATTATAATTATAGATCTCCTTCAGCAGGATTTTGCCTTCATAAATGGCCTTGCCGGTGATGGCTCCCGGAACGCCGGCTTCCGTGAGGGCGAAGATATCCTCCATGGAGGAGATTCCTCCACTGGCGATGAGGCCCAGCCCGGGAAATTGTGCCAGGATGTCGCGGTACTGTTCCAGCGAGGGCCCTGTCAGCATGCCATCCCTGGCAATATCGGTAGAGATCACTTTTTGGATCCCTTTGCCCACCCATTCGCTGATGAAGGGGATGACTCCTTTTTCAGACTCCTCCTGCCATCCGCTCACGGCAATTTTTCCCTCCCTGGCATCGGCGCCCAGGATAATCCTCTCAGGACCGTGCCGGGTTAACCACCCCAGGAAGAGCTCCGGATCCCTGATGGCTATGCTGCCTCCGGTCACCATGGCGGCCCCGCTTTCAAAGGCGATGCGCAGGTCCTCATCACTTTTCAGTCCCCCGCCGAAATCAATGGTCAACCGGGTTTTCACGGCTATCCTTTCCAAAACGCCATGGTTAACAATATGCTTTTCCCGGGCGCCGTCGAGGTCTACCAGGTGAAGCCTCCTGATGCCTGCATCTTCAAACATCATGGCCACCTCGACGGGGTCACTGTTGTATACCGTCTGGCGCGCATAATCGCCTTGCGACAGCCTGACACACTTGCCTCCCAGAATGTCAAGGGCTGGTATGATTTCCGTTTTTCTCATGTTCTTTTCCCCGGATCGGGTTCCGGAGGCCCCAAAGATAGAAATTTCACAGATCTCATGTCGGGGAATCACCCCGCAATGTCATATCATGGCTTTACAGGAGCCCCCACCCTGATCTCCCGGAAGAGTCAGGGGTTGTTTTCCAGGATCATTTTCAGAACGGCCATGGCTGACCACTCGCGGTTGGCTGCTTCCTGTATCACCACCGAAGCCGCACTGTCGATCACCTCGTCGGTGACGATCATGTTCCGGCGAACCGGAAGGCAATGCATAAAACGGGCACTGCGGGTAAGGGCCATCTTAGGGGCATCGACGGTCCAGTTCATATCTTTCGAAAGGACCTCGCCATACCGGGTGTAGGAAGCCCAGTTTTTGGCATAGATGAAGTCGGCATCGCGGAAGGCTTTTTTCTGGTCATACTCCACGGTGACTCCCTCCATAAATGCAGGGGCCAGTTCATACCCTTCGGGATGGGTGACCACCAGTTCGTAATCGGTCCGGTGCATCCATTCCACAAAGGAGTTGGCCACGGCCTGGGGCAGGGCCTTCGGATGTGGCGCCCAGGTGAGAACCACCTTTGGCCGCTCCCTGGTTTTCAGCTCTTCGATGGTCATCAGATCGGCAAAGCTCTGTAACGGATGACGCGTGGCCGCCTCCATACTGACGATGGGAACCCCGGCATAGTCCATAAACTGGCGTAGTATCTTCTCCCCGTAGTCGTCTTCCCTGCTCTCAAACCGGGCAAAGGAGCGCACCCCGATGATATCACAATAGGAGCCAATCACCGGCACCGCCTCCCTCAGATGTTCCGGCTTGTTCCCGTCCATCACCACGCCCAGTTCTGTTTCCAGCTGCCATCCCTCTTCGTTGACATTCAGGACCATGGTATTCATGCCCAGGTTCATGGCTGCCTTTTGGGTACTCAGCCGGGTCCGCAGGCTCGAATTAAAGAAAATCAGGACCATCGTTTTGTTTTTTCCCAGATGGGAATAGGCAAAAGGATTCTTTTTGACGTCGTAAGCGGTTTCCAGTGCTTTACGCAGGTCGGGGATGTCGTGTACTGAAGTGAAATGTCTCATTGTTGACTGGTTAATTATTCATTAAAGGGTTTAAAAGACGTGGCCGCGACGCTCACTCGTTCGGGTGAATCTACGGATGTGTCAAACCGGAGTTCCGGTTTTTTATGGTCTGATGTGGCCGTTTCCGGTGACCATCCATTTGTATGTGGTGAGTTCTCTCAGGGCCATGGGGCCCCGGGCGTGCAGTTTCTGGGTGCTGATGCCGATTTCGGCGCCCAGGCCAAACTGTGCCCCATCGGTGAATGCCGTGGAGGCGTTGACATAGACTACCGCTGCGTCGACCAGTTGCTGAAACCGGGCCGCTGTCTCCCGGTTGCCGGTCACGATGGCCTCACTGTGCCGTGAGCTGTAACGGGCAATGTGTTCCAGCGCTTCTTCGGGGGAACCGACGCTTTTTATGGCCATTTTCAGTGAGAGAAATTCGGTGCCGAAGGATTCCGCTGTTGCTTTTTCCAGAAGGTCAGGGGGATAATGGCCCTGCAGGGCTGCATACGACGGGGCGTCGGCGTAGAGGAACACCCCTTTGTCTGCCAGGGCCGCGGTCAGCCGGGGGAGGTCACCCAGCCGGTCGCCGTGGATCACCAGGCAGTCGAGGGCATTACATACCGAAGGCCGGCGGGTCTTGGCATTGAGGATTATGGCAGCTCCGGCTTCCGTGTCGCCTTCCCTGTCAAAATAGGTGTGACAGATTCCCGCTCCCGTCTCTATCACCGGCACGGTGGCCGTACGCCTTACAAAATCGATCAGTCCCTGGCTGCCCCGGGGAATGATCAGGTCGATATAATCACGGGCAGTCATCATCTGAAGGGTCTCCTCCCTGCCTGCCGGAAGAAGGGTGACCACTTCCGCCGGAAAACCGTGTTTTTCAAGGGTTCTCCTGATCACCGCAAGAATGGCGCCGTTTGAAAAAACGGCATCACTGCCTCCTTTCAGAATGCAGCCATTCCCCGACTTCAGACAGAGGGCAAAGACATCGAAGGTGACATTGGGCCGTGCTTCATAGATGATGCCGATGACTCCGAAGGGAACCGTTATCCTGCTGATTTTCAGTCCGTCACTACGGGTGTATTCCGACAGGAGTTCTCCCAGGGGAGAGGGTAAGGCGGCTACCTGGCGGATGTCGCCGGCAATGCCCCTGATCCTCTCCTGAGTGAGAAGGAGCCTGTCATAACGGGGATCACCGGGATCCATCCTTTCCAGGTCCTTCCGGTTTTCTGCCACGATAAAGGGAATCTCCCTTTCCGCAGCATCGGCCAGGTCATAGAGAAGAGCGGTGACCCTTCCTTCCGCGATGAGGGGAAGACGGGAAGCCGCCTGTCGGGATTCTTTCAGGAGGGGCAGGATATCCATGGGTGGTTATTTTTCGTGATTAATATACAGGTAGTCGTAATGGATCAGGGGCTGCTGGTGGAGGGTATTCTTTTCCCTTTCCAGCCGGTCGGAACTGAAGCGCGCCTTCCCCAATCCCACATGCTGGCCTTCCTCATCGACGATGCGCAGCAGGTCGCCGGTTTTAAAATCGCCCCCTACCGAGACCACCCCCACGGGAAGGAGGCTGACAGCCTTGTCGGAGCGCAGGGCCTGGGCGGCTCCCTGGTTGACGGTGACGGTGGCCTTGGCAAAAGAGCCGGAATGGGCAATCCAGTTTTTAACCCCGGAAACGCTTTTCCTGCCGGGCACAAAATAGGTATGGGGCACCTCCTTGCCTGTATCCATGATGTCGGCAAGGATGTTGAGGCGGTTTCCGTTGGCCACATGAACGGCAATGCCGCTGCCTGCCGATTTCCGGGCAATGCGGAGTTTGGTTTTCATGCCGCCGCGTCCAAATCCCGACATCTCCCCCGAAATGTGGATCGCCTCGTCATCGAGGTCGCTGCTGATCACCGAAATCACCCTCGACGCAGGATCGGAGGGATCCCCGTCATACACCCCGTCAACATTGCTCAGGATGATCAGCGCCTCACTTCCGGCCAGAGTGGCCATGAGTCCCGACAGCTCGTCGTTGTCGGTGAACATCAGCTCGGTCACCGAAATGGTGTCGTTCTCATTCACAATAGGGATAACCCCGTTTTCAAGGAGGGTGGTGATGCAGTTTTTCATGTTCAGGTAGTGGGTGCGGCTTGAGAAATTCTCCTTGGTGAGAAGCACCTGGGCGCACACCTGTCCGTACTCCCTGAAAAAGTCGGAATAGCGTCCCATCAGTTTCACCTGTCCCAGGGCCGCCCACAGCTGCCGTGCCGAAACGGCGTCGGTTTTGCGCGAAGGGGTGAGAATGGCTTTCCCGGCAGCTACGGCTCCCGAAGAAACCAGCACCACTTCCACCCCCTGCTTCCGGAGGGCCGCAATCTGCTCCACCAGATGGGCAATTCTGGCGACATGAAGGGTGCCATCCTCCCTGGCCAGCACATTACTCCCTGCCTTGACGGTGATTTTCCTGTAGCGCAATGCCATTATCCGGGATTTTCCAGTTTTTCAATTTTCTTGTAAGAGACCAGAAGCCCCTGGATCAGGGAGGCGCTGAATCCCTTGTTCTCCATTTCGTTAAGTCCCGTGATGGTGACACCCCTGGGAGTGGTGACCTTGTCGATTTCTTTTTCGGGGTGGTTCCCCGATTCGAGGACCAGGCGGGCAGCGCCCAGGACGGTTTGGGCCGTGATGAACTGCGCCAGTTCGGCGCCGAAGCCTATCTCCACGCCTCCCTGCATGGCGGCGCGGATATAACGCAGGGCATAGGCGATACCACACGAGGCCAGCACCGTGGCCGCCGCCATCAGTTCATCGGGGATCACCGCGGTCTTTCCCATCTTCTCGAAAAGGGCCACTACCTCCTGCTTGTGCTTTTCCCCGCTTCCGTTGGTGGAAATCAGCGTCATCGACTCCCTGAGGGCGATGGCGGTATTGGGCATCGCCCGGAATAGGGCAACCTTTCCACAGGTGATCTCTGAAAGCTCGCGGAGTTCCACCCCCGCCACCATCGAAATGAGAAGCGTTTCATCACCCAGGTGGGGAATAATCTCCCCCAGAATCTCCATCACCTGGTAAGGCTTGACCGCCAGCAGCACCATGTCGGCATCCTTCACTGCTTTTGCATTGCCTGAGGTGGTGACTACCCCCATATCCCTGAGTCTTTGAAGTAACTCAACCCTGCGGCGCGTTACCGTCAGATTCCCGGGAACCACTTCCCCCGAATTGATCAGTCCCTCGGCAATGGCACTCCCCAGGTTGCCCCCTCCGATAATGGTTATCCTCTTGTTGTTCATGGTCTTGATTTTGAATTTTCTCGTTCACGGAAATCCCATGATGACCTTGCTGGTTTTCCCGTTAATGATCATGCTGGTTTTCCCGTTGATGGTTATCCTGTTATTTTTCCGTAAGATAAGCCTTTTTGTCTGATGATCTATGCCGAGAGCTCTTCTGCCACGGTGAAGAAGGCCTCAGTAAAATGGGCGGCCTCGTCTATGGTCAGGGAGAGGGGGGGGAGCAGTCTGATGGTGCTGGTACCGCTGAATCCCGTGAAGATGTGATGCTCTCTGAGCAGTTTTTCCCTGATGGGTTTCACCGGCCCTGAAAATTCGATGCCTGTCATCAGTCCGCGTCCCCTGACCGTATAGAGATCTTTGGTGGTGAGCAGTTTTTCGGTAAGGAAGCTTCCCACCCTGGCGGCGTTGGCGATGAGGTTTTCCTCTTCCATCACCTCCAGAACGGCGATTGCTGCCGCGCAGGCCAGGTGGCTGCCCCCGAAGGTGGTGCCCAGCATGCCGTGATGCGCTTTTATTTCCGGAGATATCAGCACCCCTCCGATGGGAAATCCGTTCCCCATGCCTTTGGCCATGGTGATGATGGCGGGCTGCACCCCGTCGTGCTGATGAGCGAAGAATTTTCCGGTACGGCCATAGCCACTCTGAATTTCGTCGAGGATCAAAAGGGCTCCGTGGTTCCGGCACAGCCTATCGAGTTCCGCCAGGAAACCCGGTGCGGGCAGACGGATGCCCCCGATTCCCTGGATTCCTTCTACCAAAACACCGGCAATGTCATGCTCCCGGAAGGCCTCGTTGACGGCTTCCACATCGTTGAAGGGGAGGATCAGGGCATTTTCCGTCAGGTTCACGGGAGCCGTGATCCGGGGATTGTCGGTGAGGGCCACGGCAGCCGAGGTGCGGCCATGAAAACCGCTGCTGAAGGCGATGAATTTTTTCCTTCCGGTGACGAAAGAGGCCAGCTTGATGGCATTTTCATTGGCTTCGGCTCCTGAATTGCACAGGAAGAGCCGGTAGCCGGGATAGCCGCAGAGGGCGCTCAGCCGGTCGGCCAACTCCTGCTGCAGGGGGTTCTGTACCGAGTTGGAGTAAAAGCCTATCTTCCCGAGCTGGCCGGTGATTCTCTCCACATAACGGGGATGGGTGTGCCCGATGGAAATCACGGCATGGCCCCCGTACATGTCGAGGTAGGAGGTCCCGTGGTCATCCCATACCGTACACCCCGAAGCTTGTACCGGGGTGACATCAAGAAGCGGATATACGTCGAAAAGTTCCATAATTGTGATTGTTTTCTTTTTCAGAAGGCCGAGGGTTTGAGTTTCAGACCGCAGCCCTCCTCAAATCCCGCCATCAGATTCATATTCTGGACCGCCTGTCCCGAGGCCCCCTTGAGTAAATTGTCGGTGACCGTGATGATGACCAGCTTACTCCCGTGTTTTTCAAGGTACACCAGGGCCTTGTTGGTGTTGACCACCTGCTTGAGAGAGGGATTTCCTGACGTCACCACCGTGAAGGGATGCTCTTTGTACCAAGCCTGATAGAGTTCCCGGGCATCCTCTTCCGACCCTGAAAATGAGGTGTAGGCCGTGACAAAGATCCCCCGGGTGTGGTTCCCCCTGATGGGGATAAAATTGAACTCGCTGCAAAACCCGGGCTGCAGGAGCAGAAGAGTCTGGAGAATTTCAGCCTGGTGCTGGTGTTCAAAGATTTTGTAGGCGCTGGTATTGCCGTCGCGATAGCTGAAATGGGTGGTTTCCGTGGGTTGTTGTCCGGCTCCCGTCGATCCTGTGATGGCCTGAACGTGAACTTCCCCCCCGAGAAGACCTGCGGCAGCCAGGGGAAGAAGGGCCAACTGGATGCCCGTGGCAAAACAGCCCGGATTGGCCACCTTCCCGGCAGTTCTGATGGCCTCCCTGTTAAGCTCCGGCAGTCCGTATACAAAACCGTGGTTTCCGTCGCTGATTCTGAAGTCGGCACTCAGGTCGATGATTTTCATCCGTGCCGGCAGGGGCGTGCCTTCCAGAAACAACTTCGATTTGCCATGGCCCTGACAGAGAAAGAGCAGGTCGGCCTCTTCGTACCGGGGATCCGCTGAAAACCGGAGTTCTGTTTCCCCGAGAAGGTCAGTGTGTACCGATGTCAGAGGACGGCCGGCATGGCTGGTGCTTTGTACGAAGGCGATTCCGGCATAGGGATGGTTCAGCACTATTCTGACCAGCTCGCCGGCCGTATAACCCGCCCCTCCGATAATGCCAATTCTTATTTTTTCCATATTACTGGCCGTTGCCGGGTTTATTCACGGTATAGTAGATCTTCTGGGCATTTCCGAGAATAGCGGTGAATCCTTTCACATCATCACCGCTCCAGGCTTTGCTCTCTTCGCCGTAATGGCCGAAAACGGGACTCATCAGGTCGTTGGGCGATTCGATGCCCTTGAGCTCAAAGCGGTAGGGGAGAAGCCTGAGGAATACCTTGCCGTTGACGGTCTCCTGGGTACTCTCCAGGAATGTCTCCATGTTCCGCATGACCGGGTCGAGGTACATGGCTTCGTGGATGAACATGCCGTACCAGTTGGCGATTTGTTCTTTCCAGTAAAGCTGCCATTTGGTGAGGGTATGTTTTTCGAGGAGGTGATGGGCCTTGATGATGATCAGGGGGGCTGCCGCCTCGAAGCCCACACGGCCCTTTATGCCGATGATGGTGTCCCCGACGTGGGTGTCGCGGCCGATGGCCCAGGGGGCGGCGATCTCCTCCAGCTTCTGAATGATGGCGGGACCATCGCCGACTTCCTGACCATCGATGGCCCTGAGCTCCCCTTTTTCGAAGGTAAGTTCCAGGTCACGGACTCCTGAGGCGGTGAGCTGCCGGGGATAGGCCTCCTCGGGCAGGGGAAGCGAGGAGGTGAGGGTCTCTTTGCCCCCGATGCTGGTGCCCCACAGTCCCTGGTTGATGGAGTACTGCATGCGCGAAAAGTCTTCCGTCACCCCGTGCTCCCTGAGGTAGGCAATTTCCTGGTCGCGGCTCAGGGCCAGGTCCCTGATCGGGGTGATGATCTGAATGCCCGGGGCCAGCACCTGAAAGGTGAGGTCAAAACGCACCTGGTCATTCCCCGCACCCGTGCTGCCATGGGCGACATACCCGGCCCCGGTTTGCCGGGCATACCCAATGATGGCCATGGCCTGGAATACCCGCTCGGAACTGACCGAAACCGGATAGGTATTGTTGCGCATTACGTTCCCGTAGACCATATACCGGATGCACTTTTCATAATACTCTCCGGTGATGTCAAGGGTGACATGCTCTTTGGCCCCTAAACGGTAAGCCCTTTCCTCGATCCTGAGGAGTTCGTCAGCGGAAAATCCCCCGGTGTTGGCGATGGCCGTGCATACTTCAAAACCTTTCTCTTCGGTCAGGTATTTGACGCAAAACGAGGTGTCGAGGCCCCCGCTGAAGGCCAGTACTAATTTCTTCTTCATGATGATTTATTCTCTTTTTTGTTTTGACGGTATTTTTCAAGGAGCGAGAGGGCATGTTTGGGCGTGAGCCTGCTGAGATATTCGAGCAGCGATCTTTTTCTGATTTCGCTGCCGTTCCCGTTTTTCTCGGTTTCCCAGGCAGGGTCGTAAAGCATGCCGGTGCAGATACATTTGGTGCGGTTCATCCTCTGCAGGATGTCGTAATTGACACACCCCTGGCAGCCGCTCCAGAAGGCGTCGTCATCGGTGAGTTCCGAATAGGTGACGGGCCGGTAACCCAGGGAGTGGTTGATCTTCATCACCGCCAGTCCGGTGGTGAGCCCGAAGAGCTTGGCGTCGGGGAATTTCTTCCGCGAGAGTTCAAAGGCTTTTTTCTTGATCTCCTTGGCCAGGCCAATGCCCCGGTAGGGGGGGCTGACGATCAATCCCGAGTTGGCCACATATCGTGCGGTACCCCAGGATTCTATATAGCAGAAGCCGGCAAACTCCTCTCCTTCGAGGGCGATAATGGCCTTGCCCTCCTTCATCTTATCGGCCAGGTACTCATGGGTGCGACGGGCAATACCCGTGCCCCGCTGTTTCGCCGCCATATCAATGGTGTCATTGATCGTGTCGACATACCTCAAATGTCGCTCCCCGGCCACCTCTACGGTGATATTTCTTATTTTTTTCCTGGTGTCCATTTTCTGAATGGTGTTCTCTTGTTTATTTATTAATGTGTACGCTGGTTGTTCTAATTTCTCAAGTAGTAATATTTGCTGCGGCGAAGGGAATCAGAATCCCTCGCGGGTTTTCAGGTAGGGCATGATGGTGACCAGTCTGGAGGTGAGTTCCCCGCGGGTGGTCCCCTCGGCGAGGATGACCAGGATGGTGTCGTCACCCGCCACGGTTCCCAGAATTTCTGCTGGCTGGGCAGCGTCGATCACGGCGGCAATACTGCTGGCATATCCCGGAAAAGTGCGGATGACCGCCAGATTCCCCGACATACGCAACTCCCTGAAACCATCGGCCAGATAATTCACCCTGAGCTTCTCCTCAGCCCCCCGTGTCACCACCTCGTCGGGTAGAAAATATACATAACCGTTCCCGCCATCGGGCAGCTTGACCACCTTCATCTCATGCAGGTCGCGCGACAGAGTCGCCTGGGTGCAGCGAATCCCCCGCTCCTGCAGCATCCCCAGCAACTTCTCCTGGTTCCCCAAACGCCCGGCCCTGATCAGCTGCCTTACCATCTCCTGCCGCTCCCGCTTATTTCTTTCCATGAATAAATATTCAATTATTTATGCAAAAATATACATTTTCTTATTTTGACCCCTTTTTCTTTCCTTTTTTTTATATTTTTGCAGCAGGAAATTAATACTGAATTCAACCGATATGGCTGTTTACCATTATGCAGGTCCTGCTTCCGTTCACCGGTGGCGATGCGTTTGATCCTGAAAGAGAGGGCAAACGCATTTTTTTTTAACTTTTACTTTACACAACTATGGCATTAAGCGATGAAGTGAGACTGGTCCTGGAAGACGGGAGTGTTTTTGAGGGGAAGTCGTTTGGCTACAGGGGATCGGTGGCCGGGGAGGTTGTTTTTTACACGGGGATGACGGGGTATCCCGAGAGTCTGAGTGATCCTTCCTATACGGGGCAGATCCTGGTGCCCACCTTCCCCATGGTGGGCAACTACGGGGTTCCTTCCCGCGAAGAGAAGGGGGGGATCAGCCGTTACCTTGAGTCGCAGCGGATCATGGCTTCGGGACTGGTGGTTTCTGACTATGCTGCGTTGTACAGTCACTGGAATGCCCAAACCAGTCTGGCTGAATGGCTGGTGGAGAACCGGGTGCCCGGAATCACGGGGGTCGATACCAGGGCACTCACCAAAATCCTCCGTTCACGGGGATCGATGCTGGGGAAGATAGAGTTCAGGGATGATCCTGTGGAATTCTATGACCCCAACCTGGAGAACCTGGTGGCGCGGGTCAGCACCCCCGGGAAGATGGTGTACGGTGAAGGGGCGCGCAGGGTGGTTCTGGTCGACTGCGGCGTCAAGAACAACATTATCAGGTGCCTTCTTGCCCGGGGGGTCACCGTGGTGAGGGTTCCGTGGGATTATGATTTCACGGTGGAAGAGCATGACGGGGTCCTCCTTTCCAATGGTCCGGGTGATCCAGCTCTTTGCGGTGCTGCCGTGGAGAATATACGCAAGGCCCTGGAGGGCGGGAAACCCATCATGGGCATCTGTTTGGGCAACCAGCTCCTGGCCCGTGCCGCCGGCGCCACTACCTACAAGCTGAAATTCGGCCACCGGGGCCATAACCAGCCGGTATTGCTCACAGGAACCGACCGCTGTTTCATCACTTCCCAGAACCACGGATATGCCGTGGCCCCCGGTTCTCTCCCCGCGGAGTGGGAACCCCTCTTCACCAATGTGAACGATGGTACCAACGAAGGGATCCGCCACCGCGAAAAGCCCTTTTTCTCGGTACAGTTCCACCCTGAAGCTGCCAGCGGTCCGGTCGATACGGAATTCCTCTTCGATGAATTTCTGCAAATGATGGACTCGCCGCAAAAAATCACCCTGTAATCAGAATTTTATGATAGATAAAAGCATTGATAAGGTATTGCTCCTGGGTTCGGGGGCCCTTAAAATTGGTGAGGCCGGTGAGTTTGACTACAGCGGCTCCCAGGCCCTGAAAGCCCTGAAGGAAGAGGGAATTTCGACGGTGCTGATTAACCCCAACATCGCCACGATCCAGACTTCCGAAGATATTGCCGACAAGATCTATTTTTTGCCGGTGACTCCCTTTTTCGTGGAGGAGGTCATCAGGAAGGAGCAGCCCCGGGGAATCATGCTGGCCTTCGGGGGACAGACGGCCCTGAATTGCGGGGTAGCCCTGCACAGGTCAGGGGTGTTGGAAAAGTATAACCTGAAGGTTCTGGGGACTCCTGTGACGGCGATCATGGAGACGGAGGACCGGGAGCTTTTTTCGCGCATGCTGGGGGAGATCGGGGTGATGACGCCCCGGAGCATGGCTGCCGTCAACATGGAGGAGACCCTGGCTGCTGCCGGGCAACTGGGTTTTCCGCTGATCATCAGGGCGGCTTATACGCTCGGGGGACTGGGAAGCGGTTTTTGCAACAACAGGGCCGAACTGGAAGAGCTAGCGGCCAAAGCCTTTACCTACAGCCCCCAGATTCTCGTCGAAGAGTCGCTCAAGGGTTGGAAAGAGGTGGAATACGAAGTGGTGCGTGACCGTTTTGACAACTGCATAACGGTGTGCAACATGGAGAATTTCGATCCCCTGGGGATCCATACCGGCGAGAGTATCGTGGTAGCCCCCTCGCAGACCCTGACCAACTCAGAGTACCACAAGCTCAGGGCTGTAGCCATCAGCATCATCCGCAGGGTGGGGGTGGTGGGAGAGTGCAACGTTCAGTTTGCCCTGGATCCCGCCTCGGAAGATTACCGCGTGATCGAGGTCAATGCCCGTCTGTCGCGTTCCTCGGCCCTGGCCTCCAAAGCCACGGGATATCCCCTGGCTTTTGTGGCCGCCAAACTGGGATTGGGCTACGGCCTCCATCAGCTGAAAAATGCAGTCACCCGGGTGACCACGGCCTGCTTTGAACCCGCCCTCGATTACTGCGTGGTGAAAATCCCCCGTTGGGATCTCAGCAAATTTTACGGGGTTTCACGCACCATCGGCAGTTCCATGAAAAGCGTTGGCGAGATCATGGCCATTGGCCGTACCTTCGAAGAGGCTATCCAGAAGGGAATCAGGATGACCGGCACCGGAATGCACGGCTTTGTGGCCAACCGCGAGGAGATCACCATCGAGGCCATGGAAGAGGAGCTGGCACACCCCACCGACCGCAGGATTTTTGCCATTGCTGAAGCCTTCCACCGCGGGCTGACCATTGATGATATCCACCGGCGCACAAGCATCGACCGCTGGTTCCTGGGAAAACTGCAGAACATCTTCCTCCTCCGTAACCGGCTCCTCGGGCTTGACACCCTGGATGCCCTCCCTGCCGGGCTCCTCAGAGAAGCAAAAATTGCCGGTTTTTCTGACTTTCAGATCTCACGGCTGGTCATCAAGGGAGAGAACCGCCAGGTGGAGGATGACCTGTTGAGGGTCAGGGAATACCGCAAGTCATTGGGCATCCTCCCTGTGGTCAGGCAAATCGACACCCTGGCGGGGGAGTATCCTGCCATGACCAATTACCTGTATGTGACCTACAACGGTGTGGAGCACGATGTGGCGTTTAACCACGACGGCCGCAGCGTCATCGTCCTGGGTTCAGGGGCTTACCGTATCGGCAGTTCCGTTGAGTTCGACTGGTGCTCGGTGAATGCCGTGAAAACCATCCACGATCAGAACTATCGCTCGGTGATGATCAACTACAATCCCGAAACGGTGAGTACCGATTACGATACCTGTGACCGGCTCTATTTTGATGAGCTCAGTTTTGAACGGGTTCTCGACATTGTGGAGCTGGAACAACCCCTGGGCGTCGTTCTTTCGATGGGCGGACAGATTCCCAACAATCTGGCCATGAAACTCTGGCGCCGGCAGGTGCCGGTGCTGGGTACCTCACCCGAAAACATAGACAGGGCTGAAGACCGCGATAAATTCTCCTCTCTTCTTGACCGGCTGGGAGTCGACCAGCCCCGGTGGGCCAAGCTCTCCACCACTGCCGGAATCCAAAGCTTCATCGCCACGGTGGGCTACCCGGTCCTCATCAGGCCTTCCTATGTTCTGTCGGGGGCTGCCATGAATGTGGTCTCCAACGATGAACAACTCAACCACTTCCTGAAAATGGCGGCTGATGTCTCCCGGGAACATCCGGTGGTAGTGAGTGAATTCATCGAGCAAGCCAAGGAGATCGAAATGGATGCCGTGGCTTCCGGCGGGGAACTCATCGCCTATGCCATTTCGGAACATGTGGAATTCGCCGGCGTTCACTCAGGCGATGCCACCATCGTTTTTCCCCCTCAGAAGCTCTATGTGGAGACCATCCGCAGGGTGAAGAAGATTTCGCGGGAGATTGCGGCGTCGCTGCAAATCACCGGGCCTTTCAATATCCAGTTTCTGGCCAGGGACAATGACATCAAGGTCATCGAATGCAACCTGCGGGCATCACGCAGTTTTCCCTTTGTTTCGAAGGTCATGAAGCTCAACCTGATCGATATCGCCACCCGGGTGATGCTGGGACAAAAGGTCGAAAAACCCGACAAATCGCTCTTCGAGCTCGACTATGTGGGGGTCAAGGCCCCGCAGTTCTCTTTTGCCCGGTTGCTGAATGCCGATCCGGTGCTGGGGGTCGATATGGCCTCCACGGGTGAAGTGGGATGCATCGGGGAAAACTATTATGAGGCGATGCTCAAGGCCATGCTGTCAGTGGGCTATACCATTCCGAAGAAGAACATCCTCATCTCCTCGGGGCCTTCCCGCTCAAAAGTGGAACTGCTGGCCAGCGCCCGGATGCTCCGCGACCGCGGATACCATCTCTTCGCCACCGAAGGAACCCATAAATTCTTCATGGATAACGGCGTGGAAAATACCCTCCTTCACTGGCCCGATGAAGAAGACCGCCACCCCAATACCATTGAGTATCTGACCTCGAAGCAAATCGACCTGGTGATCAATATCCCCAAAAACTTCACCCGCAGGGAACTGCGTAACGGATACAATATCCGCCGCAGTGCCATCGATTTCAATATTCCGCTGATTACCAATGCCAGGGTAGCCTCGGCATTCGTCTATGCCATTTGCAAATACTCCCCCGAAACCCTGGCCATAAAAAGCTGGAGCGATTATTAACCCGCTTCCCGACCGCTCCGGAAGACTTAGAAATACTCCATAAGTTCTTAGGGAGAAAATATTGATGTGCATCTTGAAAATCATCCCCAATTGATCCAAAGTTTCTTTTTTATTGCTACTTTAGCACCTTCATAACCGTAATAAAGATTAACATATCTTTATATGCAATTAAAGGAGGGGCTGCCCTTTGGCCCGCATAAAAATAACGGAGAGCTGACCCGGATTCCTGATCCGCGTGTTCTGAAGGTGAGTCCCATAGGGGATTGTGATGATTGTAGCAATTTTTGCTGTAAATCGTGTTTCAGGAAGGATGAAGGTAATCTTTTCAGGAGTTTATCCACGGAAGAGATGGATGCCCTCATGCAGTCCAAGCACGAAGTACGTTTCCGTCCGGGGGAGACCATATTCAAGCAGAACACCGGTTCTTCCCACCTCATCTGTTTCCGCAGGGGCGTTGCCAAGGTTTATGTCGAGGGGGAGAATGACAAGAACCTGATTGTGAAGGTGGTCAAGGATTCCGACATTGTCGTTTCGGGGGGGATTCTTACCCACAGTGTGAGGCCTTTTACCGTGGCCGCGGTGACTGCCGTGGAGTGTTGTTTTATCGACTCTGCGAAAATCGTGGAGCTCCTTTTTGCCAATCTTCGTTTTGCCCTGGCCTTTCTGGAAAAATACCATTCCCAGAGCAACCAGATGTTCAACACCCTGGTGATGCTTACCCAGAAGTACATGCCCGGGAAAGTGGCGGATACGCTGCTTAACCTCCGGAACAATATTTTCGTGCAGAATCCTTTTCAGGTTCCGTTCAGCAGGCAGGAGCTGGCCGATATGTCGGCCATGAGCAAGGAGAGTTTTGTCAGGGTCCTGTCAGAATTCAAGGATTCAGGGCTGGTCGCCATCCATGGTAAAGCCATTGAAATTCTGGATGAAGAGGGATTGACGGCCCTGAGCCGGAACGGTTGACCGGAAATTACCGGGACCGCATAGTGGAACGGTCGTACAATAATTGACATATATCAATTTGCAGGGTTTAAAATGTCATTCCTCTTTTCCTTATCTGTATATTCGCTTCGGATATTTTTACCGGAGTTCATTATTCATTATTGACATAGATGGAAATTAATCACGACCTAAAACATATAACTATGGGCTTCAGGAATTTAACGGGGATTTTAACCTTAGTGTTATCCATTCTTTTTTTTATGTCATCATGTGTCAAGGAGGGGCCGATGGGTTTGGCCGGGAGTGACGGGGTTGATGGCAAGGATGGTAAGGATGGTGAAGATGGCACGGCCGCATGCCTGGTCTGTCACAACAGCATCACCAAGAATGCCGTCATTGCCCAGTATGATATTTCGCAGCATGCTGCCGGTGCTGCCACAGCCAGAAGCACGAGCAACCAGTGTTCGGTGTGTCACAGCCACGAGGGCTTCCTGGAGCATACCATGACAGGAGCCGATACCACCTATGCCGGTGTGGCCCATCCCACCGATATTGCCTGCGCTACCTGCCATTCGACGCACAACTCCTTTGACTTTGAAAAAGACGGTCCCGATTATGCCCTGCGTACGATGGCGGCCGTCGACCTGATGCTGTATACCGATCATGTCAAAAAAATCGATTTCGGTAACAGTTCCAACCTGTGTGCCAACTGTCATCAGCCCCGGAATTCCTACAGGGTTCCCGGTGAAGCGGGAGAAGCCACCTATTCCATTACCAGCAGCCGTTATGGCCCGCATCACGGACCTCAATCCACCCTGGTAGAAGGAATCGGCCTGTATGATGTGGCCGGGTCAATGCCCATCCCCGGCACCAAGTCGCATCCTCACCGTGATGGCGCCTGTGTGAGCTGTCACATGGGTGACCACAAGGACGGAACGGGCGGCCATACCTGGAAAGCTTCCCTGGCCAGCTGTACCACCTGCCACACCTCGGCTACCGGTTTTGACGTTAACGGAGGTCAGACACAAATCGCCGGACTGATTACTGACCTTAAGAATGCCCTCATTGCCAAAGGGGTCCTCGATGCTTCCGGGAACCTGACCAAACCGGGAGGCAAAACCATCTCAGGCACTAACCCCCTGGTCCTCCCGGTTCACCAGGCGGGGGCTTACTGGAACTATATCACCCTGATCGAAGACCGCAGCAACGGGGTTCATAACCCGGCCTATATTGAGGCAGTTCTGACAAACACCCTGGAATCACTGCAGTAACGTGATCGGGGAACCCTATGACAACAGGCTGTTGATAAGCAACAGATAAAACAATCAGATGAAATACCCATGCAACTATTATGCACCAACCGTGATGAAATTGCAAAGCAATTCTTTGCGACCGCTGAAAAAGGACAATAAACGCACAAATAATCACATGGGTATTACATGTGTTTCACGGAATGATCCATTTCAACTTAGTATTTTAAACACATGAAGAAAACAGGAAAACTAATGATCGCGCTGCTCCTCCTTTTGGTGACGGCAGCGGCCTGTCATTACGATTGGATCGCCCCTGAGGATGTGGCCCCTGTGGATCCCGGGGAAGAGGTGAGCTTTGCGGCGGGCATCCTCCCCATCTTCAACGATAACAACAACTGTACGGCCTGTCACAAGGGGGGAGGGGTATCTCCTGACCTGACCTCCGGCAATGCCTACGCCCAGATCAACAAATCAAAGTATATCAACACTGCGACTCCCGGAGAGAGTCTTCTCTATAAGGCCGTTGCCCCGGGGCAGGGAATGGCAGGCCATAAGACCATCACTCCGGCGCAGGCTGCCCTCTTGCTGGCCTGGATCAGCCAGGGAGCCAAAAACAACTAATGCTGTAAAACCGACGCTGGTATGAAAAAAGCGATCTTATTTTTATTGATGTTATTGCCGTTTTCAGGGATGCTGACCGCCCAGGATGAGGCTGAAGTGCCTGAGGCCGTGGAGAAAGACCGCCCGGTAAGGACTCCCTGGGAAAGCGGATACCTGATCGATAATCCCACTTCGCTGATTCCTCTGAAGAATACCCTGGAATTTGTCATTCAGCATAAATTCGGAACCGTAGAGAACGGAAGGTCTGACCTGTGGGGCCTCTACGCTCCCGGGTCGAATATCAGGCTGGGGCTTAACTATGTGTTGATGAAGAATTTCCAGGTAGGCTGGGGGATCACCAAGAAGAATATGTACAACGATTTCAGTGCACGATGGACGGTTTTTGAGCAGACCCGGGCCAACCGGGTTCCGGTGTCGGTCACCCTTTACGGCGTCATGGCCGTTGACGGGCGTCCTCAGGACTACTTTGACGGCATGCGCTACAACCACTCTTCCGATCCCTATCATCCCCTGACGACTTATCCCTACAGAGCGGGAGAGCGGCTCTCCTATTATTCGCAGCTGATCATCGGCCGTAAGTTCAGCGAGAGGATTTCCCTGCAGGCTGCGGCAAGCTTTACCCACTATAACCTGGTGGCAAGAAGCGGCGACCACGACAAAATCGGAGCCCACCTGGGAGGAAGATTCAAATTCTCACCACAGAGTTCAATTATTTTTAATTATGATATCCCCTTGAAAATCAAGGGTATTTCTGAGCAGCGGGAATGGATAGACCATCCTGAGGAAAACCTGGCACTCGGTTTGGAGGTATCTACCAGCACCCATGCTTTTCAGATTTATCTGGGAAGCGCCGACGGGATCATCCCGCAGGACCAGATGCTCTTCAACCGGAACGACTGGAGAAATAAGGGTCTGGCCGTTGGATTCGTGATCACCCGGTTGTGGAATTTTTAATGTTTAACCTGTAAAAAGTTATTGTTATGAGAGGAAAGAATGTATTGGTAGTTTTGGCCCTGGTTGTTTTTGGAGTGGCTGCCATGTCGTTTGTGACATCGCAGGACCAGAAGAAGGGAGCTCCCTGGAATGTTCCGGCCGAGTATAAATCCATGAAGAATCCCCATGCCGGCAAGGCAGATCTGGTTCCCGTGGGTAAGATGTTGTGGGCCAAGCATTGCAAGTCATGCCACGGCAACGTGGGCCTGGGCGATGGTCCCAAGGCTGCCAGCATGAAGACCTTCCCCGGAAACTTCAAGGACGCCGCTTTCCAGGCACAGTCCGACGGTGTGATCTATTACCAGTCGATTATCGGCAGGGATGAGATGCCCAATTTCGAAAAGAAAATTCCCGAGGCAGAAGACCGCTGGGCCCTCGTCAATTTTATCAGGACACTGAAGTAGTTTTCTTTAATAAGTAAGGCTGTTTCTGCAGGATATGGCTCCGGAAATTTCCCCGCCGGGTGTTGGCAGGGAGATCAGTGATTCCGGGGGCCCTCCTGCCGGAACAGCCTTTTTAAACCTTTTCCTATGCCAAACCTGAAACTGAAACTGATGTTCCTGCTTCTGCTCATCCCCATGGCGATGACCCTGGCGCAGGAACCCGGCATGAGGGAAGAGAACCATCATTGCCTCAGTTGCCATGCCGAACAGACCTACTCGTTTTTCAACGAGTGGACTGAAAAGGAAGAACGCAGGCTGATGAATCCCTTCCACATCATCGATACCAATCTCTACCTCTCCGGCGTCCATAAGAGTTTCAGCTGCATCGACTGCCATTCGATGGATTATGAGACTTACCCGCATGCCCGTGAGCTGAAACTGGAACCTCTGGCCACCTGTATCGACTGCCACGGTGGTGACGATACCTATGCCCAATACCATTTTGAAGATATCGACGCCGAGTTTTCCAAAAGTGTCCACGCTGTCAAGGGTGGGGAGCATTTTACCTGCGGAAAGTGCCATAACCAGCACTACTACAAGGTGATCGCCCGTACCAGCAGCAATATTGAGGATATTGTTTCGGCCGATAATCAGATGTGCCTGTCGTGTCATACCAATGCCACACGTTACCGGCTGACTTCGGTCCATGATTATCCCGATTTCAGCAGTGTGCATGCCTGGCTGCCCAACCATGAGCTTCATTTCCGCAGCGTCAGGTGTATCGATTGTCACACTTCAGTGAAGGACTCCCTGATGGTGCCCCACAACATCCTGGGCAAGGAAAATGCCGTCAGGAACTGCTCCGAATGCCATTCTGCCAATTCCATGCTGCAAGCTACCCTCTACAAATATGAGAACCTGCAGGCACGGGAGAAGAGCGGCTTTCTGAGTGCCATCACGCAGGAGCGCCCTTACATCATCGGCGCCAACCAGGTTCCCCTCTTCAAGATACTGAGTGTTTCCATCCTTCTGGCCACCCTGGCCGGAATTATCATCCACGCCCTGGTTCGTCTTTTCCACCGTAAAAAACAAGAGTGATATGGCCCTCAAGAGAATCTATTTTTACCCTTTGTGGCTCAGGATATGGCACTGGGTCAACGGCGCCGGGATCGTGATCCTGATCATCACCGGGTTTATCATGCACTGGGGGATTCACGGCTCCTTCATCGATTTCAACTTCGCCGTTACCATGCACAACATCACCGGAATAGTGGTGACCATCAGTTATTTCTTCTTTTTCATCGGGTCATTTCTCTTTTATAACAGCCGATATTACCGGATCAGGTTACGGGGATGGCAAACCCGCATATACAAACAGGCGCAGTATTACATCTACGGCATGTTCAAGGGCGACAAACCTCCATTCCCGCCCAACGAACGAAGAAAATTCAACCCCCTGCAGAAAACCTCCTATTTCTACATCATGTTTCTCATCCTGCCCCTGATTGTCTTCACCGGGGTCGGCCTGTTGTTTCCCGAGCTCATCATCGACAGGGTGTACCGCTATAACGGCGTCTTCCTGACCGCCATGGTTCATGCCGCCCTCGGCTTTCTCCTCTTTGTTTTCCTGTTGATCCATATTTACGCCTCGACCATCGGGTATGACCCGCTGGCCAACTTCCGCAGCATGTTCAGCGGATGGCATGAAATCCATGACCATGTGGAGCATGACGTTGCCGCGGAGAATGTTGAGGATGATGAGGATGATGAGGATGATGATGATGATGATGATGAGGCCCGGCGGCCCGGAAAATGACAGCCCGTTTTTCCCCGGTACCAGGCAAACAGTGACCCCCGCGGGGTTTAGCCGATGGGAATGACTCCCCGTCAGGATGGTTTTATTTTTGAATAAACATTCCTATCTTGGCACTC
Source organism: uncultured Prolixibacteraceae bacterium (assembly GCA_964461455.1). Classification (GTDB taxonomy): domain Bacteria; phylum Bacteroidota; class Bacteroidia; order Bacteroidales; family Prolixibacteraceae; genus UBA1413. Next base: position 79,449 of record CAYWUJ010000001.1, on the reverse strand, counting down.
TGTAATCTGAATTCCGGCGAGCGCATTGACTCTTAATGTTCTTTTAGTATGGTTGCCCCTTCGGAATATTCTATCGTATGAAAAAAATATCTGCCACCCTTTTCTCCATGACCTCCACAGGAGTCCTGCTGGTGATTTTTGCTTTCGCTATTGCCTATGCCACTTTCATCGAAAATGATTACGGCACGGCAACCGCCAGGATCCTGGTATATAATGCCCTGTGGTTTGAGGTGTTGTTGTTCCTTCTTGCGGTGAACCTTGTGGGGAGTATTTTTCACTATGGGTTATGGTCGGGAAAGAAGCCTGTGGTCGTGCTTTTCCACGGGGCTTTTCTGGTGATCCTCGCCGGTTCGGCCATCACCAGGTACACTGGTTTTGAGGGGTCGCTCCATATCAGGGAGGGGGAGATGAACAACCAGCTGGTCACCGGGGAAACCTACGTCACCGTGACGGCCACCGATGGCACCGATACCCTCAGGCTCGCTGAGGAGGTGCGGTTTTCACCCTATACCTCCAACCGGTTTAGGGCTCATGGCGAAATCGGCGGCAGGAAGCTCTCCCTGAAGAACCTGAAATTTGTGCCTTCGGCGGCGGAGAGCGTGGTGGAGGACCCTTCGGGGGAACCCATGGTGGCCCTGATGGCGGTGGACCGGTTCGGTCGCAGGTACGACCTGCTCCTGCGTCAGGGTGAATCAGCCCTGGCAGGAGAACAGCTCTTTACCTTTTCCCCGCAGGGTGACAGCTCTTCCATCAATATCATGGCCAACGGAGAGCTGGTGTTCTTCAGCTCTCCCGATTCAGTTTTTCTTACGGGCATGCAGCAGCAGGAACTCACTGCCATGGCCCCCGATACCCTTCATCCTCTCACCGAAAGGATGATTTACCAGACTGGAACAACCGGTTTTGTACTTAAGAAATACCACGAAAAGGGAAAGGCCGAACTGGTGTATGTCCCCGACCATGCGGGCTCCATGAGTGACGACGCTCTGCACCTGGCCGTCACTCTCGGTGGCGAGAGCCGTGAGCTCTTCGTTTTCGGAAGTAAGGGCACCCTGGGCCGCCAAGAATCAGTAACCTTGGGCGGTGTCAGCGTGAATGTCTCCTATGGAAGCGTGGTCCATGAATTGCCATTCTCCCTCAGACTCAACGATTTTCAGATCGAAAGATACCCGGGTTCCGATAGTCCCTCTTCTTTTGCCAGCGAGGTCACCCTGGTCGATACCGGCCACAGTGTGGAGCGACCGTTCCGGATTTTTATGAATAATATTCTGAAATACAAGGGTTACCGCTTTTTCCAGTCTTCTTTTGATGAAGATGAGAAGGGGACCATTCTTTCGGTGAATTATGACTGGTTGGGGACCATGGTGACCTATGCCGGTTATTTTCTGATGACCCTGGGAATGGTCCTGGCCCTTTTCAGCCGGCGTTCACGTTTTTCGGTGCTGGCCAGGGCCTCGGCACGTCTGGGACGGGAGAGAAGGAAACTCTTTCCCGTTTTGTTGGCGGGGGCTCTGTTTTTCCCCGCGATAACAGCGGTGGCTCAGCAGAGCGACCAACACGTGGCTCCCGGTCACGCCCGTGATTTCGGCACCCTTCTGGTTCAGAGCAATGAGGGGCGCATAGAGCCCATCAATACCCTGGCTTCCGAGGTGCTTCGGAAAGTGGCCAAAAAGGGAAGCTTTAACGGTCTTTCGCCTGTGCAGGTGATGCTCGACATGATGCTGGAACCCGAAAAGTGGAGAAATATTCCGGTCATTAAGGTGGGTGACGCCGGGTTACGCCGCATCCTGAGTGCCACTGACGGATATGTATCCTTTAACAGTGTGCTGAGTGGCCACCAGGGAGAGTATAAACTTCGCGAATATGTGGACCAGGCCTATGCTAAAAGGCCTGCAGAGCGCAGTAAATTCGACAAGGAGGTCGTCAACGTGGATGAACGGGTGAACATCCTGTATAAGTTCATGACCGGGGGATTCCTGACCATATTCCCGGTTCCGGGGGATGCCGCCAATAAATGGCTTTCCCCTGCCGATGCGGCCAAATCGCCGCTGCCTGAAGTGGCGCAGTTCTCCTCACAGGTTCTGGGAGATTATTTCGCAGCCCTCAAGGGGGCTACGATCAGCGGCAATTACAGCGATGCCGGTGTTTTCCTGCTACGGCTGAAGGAAAATCAGCAAAAACTGGGGGCAGCCATCTATCCCCCGGCCATCAAAACCCACCTTGAAATTTTCTATACCAACTTTAATATTTACAGCAAGCTCTCAAAAGTCTATATTATTGCGGGACTGTTATTGCTGGTCCTCCAGTTTGTCTCCCTTCTCTCCTCTCTGACCTGGCCGCGGCGTTGGGAAAAGAGCGGTTTTTGGGTGGTTCTTATCCTGTTGCTGATACACACGGCCGGACTGGCGATCAGGTGGTATATTTCGGGGCATGCCCCCTGGAGTAATGGCTATGAGACCCTGCTTTATATCAGCTGGGCAACCTGCCTGGCGGGGCTCTTCTTTGCCCGCCGTTCCCCGATGACTCTGGCCGTCACCACCATCCTGGCTGCTATTTCCCTTTTTGTGGCCGGCATGAGCTGGATGAACCCCGAGCTTACCAATCTCGTCCCCGTGCTGAAATCCTACTGGCTGGTCATCCATGTGGCTGTGATCACCGCCAGCTACGGGTTTTTCGCCATGGCTGCCCTGCTGGGAGTGGTCAACCTGGTGCTGATCATCATCGACGCTGAAAAAAGCAACCCCAGAATCGGATTTACCCTCCGCGAGCTGGTGCTGATTATCGAAATGGCGATGATCGCAGGCCTCTACATGCTCACCATAGGCTCCTTCCTCGGGGGAGTCTGGGCCAATGAGTCATGGGGCCGTTACTGGGGCTGGGACCCCAAGGAGACCTGGGCCATGGTGACCATCCTGGTGTATGCCTTTATCGTCCACATGCACAAAATCCCCGGTTTCCGCGGAACCTACGCCCTCAGCGTAGCCACCCTGGCGGGACTGGCATCGGTGCTGATGACCTTCTTCGGCGTCAACTATTACCTGTCGGGACTCCATTCCTATGCCCAGGGAGAACCCGTTCCCGTTCCCACTGGAGTTTACATCGCCATCGCGGTGGTGGTCGTCCTGGCCGTGACCTCCCTGATCTCTGACAAAAAGAGAAGAAAGGTGAATCCGGAACTTCCCGGAGAACCCAATTAACCGTAATCTGTCAATCAACCGATGGAAGAATTCATCAACTTACTGAAGTCTTTGATCAGCACTCCTTCACTGAGCGGGAAAGAGGACGCTGCCGCAGCCATCATCAGGGAATTTCTGGAAAAAAAGGGAGTGCCCTTCCGGAGTTCCGGGAACAACACCTGGGCTTCAAATCACTATGCAGTGGAGGGGAAGCCGGTGGTCATGCTCAATTCCCACATCGATACCGTGAAGCCGGCCAGCGGGTGGAAGTCCGATCCTTTTGTCCCCCTGGAAGAGGGAGACCGGATTACCGGTTTGGGCAGCAACGATGCCGGGGCTTCTCTGGTATCCCTTTTGGCCGTCTTTCTTCATTTTTACGATCGCCTGGATCTCCCCTTCAATCTGATTTTTGCCGCTACTGCCGAAGAGGAAAACTCCGGAGAGGGAAGCCTGCGCTCGATCCTCGGGGAGTTGCCCCCTGCCTCGCTTGTTATTGTCGGGGAGCCCACGGGCATGGAGATGGCGATCGCCGAAAAGGGTTTGCTGGTCCTCGATTGTGTCGCCAGGGGCAAGGCCGGGCATGCCGCCCGCGAGGAGGGAGAGAACGCCCTCTATAAGGCCCTCGATGACATCGCCCTGCTGCGCAGTTTCCGGTTTCCCCGGGTGTCGGAAATCCTGGGTCCCGTCAAGATCACCGTCACCCAAATAGAAGCCGGAACACAGCATAATGTGGTCCCCGACACCTGCCGCTTCACCGCCGACGTCAGAACCAATGAATATTACAGCAATGAAGAGGCTTTCCTGATGATTTCCGGAGCCATCACTTCGGAAGTCCAACCCCGCTCCTTCAGGCTGAACTCATCGGGGATTTCCCCGGGCCATCCCATTGTTCTGAGAGCCAGGGATCTGGGAATTCGCCTCTATGGATCTCCCACCACTTCCGACCAGGCCGTCATTCCCTATCCTTCCGTAAAAATCGGCCCCGGCGATTCGGCACGTTCCCACACAGCCGGTGAATTTATCCTCAAAAGTGAGATCTCTGACGGAGTGGAGAAGTATATTCTCCTTCTGGAAGGATACCCGGGAAATGAGATTCCGCAGAGTTAACACCAATTTATTAACTTTCAGGATCATAAAATGAATTATCTTGCCGGTATGAAACAGATCCTCACCTTCAGCATGCTTTTATTCCTGATCTTCTCCTGCGGGGGAGGGAAATCGGTGGAAACTCCCGCGATTGATGAACTGTTGTATATGGGGTCTGACAGTATCATGGCAGAAGAGGTTCTCAGGAAATTCGCAACGGCGGAAAAGCCTGAACCCGGCATTCTGGTCAGGGATATTGCCCTTCATTTTCTGGGAACGCCCTATGTTGCCCACACGCTGGAAAACGGAGCAGACGAGAAGATGGTTATTAATCTCAGGGAGATGGATTGCACCACATTTGCCGAGAACTGCCTGGCCCTGGCGCGTACTGCCGGTATGAAGAAACCGGGCTTCGCGAAGTTCGCGGAACAGCTGGAGAAGATCCGTTACCGCGGGGGAATACGCAACGGCTATGGTTCACGGTTGCATTACTTCAGCGACTGGATTTACGATAATGACAGCCGGAAAATGGTGAAAAGCATTTCGCAGGAGATGGCCCACATGATGGTTCCCAACCAGGTGAGTTTCATGAGCACTCACCCCGACAGTTATCCTGTGCTCAAAGGGAACCCGGAGCTTATTGCCGAACTGGCAGCCATAGAAAAGGAGATCAGCGGGCGCATGACCTGGTTTATTCCCCGGAATCAGATGGAAGAAGCCGAAAAGAAGATCCTTGACGGAGATATCATTGGCATTACCTCAGGTATCGAAGGGCTGGATGTCACCCATGTCGTAATCGCCATCCATCAGGGGACATCGCTTCATTTCATCCATGCCAGTTCCAGGGAGAACAAAGTGGTGGTCTCAGACCAGACCCTGCGGCAATACCTTGACAGCAGTAAGATGGCCACGGGAATCATGGTGGCCAGGCCGTTGTGACAGAGCCTTCCTATGAATCTTATTCGAAGATATCCCTCACCTTCTCGAAGAAGCTCTTTTCCGAATCTGAGGGACCTCCCTTGAAGCCTGGGGAATCGATCAGTTTTTCCAGCATTTTGCGCTCTTCGGAGTTGATTTTCTGGGGTACCCAGGCGTGGACACGCACCAGCAGGTCGCCACGGCCATAGCCGTTGACATCGGGCAATCCTTTACCACGCAGCCGCAATACCTTTTCGGGTTGTGTGCCGGGCTCGATCTTGACCTTCACCTTTCCGTCGACAGTCGGTATTTCCGAGGTTATTCCCAGGATCAGCTGGGGGAATGAGACATAGAGGTTGTAGATGAGGTTGTTGTTGTCGCGGATGAGTTCAGGATGTTCTTCCTCCTGGATGACGATGAGCAGGTCGCCGCTGACGCCGCCCCTGCGGCCGGTGTTGCCCTTCCCCGACACGTTGAGTTGCATGCCTTCTCCCACCCCCGCAGGAATTCTGATGGAAATCACCTCCTCTTCCCTGACCACTCCTTCACCGTTACAGTGGATGCACTTGCTGGTGATGGACTGTCCTTCGCCCTGGCAGGTGGGACATGTTGAGGTGGTCTGCATTTGCCCGAGCAGGGTGTTGGCGATACGGGTCACATGACCGCTGCCGTGGCAGGTACTGCAGCTGGTAAACGAGGAGCCGTCCTGTGCCCCTGTCCCGTTACAGTGGGAACAAGGTACATATTTCTTGACCTTGATCTTTTTTTCCACACCCATGGCGATCTCTTTCAACGAGAGGGTGACTTTCACCCTGAGGTCGGAACCGCGGTTGACACGGCGGGTGCGGCCGCCCCGGCTTCCGCCGAAACCCCCGAAACCCCCGAAACCCCCGAAAGCGTCGCCAAAGACATCCCCGAACATCGAGAAAATGTCATCCATCGACATGCCTCCTCCGCTGAAACCTCCGGAACCACTCACTCCCGAATGACCGAACTGGTCGTATCGACTTCTCTTTTCGGGATTGCTCAACACCTCATATGCCTCGGCAGCCTCCTTGAACTTCTCTTCAGCCGCCTTGTCACCCTGGTTCTTGTCAGGATGAAATTGTATGGCCTTCTTCCGGTAAGCCTTCTTGATCTCTTCCGCAGTGGCATTTTTGCTGACTTCCAGAATTTCGTAATAGTCTCTTTTCGCCATTTTCTTTTTATTATTCTCCGATGACTACCTTCGCAAAACGAATGACTTTTTCGTTCAGGGTATATCCCTTTTCCACTACATCGACAATTTTTCCCCTGAGATCTTCGGAGGGTGCCGGGATTTTGGTGACAGCAAAATGGAGATCAACGTCAAATTCCTTTCCGGCGGCATCGATCTCCCTGATGCTGTTGTTCCTGAGGAACTCCTGAAATTTGTTGTAAATCAGCATGAACCCTAATTTGGAGGGGTCGTCGTCGGCTACTTCCTTCAAAGCACCCAGGGCTCTTTCAAAATCATCGACAATCGGCAAAATGGCAGTGAGTACCGATTCTCCTCCCGATTTGATGAGGTCGGCTTTTTCCCTGAGGGTCCTCTTCCTGAAATTGTCAAACTCGGCCTGTAACCTGAGGTGTTTATCCAACATGCCGGCAATGACGCCTTCGAGTTCGGCCACCTTCTCTGAAGCCTTATCCTTTTTATGTTTGTGTGATTCCCTGTGACTTTTCCCACTGTCCGGTGCGGAATGCTCTTCGTTATGCTCTTCGTTATGCTCTTCAGCGGTGGCCGAGGGTTCCGTGGTTTCGGGCCCGGAATCTTCTATTTTCTCATTTTTGTCACTCATGTCTGCTATACTTTTGGTTTTTCTAAAGGGAACAAAAAATCTGCCAAGGGCAGCAATACGACAAATTGACACCCTGGTCAATGACCGGAGTGTCAATTTGTGTCGTGGTGTTGTTGACCTGTGACGTAAACGCCGAGTGGTTTCGATGTGTAATTGCCTTTATTACGGTTTGAGCAGTGCGGCCAGGGCGGCGTCGAGTGCCGGTCCCCTGAGATCACGCGCCAGGATGGTGCCGTTGCCGTCGATCAGGAAATTACCGGGAATCGAGCGGACACCATAAATTGCCGCATGTTTCGAATTCCAGTATTTCAGGTCGCTGACATGATAGGGCCATTCGAGTTTATCGTCGGCGATTCCCTTTTTCCAGGAGGCTTCATCCCTGTCGAGAGAAACGCTGAAAACCGTAAATCCCTTGCCGTTCACGAATTTTTTATCCTTATATTTATGATAAGCGGCAACCACGGCGGGGTTTTCGCGGCGGCACGGCCCGCACCATGCAGCCCAGAAGTCGATGAGTACCACCTTCCCCCTGGTTTCCGAAAGTTTCATGATTTTCCCGGTGTTGGATTTTTCCATGATTTCGGGAGCCTTGTTACCGATTTGGGTCCCCAGGACGGGCTTTCCGGTTTGTGCCGACACTGCGGTGCCCACGATGAGGGCAAAGAGAATGAGAAATGTTGTTCTTTTCATCTATTTAAATTATAACGTTCATTTGGTGAGGGTTTCCTTACAATCATTGTGCCATTTATGTGGGTCATGAGCGGCTGATGCGAGCTCCCAGGGCATTGAGGCGGCCATCGATGTTTTCGTAGCCTCTGTCGATCTGTTCGATGTTGTCGATGCGGCTGGACCCCTTTGCCGACATAGCAGCGATGAGCAGGGCGATGCCGGCGCGTATATCGGGGGAGGTCATGTTGGTTGCCCTGAGGCTGTGTTTGCGGTCGAGGCCGATAACGGTAGCCCTGTGGGGGTCGCAAAGGATGATCTGGGCTCCCATGTCGATGAGCTTGTCGACGAAAAAAAGACGGCTTTCGAACATCTTCTGGTGGATCAGGACGCTTCCTGCGGCCTGGGTGGCCACGACAAGGAAAACGCTGAGCAGGTCAGGGGTGAGCCCCGGCCAGGGAGCATCGGCAATGGTCATGATCGAGCCGTCGATGTAGCTTTCTATCTGGTAATGGTCATTTGCGGGGATGATCAGGTCGTCGCCACGGGCGATGATTTCAATGCCCAGGCGCCTGAAGGCTTCCGGGATCATGCCCAGGTGGGGAATTCCCGGGTTCCGGATGGTGATGTCAGAAGCGGTCATGGCCGCCAGTCCTATAAAACTACCCACCTCAATCATGTCGGGGAGGATGGTGTGCCGGCATCCCCGCAGGGTATCCACCCCTTCGATGGTGAGCAGGTTGGAGCCTATTCCCCCGATCCTGGCTCCCATGGATACCAGCATGCGGCAGAGTTGCTGGACATAGGGTTCGCAGGCTGCGTTGTATATGGTGGTGGTTCCCTCTGCCTGCACGGCAGCCATAATAATGTTGGCAGTTCCGGTGACCGATGCCTCCTCGAGGAGCATCCGGGCCCCGCGGAGGTGGGAGGCCTTCACAGTATAGCGGCGTTGCTCGCCGTCGTATTCCATTTGAGCTCCCAGGGCCTGAAATCCCAGAAAATGGGTGTCGACACGGCGCCTTCCGATTTTATCCCCACCGGGTTGGGGAATGAAACCATAGCCCAGGCGCGCCAGTAGGGGCCCCAGGATCATGATCGACCCGCGCAGACTGGCCGACAGGGTGGCGAAATCCCTGGTGTGGAGAAATTTCTCATCGATGAGGGAGGCCTCAAAGGTATACTCTCCCTTCCGGTGCCTGGTCACCGTCACTCCCAGTCCCTGGAGCAACACGATCAGACGCAGGACATCACTGATCTCCGGAATGTTGGTGATGGTCACCTCCCCTTTGGTGAGAAGAGTGGCACAAATGACCTGCAAGGCCTCGTTCTTGGCCCCCTGAGGTTCCAGTGTACCGCTGAGACGGTGCCCTCCTTCAATGGTGAATGCTGCCATGGGAACTCAGGCTGGGGATCAGTGCCTTTTTTGCTGGTTGCTCCGGCGGTTGGTCCTGGTCTTGGGGGTGAACAGCGGCCGCGGAAGCGGGTTCTTCACTTCGGCAAGTTCCAGCTCGGGATAGTTCAGATTCCCCCCCGACAACAGCCTGAGATCATCAAGAATTTTTTCGTCTTCCACGGCATCCTTGTTCCAGGTAAGATAGGATTTCTTCATATGGTTGGCCAGCTGGTAGATCAGAACATCCTTCTCCTTGCCTTCTTCGAATTCCAGGGCCTTTTTGATCATCAGTTCCATGGTGTGACCATAGTGCCTCTGTTTGATATCCCTCTGGCAGTAAGGGACCCTGTTGGGTTTTTCGAAGAGTACCTCGGGCCGGGGAGGATCGTAAGGATAGTCGATATCGAGTTTGAAATTGGCCATGATGGCCAGATGGTCCCACAGCTTGTGCTTGAAGTCGGGGATATCACGCAGGTAGGGATTCAGGTTGCCCATGATGTCAATCAGCACATGTGCTGCCCGGGTCCTCCGGTCACGGTCTTCCATCTCAAGGAGAAGGTTGACCATGTTATGGACATTTCTGCCGTATTCGGGCAAAGCCAGTTTTTTCCGGCTGGTATTGTAATCTTTTGAAGTGTTGCTCATAATTCCGGGTTATTGCAGCAAAAATATGGTGGGGTTGAGAGGGCAAAGGTAGTGGTTTTCAGTAATCCGTCAAAGCTGTGGGGGATAATTATTCTTTCCGGGGGTTTATCTGATGACTTTGAGGCGGGCAAAACGCAGGAGCAGCTGTTTCTGTCCGGCATTATGGAAAAATACCGTGGCTTTGAGGTCGGGGGGGACTCCTTCGACCTGCAGTACTTTGCCGATGCCGAAGCGCTGGTGTTCGACGGTGATTCCCGGAACGATCTCCGAAGGGTTGTTGCCCTCGAACGCATTTTCGCCCGCGGAAACTTCCCTGAGCCTGGTGATTTTATTGCCGAAGCTGCTTCTGAGTCCTGGTGATGGTGGTCCCTGGGGGATGCTTCCACCCGTGCGGCGGGTGCCTGGGGTCACGGGGCGTCCCAGCTCCTGCCATGGTGTTCCCCCGGAACGTGAAGAGGGCATGCGGCCATTTTCCGCGAAGTGGTCCCTGTCGGCCGACTCTACAAAGGAAGGGTCTATTTCTCCGATAAAGGGGCTGGGTTGGCCATATTCCAGTTTTCCCCACCGGTAACGCTGTTCCGCCCATGTCAGGTAAACCTGCCTTCGGGCACGGGTGAGGGCCACGTAAAAAAGCCTCCGCTCCTCCTCGGTCTCCTCTTCGGTGGCAGGCTCCCCTCCCTTTGACGAAGGAAAGAGGTTGCGTTCCAGTCCCACGATGAAAACCTCGCTGAACTCGAGTCCCTTTGCTGAGTGGACGGTCATCAGGGTCACCTTATTGCGGTCCTCTTCCTTTTCGTTGTCCTGGTCGGTGAGAAGAGCCACCTCCTGGAGATACCCGCCGATGGAGGCCCCGCGGTCTTCTTCCCGGGCCGTAATGGTGAATTCCTGGATGGCGTTCAGCAGTTCCTCCACATTCTGGTACCTGCTGAGGCCCTCCGGTGAACTGTCGTTATACAAATCCTTGAGAATTCCCGTTTCTGTGGCCATGTTCCGCGCCAGATCATAGGCATTTTTCTCTGCCGATTCTTCCCTGAATTGATGGACCAGGGCAGTGAACCCTCCTATTTTTGTCGTGGTTCCCCGGTTGAGGGCTGCCGGATTTTCACCGGGAGGAAGGGTGATGATTTTCCAGATGGAGGTTTCCTTTTCCGTGGCGGCCCTTTCCAGTTTCGAGAGGGTGGTGTCGCCGATTCCCCTGGCGGGATAGTTGATCACTCTTTTGAGGGCTTCGTTGTCATCGGGGTTGATGACCATCCTGAACCAGGCGAGCAGGTCTTTGATCTCCTTACGCTGGTAAAAGGAGAGTCCGCCATATATCTTGTAGGGGATGTTTCTTTTGCGCAGGGCTTCTTCGAAGATCCTGGACTGGGCATTGGTACGGTAAAGAATGGCGAATTCGGAAAAGCGCAGGTGGTCGCGCAGCTGTGTTTCGGCGATGATGGCCGATACCCGGAAACCCTCCTCGTTGTCGGAGAGGGCACGGATGACTTTCACCGGTGCGCCGGGTTCCTTCTCCGAGAATACTTCCTTGCGGATCTGTCGTTTGTTATGGGCGATGACGCTGTTCGCCGCATTGACGATGGTCTGCGTGGAGCGGTAATTCTGTTCGAGCTTGAAAACCTTGAATTCGGGGTAGTCGCGGCGGAAGCTGAAGATATTCTCGATGCGGGCCCCCCTGAAAGCGTAGATGCTCTGGGCATCGTCGCCCACCACGCATATGTTGTGGTGTTTTTCTGCCAGCCTGTTGATGATCAGGTACTGGGCAAAATTGGTGTCCTGGTATTCATCGACCAGAATGTAGTCGAATTTCTGCTGATAGCGTTCCAGGATTCCGGGGTGGTCGCGGAACAGCAGGTTGGTGATCATGAGCAGGTCGTCGAAGTCCATGGCATTGCTCAGGCGGCACCGCTTGGTATACTCCCTGTATAGTTCGCTGATTTGCGGCATCTGGATACTCCGGTCATACTCCCTGGTCTGGCTGTTGGTGGCGTATGACGAAGGAGAGATCAGGTTATTCTTGGCCATGGAGATGCGGTTGGCCACCACGCCGGGGCGGTAGATCTTATCGTCGAGGCCCGTATCCTTGATGATGCTGCGCAGGAGATTCTTGGAATCTGCGGAATCGTAGATGGTGAAATCGGCAGGAAATCCTGTGGCTTCATGTTCTATCCTCAGCAGACGGGCAAAAATGGAGTGAAAGGTTCCCATCCACAGGTAGCGGGCCAGGGCGTGGCCCACCACGGCGGCAATTCTCTCTTTCATCTCTCCCGCGGCCTTGTTGGTGAAGGTTAGGGCCAGGATCGTGGATGGCCGGATTCCCTGCTTCAGAAGGTGGGCAATCCGGTATGTCAGCACCCGGGTTTTCCCGGATCCTGCCCCTGCAACGATCAGCGAAGGACCCTCCGTACTCATGACGGCTTCCCGCTGTACCGCATTCAAATCATCGAGATAATCGAAAATGGATGGCATACTGCAATAAAAAGGCAAAATAAGCAAAAGAGGCATGTTTTTTTATCTTTGCAAAGCAATTAAATCGCAAATCATCGTTATTATTAGTGTTTAATACAGGCTATCGTGATGAGAATTAAAGGATTGGTCGGGACTATTTTTCTGGTGACCGTGGTGCTCCTGGCAGCTCCGGGCCTCAGGGCCCAGATCAGCGCCCCGGGATCCTCCTTCAGTGAGGTGACCAGTTACCCTGTAACTTCCGGGAATGATCCCATCTTCATCTTTTGCAGCGGTGAGGGGGAAAAAGAGGCCCTTCTGCGGGCTTCCTCGGCGGGAGAAGGAGCCCGCAGCTGGGAATGGCAGAAATTCAACCCTGCCACCGGGGAGTTCGGGTTTTATTTTTCCGAGAACACCAGCAACCCCACATCGGAGATCAGGTTGCTGGAAGACGGCCTTTACCGGGTGAACATCACCGCCGGTGGCACTACGGTGAGCTACAGGGCCTGGGTTTTCAACAACCATAACCCTGTAGAGGCAGATATCACGGAATCCAACTGCCAGTTTTTCACGCTTCAGGCGATTCCGGTGGTCACCGCCCTGGTTTACTATGACCCGCAAACCGGCGCTCCCGTTGATCTGAACAAAAACCTGCAGCTCGAATGGCGCCAGGGTGACGAGGTGCTCTCGCGCCAGGCCGTCAGACAAGTCTTTGACCCTCCCACGAAGGATACCGAATATACCCTGGTGGTCAGCGACCGCTTCGGCTGTGAAACCGTGAAGAAGGTGACCTACCGGTCGATCGTCACAAAGGCGGCCTTCACCGCCGATCCCATGAACGGCGAGGCCCCCCTGACCGTCACTTTTAAGAATACCTCGGAAAACGGAACCCCGGGGCAGTATGAGTGGTTTTTCTTCCGCGACCTTGACGAGATCAAACGGGAATCGGAAAAGAGCACCCTGGAGATCGACAGCATCATGGAGACCGCCATAAACGACGAACTGGCATACACCTACGAGTGGTCGGGAACCTATATGGTGAAGCTGGTGTCGAAAAAGACGATTGGAGATCTGTTCACCTCAGATCCCAACCTTCGTTTTTGTGCCGATACGGCCTATCTTGAGGATTACATTATCGCCGACACCTCGTTTGTCGACGTCCCCAATGTTTTTACCCCCAACGGCGATGGGACCAACGACAATTTTGTGGTGAAATTCTGGTCGATGGAGAGGGTGAAGATTACGATCGTCAACCGGTGGGGCCGTGTGGTGCACTTGTGGGAGAGCAGCAATGTCCGCGGCTTCAAGGATACCTGGATGGAGAGTGTGTGGGATGGCCGCATCGGCAGCCGCCTGGCCAGTCCGGGCGTCTATTTCTACGTTATTGAAGGCACAGGCCGCGATGGCAAGAAGCGGTGGAAGCATGGCGATGTTTACCTGATCAGGGGCAAGGAATAGTGTGGCTTTGGCCGGCCGGCCATGGCGCCGGAGGAGGAAATGCCCGGAAGGATAAAAACAGAAGAGGCAGCCCGTGGGCTGCCTCTTCTGTTGATGGTGACACTGAAGTCTATTCTTCTTCCTGCTCTGCTTCGTAAGCTTTGAGGAGGGCATCCTGTACGTCGGACGGCACCTTCTCATAGGCGTTGAAGCTCATTTTGAACATCCCCTTGCCGCCGGTGAGGGAGCTGAGAGAGGTGTTGTATTTGTTCATCTCCTTGAGGGGGACGCGTGCCGAGATTTTTTCGAATCCCTTTTCGGAGCCCATGCCCATGATCAGGGCGCGGCGCCCCTGGAGGTCGCTCATCACATCGCCCATTCTGTCACCGGGGACCCAGATCTCCAGGTCATAAATCGGTTCCAGGATTTTGGGATTGGCTTTCTTGAAGGCCTGGCTAAAGGCGTTTCTTCCTGCCAGTTTAAAGGAGATTTCGTTGGAATCGACCGGGTGCATCTTTCCGTCGTAGACATAGACGATGATGTCGCGGGCGTAGGACCCGGTAAGGGGGCCTTGTTCCATCTTCTCCATGATCCCTTTCAGGATGGCGGGCATGAAACGGCCGTCGATCGATCCACCGACGATGCAGTTGCAATAAAGGAGTTTCCCTCCCCAGGGAAGGTTATGCTCCTGGGTATCCCTCACTGAAATCTTGAGTTCCTTGCCATCGAGGACAAATCCGTTTTTGGGGGTTCCTCCTTCTTCGAGGGGTTCGATGATCATGTGCACTTCCCCGAACTGTCCGGCGCCTCCCGACTGCTTTTTGTGGCGGTAGTCGGCCAGTGCTGGCTTGGTGATGGTTTCACGGTAAGGAATCCTGGGTTCCCGGTATTCGACTTCGATTTTGTACGTGTTATCAAAGAACCATTTCAGGACGTTCATGTGGTATTCCCCCTGGCTGTGGACAATCATCTGTCGCAACTCCTTGGAATACTCAATCATATAGGTGGGATCCTCGAATTTGATGCGGTTGAGCACTTCGCCCAACTTTTCGTCGTCTGATTCACTGACGGCTTTCACGGCGACCCGGTGACGGGAACCCGGAAATACCATGGGGGCAAACTGAGTTCCTGCTTCCTTGAGGGAGAGGGTATGATTGTACTTGGTATCTTTCAGCTTTACCGTGCATCCGATGTCGCCGGCGATGATTTCGGGTACTTTGACCCTGTTTTTGCCTGCCGTCACAAAAAGCTGGGAAAGTCTTTCCTTGGAGCCGTTGTTAATGTTGATCAGGTCGATGCTTTCGGTAGCCTTTCCCGACATCATCTTGAAGAAGGTGATTTCCCCCACGTGTGATTCGATGGCGGTTTTGAAGACAAAGAGGCTGGGAGTTTCGTTTTCCGACATGGTGACCTCTTTCCCGGCGACGATCTTGCGCATGGGCATTTCGTGCGGTGCGGGACCAGCATCTCCGATGAATTCCATCAGCCTGCCGATGCCGATGCTTTTCTTGGCGCAGCAGCACATGACAGGATAGAGATCCCGCTGGCGGACCCCGATGCGCATCCCTTTGATGACCTCTTCTTCGGTCAGGGCTCCCTCTTCAAAATAGCGTTCCATGAGCGACTCGTCATTTTCCGCCGCCATTTCGAACAGCTGGTTCTGCAACTCTTCGGCCTTCGACTTTTCCGGTGCCGGGATGTCGAGGATCTGCGGCTGCCCGCCATCCTTGCCATATTTGTACATCTTCATCTTCAGTACGTCGATGATGGAGGAAAAGGCCGGACCTGTCTCAACAGGATACTGTACGATGGTGACCTTATTTCCGTAGGAAGAGCGGCATTTTTCAAGGGCATTCTCAAAGTTGGCGTTTTCATGGTCGAGACCGTTGAAAACAAAAGTCAGGGGAGTACCCTTGGAATCGGCAAGCCTGTAGGCCGATTCGGTACCGGCTTCCACACCTGCCGAGGAATTGACCAGCAGGAGTCCCATATCGGCCACCTCAAGGGAAGAGGCGACACCCCCGCTGAGGTCGTCCATTCCCGGAGTGTCGAGAATATTCAGCTTCCTGTCGTTATATTCGGCATACAACACCGAGGAAAAAACGGTATTGCCGTATTCCTGTTCGATGGGATTGAAGTCGGAAACCGTATTTTTTGCGGTGACTTCTCCCTTGCGGTTGATGACTCCACCCTCGAGAAGCATAGCTTCAGCAAGGGTGGTTTTCCCACTGCCGGCATTTCCCAGTAAGGCAACATTGCGAATTTGTTCAGTCTTATAAATCTTCATGATATCTTGATTTGAATGATTAATTTTCTAGCCAGAGGAAGAAAAAAGATGTTCAAAAGCGCCAAAAATAGTAATAATTTAGTAACAATCAAGATGATTGGATTTTTGAAAATAAACTTTTCGGGGCTGCCATTATTTTTATAACTTTCGGCCCGTAAACTGAAGTATGGCGCGGTTTCCTCATTTTTTGCAGCCTGATGCGATGGATTGTGGCCCGGTTTGCCTGAAAATGGTATCCCGGTATTATGGCAGGGAGCTCCGGCTGGAGAGTCTCAGGGAGCTGACATACCAGACCAGGGAGGGTATTTCTCTTCTTTCACTGGGGGATGCTGCCGATAAACTGGGCTTCCGGAGCCGCGGGGTCCGTCTTACCGCAGCTACCCTGGAACATGTGCCCCTGCCAGTGATCCTTCACTGGGACCAGAACCACTTTGTGGTGCTTTACAGAATCAGGAAGCGGAAAAGGGGCACCATCTATTATGTTTCCGATCCTGCTTCCGGGCCTTCGGAATACCAGAAGGAGGAGCTGCTGAGCCATTGGGCATCCACCACTACGGGAGAGGAACCTGCCGGTGTGGCGTTGCTGCTGGAGACTACCCCCCGGTTTTTCGCGGAAGAGAACGAAAAGGAGAAGAAAGGGGGTGTCAGGTTCTTTGGCAGGTATCTGCGGCCCTACCGGAACCTGGCGTTTCAGCTGATTCTGGGGTTTCTTACGGGAAGCATCATCAGCCTGCTCTTTCCCTTTCTCACCCAGGCCATAGTCGATGTGGGCATCGGGAGTGGAGACGCGGGTTTCATCCTTCTGGTGCTCATTGCCCAGTTGGTGCTTATGGTCAGCCAAACAGCCGTGGGCTTCCTCAGGAGCTGGATCATGTTACACATGAGCGCCCGCATCAGCATCAGCCTGATTTCCGATTTTCTGGTCAAGCTGATGAAAATGCCCGTGCGCTTTTTCGATACCCGGATGACGGGAGACCTGCGCCAGCGCATCGAAGACAATAACCGTATCCATGCTTTTCTGACCACCCAGTTGGTGAATATGTCGTTCGGTGTCTTTATGTTCTTAATATATGGTGTTGTCCTTGCCTGGTACAGCTGGAAGATCCTTCTGGTCTTTTTGCTGGGAAGCGGCCTCTATATTGGTTGGATTTATCTTTTCATGAAAAGGCGAAGGGAGCTTGACAACCGGCGTTTTGAGGCTTTGGCAGCCAACCAGTCCAATCTGTACCAGCTCATTTCGGGGATGCAGGAGATCAAGCTGAACAACTGTGAGAAGCGGAAGAGATGGGACTGGGAGAGGATCCAGATCCGTCTTTTCAGGGTCAGCCAAAAGGCGCTGATGCTTCACCAGCAGCAGCAGGCCGGGTCGGTGTTTCTTTTGCAGGCCAAGAATATTCTGATCATTTTCATAGCCGCCCGGGCAGTGCTTGCCGGCGATATGACGCTGGGGATGCTGGTGGCTGTGCAGTTCATCATCGGCCAGCTGAATGCCCCGTTGCAGGATTTTGTCTCTTTTGCCACGGCGGCTCAGGATGCGCGCATCAGCCTCGACAGGCTGGGGGAAATCCACCAGGCCGGGGAGGAGGAGAGCGGCGGGGAGGAAGAGCGCCCCGAAGCCGGAAAACTGCGTCACCTTCCCGCGGAGAGGGACCTGGTCATAGACCGGGTCACCTTCAGGTATGAGGGGCCGCGGTCTCCCAAGGTCCTCGACGATATTTCCCTGGTCATTCCCCGGAATAAGGTCACGGCGATAGTGGGCACCAGCGGAAGCGGCAAGACCACACTGGTCAAGCTGCTGCTGGGGTTTTACCCTCCCGGGGAGGGGGAGATCAGGGTGGGAGAGGTTCCCCTGGAACGCTTCAGTATGGATGCCTGGCGCCGTCATTGCGGAGTGGTCATGCAGGACGGATTTATCTTTTCCGACACCATAGCCGGGAATATCGCCCCCTCAGAGGATCAGCCCGACAGGGAAGCCCTGGCCGATGCCGTGCGGATTGCCAACGCCGGGGTCTTTATTGAGGGCCTGCCCCTGGGGTACAACACAAAAATCGGACAGGAAGGCACAGGGCTCAGCCAGGGCCAGAAACAGAGAATCCTCATTGCCCGCGCCGTTTACAGGGATCCTGCCTTTCTTTTTCTCGACGAGGCTACCAACGCCCTGGATGCCAACAACGAAAAGACCATTCTGGAGAACCTGGAGTCGTTTTACCGCAACCGCACCGTGGTGGTGGTGGCACACCGCCTGAGTACGGTCAAACATGCCGACCAGATCGTGGTCCTTGACAGGGGAAGGATTACCGAAACCGGAACCCACGGGGAACTCACGGCACGCCGGGGAGCCTATTATCATCTGGTAAAGAACCAACTGGAACTGGGATCGTGATGGAAAAGAGGGTGTTGCACGGTTTCAGGAGTGAGGAAGCCCGGGAGGTGCTGGAAGCTCCCCCGGGGTGGCTGATACGGCGGGGTAGCCTTCTTGTGGCGGTTTTTTTCCTGCTGTTGCTTCTTCTGGCCTGGCTCATCAGGTACCCCGATGTGATCACAGCACCAGTAGCCCTGGTATCCCCGTCCCCTCCGGTCACCGTGCATGCCCGCACTACGGGGTTTCTGCGAGACCTTCCGGTCACCGACCAGCAGGAGGTCAAAAAGGGAGATCTGCTGGGTATCATCGCCAGTGCGGCATCTCCCGAAGATATCTTCTTTCTCGGCGAGTGGCTGGTGAGCCATGAATCCCCGGCTGCAGGTGACGGATCTCTGGCCGAACTCAGGGATCACGGGGAGTTACGGCTGGGAGACGCCCGGGCGGCCTTTGCAGCCTTCATGGCCGCGCTGAGGGAATACAATAACGTATCGACCCATAACCTGCTGGCGGAAAAGGGGACTTCCCTGAGAGTGGAATCGGCGGGACTCGAAAAATACCGACATCACCTGGAGCGACAGGTGGAGATCCTCGGCGACCGGGTGGCCATCAGCCGTAAGCAGCTTAACCGCGATTCCTCGCTCTTCCGCGTAAAGACCATTTCGGAAATTGAGCTGGAAAAGTCACGTGCCGAATTTTTGGACCATGAATCGCGTCACCGGGCTGCCGTGGCTTCCCTGGCCGAGGCCGAGATGAAACTCTCGGGAGTTCACCGGCTGATGACAGAGACGAAGAGCCAGGAGGGGGAACAGCAGGAGAGGCTCAGGGCTGCCGTCATCGAAACCGCGGGAATTCTGCGCAATGCCCTGGAGGAGTGGGAATACCATCATCTGCTCAGGAGTCCCGCCGACGGAAGGGTAACCTTCACCGGGGTGTGGAGTGAACTTCAGGAGGTGAGGACCGGGGATGCGGTCTTTGCCGTGGTGCCGGCGCAAGGTGAAGAGGTCATGGGCAGGATGCTGCTTCCCGTGGCCCGGTCAGGAAAGGTGGTGCCTGGACAGGCGGTCAGGATCAGTCTGGAAAATTTCCCTGCCCCCGAATACGGGATGCTCAGGGGAAAGGTCGCCAGGATATCGCTGGTTCCTGCGGCCCCGGCCGACGGGCCACATTATGTCGCCTGGGTTACCCTTGACCAGGGATTAACGACCGATACCGGCAGGCAGCTTCCGGCCGGCCCCGGGATGAGCGGAGACGCACGGGTGATCACCCATGACCGGAGCCTCCTGGCACGCCTGACGGCCCCCCTGGTTTCCCTGGCCACCAGGTGAATGTTAACCTATTGATGCTTCATCGTAAAAAGCACCCCTTTACTTTCCCTTTTTTTTGTGATTCAATTTGTCCTTAACTGAAAATTAGTACTTTTGCGTGCCATTTTCGGAGGAAATAGTTGATTTTATTCCCGAAAACCATTGGATTTCAAGAATTATCCATACTTTTGCAGTCCATTTTTTTCAAATTATTAACGTAGATAAAAACAGGTATTTATGCCAACGATTCAACAGTTAGTGAGAAAAGGAAGACAAAGTAAAGTCGAGAAGAGCAAATCTCCGGCTTTGGATTCATGTCCTCAGCGTCGTGGGGTATGTGTGCGTGTTTACACTACCACGCCGAAAAAGCCGAATTCGGCCATGCGCAAGGTGGCCAGGGTTCGTCTGACTAACGGCAAGGAAGTGAATGCTTACATTCCCGGTGAAGGACATAATCTTCAGGAACACTCCATCGTGCTGGTACGCGGCGGCAGGGTAAAAGATCTTCCCGG
Organism: uncultured Prolixibacteraceae bacterium; assembly: GCA_964461455.1. Taxonomy (GTDB): domain Bacteria; phylum Bacteroidota; class Bacteroidia; order Bacteroidales; family Prolixibacteraceae; genus UBA1413. The sequence continues at coordinate 59,398 of CAYWUJ010000001.1, read as the reverse complement.
CGTCCGTTACCATCTCGTGCGCGGTGCCTTGGATACGGCCGGAGTGGAAGGCCGCACCCAGCGCCGTTCAAAGTATGGCACCAAGAGGCCAAAGGCAGGGAAAGCCCCCGCAGCCGCAGGAAAGAAGAAATAATCATCAACAACGTTCATTTAAGTTATTGCTAAGTGGTTTGGTTGAGTAAGCAGCTTCTCTCAAATTGTCTTCCGGAGAAGCACTGAAGACACCGCCTGTGGGCAGCCAATTTAAATAACACTAAAACACAAAAAAATGAGAAAAACAAAACCGAAGAAGAGACATCTTCTTCCCGATCCCAAGTTCAATGACGTTTTGGTAACCCGTTTTGTGAATGACCTGATGAAAGACGGGAAGAAATCAGTGGCCTACACGATTTTTTATGATACCCTTGATTTGGTATCCAAGAGGATGAAGAATGATGAGGTGGCTCCTCTGGATGTCTGGAAAAAGGCACTTGAGAATATCACCCCCCAGGTAGAAGTGAAGAGCCGCCGTGTTGGTGGTGCCAACTTCCAGGTTCCGATGGAGATCCGCAACGAGCGGAAAGTGGCCATCAGTATCAAAAACCTGATTTTGTATGCCGGGAAGCGTTCCGGGAAGTCGATGGCCGACAAGCTCTCATCGGAGATTGTGGCTGCCTACAACCAGGAGGGCGGGGCCTACAAAAAGAAAGAGGATACTCACCGTATGGCTGAAGCCAACCGTGCATTCGCCCATTTCAGATTTTAATGGCCGATATTGTTTCCGGTAAACCTATTATATATAAAGTAAAAAAAGCGGAATGGCTGTACAGGATCTGAGATATACCAGGAATATAGGTATCATGGCGCACATTGATGCCGGTAAGACCACGACTTCGGAGCGTATCCTGTATTACACCGGACTGACCCATCGTTTGGGTGAGGTGCATGACGGCGCAGCCACCATGGACTGGATGGAGCAGGAGCAGGAGCGCGGGATCACCATCACATCGGCGGCGACCACGACCTTCTGGAAATATCAGGACGACAATTACAAGATCAATATCATTGACACTCCCGGGCACGTTGATTTCACCGTGGAGGTAGAACGGTCACTCAGGGTACTTGATGGCGCCGTTGCGTTGTTTTGTGCCGTTGGCGGTGTGGAGGCCCAGTCGGAAACCGTATGGCGTCAGGCTGAGAAATACGGGGTTCCCCGTATTGCCTTTGTAAATAAGATGGACCGGCAGGGAGCCGATTTTTTCCGTGTTTACAGTGATATCCGCGATAAACTGAAGGCCAATCCTGTACCGCTGGTGATTCCCATCGGTGCCGAAGAGAAATTCGAAGGGGTGATTGACCTGATCAGGATGAATGCCGTTCATTGGTACGAGGATGAGACCCACGGCACGAAATTTACGATCGATGCTATTCCTGCGGAAATGATGGAACAGGCAGAAGAGTGGAGGGCCAAACTGGTGGAGTCGGCTGCCGAGAGCAATGACGAACTTCTGGAGCGGTTTTTCGAGGATTCTGAATCCATCACCGTGGAGGAATTGCAGAGTGTGATCCGTAAGTCGACCATCAACGGGACCATCATTCCCATGATGTGCGGGTCGGCCTTCAAGAACAAGGGAATCCAGAGGCTTCTCGACGCTGTCTGTGCCTACCTTCCGAGTCCCGTCGATATCGATGCGGTGGTGGGCAACGAACCCGGTCAGCCCGACGAAAAGATCAGCAGGAGACCTGATGAGAAGGAGCCTTTGGCCGGACTGGCCTTCAAGATAGCTACCGATCCCTTTGTAGGGCGTCTGTGCTATATCAGGGTCTATTCGGGTAAGATCGAAGCGGGGCAGCAGGTGCTCAATTCGCGTACGGGCAAGAAGGAGCGCATTTCGAGGCTTTATCAGATGCATTCCAACAAGCAGAATCCCAAGGATGTGATCGGCGCCGGCGACATCTGTGCCGCTGTGGGCTTCAAGGATATCCGTACGGGAGATACCATATGTGCCATTGACCACCCGATAGAACTGGAAAGCATGATCTTTCCCGAGCCGGTGATTGGCATTGCCATAGAGCCGCGTTCGCAGAACGATATCGACAAGCTGGCCAATGGACTGAACAAGCTGTCGGAAGAGGATCCCACCTTCAGGGTGTCTACGGATCCCGATTCGGGGCAGACGATCATCCGCGGCATGGGAGAACTTCACCTCGAGATCATCGTGGACCGCCTGAAAAGGGAGTTCAAGGTGGAATGCAACCAGGGCGCCCCCCAGGTGGCCTACAAAGAGGCGCTTACCCGTGCGGTGGAACTTCGCGAAGTTTTCAAGAAACAGACCGGGGGCCGGGGAAAATTCGCAGATATTATTGTGCGCATCGAGCCTGTGGAACAGGGAGTTGTCGGTTTGCAGTTTGTCGACATGGTGAAAGGGGGGAATATTCCCCGGGAGTTCATCCCCGCCGTGGAGAAGGGATTCAGGGAATCGCTCGTCAACGGGCCATTGGCAGGTTATCCTGTCGACGGGCTGAAGGTGACGCTTCTTGATGGCTCCTACCACAATGTGGACTCCGATCAGCTCGCCTTTGAGATATGTGCCAAGCAGGCTTACCGTAGTGCCGCTCCCAAGGCCGCTCCCAAGCTTCTCGAACCGATCATGAAACTGGAGATCGTCACCCCCGATGAATACATGGGTGACATCATCGGTGACCTGAACCGCCGCAGGGGCAACGTGACCGGCATGGAGTCCAAATCGGGAGCCCGCGTGATCCACGCCATGGTGCCGCTCTCCGAACAGTTTGGATACGTCACCGTGCTGAGAACCCTCTCATCGGGCCGTGCCACCTCATCGATGGAATTCAGCCATTATGAGGAGGTGCCCCGAAACCTGGCAGAAAAACTGCTGTCCGAGATTAAAGGAAAAACAGACTTATTAGAATAAAAATTAATCATTTTCTCATTATGAGTCAGAAAATCAGGATCAAACTGCAATCGTACGACCACAATCTTGTGGACAAGTCGGCTGAGAAGATCGTCAAGACTGTGAAGACCACCGGAGCGGTGGTGAGCGGACCGATTCCGCTTCCCACGCACCGCAGGGTATTTACGGTTCTGCGGTCGACCTTTGTGAACAAAAAATCAAGGGAACAGTTTCAGCTTTCTTCCTACAAGAGACTGATCGACATTTACAGTTCAACGGCAAAGACCATCGATGCGCTGATGAAACTGGAATTACCCAGCGGAGTCGAGGTCGAAATTAAAGTGTGAGTATAAACAAAAAGTAGTCGTAAAAAATGGCTGGAATTATTGGAAAAAAAATCGGAATGACATCCGTATTCAGTGTTGAGGGGAAAAACATCCCATGCACTGTGATTGAAGCCGGTCCCTGTGTCGTGTCACAGGTAAAGACCGTGGAAAATGACGGCTACCATGCGTTGCAACTCTCCTTCGATGAGAAGAAGGAGAAGAGTGCCAACAAGGCAGAGTTCGGGCATTTCAAGAAGGCCGGGACCACGCCCAAACGCAAGGTGGTGGAATTCAAAGACACCTTCAGGGAACATTTCAACCTGGGTGATGTGATAAATGTGGACATTTTCAATATCAATGATTACGTTGATGTGGAAGGGGTCTCCAAGGGAAAAGGTTTTCAGGGGGTGGTACGCCGTCATGGTTTTGCTGGAGTGGGAGGATCGACCCACGGTCAGCATAACCGGCTCCGTGCACCGGGATCTCTGGGGGCTTCCTCATGGCCTTCAAGGGTAATGAAGGGACTGCGTATGGCAGGACGAATGGGCGGCGAAAGAATGACCATCGAAAACCTTCTCGTACTCAAGGTTATACCTGAACAGAATTTGATAATACTCAAGGGATCAGTTCCCGGAGCAAAGGGGTCTTACGTCTCAATTCGGAAACAATGGAATTAAGTGTATTCAACATAGAAGGAAAAGAAACCGGAAGGAAAGTCATGCTGAATGACGGGATTTTCGGTATTGAGCCCAATGATCATGCCATTTACCTCGATGTAAAGCAGTATATGGCCAATCAGCGTCAGGGCACCCACAAGAGCAAGGAGAGGGGCGAAGTGGCCGGAAGTACCAGGAAGATCAAACGTCAGAAGGGTACCGGAACGGCACGTGCAGGGATGATCACCTCGCCGACCATCGTCGGTGGAGGCCGTGCCTTCGGACCCCGTCCGCGCAACTACAGTTTCAAACTGAACAAGAAAGTGAAGCTTCTGGCCCGCATGTCGGCCCTGGCCCACAAGGCCCAGGACAACGATATTGTGATTCTGGAGAATTTCATTCTCGACACCCCAAAAACCCAAAAGATGGTGGCTATTTCGGAAAACCTGAAAATATCTGATAAAAAGTCACTTTTCGTATTACCGGAAGAAAATAAATCTATATATTTGTCCTCCAGAAATTTACAGGGTGTTTCGGTTGTAACTGCTTCAGAACTAACAACTTACCAGATACTGAATACCAAAACTCTTGTAATTCTGGAAGGTTCGGTAGAAAAAATCGAAGATGTATTCAAGCTTTAAGACCATTACGAAATGGATATATTGATTAAACCCATAGTGACCGAAAAGATGACTGCCCTGGGGGAGCGTTACAACCGTTACGGCTTCATGGTGCAGAGGAAGGCGACGAAGCTGCAGATCAAGAAGGCAGTGGAGAGTCTCTACAATGTTTCGGTAGAGAGCGTGAACACGATGGTTTGCGGTGGGAAAGTGAAGTCGAGGTTTACCAAGGCAGGAGTGATATCGGGAAAGACGCCGACCTACAAGAAGGCGATTATCACCCTGGCTGAAGGGAATAGTATTGATTTTTACAGTAATATATAATAACAGAAATGGCAGTAAGGAAAATTAAACCAGTATCACCGGGTCAGCGGCACAAGGTTATCAGTGCTTTTGACGCCATTACTGCATCTACGCCTGAGAAATCATTGTTGGAGCCCCTGCGGAGAACTGGTGGTCGTAATAACCAGGGCCGCATGACAATGAGGTATATAGGTGGGGGACATAAGCGGAAATACCGCATCATTGATTTCAAGAGAAACAAGGATGGGGTTTCCGCGGTTGTCGATTCGATACAGTACGATCCCAACCGTACGGCTAACATTGCTCTTCTGGTGTATGAAGACAATGAGAAGCGTTACGTTCTGGCGCCCAATGGGTTGCAGGTAGGCCAGAAGGTAGTTAGCGGTTCGGGCATCGATCCTGAAATCGGGAATACCCTTCCTTTAGCTGAAATACCCCTTGGAACGCTGGTTCACAACATTGAACTTCAGCCTGGCCAGGGAGGCATTATGGCACGTAGTGCAGGAACTCATGCTCAGTTGACATCGCGCGAAGGCAAGTATGTCACTTTAAAGTTGCCCTCGGGCGAAATCCGCATGGTGTTGACCACCTGCAGGGCTACCGTTGGGATTGTCGGTAACGGAGATCACAACCTTGAGAAGTCGGGTAAGGCTGGTCGCAACCGCTGGATGGGACGTCGTCCCCGCGTGCGTGGTGTGGCCATGAACCCGGTGGATCACCCGATGGGTGGTGGTGAAGGCCGTGCTTCTGGAGGACATCCGCGTTCCCGCAAGGGGTTGCTGGCCAAGGGTTACAAGACCCGTGCCCCGAAGAAGGCATCCAACAGGTATATCGTTGAACGTAGGAAGAAATAATTTTAAAGGAGATACACATGAGTCGTTCGTTAAAAAAAGGCCCATACATTGCTTTCAAGCTTGAGAAAAAAGTTCTGGCGATGAATGATGCCGGCAAGAAGTCGGTGGTCAAGACCTGGGCCAGGGCTTCCGTTATTTCCCCTGATTTTGTCGGGCACACCATTGCGGTGCACAACGGGAACAAATTCATCCCCGTATACGTCACCGAGAACATGGTGGGCCATCGTTTAGGAGAATTTGCACCTACCCGGACCTTCAGGGGCCATTCCGGTAACAGGAAATAAGGCAAACTGTAGATTGTAATTAAAAAAGTGAGTATCCATGGGTGCCAGAAAAAGAGAATCAGCTGAAAAGCGTAAAGAAGCGAAGAAACAACAATATTTTGCTGTTTTAAAGAATTGCCCGACCTCTCCCCGGAAAATGAGGCTTGTAGCCGATTTGATCCGCGGTATGGAGGTGAACAAGGCATTAGATGTATTGAAATTTTCGTCCAAGGAAGCGTCGAACAGGGTGGAGAAACTGCTCATGTCGGCTATTGCCAACTGGCAGGCGAAGAACGAGGGGGTCCGAATTGAGGAAACCCCGTTGGTTGTCAGCCGGATCATGGTAGATTCAGGACGTATTCTGAAGAGGTTGCGACCGGCACCCCAGGGTCGTGCGCACCGGATCAGGAAACGTTCGAACCACGTGACCCTTTTTGTGGACAGGAAAAACGAAGTTGTTGAAAATCTTAACTGATAGTAAATGGGACAGAAAGTAAATCCAATATCCAATCGTTTGGGATTCATTAAAGGATGGGATTCCAATTGGTTTGGCGGGGATAATTACGGTGACAAGCTGGTGGAAGACCAGAAGATCCGTGATTACCTGAATGCACGTCTGGCAAAAGCGAGTATTGGTAAGATCATCATTGAGCGCACGCTGAAGCTGATCACCATTACCGTGCATACTTCCCGTCCGGGGATTATTATCGGTAAGGGAGGCCAGGAAGTGGACAAGTTGAAGGAAGAGCTCAAGAAGATCACCAATAAAGAGGTTCAGATCAATATTTTTGAGATCAAGCGTCCGGAACTTGATGCCCGCATTGTGGCCAACAACATAGCCCGTCAGGTGGAAGGGAAAGTGGCATACCGCAGGGCGGTGAAGATGTCCATAGCCTCGACCATGCGTATGGGAGCCGAAGGGATCAAGGTGCAGGTATCGGGCCGTTTGAACGGTGCTGAGATGGCCCGTTCGGAGATGTATAAGGATGGCCGCACTCCCCTCCATACGCTGAGAGCCGACATCGATTACGCACTTGGTGAAGCCCTGACCAAAACCGGGCTCATCGGCGTGAAGGTGTGGATTTGCAAGGGTATGGTTTATGGAGTCCCCGATCTTTCGCCCAATGCAAGTCCGAAGCCGGGCCGCAACGGGGCACCGAAAGGCGGCGGAGGTAACAGGAAAAGAAGAAAATAGGGGGTTAACACGCTAGAATAAGAAAGAGATGTTACAGCCAAAAAGAGTAAAATTCAGGAGAGTCCAAAAGGGCAAGATGAAGGGGAATGCCCAGCGGGGAAACCAGCTGGCTTTCGGTTCCTTCGGAATCAAGGCATTGGAGGAAGCGTGGATCACCGGGCGCCAGATTGAGGCCGCCAGGGTTGCCGTGACCCGTTATATGCAGCGACAGGGCCAGATCTGGATCAGGATTTTTCCCGATAAGCCGATTACCAAGAAGCCTGCCGAAGTACGTATGGGGAAGGGTAAAGGGGCCCCCGAAGCTTTCGTGGCTCCCGTCACCCCGGGCCGCATTATCATCGAAGCCGAAGGCGTTCCCTTCGCCATGGCCAAGGAAGCCCTTCGCCTGGCAGCACAGAAACTGCCCATTACCACCAAGTTTGTCGTAAGACGTGATTTTGTTGAATAATAGGAGAAATGAGTATGAAAACGTCTGAAATAAGAGAGCTTACAAGCAAGGAGATATTGGAGCGTTTGCAAACCGAACAGGAGAATCTTGTTCGTCTGAGATTGAACCACAGCGTGTCGCCGCTCGACAATCCGATGAAGATCCGCGAATCGCGAAGGAACATTGCCAGGATGAAGACTATTCTTCGCAGCAGGGAAGTTTAACAACACATTAATGCAGCAATGGAAGAGAATAAAGATAGAAATCTGAGAAAAGAGCGTATCGGCGTGGTGGTGAGCAACAAGATGGATAAAACCATCGTGGTGGCCGAAAAGAGGAAGTTCAAACATCCGATTTATGGCAAGTTCGTGAACAAAACCACCAAGTTCTATGCGCACGACGACAACAACGCCTGCAACATCGGTGATACTGTGCGGATCATGGAAACACGGCCGCTGAGCAAGCAGAAATGTTGGAGATTAGTTGAAATCATTGAAAGAGCCAAGTAATCATGATACAGCAGGAAACAAGATGTATAGTAGCAGATAACAGTGGTGCGAAGGAGGTTCTTTGCATCCGTGTTCTGGGCGGTACCCGCAAGCATTACGCCTCCCTTGGCGACACCATCGTTGTGGCCGTTAAGAGCGCCATTCCCGGTGCCGACGTCAAGAAGGGGTCAGTTTCAAGAGCGATCGTGGTTCGTACCAAGAAGGAAGTGCGTCGTCCCGACGGATCTTACATCCGCTTTGATGACAATGCAGTTGTTCTGTTGAATAATGCCGGTGAGATGAGGGGAACCCGTATTTTCGGACCTGTGGCCCGTGAGTTGCGCGACCTCAATATGAAGATTATTTCACTGGCTCCCGAAGTTCTATAATCCGCAAAACAGAAAACCATGCAGAAAAAGTTACATATCAGGAAGGGCGACATGGTTGTCGTCATTTCCGGCGATTACGCAGGAAGCAAAGGCCGCATATTGCAGGTGAACCGCAAGACCGAGAGAGCGATCGTTGAGGGCGTGAATATGATCAAGAAGCATACCAAGCCCAATACCGAGCATCCCCAGGGAGGAATCATCGAGAAAGAAGCCCCCGTGCACATCTCGAACCTCATGCTGGTTGATCCGAAAACCGGAACACCCACCCGCATCGGCCGCAAGCTGAATGAAAACGGTAAATTAGTTCGTTATTCCAAAAAATCTGGAGAGGAGATTAAGTAATGGCTTACACACCCACCCTTGAAACAAAATACAAGGAAGAGATTATACCTGCCCTGATGAAGGAGTTTAGCTACAAGTCGGTGATGCAGGTACCGCGGCTGGAAAAGATAGTGCTTAACCAGGGTGTCGGCTCAACGATAGCCGACAAGAAGATCATTGAAGTGGCCACTGAAGAGATGACCATGATCTCTGGTCAGAAAGCCGTCCAGACCAAGTCGAAAAAAGACATCTCCAACTTCAAACTAAGGAAGAAAATGCCCATTGGCGTGCGTGTGACATTGCGTCGCGACCAAATGTACGAATTTCTCGACCGTTTGATTTCGGTGGCCCTGCCCCGGATCCGCGATTTCCGCGGCATTGAAAGCAAGATGGATGGCCAGGGTAACTATACCCTTGGCGTACCCGAACAGATCATCTTCCCCGAAATCAATATCGATAAGGTGAATAAGATCAACGGGATGAACATCACTTTCGTGACTACAGCCAACACCGATGAAGAAGGTTTTGCGTTGCTGAAAGAGATAGGTTTACCATTCAAAAACGTCAAAAAGAATTAAGTTATGGCTAAAGAGTCGTTGAAAGCACGCGAAGTCAAACGTGCAGCGCTTTATGCAAAATACAGCGAGAAGAGAGCCCAACTCAAAGCCGAAGGTGATTTCGTCGGTTTGCAGAAGCTGCCGAAGAACTCCTCACGCGTGAGGTTGCATAACCGCTGCAAACTGACCGGCCGCCCGAAAGGATACATGCGCCAGTTCGGAATCAGCAGGATCAACTTCCGTGAAATGGCTTCCGAAGGTTTGATTCCCGGAGTTAAGAAAGCAAGTTGGTAACAGGTAAAAGAGTTAAATAAAATGAGTAAAGTTACAGATCCGATAGCAGACTATCTGACCCGGTTGCGGAATGCCATCAGGGCTAACCACAGGGTGGTCGATATTCCTGCATCCAACATCAAGAAGGAAATGACCCGTATCCTGAAGGAAAAGGGATATATTCTCAACTACAAGTTCGAGGAGGAGGTCAACTTCCAGGGAAGTATCAAGATTGCATTGAAATACCATCCTGAAACCAAGGTATCGGCCATCAAAGCCCTGGAGAGGGTAAGCCGTCCGGGACTCCGCAACTACTGCGATTCCGAGAACATACCGCGCGTACTTAACGGACTGGGTATTGCCATCATTTCTACATCGAAAGGTGTCATCACCGACAAGGAAGCGCGTGAGCTGAAAGTGGGTGGTGAAGTATTGTGTTACGTATATTAATAGGAGGAATACGATGTCAAGGATAGGTAAATTACCCATAGAAATACCGGCAGGAGTAACGGTGAAGATCGGCGACGACAACACCATTACCGTCAAGGGACCTCTGGGAACGCTTTCCCAGCAGGTTGACAAGGTGATCACGGTGACCCAGGAGGGTTCCTCCCTTCTGTTTTCCCGCCCCGATGACAACAAGACGAACCGCTCCATGCACGGCTTATACAGGTCGCTGGTGAACAACATGGTAACCGGGGTGACCAAGGGTTACGAAATCAAGCTGGAACTGGTTGGTGTAGGATACAGAGTTGAACAGCTTCCCAACAATGTGTTGGACCTCGTGCTGGGGTTTTCCCACCATACATACCTTCAGCTGCCTCCGGAGATTACCCTGGAAGCCAAAACTGAAAAGCGCGGAAATCCGTTGATTACGCTTAAGTCGATTGACAAACAGCTGATCGGCCAGATTGCCGCCAAAATCAGGTCGTTCAGGGAGCCTGAACCTTACAAAGGCAAGGGGATTAAGTTTGTGGGCGAACAGCTCAGACGCAAGGCTGGTAAAGCCGCTGGTGTTAAATAGTAAAATCTGAAGAATTATGTCTCTGACTAAGATAGAAAGACGTTACAGGATCAGGAAGCGTATCCGGAAGATTGTGTCGGGGGTTTCCGACCGTCCGCGGATGTCGGTATACCGCAGCAACAAACAGATCGGTGTTCAGCTGATCGACGACGTCCAGGGGGTTACCCTTCTGGCCGTATCCTCCCTTGCAAAGGAGATTGCCGCAGCCACGGGCACCAAGACCGAGAAAGCAGCGATGGTGGGAAAGCTGGTGGCTGAGAAGGCCCTGGCTGCCGGAATTACCGACGTGGTTTTTGACCGCGGTGGTTATCTGTATCATGGAAGAGTAAAACAACTGGCCGATGCTGCCCGTGAAGGTGGCCTTAAATTCTAACAACTATGGCAGTGAATATCAGAAATATCAAGACGAGTGACCTGGATCTTAAAGACAGGTTGGTAGCCATCAACCGTGTGACCAAGGTGACCAAAGGAGGACGAACCTTCAGTTTTTCCGCCATTGTAGTGGTGGGGAATGAGAACGGCGTCGTCGGCTGGGGCCTGGGAAAAGCCAGTGAAGTAACGGCTGCCATTGCCAAGGGTGTGGATGCTGCCAAAAAGAACCTGGTAAAGGTCCCGGTGATCAAGGGGACCATCCCTCATGAGCAGGTGGCCAAGTTCGGCGGTGCCAAGGTACTGCTGCGCCCTGCCCGCTCGGGGACCGGTGTGAAGGCCGGGGGTGCTATGCGTGCCGTCCTTGAAAGTGTGGGAATTCATGACATCCTGGCTAAATCACAGGGATCTTCCAACCCTCACAACCTGGTGAAGGCTACGATGGAAGCCCTGATGGAACTCAGGGATGCCTATACCGTGTCACAACAGCGCGGAGTCACCATGGAAAAAGTATTTAAAGGATAAACAGTTATGGCAAGGATAAGAATTACCCAGGTCAGGAGTGCCATTGGTACCACGAAACACCAGAAGGCTATTCTGGCATCGCTCGGACTGCGCAAGAGGCTGCAGACCGTAGAGCACAACGATTCCCCCGAAATTTTGGGGATGGTGACAAAGCTTCGACATTTGCTGACTGTTGAGGAAGTAAAATAATCTGGAAATACGAATACTATTATGGATTTAAGCAAGATAAAACCGGCACAGGGTTCGACCGCTGACAACAAACGGGTTGGCAGGGGACAGGGCTCGGGATGGGGCGGAACCTCCACACGCGGTCATAAAGGTGCAAAGTCAAGGTCGGGGTATTCCCGGAAAATCGGTTTTGAGGGCGGCCAGATGCCCCTTCAGCGGGTGGTTCCCAAATCGGGATTCAAGAACCGCAACCGTGTGGAATACAAGGCTATTAATCTCGAAGTGTTGCAACAGCTCGCAGAGCGGCTCAACACCCCGGTCATTGACATCGAGGCGCTGATTGCCGCGGGAGTCATTTCCAAGAACGACAAGGTGAAAATCCTCGGTAACGGAACGCTGGGCGCCAAGCTCACCGTCAAGGCCCATGCTTTCTCACAAAGCGCAAAAGAAGCCATCGAAAAACTGGAAGGAACAACTGAAATACTCTAAACGGTAATGAAACGATTTATAGAAACCCTTAAGAATATCTATAAGATTGAAGACCTGCGGTCGAGGCTGGGCATCACCCTCTTCTTCCTGATGATCTACCGTTTGGGGTCCTTTGTTTCGCTTCCCGGGATTGATCCGGCGCAGCTTGTCGCATTACAAAACAAGACGCAGGACGGATTGCTCGGGTTGTTGGATATGTTCTCAGGGGGTGCTTTTTCCAACGCTTCGATTTTTGCGCTGGGGATCATGCCTTACATTTCGGCATCTATTGTGATCCAGCTGTTGGGCATCGCGGTTCCCTATTTCCAGAGGTTGCAGAAAGAGGGGGAATCAGGACGGCGCAAGATCAACCAGATCACCCGGTACCTTACGGTTTTGATTCTGGTCTTCCAGGCTCCTGCTTATCTGGCCAGTTTGACTTACCAGTTGCCTGAATCGGCCTTTGCCGGTGGCGGCGGAACCCTCTTCCAGATCAGTTCGACCATTATGCTCACTGCCGGCTCCATGTTCGTCATGTGGCTCGGTGAAAGAATTACGGATAAGGGAATCGGAAACGGAATCTCCCTGATCATCATGATTGGTATCATCGCCCGGCTCCCCTTCTCGGTCTTTGCGGAATTCGCCTCAAGGATCAGCCAGCAGGGCGGAGGTCTGGTCATGTTCCTGGTGGAGTTTGTTCTGCTCTTCTTCGTATTTGTGGGTACCATTCTCCTGGTTCAGGGAACCCGGAGAATTCCCGTACAGTACGCCAAGAGGATTGTAGGCAACAAACAGTACGGTGGCGTACGACAGTATATTCCCCTGAAGGTGAATGCTGCCGGCGTTATGCCCATTATTTTTGCCCAGGCCATCATGTTTGTGCCGATCACCCTGGCGGGTTTCGGCAACTCGGATACGATGGGCAATTTCGCCGCTGCTTTCGCTAATCCCACAGGTTTCTGGTACAACACCACCCAGTTCCTCCTCGTGATTGCGTTTACCTATTTTTATACTGCCATTACCGTTAACCCGGTACAGATGGCAGAGGATATGAAGAAGAACGGTGGGTTTATCCCCGGAGTGAAACCCGGAAAGAAAACGGTGGAATTTCTCGATACGGTGATGTCGAGGATTACCTTCCCCGGGTCCATCTTTTTGGGGATCGTCACCATCCTTCCTGCTTTTGCCATGCTTATCGGAATTAACACCCAGTTTGCCTATTTTTACGGCGGAACATCCCTGTTGATTCTGGTAGGAGTTATTCTCGATACCTTACAGCAGATCGAAAGTCACCTGCTCATGCGCCATTATGACGGACTGATGAAGTCGGGTCGTATTAAGGGGCGTACCGGCGGCGGACAATCGATGTACTGATTCGGGTCATGGATTCTTCCGGTGTGACGGCAAAGAGGATATGTTCACAAAGAACTTGACAATTTAAAAGAAAAAGAATTTTATGGCAAAAACGCCATCCATAGAACAAGACGGAACGATCATCGAAGCTTTATCGAATGCGATGTTCAGGGTTGAACTGGAGAACGGGCATGTCATAACAGCACATATCTCCGGGAAAATGAGGATGCATTATATCAAGATCCTTCCCGGCGATAAAGTCAAGGTGGAGATGTCACCATACGACCTGACCAAAGGGAGAATAACTTTCAGATATAAAAATTAAAGAATTGCATAATGAAAACGAGGACTTCCATAAAAAAGCGCAGCGCCGAGTGCAAGATTGTACGCAGAAAAGGGCGGCTGTTTGTGATTAACAAAAAGAACCCCAAGTTCAAACAACGTCAAGGATAATAATAAAAAAACAAAAAAGAGATTATGGCACGTTTAGTAGGTGTTGATATTCCAGATAATAAGCGGGGAGAAATCGCCCTTACATACATTTACGGCATAGGCCGCAGTGCTTCCATAGCCATACTGGCCAAAGCCGGGGTGGACAAGGACCTGAAGGTTCAGGAGTGGAATGATGATCAGTTTGGGAGTGTTCGCCAGATCATTACCGATGGTTTCAAGGTAGAGGGTGAGCTTCGTTCCGAAGTTCAGTTGAATATCAAACGGTTAATGGATATCGGCTGTTACCGGGGCATCCGCCACCGTATTGGTCTGCCCGTGCGGGGCCAGTCGACCAAGAATAATGCACGCACCCGCAAGGGAAAGAAGAAAACTGTTGCTAACAAGAAAAAAGCCACTAAATAAGTAATTCGGATATGGCAAAAAAGACTGGAACGAGCAAGAAGAGAGTTGTTGTGGTGGAACCCAACGGCATGGCTCATGTACACTCCTCTTTCAACAATATCATTGTTACGCTGACCAATATGAACGGCGAGGTGATCAGCTGGTCATCGGCGGGTAAGAAAGGCTTCAGGGGGTCGAAGAAGAACACGCCCTATGCTGCACAGGTAGCTGCCGAGGAATGCGCCAAGACTGCCTTTGATCTGGGCCTGCGCAAGGTGAAAGCCTTTGTGAAGGGACCGGGGAACGGCAGGGAGTCTGCCATCAGGGCCATCTCCAACACCGGGATTCAGGTGACCGAGATCATGGATGTCACCCCGCTGCCCCATAATGGGTGCAGGGCTCCCAAAAGAAGACGTGTTTAATATAAAAACAATCAGGTAATGGCAAGATACAGAGCAGCAAAATCAAGAATTGCAAGGAAATTTGGCGAGCCTATTTTCGGACCGGACAAGGCTTTTGAGCACAAGAACTATCCTCCGGGGATGCACGGGCTGAATGCCAAAAGAAGAAAAAAATCGGAATATGGTACACAGCTGAAGGAGAAGCAGAAGGCCAAGTATACCTACGGGTTGCTGGAGCGTCAGTTCCGGGGGCTTTTCCAGAAGGCCGCAGCGTCAACGGGGAAAACCGGTGATGTATTGCTGCAGTTACTGGAGTCACGGCTCGATAATGTGATTTTCCGGTTGGGCGTGGCCAAATCACGGGCTGGCGCCCGTCAGCTGGTGACCCACCGGCATGTCGTGGTCAACGGCGAAGTGGTCAATATTCCTTCCTATCTCCTGAAACCGGGGGACCTGGTGGGCGTACGCGAGAAATCAAAATCGCTGGAGATCATCAATGAGGCACTGACATCCCGCAGACATTCACGTTATGGATGGCTCGAATGGGACGAAACCCAGATGGCCGGCAAATTCATCAACCGTCCCGAACGGGATGAGATTCCGGAGAATATTAAAGAACAGCTCATCGTTGAGTTGTATTCAAAATAATTTTTTACGTGAGGTAATTATGGCAATATTAGCGTTCCAAAAGCCTGACAAGGTTATCATGATTGAATCCGGCGACAGGTACGGGAAGTTTGAATTCCGTCCGCTGGAGCCCGGGTACGGTATTACCATCGGTAATGCCCTGAGGAGGATCCTCCTTTCTTCCCTTGAAGGATATGCCATCACCACGATCAAGATTGATGGTGTGGATCATGAATTCTCCACAGTGAAGGGAGTTATCGAGGATGTCACGGAGATCATTCTCAACCTGAAGCAGATCCGGTTCAAAAGAGAGGGTGAAGATGTTGAATCTGAGAAGGTGAACATTACCATCGGTGGACAGGAAGAGTTTACGGCAGGCGACATCAACAAGTATATGACCGGGTTCAGGGTGCTGAACCCCAAGCTGGTCATTTGCCGGATGGAACCCGATGTGAAGCTTCACATTGAGATGACCATCAGTAAAGGACGCGGATATATTCCTGCAGCTGAGAATAAACCGGTGGAGGCGGAATTTGGGGTGATCCCGATCGATTCGATCTACACCCCCATCACCACGGTGAAATACTCCGTGGAGAATTTCCGTGTTGAGCAGAAGACCGACTATGAAAAGCTGGTTCTGGAAATCTCGACCGATGGTTCCATTCAGCCCAAGGATGCCCTCAAGGAGGCTGCCAAGATCCTCATCTACCATTTCCTGCTTTTCTCTGACGAGAAGATCACCATTGATTCGGATGAGAAATTCGCCAACGAGGAGTTCGACGAAGAGGTGCTTCATATGCGTCAGTTGCTGAAGACCAAGCTGGTCGACCTCGACCTGTCGGTGCGTGCCCTGAACTGTCTGAAGGCCGCCGATGTGGAGTCACTGGGCGAACTGGTACAGTATAACCGTACCGACCTTTTGAAGTTCCGCAACTTCGGGAAGAAGTCGCTTACCGAACTCGACGACCTGCTCCTGGGAATGGGCCTTAATTTCGGGATGGATATTGCTAAGTATAAATTAGACAAGGATTAAAGAGTAATGAGACACAATAAGAAATTCAATCATTTGGGCAGGAAGAGCGCTCATCGCCAGGCTATGCTCTCGAATATGGCAGCCTCGCTGATTCTTCATAAAAGGATCAACACGACGATGGCCAAGGCCAAAGCCCTTAAGATGTATGTGGAGCCGCTGATCACCAAATCAAAGGATGATTCCACCCATGCCCGCCGCATCGTTTTCAGCTACCTTCAGAGCAAGGAGGCTGTTACCGAGCTTTTCCGCGAGATATCGGTCAGGGTTGGCGACCGTCCGGGAGGGTACACCCGCATTTTGCGTACCGGCAACCGCCTGGGCGACAATGCTGAGATGTGCATGATGGAGCTGGTCGACTTCAACGAGGCTATGCTCGCTGCCAAGGACGACAGCAAGAAGGGCAAGAAGAAGCGTTCGCGTCGTGGTGCCAGCAAGAAGGAAGAGGCTGCCCCCGTGGCTGAAGCCCCCAAGGCTCCCAAGGCCCCTAAAAGCGCCCCTGCAGCAAAGGAAACCCCGGCAGCCAAGGCTGAGGAAGCTCCTGTGGCCAAGGCTGAGAAAACCCCTGTGGCCAAGGCTGAGGAAACCCCTGCCGCCGGTCAAGGTGAAACCCCTGCTGCTGACGCTGCCGCGGAAGAATCACAAGAATAGGAGATATTCCCTGAAATCAACCAAAAGGCTGGCGTTTGCCGGCCTTTTTTTATTAATTTTCACTTCTGAACATTGGTTTTTCGCACCTTCACACATCGACCATGGCCTATAACGGAATGAGAGATTTTATCGCCCGTCTGGAACGGGAAGATGAATTGGTCAGGTGTTCTGCTTTTGCGGATCCTGAGCTGGAAATCACGGAAATTGCCGACAGGTTCTCTAAATTGCCGGGAGGCGGGAAGGCTCTTCTCTTTGAAAACACAGGCAGTGACTTTCCCGTGCTTATCAATGCCCTGGGATCGGAGCGGAGGATGGCCCTGGCTCTGGGGCGGGAATCGCTGGAAGAGATCGGGGAGGAGATCGCCCTGATCTTCCGGGGGTTGGTTTCGCCGAAAGCGGGATGGTGGGAGAAGCTGGCGATGCTTCCCATGCTGCAGGAAGTGGCTTCCTGGATGCCCCGGAAGATCAGGGGCAGGGGTAAGTGCCAGGAGGTGACCATGGATCCCCCTGATCTGGGAAAACTTCCGGTTCTCAAATGCTGGCCTGCCGACGGGGGACGGTTTATCACCCTGCCTGCCGTGCATACTGTGGATCCTGACACTGGTATTCCCAATACGGGGATGTACCGGATGCAGATTTTTGATGCGACCCACACGGGAATGCACTGGCATCGCCACAAAACCGGTGCCGCCCACTACGAAAAGTATAAAGCCGGGAGAAAGAGGATGCCCGTGACCGTCACCCTGGGGGGAGATCCCTCTTATGTTTATGCGGCCACGGCACCCATGCCCGAAAATATGGATGAGTACCTTCTTGCGGGCTTTCTGCGGAAAAAACAGGTGCGGCTGGTCAAATGCCTCACCAATGACCTCTGGGTTCCCGAAGATGCCGACTTCGTCATTGAAGGATATGTGGACCCCGGGGAAGGTCTGGTCAGGGAAGGGCCTTTCGGGGACCATACCGGTTTTTATTCCCTGGCCGATGACTATCCCCGCTTTCATGTCACCTGCATCACCCACCGGCGCGATGCCGTTTATCCGGCCACCATCGTGGGCATTCCCCCCATGGAGGATGCCTGGATGGGCAAGGCCACCGAGCGGATTTTTACCATGCCCATCAGGCTGACCATGATCCCGGAGTTGGAGGATATGGACCTTCCCTTTGCCGGGGTGGCCCACAACCTCTCCCTGGTAAAGATAAACAAGAGTTATCCCGGACAGGCTGTTAAGGTGATGAATTCGCTGTGGGGGGCCGGACAGATGATGTTCAACAAGATTCTGGTGGTGGCCGGCAGGGAGGAAAAGCCGGTTTCCGGAGGTTCCGGGGATCAGGCATCCCCGGTGAGAGAGGTGGATATTCACGATTACCGGGTGATGGCGCGGCTCTTCACCCGCTATTTTGACCCCCGGCATTCCCTTCATTTCTCGCGGGGTCCCCTCGATGTTCTGGACCACTCCTCACAGATGTTTGCCTACGGTTCCAAGCTGGGAATTGACCTGACGGTTCCTTTTCCCGGGGAAAGGCCCCCGGGGGAGTTCCCGGGGCAGGTAAAAGACCCCGACGGAAAGGGGATGGACCTTACCGCGTTTTCCCGGTTAGGGGGAGTCACCGGTGTCGCCGTCCCTCCCGGGGAGCCCCGCCTGCCTCTGCTGCTGCTTACCATCTCCAAAAAAGGGGACTTCAGCAGAAAAAAGCTTGCCGCCCGGCTGGCCCAGCTTCCGGAGGCTGCCCATTTCAGGGTTGCCCTGCTTTTTGATGACGGAGCCCCCCTGGAGGATCTCTTTACCCTGGTATGGTTGCTGGGAGGCAACCTGGAACCTCACCGTGATATCGACGTGACGGAGCTTCCCGGGGGCGGCAGCATCGCCGTGGTCGATGCCACCATAAAAACTGCAGAACACGACCATTTTGACAGGGAGTGGCCCAATATCGTCACCATGGATGAGTCCACCATTGCCCGGATCGATGAGAAATGGCCGCAGTTCGGCCTGGGAGAACCACTGGCAAGTCCTTCGCTCCGCTATAAATCGTTGGTCAGGGGACCCGGGGCCGTCAGGGATCCACAGGTGTTTCAGCAATCCTGACCTGTAGAGATTCTCAGTGGCCTTCGCGGGCGGAATAGACCAGGGCGACGATTTTTTCAAGCCAGAGGGCATCGGTTTGGTCAAACGACTCTTTTTCCTTGCTGTCGACATCGAGGACCCCGGTAATGATTCCCCGGGCATCACGCACGGGAACCACGATTTCGGAATTACTGCGTGAATCGCAGGCGATATGGCCGGGAAACCGGTGGACATCGCCGACCACGATGGTTTCACCGCTGTTGATCCCTGCCCAGCACACCCCCTTGTCCCGGGCCAGTACCTGACAGGCCACCGGTCCCTGGTAGCATCGCACCACCAGGTCGCCGTCACGGAGCATATAGAACCCCGTCCAGAAAAAATAGTCCATCTTGTGGTGCAGCACCGCGGCAATGGTGGCCATTCGTGCATCGGTGTCGTTGCTTTTTGCGGCCAGCTCTTTCAGCTGTGCATAAATCCGGCTGTAACGCCCTGTTTTTTTGTGTGGTTCCATCGTTTTCCTTTTCGAACGACAAAAATCGGAAAAATTCCGGCATAGTTGTACTTTTGTTCTCTTAACAGAAGCGCAAAACGACGAATATGGCACAGACACCATCGATACCCAAGGGAACCCGTGATTTTCTGCCCGTGGAGACTGCCCGGAGGAACTACATTTTTGACACCATCAGGGAGGTATTTCACCGGTATGGTTTTCAGCAGCTGGAGACCCCTGCCATGGAGAACATCAGCACTTTGCTGGGGAAGTATGGCGAAGAGGGGGACAAGCTGATTTTCAGGATTCTCAATTCGGGTGATTTTCTGGCCGGAGTCGACGTGGAGCAGCTGTCAGAGCGTGATTCCGGGGCGGTCGTTCGTTCCGTGGCCGATAAGGGATTGCGTTATGACCTGACCGTTCCCTTTGCCCGGTTTATCGTACAGCACCGCAATGAGATTGTCTTTCCTTTCCGGCGTTACCAGATCCAGCCGGTATGGCGTGCCGACCGGCCTCAAAAGGGACGCTACCGCGAGTTTTACCAGTGCGACTGTGACATGATCGGCAGTGACAGCCTTTTAAATGAGGCTGAGCTGGTCTCCATCATCGATGAGGTTTTTGCGCGCCTGAAAATCCGCACCGTCGTCAAAATCAACAACCGCAAGGTCCTTGCCGGCATTGCCGGGGTGATCGGACAGCCTGAGCGGATCATCGATATCACCGTGGCCATTGACAAGATGGAAAAGATAGGGCTTGAAAAGGTGAAACAGGAGCTTCTGGAGAAGGGGATTCCCGGCGAAGCCATCGCCCTTCTGGAGCCCATCCTCCTTCTCACGGGCGATACGGGAAGTAAAATTACGCGTCTGAAGGAGATCCTTGCCTCCTCGGCTGTGGGTTTGAAAGGTGTGGAGGAGCTGGAAATTCTCTTCGGGTATATTGAGCGTTCGGGGGTGCAAACGTCCACGGAACTCGATCTTACCCTGGCGCGGGGACTCAATTACTATACCGGGGCGATCTTTGAGGTGAAGGCCCTCGATGAGAATATCGGAAGTATTTGTGGCGGTGGGCGTTACGATGACCTGGCCGGGGTTTTTGGCATGCCCGGGGTTTCGGGGGTCGGTGTCTCCTTCGGAGCCGAAAGGATTTATGATGTCCTCACCCAATTGGGGCTTTTCCCGGCGGAAACGGGGGAAACCACCCGGCTGCTCTTTGTAAATTTCGGGCCGGCCGAAGAAGCCTATATCCTGCCCCATCTGGCCAGAGCCCGCAAAGCGGGTCTCAGCGCTGAGATCTACCCCGACCACGATAAGATGAAAAAGCAGATGAACTATGCCCACCGCAAGGGCATTCCCTGGGTGGTGCTGGCCGGGGAAACCGAAATGGAGCAGCATAAACTGACCCTGAAAAACATGGAAACCGGCGATCAGATGCTGGTCTCCCCCGAAGAGCTGATAAAAGTCGTAGCCGGGGAGATAAAAACTCCCCAATTTTAAAAAAAAACTATGAAGCCTTCCATACATCAGATATCGCCCCTCCCGTTGACTTTTGAGATCATTGAGGAGATCCTGGAAAGGGACATGCGGCTTGAGTTATCGGCAGAATCGGTGGCTCTGATCGAAAAGAGCAAGGCCTACCTCGACCGCAAGATCAGGGAAGCCGAAGGACCCCTGTATGGGATCACCACGGGATTCGGAGCTTTGTGCAACATTACGGTGCCCCATGATGACCTGAGCCGTTTACAGGAGAACCTGGTGTTGTCGCATGCCTGCAACCTGGGACCTGAGGTGCCCCACGATGTGATACGGCTGATGCTTCTGCTCAAGGCGCACGCCCTGGCACGGGGTAATTCGGCGGTGCAGTTGCGTACCGTTCAGATGATCCTTGACCTTTTCAACTACCACATCGTTCCTGTGGTGTGTGAACAGGGCTCCCTGGGGGCCAGCGGGGACCTGGCGCCCCTGGCCATGCTTTTTCTGCCCTTGCTGGGGCGGGGGGAAGTCTACTACCAGGGAGAAAAACGCCATGCTTCCGATGTGCTGGAAAGTCTGGGCTGGCAGCCCCTGCAGCTCGAAGCCAAGGAGGGTCTGGCCCTGCTCAACGGAACCCAGTTCATGAGCGCCCATGCCGTGTATACCCTCCTGAAGGCCTTCCGGCTGATCAAACTGGCTGACATTATCGGGGCACTCTCTCTCGATGCCTTCGACGGACTCATAGAGCCTTTCCTGGAGAATATCCAGATGATCAGGCCCCATCCCGGCCAGGCACAGACTGCTGCCAATTTCAGGTACCTGCTCACCGGAAGCGAATTGATGGCACAGGCGAAAAAGCACATTCAGGATCCTTACTCATTCAGGTGCGTTCCGCAGGTGCATGGTGCCGTCAAGGATGCCGTGAAATATGTGGCCGGGGTCGTGGAGATCGAAATCAACTCGGTCACCGATAATCCCACGGTTTTTCCCGATGAAGACAAGATCGTGTCAGGCGGGAACTTCCACGGAGAACCTCTGGCATTGTCGCTTGACTTTCTGGCCATTTCGCTGTCGGAGCTGGGGAGTATCTCGGAAAGACGCACTTACCGGTTGATTTCCGGGGAGAGGGGACTTCCCGAGTTTTTGGTGGCCAACCCCGGACTCAATTCAGGATTTATGATTCCCCAGTATGCTGCGGCTTCGATTGTCAGCCAGAACAAACAGCTCTCCACGCCTGCTTCCGTGGATTCCATTCCTTCGTCGAACGAACAGGAAGACCACGTCAGCATGGGAGCCAACGCAGCGACCAAAGCGCTGAAGGTGGCCGACAATGTGTTGAAGATTCTCTCTATTGAATTGTACAATGCCGCCCAGGCGGCAGAATTCCGCAGGCCTTTGCACACCAGCCCGGTGCTGGAGGACTTTGTGGCTCAATACCGTACCCGGGTTTCCTTTGTCGCCGAAGATACGCTGATGTATGAAGGCATCAATGAAACCATCGCCTTTCTGGAAAGCGGCAGGTTTGTGCTGTAGTGCCTGACGGCCGTAGGGCTATCCACGAGACCGGGAAAACTGCCGGCAGCTGAGGGGTGCCGGGGGATGCCCCTGTCAATTATTCCCTTCTTTTGCGGTACTGGTCAAACATGTGCACCCTGAACTGGTTTTCGGCGCGGTAGAGTAACAGTACTTTCTGTGGAGAGAGGATTTTCAGGAACTTTTCGTTGTATCCTGAGGAGATGTCGGCCTCTTTTTTGAAGGTTCCGGCGATGTCACGGGTAATGGTGATGATTTCCTGGTCGCTCAGTGAGGCATTCTCATCCCAGGTTTTCATTTCCAGTTCGCGGCGTTTGAACTGAAGTTCCATCCTCTCCTTTTCGAACTGGTTGTACACCGGCCAGAATTTCTGCGCTTCGTCGGGGGTCAGGTTGATCTTCTCGGTGAGGAAAGCTATTTTCTGGCTTTTAAATTTCTCAAAGTCGGGTCCTTCCTTTTTCTGAGCCTGGCCAGCCAGGGTAAAGAGGAAGATGGCCGGAAGGATAATGGTGATAATTTTTCGCATGGTGATTTTTATTTATCGTTAATTTCCATGTAAATATCGAAGGCGCTATAATTGGCAGCCAGGTAACTCTCGAGGGCTTCGTCATCGAGGGGGTCGGCAGGGGAGTCGTTTTCGAGTAACGACAGGAAGGTATGATCATCGACGTGTTCTACCAGGTTGATGATTTTTTCAGACTCTGCGGGAAGAGCACGGGAAGTGATGGCCTGTTCGTTGGTGATCAGTTTTGCTGGCCAGTAGACGATCAGGAAGACCGCGGCGAAAGCGGCGGCCAGGCTTGCCACAGGCCTCAGATAATCGATCAGGCGCAGCTTCCTGGTCTCCACAGGGGCTGTTTCCTGCTCTATGGCTGCCTGCAGCCGGGCCGGAAAATCGTCGAAATAACCCCTTGGAACCCTGAAAGGCAATTCCTTGCCTGCTCCGGGGATTTCTTCGGGTATATCTTCAGTGAAATTCATCGGTTTCATTTTATTCATTGACTGTTTGTAATTTAAAAGGTTTAATGGCATGATCTATTCATTGTTTGAAATGAATTCTTCCACCTTGCGGGCGGCATGGTGATAGGAGGCCTTAAGGGCCCCCACCGAGGTGTCGAGGATCTCAGACATCTGTTGATAGGGCATCTCCTCAAAATAACGCATGTTAAAGACCAGCCGCTGTTTGTCGGGGAGGGTAAGGATGGCATTTTGCAGTTTTTTCTGGATATCGCTACCCTCAAGGTAGTCGTCGGCTTCGAGTCTGTTTTTCAGATAATCGCTCACTTCGTTCATGGAAACCAGGGAATGGCGTTTTTTGGAGTTAATGAAGGTGATCGATTCGTTGGTGGCGATTCTGTAAAGCCAGGTAAAAAGCGAGGATTCTCCCCTGAACTGTCCCAGGCTTTTCCAAACTTTAATAAAGGTGTTCTGTAAAACGTCGTCAGCGTCGTCGTGGTTGAGGACCATTTTCCTGACATGCCAGTACAATCTCTCCTGGTACCGGGTCACCAGTTCCTGAAAGGCGCTGTTGCGCGATGCCTCCGATAGAAGTCTGTCCACCAATTCCTGGTCGGGAATCTGCATAAAACGTTTTACAATAAGACCGATGGAATCGCGAAAGGTTTAAACCGCGTTTATATTCTGAAGGTCAGACCCTCTCTCAGCTGGCGGTCGTAGTTTTCCCGGTCGAAGCGGTAAAGCCTGGCGGCCCGGTGGGGAACATTTTCCTGCTTTTCGCCTGTCTCCCTGAGAAAATCCATTTTCTGGATTTTTTTCCGGAAGTTGCGGATGTCGAGTTTTTCACCAAGGATCACTTCATACATGGTTTGCATTTCGGTAAGGGTGAACTTGTCGGGCAGCAGATGAAAACCGACCGGGTGATACTTGACGTTTTCCCGCAGGTGGTCCAGGGCTGCCATGATGATCCCTTCATGGTCAAAACAAAGGGAAGGCAGTTTGTTGATGTCGAACCATTGCATTTTGCGGGTCAGACTCGATTGGTGGATATTATGGTACCGGGGGTTGATCAGGGCATAGTAACCAACAGTGATCACCCGGTAATAAGGAACCCTCAGACTGTCGCCGAAGGTTTGGAACTGCTTGAGATATACATTGGTGAGCCCTGTACAGCCTGTCGTGATGTTCTGGGCATAATCATCAAGGCTGGCCCCTTCGGAAGCATGGGCACCGATCAAGCCCCACGTGGAATCGGCCTGAAGACCCGGATGGGTCTCGTAAAGAAACTTTACTTCCTCAAAATCCTCATACTCCTGAAGGGTATGCAATAAAAGCTTGGGATCGGCCTGCCAGAGCAATACATTCAGTTTTTCACCGTCAAAACCAAAAATCACACAGTCGACAGAGATGTTTTTTAAAAGCATGATGACGTTTTGTTACGTTTAGTCGATATAAAGATAAACAGTTTTTTGAGTTACTGTCAAATTACAATAAGAAAAAAACAGCCTGAAATTGAATTATTTTGCGAACATGTTTGGAGGGGTGTCAGAGGGGGGGAGAGGGGATCTTTCAACCGTTGGAGGGAAGTTGTGCATTCCGGGGAGGGCATTCTCTGCCGGCTCTGATGCGGGGAGTTTCACTTCCGTTTGGTAATAAAAAGTTAAATAACGGAAAAAATTGAGATCCGAAAGTTTTAATGAGCTGATTTTTATAATTTTGCTCCTTGATTTCATGAATTAACAGAACGAAGAAAATGAGAAAATTACTAGTTATTGCATTATTGGCCGCAGTGTTTGGTTGTTCAAAACCTGAGGGTTATAAGATTGAGGTAGCGCTGAACGGGGCTACAGGGAAGGTATTTCTGGAGCAGCGTGAGTCCGGCAGTTTTGTAGGCGTTGACACTGCCGATGTTGTTGACGGGGTGGCTATTCTGGAAGGAAAGGTCGAGTTTCCCGGTATGTATTATCTCTCGGTGGAGGGGATTAACCAGAAGGCCCCGTTGTTTGTGGAGAATGTGACCATGAAGGTAACGGGTCATGTAGACTCGCTGCGTTCGCTCGCGGTGACCGGGTCGCCGGTGAACGATGAGTACATGGCGATCAGGGATGAGCTGGACCAGGATAATAAGGCAGGCATGGCCAAGTACCAGGAATACCAGCAGGCTATCCAGGCAGGCGACACCATCAATGGAGCCCGCCTGATGGAGGAGGTGAAAGCCATTTTTGAAGGTCAGGAAAAGAAGGTGGTCGATTTTGTGAAGAACAACAAATCGTCATGGGTGACTCCGGTTTTTCTGCCGCAGGTGCAGCAAAGCATGGAGGTGGATGCCCTTGATTCTTTGGTGGCTGGTCTGGATCCCAGGCTGTCGGTAGTTCCCGCTGTTGTGGAGATGAAGGAGCGGATTGCCAAACTGAAGACCGTGGCTATTGGTCAGACAGCTCCTGATTTCACGCAGAACGACCCCGAGGGGAAAGCCGTGAAACTCTCTGATATTTATGCCATGAATGAGTATACCCTGGTTGATTTCTGGGCGGCCTGGTGTGGCCCCTGCCGTCAGGAAAATCCCAACGTTGTGGCCGTTTTCAATGATTACAAGGCCAAGGGTTTCGGGGTTTTCGGAGTTTCGCTCGACCAGGACCGTGAGCGGTGGCTGAAGGCCATTGAAGACGACAAGCTGGAATGGCCGCATGTTTCCGACCTGAAATACTGGCAGAATGAGGCTGCGACCCTTTACGGCATCAACGCCATTCCCGCCAATTTCCTGGTCGACCGTACC
Organism: uncultured Prolixibacteraceae bacterium; assembly: GCA_964461455.1. Classification (GTDB taxonomy): domain Bacteria; phylum Bacteroidota; class Bacteroidia; order Bacteroidales; family Prolixibacteraceae; genus UBA1413. Next base: position 33,094 of record CAYWUJ010000001.1, on the reverse strand, counting down.
GGCAAGATCGTCGCCCGCAACCTCAGGGAGCAGGCATTGCGCGATAAGGTGGCGGAATTACTGCCCTGATGGTGCTTCTGAAAAAAAGGCTGTTCGTTTTTCGGGCAGCCTTTTTTTTAGTCATTTAACCGGTCGGTCATCAATTTATTTTACCCTGTTATGGAAGAGCTGACACTTACTACTCCTGCGCTTTTATTTTCGGCCATTTCGTTGATTTTGCTGGCCTACACCAACCGTTTTCTGGCCTATGCCTCGGTGGTCAGAAGCCTGCATGCCCAGTTCAAGAGCCAGAGTAACAACCTGCTCATCGGGCAGATCAACAATCTGAGGAAACGGCTGAAGCTGACCCGGTCCATGCAGATTCTGGGGATTTCCAGCCTGCTGTTGTGCGTGTTATGCATGTTTTTGATCTATGTGAACGCCCAGACGTGGGCGGAGGCCATTTTCGGAATTGCCCTGTTGCTGTTGATTGCCTCCCTGGCACTGTCGGTGCGGGAAATCCAGATATCGGTCAGGGCCCTGGACCTGCACCTGAGCGACATGGAGGAGGTGCTTTGAATTATTTTGGTGAGTTTTCAGCGTTGCTGACGGCCGTGTTCTGGACGGTCACCAGCCTTTCTTTTGAGGCTGCCGGAAAACGGGTGGGATCGTTGCAGGTCAATCTGATCAGGCTGATCATTGCCTTTTTTATCTATTCCGTATATCTGAAGATTACGCGGGGGATGTTTTTCCCCGTGGATGCCGGAGCGGAACGATGGCTGTGGCTCTCACTTTCGGGGGTGGTGGGTTTCGTAATCGGGGATCTGCTTCTTTTCCAGGCTTTTGTGGTGGTGGGAGCACGCATATCGATGCTGATTATGTCGTTGTCGCCCCCCATTACTGCCCTGATCAGCTGGCTGATCCTCGGCGAGGTCCTTTCCCCCATGAATTTGCTGGGGATGGCCGTGACCATGACGGGGATTTCGATGGTGGTCCTCAAACGGGAGAAGCGAAGCGGCATGGAGCGGCGTAAGATCACCTCGGCTTATTCCCTGAAGGGGATATTCCTGGCTTTCGGGGGAGCCCTGGGGCAGGCGGCGGGACTGGTGCTGAGCAAAAAGGGGATGGGAAGTTACGATGCATTTGCATCTTCCCAGATCAGGGTCATCGCCGGTATGGCGGGGTTTTTCATTATTATTCTGGTGATGCGCCGGTGGCCGCGAATCATCAGCGCTTTTCACAACAGGCAGGCCATGCGGATGATCTCCCTGGGGTCCGTCTTTGGCCCTTTTCTGGGAGTCTCCTTTTCATTGCTGGCGGTCCAGAATACCCGGGCAGGCATTGCCGCCACCATCATGGCCATTGTGCCCGTGCTGATTATCCCTCCTGCTGTGCTGATCTTCAAAGAGCGCATTAACTGGAAAGAGATTGCCGGAGCCATCATCACCGTGGGAGGTGTGATGCTCTTCTTTTTATAGAATTTCGTTGAACTATATGTTAATTCTTTTGAAAAACAGGACTCCCGAAACCGGGAATTTCCGTATTTTTGATAAAACTAAAATCGAAATTTATGGATGCCAAGACTAAAGCCATTGTGGCACATCTTACGCCGATCGGCTGGATCATTGCGCTGGTGATCAACATGAGTCAGAAGGAGGAACTCGCCAGTTATTACATCCGGCAAACCCTGGGGATCTTCCTGGCCAGCTTTGTCCTGGGAATTCTCAATACCATTCCGGTTCTGGGCTGGATCATATGGGCCGTTGGAGGGGTGATCCTTTTCATTTTCTGGCTGATGAGCCTTATCTGGGCGATTTCAGGAGAGATGAAGCCGGTTCCCTGGGTGGGAAATCTCTTTCAGGATTGGTTCAAATCGTTGTAACCGGCAAGTTACTTTTTGCCGGAAAGAGTCGCCGAAAATGCCGTAAACTGCTCTGCAAGAGGGCGCTCTATGGGCTCTGCCGTGAGGTATTTTAATCCCTCACCCTTTTCTGTTGGGGCGATGGTGAAACAGGTTAACCTATTGTTCAGGTTGATCATTTCATATTTTGTTATTTTTGCTGTGAATAAACCGTAATACATGAGAAACGAAAAGATAAAAGTGGCCTTTCACGTGACAGGCTATGCGTTGATCGCCTTTTTCATCATTAAGGGTTTTATAGTGGCACCCCGGGGCCAGGAGGCATTTCTGGAGTACCTCAGGGAGGATGGCCTGGTGGAAAATCTCACCACGCTGTTTCTGGTGGCCAGTTCCGGGGTGGCGCTCTATCGGGCGATACAGTCGGGAAAGGCAGGGAGAAAGGTGGCCCTGGCCTCATGGGCAGTGCTGGCGTTCCTCTTCTTTTTTGCCGCCGGTGAGGAGATCAGCTGGGGTCAGAGGATTTTCAACATCGAGACTCCCGGTTATTTCATGGAGAAGAACCTGCAGAAGGAGACCAATCTTCATAACCTGGTGATCGGGAACGTCAAAATCAACAAGCTTGTGTTTTCGCAGTTGTTAACGGTCGGACTGGTGTTTTACCTGGTATTTCTCAGGTTTCTGGCCAACAAAATCCCGTTGGTCAACAGGTTGGTCACGGTCACCGATCTTCCGCTGCCCCGGTGGGACCATGTGGCCATCCTGATTCTGGCATCGGTGCTTATATCGCAGTATAATCTGCTGAAAGAGGGGGAATTACGGGAGTTTTCGTTTGCCGTGGTCTTCCTGCTTATATTTCTCTGGCCAACGGCACCATCTCCTCTTCCTGAACAACAGGGTCAAAAGGAACAATGATGTCAGATAAGGGCGGCGGCATCTACATCGAGATACCAGATCAGCAGTCCGTTTACAGGGTCGATGAAATAAGCCGGCAATTTCTGGGCTGACTTTTTATTGTCCATGATTTCGGCGATGCGGGGGCTTTTGGCAGCTCCGGTAACGAGGATAAAAATTCTGCGGGCGTTGTTGATGGTTTTTCCAGTGAGGGTGATTCTTTTTTGACCGGTGAGCGGGTGTGTGGCCACTTCGCAGGGAGCGTCGCTCTTCAGGAGGCCGGGATTGCCGGGGAATATGGAGGCGATGTGACCGTCGTCGCCCATGCCCAGGAGGATCAGGTCAAAGACCGGAAACCCGCCGGAATGGGGAATCAGGGACTGCATTTCGCTGCGGTAGCGGAGGTTTTCTTCTTCGGGAGGTTCTTCACCCCTGATGCGGTGGATGTGGTCAGGGGGCACCGGCACATGGGAGAGCATCCTTTCAGAGGCCATGCGGAAGTTGCTCTCCATAGACGAAGGGTCAACGCATCTTTCGTCGCCCCACCAGAAATGGATCCTTTCCCAGTTGGTCTTATCCCTGTATTTCCCGGCGAGGATTTCGTATAGCAGGGCAGGGGTGGAACCTCCTGAGAGTGCAATGTGCAAGGGTTCCTTTCCCTTCTCGTTTGACAGGGCGGCAATTTGACGGGCTGCCTTTTTTGAGAGTTTTTCCGGGGTGTCATAGATTTTTACTTCCACTTCATTTTCCATAGCATGGTGGTTTATGGTCATTGTTGACCTGGTTTTCAGAGTTCGCAGTAATTGCCATCGTCGGTGAGGTTTTTGCAGGGAAAGCGCCATTCCCCTTCTTCCATGAGGTGGTCGGCTTCCTGGGGTCCCCAGGTGCCGGCAGGATAGCCGTAAACGGGGATCGCCGGGTTGTTCTCCCACGCGTCGAGCAGGGGTTGCATGAATTTCCAGGCTTCTTCAACGGCGTCACCACGCGAGAAGAGGGTGGCGTCGCCCTGCATGCAGTCGAGCAGAAGCCTTTCGTAGGCCGATGGAAGGACAACGTCTGTCACCTCGGCGTAGTGAAAATCCATGTTGACGGTTTTTACATGGAAACCGGCACCCGGGAGTTTCATGCCCATTTTCAACAGGATACCCTCATCGGGCTGAATGCGGATGACCAGCTGGTTGCTGACAGGCTGGTAGCTTTCTATGTTGCTGAAGAGGTGGTGGGGAACATGCCTGAAGTGAACCACCACTTCGGTGACGCGTGCGGGGAGTTTTTTGCCGGTGCGCAGATAAAAGGGAACGCCTGCCCACCTCCAGTTGTCGATATAAAATTTCAGTGCTGCGAAGGTTTCGGTTCTCGACAGGGGGTCCACTCCTTTCTCCTCCCTGTAGCCGGGAATTTTCTCGCCTCTGATCAGGGAGGAGATATACTGGCCCCTGACGGCAATCGCGGCGATTTCTTCTTCCTTTATGGGCCTGAGGGCCTGGAAGACCTTGAGGGTTTCATTTCTGATAGCGTCGGCTCCTAAAACGGCAGGTGGTTCCATGGCCACGAAGCCGGTGAGTTGCAGCAGGTGATTCTGGACCATATCGCGCAGGGCGCCTGACTGGTCGTAGTACCCGCCGCGCCCTTCGACCCCCAGGGTTTCGGCCGAAGTGATCTCCACGTGGTGAATATAGTTGCGGTTCCAGAGAGGTTCAAAGATGGTGTTCGAAAAGCGGGTGACCAGCATGTTCTGGACGGTTTCCTTTCCCAGGTAATGATCGATACGGTAAATCTGCTCTTCATCAAAATAGTGGAGGAGGCTGATGTTGAGGTTTTTGGCTGATTGCAGGCCGGTGCCGAAGGGTTTTTCGACGATAAGGCGGCGGAATCCCCTGTCGCTGCGTGATAGCCGGGCATCGTGGAGCCTGGCGGGGATCACCCCGTATAGAGAAGGCGGTGTTGACAGGTAAAAGATGATATTGCCGCCGGTCTGTTTTTCGATGTCGAGTTCTTCAAGGCGCTTGCTGAGTTTCCGGTATTCCTTCTCCTGTTCCGGGTCAAAGGGCAAATAATGCAGCAGGGTGGTGAAGGCCGTGGTTTTTTCTCCCTCAGGGAGAAATGCCAGCATGCTGGTTCTGAACTCTTCGTCGGAGAGTGGGGTACGGCTGGCTCCCAGAACGGCAAACCCGGCGGGGAGAAGCTCTTTAATAAAAAGGTCGTAAAGTGCGGGAATGAGCTTCCGGCGGGTGAGGTCGCCCGAGGCCCCGAAAATAACGAGAATATGGCTGTCAGCCTTCTTCATGGTCGTCGATCAGGGTTAATGTGTATTCTGCAGCTGTGGCGTGATGTGTGTGATTGTAAACGCACCAGGTCACTACATTGTTTTCAAGAAAGAGATAATTCAGGTGAGCCAGAATGCGGGAGCCCATTTTGTAAAACCAAACGGGGATGGTTCCGCCCTCTGTTACGGCGATGGGCGGGATATTGATGTGGGATCTGAAATCGGTTCCCGGCTGGTCGATCATTTTGAAGACCGATTCTTTCACGCTCCAGCAGAGAATCTGGGATTTGCGGATGTCGGGGGTTTCCAGGGTCCAGGCGAGTTCCTGGGCGGAGAGGAAGCGGGGAGCGATTTCTTCGACCCTGCGGGAAGTCTCTTCGGTGTCGATGCCGGCTGGAAGAGGGGAAACGATGGCGGCAGCCAGGGATGCGGAGTGGGTGAGGCTGATATGGCGGGTGTCGCCGTCGAGAAGGGGTTTTCCTGCCGGGGTGTAAACCACCTGAGGGGGGCCATCGAGCAAGGTGGAGAGGAGCAGCCTGGTGGTCAGAAATTCCCGGTGGCGCCGTTCACTGCCCCCGGGGGGAGACACGATAACAGGAGTGCCCCGGGAAACGGAAAGTTCCGACAATTCCCCTGGTGATTCCGTCATTTTCCAGATGGCCAGGGAAAAGAGCTCACTTTTTATGGTTCGCACTAATGGCATAGACTGCTAAATGTACGGATTTTTGCTGAAGACGTTGCAAAATGGGGAAAAGTGGTCACGGGATCCACTCCAGCGATTCTATCAATCGCAAGGCGTCGGCTTCGAGAAAGGCGATGACCGGCCTCAGGGAATCAATATTGGGAGTGGCCCTGACATAGAGGGAACCCCTGAGGAAATGGCGGGTGCTGTCGGTGAGGTAAAACTGCAGGGGAGAGGCCGCATTTCCCCTGATGTAATAAAGGGTTCCGAAGACCCGGGCATCGTGATTGATGAAGTTTCTCTCCTCAATGGAGCTGGCTTTGACGGCATGGTCATAGGCCATGCGGCGTGACTCTTCGGTGAAAGCCCACAGGTTGTCCTCCACCCGTTTGTAACTGATGTGAATTTCAGCCTTGTAGTCAGGAAACCTGACATTGGCCCACCAGGGTTCTGCTGCCGGGGAGCTGTCAGGAGCCATGCGGGCATACCCGGGGATTTCAAAGATGTAAGGATAGCCGGGTCCAATGGTTTGGTAACTCTTCTCCGGAAAGGCAATACGGAAATAGCCCCGGGGTTTGGGAATGGGTTTATCGCTGCAGGCCCCGGTGAAGAGGAGAAAAAACAGTAGGGAAATGAGAAGTCTATTCCTGCCAGGGGTCATGATCAGTCGGTTATAATATTTCAGTTCTGATTTGCCTGATTCTCCGGTTGGTCACCGACTCGATTGTGAACCTGAAATTTTCGTATTCCACCTTTTCGTGGATGGCGGGGATATCGCCTTTCAGCTCAAGGATCAACCCGGCCAGGGTGTCGGCTTCTCCCCTGACGGCGTCGAAGAAATCGGGTTCACAGCCAACGGTTTCGCAGAACTGTTCCAGGAGGGTTTTGCCGTCGAAGAGGAATTTGTTATCGCCCATACGTGTGAAGAGGGTTTCGTCTTCGTCGAATTCATCGGCGATATCGCCCACGATTTCTTCGAGGACATCTTCCAGGGTGACAATTCCCGAGGATCCGCCGTATTCATCGACGACGACGGCCATATGGATTTTATTTTTCTGGAATTCTTCGAGAAGGTCCTTTACTTTTTTGGTTTCGGGGACGAAGAAGGGGGGGCGCAGGAGGTTTTGCCACTGGAAGTTTTCTCCCTTTTCGGTATAGGGGAGGAGGTCTTTGATGTAGAGGATCCCTCTGATCTGGTCGAATGATTCGGAATATACGGGAATACGGGAGTACCCCGATTGGTTGATGACCGCGAGGACGTCGGTGAAGGAGGATTTGATGTCGACGGCGATTACGTCGACCCGGGGCACCATGATTTCGTCGGCGGTTTTATTGCCGAAGTTGACGATTCCGCGGAGGATCTCCTTTTCTTCGGAGATGTCATTGCGGGAGGTGAGTTCCAGGGCGTGGGTGATTTCGTCGACCGAGATGTTTTTGGTGGTTTTCTTCTGGCCTGTGCCGGTGGAGGCACGCATCAGAAGGGAGTTTACGGGCCTGAAGAGTCGCATCATCAGGGAGAGAGGCCATGCAGAAGTTCTGGCAACGGCCAGGGGAAATCTGGTGGCGATGAGCCTGGGGATGATCTCTCCGAAGAGGAGGATGATCAGGGAAATAGCGGCGATCATGAGCAGGAGGATTCCTGCCGGGGGCTTTCCGGGGGGGAGAAAGCCGAAAAGAAGGCTGGAAATCAGCACGATGATGGCCCCGTTGAGGAGGAGGTTCAGGATAACAATGGTGGAGAGGAGTCTTTCGCGATCCCTGAGGATGGCCAGGAGTCTGTGGTTTTTGTCCTCGCCCGTGAGGGGTGTTTTCCCTTTTCCTGAAAGGGAATTGAACCCTGTTCCGGCGGCGCTGACCAAAGCCGAGAGAACCAGCAAAATAACGATAGCCAGAATAACGGGCAGGTCTCCCTGAGTGAGGGATAGCCCCGGCAGGCCTTCTGCAGGGGAGAGAGGCAACGGGTGGTCCGGAATGGTCAGAAGCTCCATTTAAAAGGGCAAATCTTCGTCTCCTCCGGTGGTGAAGTCATTCTCCTCGACAACGGGAGGTTTGAATTCCGGTTTCGGCATTGATTCTCCGGGGGTTTCCCCGGGGGTGGGAGCCGTGGTTTCACGGCTGCCCAGCAGTTTCATGACGTCGCCGTAAATCTCGGTCATGTATTTTTTCTGGCCTTCCTTATCTTCGTAGGAGCGAGTGCGTATGCGCCCCTCGATATAGAGTTGTTTCCCCTTTTTGACATATTTCTCGGCGACTTCGGCCAGTCCACGCCACAGCACGATGTTGTGCCACTCGGTGGTGGTGACCCGTTCTCCGTTTTTTGCGGTGTAGGTTTCGGAGGTGGCCAGGGTGAAGGTGGCCACGGCAACACCTGAGTCAAGGTGTCTGATTTCGGGGTCACGGCCGACGTTACCCACTAAAATGACTTTGTTGATGGACATGGTATTCTCTGGTTATATGGTTGTGAACTGTTCCGCGTGATCTGATCACCTGCCGGTGATTCCCTTTTCCGAGAGATAATCCCTAATCAGTGCGGGAAATGCAAATTTATGAATTTCTTTTCTGTTTATGATCATCCGGGACCCATCGTTTGCCAGTTTGGCGGTTTTAAGCCTGATGAACCGGGCGATGATTTGGCGGTGGGTGAGTTCGTGTTTATAGGGTCTGCTGATTTCGTCGACCTGGCAGGGGTGGTTGTTGCAGAGGCTTTCGACCAGGGGGTTGTAAAGGATCTCCCTGTCGTTGATTTCCTGGTCGGTTTCAAGCAATGGCAGTTGATAGAGATTTTTCCAGATATCGTTATGTTTTCTTTTTTCGATGGCCAGGTGGGGGCCTTGTTCTGCCAGGTAATAGTAAAAATATCGTTTTTTGCGGATATTTTTTTTGCTTTTAAGGGGGAGGGCGCTGACCATTTCGTGGTTAAAGGCGAAGCAGTGGTGATTCACGGGGCATTGCAGGCATGCGGGATTCCGGGGGGTGCAGCAGAGGGCTCCGAATTCCATGAGGGCCTGGTTATGGCGCCCGGGGTCATTGTGGTCAAGGAGGAGGGATGCCTGCCGCGAGATTTCCGCGGCTCCTTCAGTGGTGTCAACGGCCTGTGATATGCCGCAGAAGCGTGCCAGCACGCGGGTGACGTTCCCGTCGACGACGGCCCTGGCTTCACCGGAGGCTATTGAAGCTACCGCGGAGGCTGTATAGTCTCCGGTGCCTTTCAGCCGGCGGAGCTCTTCATAATGGCCGGGAAAGACGCCTCCCAGGGTTTCCATGACCTGCCGCGCTGCCGCATGCATATTCCGCGCACGTGAATAGTACCCCAGTCCTTCCCACATCTTCATCAGTTCATCTTCATCAGCGGCCGCAAGAGACCCAATATCGGGAAACCTCTCCAGAAACCGGAAGTAGTAGGGCAACCCCTGTCTGACCTGCGTCTGTTGCAGAATAACTTCCGATACCCATATGGGGTATGGGTCACGGGTGCTCCGCCAGGGGAGGTCTCTCTTGTTTTCCTCATACCATTGATATAAGGCATTGGTAAAATGAACCATTCTTTAAGTTAAAGATCTGTTAAAAAAGCGATAAGCAAAAATAAATTATTCCCAGGGTTATTTTTCTTTTAAATAATTTATATTTTTGCAGACCGGTTTAGATATATTAAATTGTTGAAAATTAAATATTTTAAGAAATGACAAAGGCTGATATCGTAAATGAGGTGTCGAAAAACACAGGTATCGAGAAATTAACGGTTCAGAAAGCTGTTGAGGCTTTCATGGAAACTGTGAAAGATTCGTTGGTCGATGGTAAGAATGTATACCTTCGTGGATTTGGTAGTTTTGTGGTGAAGAAAAGAGCTGAGAAGACAGCACGGAATATTTCGAGGAACACCACGATTATTATCCCGGCACACAACATTCCTAGCTTCAAACCGGCAAAGACATTCGTGTCGAAAGTTAAGAACCAGGTAAAATAAAAGGTTATGCCCAGCGGAAAGAAAAGAAAGAGACATAAGATGGCTACGCACAAGCGTAAGAAAAGACTTCGGAAGAACCGGCATAAGAAGAAAAAGTAGCCGTTTGACTGAGTTTTTTTAAGATAGATTAAACCTAAAGTGAGAAATAGACTTTAGGTTTAATCTGTTTTATAGTGCATGAAGACCGTCTTTTACAAATTTCATAAATAACAGGTTGTGAGTAGCGAACTGATCATTGATGTCTCTCCATCCGAAATTGTTATTGCCTTACTTGAAAATAAGAGACTGGTTGAATTAGGCCGTGAAAAGAGCGGAGCGAAGTTTGCCGTCGGTGATATCTATCTGGGCAAGGTCAAGAAGATCATGCCCAGTCTGAATGCTGCGTTTGTAGATGTGGGTTACGAGAAGGATGCCTTTTTGCATTATCTGGATCTGGGGCCGCAGTTCTCCACGTTAAACAAGTTTCTGAGGCTGATTTCATCGCGGAAGAGCAAGATTACTTCCATATCGCGGATTCAGTCGGAGCCTGACATCAACAAGGATGGATCAGTGGGTGCCCTGTTGAAGGCAGGGCAGAAGATACTGGTTCAGATTGCCAAGGAACCCATTTCCACCAAGGGGCCGCGGCTCACATCGGAGATTTCGATTGCGGGGCGGAACCTGGTATTGATGCCTTTCAGTGACAAGGTGTCGGTATCGCAGAAGATCAAGTCAAACGAGGAGAAGGTTCGTTTAAAGAATCTGGTGCAGAGCATCAGGCCGAAAAGATATGGCGTGATCGTCCGCACGGCTGCTGAAGAGAAGATGGTGGCGGAACTCGACCATGAGATCAGGCGGTTGGTAGAGAAATGGGAATCTTCTTTTGTCAAGCTGGGGCGTATGAACAATCCCGGGCTTGTCATTGGTGAGATGGACCGGGCCACGGCCCTGCTCCGCGATATCTATCATCCCAATTTCTCCAATATTGTGGTGAACGATGCCAGTGTGGCCGAAGAGATTGCTCTTTATCTGGAATCCATAGATCCTGATAAGAAGAAGATTGTCAAGCTTTTCAAGGGGCGTCAGCCCATTTTTGAGCATTACAGCATTGACAAGCAGATCAAGACCTCCTTTGGGAAGACGGTATCTTTCAAGAGCGGAGCCTACCTAATCATCGAGCACACCGAGGCGTTTCATGTGATTGATGTCAACAGTGGCAACCGGGCCAAGAGTGGTATGGACCAGGAGGCGAGTGCCCTTGACGTGAACCTGGCGGCCTGTGATGAGATCGCCCGGCAGCTGCGCCTTCGTGATATGGGGGGGATTATCGTCATCGATTTCATTGACATGAACCTGGCCCAGAACAGGCATAAGGTCTATGAATATATGAAGGAGGTGATGTCGGCCGACCGTACTAAGCACAATATCCTTCCGCTGAGTAAATTCTGCCTGATGCAGATCACCCGTCAACGGGTCAGGCCTGAGGAACATATCGAGACTGCCGAGGTGTGCCCGGTTTGCAAGGGAAGCGGCAAGGTCATGCCTTCGCTGCTTTATGCCGATGAAATCAGCAGCAAGGTAGCGTATATCTTCAAAGATCTGAACAAGAAAAAGCTGACGGTCAGTGTCCATCCTTTCCTTGCCGCCTATCTGACCCGTGGGTTCCGGTCCATACGGAACAATTGGTTCCTCAGCTATTTCAAATGGGTGAAGGTGAAAGCCAATCCGGCCCTTTCGCTGCTCGATTACCGTTTTATTGACGAGAACAAGGAGGAGATCATTCTCTGATGGCCGGCTGGGGCATTCCCCGGAGGTGTCAGTTCCGCAGTCGGGCCTTGTGACGGGGAGAGTCTCCTGAGGTGTGAGATCATATAAAATCACCCCGCAGTGAAACATTTTCCCGGTTATTTGTTTATAGGCTAGTAAAAACATAATACATATCTGCAGGATGAGACGACTGATAGTCATACTGACCTTAATGATTTCCCTTGGTGCGGGAGCACAGATCATAGAACCCATCAAGTGGAGTTTCAGCAGTTCGAACGACGGGCGTGATGCCGAGTTGGTATTTACGGCGGTCATGGAGAAGGGATGGCATCTCTACGACACCTATCTTCCCGAGGGGGGACCCATACCTACCTCCTTTGTATTTGCCGATTCCACCCTTTTTGATTTTTCGGGGGAGTTGTTGAGGTCGCCAGAGCCTGTCGATGTTTTCGACAACACATTTCAGATGAATCTGCGCTATTTCAGTGACACGGCGGTATTCAGGCAGAAGGTGGTCCTCGGCGAAGGGGTGACCTCCATCAGTGGCCATGTGGAGTTCATGGGCTGTGATGACGAGCAGTGTCTTCCTCCTGCCGAGATTCCTTTTGTTTTTAATTTCGGAAGTGGTGATATGCCTGCTGCCGGTGCCGTTGGCGGAGCCAGTGTTCCTGCTGCGGGAGGCGTTGGCGGAAGCGGCAGTTCCCTTTGGATATTTATTCTGATTTCCCTTTTGGCGGGACTGGCGGCCATACTGACGCCCTGTGTCTTTCCGATGATTCCGATGACGGTCTCTTTTTTCATGCGGGGAAGTGAGAACCGCGGGAAGGCCATTCGCAGTGCCCTCTTTTTCGGTTTGTCGATCGTAGCCATCTTCACCCTCCTCGGGGCGCTCTTCTCCTTCGGAATTTTCGGACCCAATGTGGGAGCCTTGCTGAGTACCCACTGGATTCCCAACCTGTTGTTTTTCATCCTCTTTTTCATATTTGCCCTCTCCTTCTTCGGGTTGTTCGAGATTATGCTTCCCAGCAGTCTGGTGAACAAAGCCGATGCACAGGCCGACAAGGGAGGTCTTATCGGTGCTTTTTTCATGGCGCTGACGACCGTGATCGTCTCCTTTTCATGCACGGGGCCCTTTATCGGGGCGCTGATCATTGAAGCGGTACAGGGTGGCGGCATGCGTCCCCTGCTGGGGATGTTCTTCTTCGGACTGGCCTTTGCGACGCCTTTCACCCTGTTGGCCATCTTCCCCTCGGCACTCAGCAAACTTCCCAAATCGGGAGGCTGGATGAACGTGGTCAAAGTGGTATTTGCCTTTATCCTTTTGGCCTTCGGGCTGAAGTTCCTCAGCAATATCGATCAGGTATACGGTTTCAACCTCATTTCGCGGGAAGTGTACCTGGCCATCTGGATTGTCCTCTTTTTCCTGTTGGGGATGTACTTCCTGGGAAAGATCAGGTTTTCGCACGACAGTGACATGCCTTACCTGGGGGTGGGGCGCTTGTTTCTGGCCATCGCCACTTTTACCTTTGTGGTTTATCTCTTTACCGGCTTGCTGGGATCACCCCTGAAGCCGATATCAGCGCTGCTCCCTCCGCCAACGGTCACGGCAGTTCCCCTGGCAGGATTTCAGCAGCCGGGGAATCAGGCCCCGCAGCAACTGTGCGGACCGGCGAAATTTGGTGACAAGCTGCATCTCCCCCACGGATTGAACGGTTATTTTGACTATGACCAGGGCTTGGCCTGTGCCAAAGAGCAGGGAAAACCGGTTTTTCTGGTCTTCAAGGGTCACGCCTGCGCCAACTGCAAGAAGATGGAGAACTCGGTGTGGACCGATCCTGAAGTGTTACGCATGCTTTCCGAAAAGTATGTCGTAGTGGGGTTGTACACCGACGACCGGTCGGCTCTTCCCGAGGCGGACTGGAAAACCGGAGCCGACGGAAAACCGCTCAAAACCATCGGTAAGGTGAACCTCGACCTGCAGATCAGCAAATACAACTCCAACAGTATTCCATTCCATGTGATCATCGAACCTGACGGAACAGAACATCAGCTGGCGGTGACCTTCGATACCGCGGAATTCAGGGATTTCATCAAGAAAGGGGTGAAATAGAAATAATTTTTCCGTTTTCGGGGAAGGGGCTGTTCTGTGATGCGGGGCAGCCCTTTTTTCTGCGGGGTATTCAGAGCCGGCAAGGCTGCGTTTGGCTCAGATTCCGGAGGGGAGACGTAATTTTTGGGTGATGTCCCAGAGGACGATTCCGGCGCTGACCGATACGTTAAAGGAGTGCTTGGTGCCATACTGGGGAATTTCGATGGCGCCGTCGCATTTGCTGACCACCTCCTGCTGGACTCCCTTCACCTCATTGCCGAAGACCAGGGCTATTTTCTCCCCCACGGCAGGCAGGAAGCAGGGAAGGGAAATGCTGTTTTCCACCTGTTCCACGGCGTAAACACGGTATCCCCGGGCGTGGAGCCTGTCGACCACGTCGCTGCTGTTAGCGGCATATTCCCAGGCCACGGTTTTTTCAGCATCGAGGGCGGTTTTATGGATCTCCTTGTCGGGAGGGGTGGCCGTAATGCCGCAGAGCCATATTTTCTCGATGAGGAGGGCGTCGGCGGTACGGAACACGGAGCCTGTGTTGTGGCAGCTGCGAATGTTGTCGAGGATGACTGTTACCGGCAGCTTGGGGGTCTCCAGGTACTCTTCGGGGGAGAGGCGGTTAAGGGCAGCCATGGATCTTTTCTTCATCACAACAGAGCGATTTTATGAACGGGACCTGTATATGATTAGTTACCCCGGCTGATGGGGAGGGTCATGCAGCGTGCGCCGCCGCCTCCGCGGGCCAGTTCAGAGCCGGCAATGGTGACCACGCACCTTTTATATTCCCCGGGGGAGCGGGTGCCCCTGATCATCTCCCTGGCGGTGATGATTTCAAAGCCTGCGCGGTCGAGTTCATTGAGGGTGTGTACATTCCGGGCATATCCCATCACCTTGCCGGGGGCAAAGGCGAAGAAGTTGGCGCCGCTGTGCCACTGCTCCCGCTCCTGGATCCAGGAATCGCTGTTTCCGCCGCAAGCAATGGGTTCCAGGTCCATGCCCAGTTTTTTCAGGGCCGCCAGGATATTGGGTTCCTGTTCGATTTTCCGGACTCTGCCGTTTCCGGTTTCGATGTGTATGGTTTTGTAGCGGTTGAGCTCGAAGACGATGGGTTCGTACACCATGCAGGCATCCCTGTCGAGAATGGTGAAGATCATGTCGAGGTGAATGAAAGATTCAGGGGCACCCGGTAATTCCTGGATGATGATATGGCGGGTTTCGGGGAAAGAGCCGCAAATCTTGCTGATGAGGAAGTCGATGCCCTGGGTGCTGGTGCGTAATCCGGTGCCGATGATAAATATGTCATCGCGGGCGACCAGGAAATCGCCGCCTTCGAGGGTAATCCGTGAGGTTGCCGCAGAGGGGAGGTCATGGGGTTCGGGGGTCCATGGGGTCACCCCGAAGAGAGGGTGGTGGGTGAAAATGGCCTCCATGATCAGTGATTCCCTTTCGCGTACCCTGTTGGCCATGCGGCCGCTCATCACCCTGTCGTTGACCGCCATGGCGATATCGCGGGTGAAAAAGAGATTGTGGAGAGGCCTGAGTAAATATCGTTCGCTGCTCAGGTAACGGGTCAGGTTATCCTTGATCAGAGGAACCCCCTCGATGAGCTGTCCTGCCAGTTTTTCCGCGGGAAAATCCAGAAGCGCTTCCGCGGCCTGACAAATCTCCTCATTGCAGCAAATCCTGCGCACCAGCTGTTCTCTCACCCCGGGATTCTCCAGAATGCCGGTCAGCAGTTCCCTCACCTCAAAAGTGCGGGCCACCATGTTGAGCACCCCTTTCAACTGGTCGTACTCGTCAGAAGCCACGGAAAGGTTAAGAATGTCGCTGTAAAGGGCCCTCTCGGCATTGGCAGGTGTCATATTTTCCACTTCCGGGCCGGGCCGGTGAAGGATGACTGCCTCCAGGGGACCGGTTTCAGAGCTGATGTGGATTTTTACGGGTTCTGTCATGGCCTGATTTTTGAAACACCGCAAAGATACAAACTTTGCCAGAGGTATAATGAAGCGTTATAGATTTCGTTTTACCTTTGCATAAAGCGGGAAAGAGGAGAAAAAGAAGTGAGAAAGTCTGTTATTATACTGGTTTTTATGTGTTTCCTCGTGCCGGGGATGAAGGCTCAGGGGGTGGATACCAGCAGGGCGGGTGTCGGCTATGTGATCGGCAATGATACGGTGATTCACCGCGAGATCAAAGAGGTGTGGGTCTATCCCCGCCGTCAGTTCAGGAATGCCCGGTTTGAGAAACAATATTACCGGCTGATACAACGGGTGAAAAAGGTATATCCTTATGCTTTGAAAGCCAGTGAGTTGCTCGCGTATTATGAGCCTGAGTTCGAACAGTTGAAAACCGATCGGGAAAGGCGGAAGCTGATCGGAAAGGTGGAAGACCAGCTGATGGACCGTTACAAGGAAGATTTTAAGAAGATGAGCATCAGCGATGGCAGGGTCCTGATCAAACTGGTGGACCGTCAGACCGGCCGCACCGGGTATGATATTATCAAGGAGTTCAGGGGTGGGTTTACGGCGGCCTTCTGGCAGGGCATCGCCCGGCTTTTCCGCAACAACCTGAAGGATGAGTACGACCCTTATGGTGAAGACCTCCTTATCGAGGAGATCGTGGTTTTGGTGGAGCGGGGATACCTGTGAAAAGGGCATTTATCGCCATTCCTGTCGCAGTAACACCGGAGCTACGCACCCTTATTTCGTTGCTGAAGGAAAAGCGGGCTTTTTCCGGATTGGTCTCCCGGTACAAAAAGCAGGAAATCCTGCCGGTATCCCTGGATAAGGTTATTTTCTACGAAAGCCTTTTATTCACGGGAGGTCCTGTTTATAAGCCAATTGCCACCGTTTCCCTGAGAGCAGGAAACGAAACTCCCCGGTTTCCCGGGTAAGACACCCATTCCTTTTCGGTAGTTCAACTTTAATGAAACTGTCATTTTTTTGACACATCCTTGTAACAATTGCCCCTCACCTTTGTGGTGGAATTACAGGAGCAATTGATATGATAATTTTTACGGAATCAGGTAAAGTTTATTCCCCGCATACCCTCTCTTTTTTTTACGATACCTACAGCAAAGGATCCCCACACCACAGGCCTGCTGGTGAAGTACCGGTATGGTGCAGGCTGATCATTTCCGTTATGCTCCTGGTTTCCCTGACTGCGCTGCAAGATGCGCAGGCGGGGAACATCAGGGGAACGGTCAGGGACGGCAGAACCGGGGAGACCCTGGTGGGGGCGCAGTTGCTGATTCAGGGGACTACCCGGGGGACCATCACCGATTTTGACGGGAATTTCACCATCCCCGACATGGGGAAAGGGAGTTATAACCTGGTGGTGGCCTTCATCTCCTATGAGAATCAGATCATCAGGGTGGAAGTTCCTGAGAATGGTGATGCGGAAGTGGTCATTGAACTGTTGCCCGTTTCAATTGATGTGGGGGAAGTACAGGTGGTTGCCCGGAAGCGGAGCAATACAGAGGTAGCCCTGATGAATAACTTGAAATCAGGAAGCCTGATTGTCAGCGGCATCACGGCACAGCAGATTTCGAAGAGCCAGGACAAGGATGCTGCCGAGGTAGTGCGGCGTGTTCCGGGCATTACGATCACCGATGGCCGTTTTGTGGTGGTGCGCGGACTGGAGGAGCGGTACAATTCGGTGATGCTGAACAATGCCACGGCGCCCAGTTTTGAGGCCGACAAGCGGGCTTTTTCTTTCGATGCTATTCCCAGCGGTCTGATAGATAATATCCTGATCTATAAGAGTCCGGCCCCCGAGCTGCCCGCCGATTTTGCCGGGGCAGCCATTAATATCCAGACAAAAAATGTGGCCGACGAAAACAGCTTCAGTTTGTCATACGGTGCCAAATACAACGAAGGAGCCACCTTTAGCAAGAATGTCCTTACCCATGAGGGAAGCAAGACCGACTGGCTGGGGTGGGACGATGGTTCGAGGGCCCTCCCTTCAGGTGTCCCTTCTCCTCAAGCTTTTACCCTCCTTTACGACTGGCCTGATGCTGCTACGTATCTCGACCGGACGGGTAAGATCAATGCGATTTCGGCCCTCTTCCCCAATAACTGGGAGGTGTCGACCAAAGCCCCGCTTCCCGACCAGAATTTTTCGGTCTCCTTTTTACGGCGGTTTCTGATCGGTAAGGTTTCCGTGGGAAACATCACCTCTCTGAACTACGGATCTACCAGCAGTTTCACTACCAATCAGCGTGCCGAGTACCAGAATTATGACGAAACCCTGGGGACGATGATCCGTAATTTTAACTTCACCGACCAGCAGTCCAAATCGGAGCACAAAACCGGCATCATCCAGAATTTCAATATCCTGTACGCAAAAAACCAGAAGCTGGAATTCCGGAATTTCCTGAACCAGATGGGGTCGCTGTCGACTATCCAACGTGACGGCGTCAATTATTACAATGTGGAGACCCTTCGGATGTTCGACCTGAAATATGAAAGCCGGCTGGTATATTCAGGACAATTGGCAGGGGAGCAAACTTTTAACCGGGAGCGCACCAGACTCAACTGGCTTCTGGGATATGGTTATACCAACAAAAACCAGCCCGACAACCGCCGCCTCACCTGGGTGCAAATCACCGATGAAGCCAGTGAACGGTTTAACCAATACTACTTGCGGCTCCAGAACGTTCCCAACCCCTACCTGGCCGGGAGACACTGGATCGATATGGAGGAGGTGATCAAAGACGGTAAGCTGGATGTGACGCACCAGATGAATTTTCCCTTTTCCAAAACCCCCTGGCAGTTGAAAGCCGGCGGATTTTATGAAAAGAAAGAGCGGTCTCTGGATTCCAGGCTGGTGGGGGTGGTGGCCGTACGAAATGCCCCGGATATTCTGTTTAATCCTGTTAAAGACATCATGAATCCTGAGAATTTCTGGTTTGACCAAACTGCTCCCTATACGCAGCACGGGCTTTCGTATCGTGATAATTCTCGTGCCAAGGATAGCTATGATGCCACCGACATTCTGACGGCGGGGTATGCAGCACTCTCTATTCCGATGACTCCTGAAATCAACCTCTACGGAGGTTTCCGCCTCGAAAACTGGAACCGGGAGATTGCTAATTTCTTTGAGCCGCGGGAAGATGCAGACCGGACACCCATCCGCAGGGATACCTTCGATATATTTCCGTCGGTGAATCTTACCTGGAACATCAATCCCTCCCACCTGGTGAGGCTCTCCTACGGAAAGACCGTTAACCGCCCTGAATTCAGGGAAATGGCCCCCTTTGACTACCAGGATTTTGAAATGTTTGCCATTGTCTACGGAAACCCGAAATTGAAAAGTGCTTACATATCCAATTACGACATGCGCTACGAGTGGTATCCGCGGCAGGGGGAGATGATATCGGTGGCCGGCTTTTACAAGAAGTTCACCAACCCTATTGAGACTTTCCTTTGGGAATCGGGAACGACGTACGATTACTTCCCCGACAACACAGAGGAAGCGCATAGTCAGGGGATAGAGATTGATGTCAGGAAGCGTTTCGAGGGCATGGCCAACTCAGCCGGGTTCCTCCGCTTCTTGAAAGACCTGACTGTAGTGTTCAACACATCGCTGATTAAAAGTGAGATCAATTCCTCGAAGCAGGAGTATACCCGTGACACCCTCAGGGTAATGGCCGGTCAGTCGCCTTATATCATCAACCTGGGGCTGTTTTATAATAATCCGGAAACAGACTGGGACATCAACCTGAGTTATAATGTGGTGGGGAAACGGATCGCCTATGTGGGAACCACCAACAATCCCCATACCTGGGAGCTTCCCCGGAATGTGGTTGATTTTACGCTTCAGAAAGGGATCGGGGAGCATTTCAGCCTGAAAGCCGGTGTGAAGGACATTTTGAACGAACCGGTCAGGTTTGCCCAATACCATGGGGTGAATGAAAATATTGAGGCTTTTACGCGGAATTACAAGCCCAACCGGCAGTTTTCCTTCAGCCTGATATGGAATCTTGAATGAAGGAGTCTGGAATTCTGAATGTCAGAAGGTCAGAAAAAAAGTCTTAAATGATAAAAGGACAGCGCGATATAAATAGTGAGCAATATAGAAAGTCAGTTTTTAACAGATAGTCAGAAACTAAAAAACAGAGAAAAAATGAGAAGAATTTTACTTGCCATTACATTGATGTTGATCGTGCTGGTGCAGACCGGGGCGCAGGAGATCAACCATGCCTTTTTCGACAAAGTGAGTTATGTGGGGGCCTTTGACGGGGTGAACGACTGGACGGAAGGGTGGACGAACTGGGATCCGGTGAATACGGATTACGGGATACCGGTGGTGACCAAAGGGAACGGACAGTTCACGCGTGCCGGGGGATGGCACATTACGGCCAGTGAAACCTGGAGCGGAGTCATTAAACTCGATGGTTGGGTGTATGTCGATGCCGGCGCCACGCTGACCATCGATCCGGGTACCGTCATCAGGGCGACCAACAAGAGTGTTTTATCCATTGAACGGGGAGGCAGGATCATGGCTGCAGGCACCAAAGCGCAGCCCATCGTTTTCACTTCGGCCCAGGGAGTTGGCTTCCGGTCGAACAGCGACTGGGGCGGAGTGGTGATCAACGGGAACGGGATCAACAACCTGCCGGGTGGCAGTGGTATCGCCGAAGGAGGCATCGGTTCGGAATATGGCGGCAACGACAATGCCGACAATTCCGGGGTGCTGACGTTTGTGCGCATCGAGTTTCCGGGGTATGAAGTGGCCACGGGCAGTGAGGTGAACGGGTTGACCCTGAATTCGGTGGGCAGCGGTACCCTGATTGAGTATGTGCAGGTTTCCTATTCCGGGGATGATGGATTTGAGTGGTTCGGGGGTGCGGTAAATGCCAGATACCTGATCTCCTACCGCACAGAAGATGATGATTTTGATACCGACAACGGGTTTTCGGGGATGGTCCAGTTCGGGCTGATCCTGCGTGATCCTTCGATTGTGGATACCGACACGGCGAATGCCTTTGAGTCGGACAACAACAGCAGCGGCACTGAGCTGATGCCGGTGACCAAAGCGATCTTCAGCAACATCAGTGCCTTCGGGGCCTCGAAAGACCAGGCCACCTGGTCGGGGAATCCCCAGAACCACAAGGACGGGGCGTCGATGCGTATCCGCCGTGCCAGCCGGCTGTCGGTTTACAACTCGTTGTTCCTGGGGTGGGGCCGCGGCGTCAGGTTGGAGTCGAGTTTTACCCACCATGCGGCGGTGTCGGATGAACTGGCCGTGAAAAACAATATTCTGGGAGGCATCTATGGCAAGAGATACGGCGATGCCTCGGTGATGACGGATACGGAAGTGGAGAGTTGGTTCCTGGCGGCAGCGCGGAAGAACAGAATGCTGGGCAGCGATGCGGAGGCTATGATTGCCGATCCGTTCAACCTGGCAGCCCCCAAATTCCAGCCCCTGGCGGGCTCCCCGGTGCTCAACGCCTCTTATTGGGTGGTGACCGCCTCAAAGGGAATTTCAACGGATGAAGGATCGTTGGCATTACGGAGCTATCCCAATCCCTTCAGCGGGTCTGCCACCGTTGAGGTCAACATATCGGGGAATACGAAAGGCTCCCTGGTGGTGTATAATTCAGCAGGGGCATTGATTGCGGAGCTCCATTCCGGAGAAATGCCGGGCGGTTCCCATCGCTTTGCCTTTGAAGCCGGAAATCTTCCAAAGGGGATGTATCTGGTCAGGCTGATCACCAGTCAGGAGAGCAAAACCCTGAAAATTCTGGCTCAATAAATGGGGCGTTGCAGCCCCCCGGGGCCTAACCGAAGGGAAATGCGTGTTCGGGGCCTAACCGAGGGAATGCGTGCCCGGGGCCTAACCGAAGGGAAATGCGTGTTCCGGACTTCAAAATCAGTTCGTTGACCACATTAAGTGTATTATTTGATTATATTTGTTCATAAGGGTACCCCGGCAACCGTGAATCCCGGTGAGTTTCCCGATCTAAATTGCGTCATTTGTGTATGAGAAAATGGGTAGTGTTCATAGGGTTTGTAACCTGTTTTGCCTTTGCCGGCACGAGCCAGGAAGTGACTGAAGTCGATGGAATCTGTTATTCCGGGGGGAAACCCTATACCGGGAAAACGGTGACCCACTATGACGGAGGTGCCTTGAAGATGGAGTCTTCCTTTAAAAAGGGGAAGAAGAACGGTTTGTTCAGGGTTTGGTTCGAGAGCGGTCAGCTGAATGAAATAAGGCACTACCGGAAGAATGAGATGGATGGCGTGTGGACGACCTGGAATGACCAGGGAGTCAAAGTGGGGGAGGCCGGCTACCGGAAGGGTAAGAAACATGGACAGTGGCTGGTATGGAGCGATGAAGGCATCCTGATTTACGAGATGCATTACAGGAAAGGCGAAAAGGCGGGAGTATGGAAGAATTACAACGACCGGGGAGAGGTGGTCAACACCAGAGCTTATTAATAACTGGTTTCTGAATGTAAACCAGGTTGTTAACTCCGGCCGGGTGTATATGTTTACCGGAGTTTTGTGATTCACACAGAGAATAAATGACAAGGGGAGTCTACCTGGCCGCAGGAAGCTCCCCTTGTGATATTTTAACTTTTTTGTAACAGTTTTGCGACTTCCGTGTAACAGGTTTAAATGATTTTTGTAGTGTAAAACAAACTATAGAGTTATGAAGAAGCTATTCATCCTATTTCAACTGGTCATTTTTGCTTCGGTAGTTTTCGCCGGGAATGACAAGGGAGTGGAAAACAAGAAGGAACCGGCAGTTGCTGAGGCCGGGGCTTCGGTGATGGTCATTACCGGAAAGGTGATTGACCAGGTGACCGGTGAGGCCCTGACGGGTGTCAGGGTGGCCCTGGAGGGAAGTGATGTGAAGGTCTATACCGATTTTGACGGCCATTTCAGGCTGGAGAATGTGAAGGCCGGGGAGCATCAGGTGACGGCAACTTATGTTTCCTATAACCGGAATGAAGTGCGGAAATTCAATCCCCGCAAGGATGGGACTCATCTGGAAATTAGGATGCAGTCGGTCCTGTAAAAGTACAAGGCAATTTTCTCAAAGATTCATTAATAGATCTCAGACAAGCAATGGGTGTCACTGCGGACTGGTTCCGTGGTGGCTTTTTTTTGGGGGGGATGAGGAATTGTCATCGGGAGGTTATCTGGCGAGTTGGGAGAGGCGGGACCAACCGTCGATCCAGTTGCTTTCGCCGAAGGCTCCCTTGAAGTCAACCCCCTGGAACCAGGGGTGGGGCAGGGGGGTGAGGGTGCCCCTGATTTTTTCGGCGGGTCTGAAGCGGAAATTCCCGGGATCGATCAGAGGGTCGGCGATGAGGTTTCCCGAGGAAGAAAAGGAGGAGCTCCATTGCTGAAGTTCCGCGGGGGTAAAAAACCCGGAGAGGGTAAACTGGGAGCCAGGGGAGGGAGAGCCCACCTGGTGGAACAGGTTGTTGGTCACGGAGAGGTGATTGCTGGTCCACTGGCTGAAGGAGTCGTTGGTATGGCTGGTGGCCTCGAGAGAGATGCCGTTGAGTTTGTTCAGGAAGAGGGAATTGGCGATATGTCCTCCGGCATTGCGGCTGAAGTCAGCGCAATATCCGGCTCCTTTGGTACCGTTGCCGACGAGGGTAGCGTTGAAAATCGCGGGTTGGGGGAAGAGATCGCTTCCGGGGGTGGTACCTCCCGAGATTTCGAGGAGGTTATTTCCGGTGTAGTCGGTCTGCACACCGAGCCAGAACTGTCCGGCCCCTGACCATCCCAAGTCGATGTCAAAGGCGTCGTCGCCACATCCCCACACAGCCATATGGCGGAGGTTGACGGTACCTCCGAAGATTTCCACGCCGTCGTCGCTGGTGCTGAAGATTTCCACGTAGTCGATTTCGGTGCCGCTGCCCACCCCTCCCAGGGTGAGGCCGTTAATCTCGTTGCCGTCGCCGATATTGGTTCCTCCGTAGCGTATCGAGACATATTTGAGGACTCCCGAGTTGCTTTCGGGGTTGTTTCCCCCGAAGTAAGCCCTGGGTTCTGAAGGAGGAATGCCTTCGATATAGTCCTCATTTCCGGGGGTATTAACGGGGGCATTGCCCAGGAGGATGATCCCACCCCAGAGGCCTTTGCTGTCAGGGGCGACGGCTTCCTGCAAGTCGTCGTTTTCGGCGGTGAAGATGATGGGTTCTGCGGGGGTTCCGCGGGCGATGATGCGGCCTCCGCGGGCGACTAGCAGGGCCGAGGAGTTTTCCCCTTCTCCTTCCCTGAAGCGGATGACTGCCCCCGGTTCTATGGTGAGCACCTGTCCGTCGTTGACGAAGACCAGTCCCTCGATAAGGATGTCCCTGCCTTTTGCCCAGGTGACTGTTCCGGTACCCTCCCCCAAATCACGGAAGGTGGGTTTTTCCTCTTCTGCGAAAAAGTCGCTTTTCCGGCATGAGGGCAGGAGCAGGAGGACAAAGGCCGCCAGGAGCAGTATGTTATTGATGATCTTCATGTCAGAGCCTGATTTCCATGTTCAGGTATATAAAAGCGCGGGAGTCGAGGTTGGCCGCCCAGGGGACCCAGTCCTGGTAGCTCAGGGCGATTTTGAGGGGTTTCACGGGGGAATACTGGAGCCCGCCGATCAGTGCTGAGCCGTCGTCGGCGAGATGCCAGGGGTTGACCACTCCGTCAAGGGTATTGGAGCGGAGCTGGTCGTAGCGGGCGAAGAGCTGGTACCGGTTGCCGAATTGGTATTTGCCGTAGGCCGACCATCCGAAGAGATGGTGATCGCGGGTGAGGGCATAATTGTGCTGGTAGTTGTACTCCAGGGTGAGATTGATCTTTTTACGGAGAGTGACCGAGGAGACGGCGGCCCAGCTCACCTGGGCTTCCCCGTTTTTCATATAATCGGCATAAATGCGGTTGATCCAGTGGTCCTGTTTTCCGAGGGTCACCCCCAGTCCGTATTTGAAGGAGTCGTCCATTTGCAGGCGGGTGAATCCTTCTCCGTTCATCATGGTGAAGTCGGCAGTCACCAGGGGGGTGAAGCGGTAGATGGCCTGGACCCCCAGGTCGGCCGAAGGGCCTATCTTGAACTCATCGGCAAAGGCTTTCCGCAGATAGCGTCTTTCCCAGAGTTGTTCCTGGAGCTTGTAATGGAGGGTGCCAATGAGACCGAACTGCACCTCCAGTTTTTCCTTTTCCCAGGAGGCGTAGGCGAATTTAAAATAGGCGTAACGGCGAAGCTTGGAGAAAGGGGAGATATCGTCGGGACTACCGATGTCGAGGGTGATGCGGCCGCTGATTTCCGGGGTCATTCTGTAGGCATAGTCAAGATATACCCTGGTGATTTCGAAGGCGGCGTCTGATTCGGAAGAGCTGGTGAGGCCGTGGTGAAAATTGGAGTAGATGACTCCCGATACTTTTCCGGAGGGTTGGAACGGAGAGGTATCCTGCGCCACCAGGAGATGAGGGGCGCAACTGAAAAGGAGAAGCAGCAGGGCTACGGTATATTTCATTCCCGGAGGCAATTTATCGGCTGCAAAGTAAAAAAAAATCGTAACATTGGTGTAACAAAAGTGTAACAGGAGCTCCCTAAGTTTGTGGTTTGAACCGTTCTGAGACCTTGAATTCCGGCGAGCGTATTCCCTGCCGGCTCTGCGGCGGGGAGTTTCAATTCCGGGGAGTGTTTTCACGGCGGCAATGACCCGGGGATTTTCAGGGCATACAAGTGATAAAAGTGCAGGGAGTTGATCAGTAAAAGAGGTAACATGAGTGAAAAGTTCAGGATTCTGGTCGCCGAAGATGAGGAGGATCTGTGTGAGATCCTTCAGTTTAACCTGGAAAGTGACGGTCACGAGGTAGATATTGTCCATTCAGCCGAGGAAGCCCTGAAAAAGGAGCTTTCGCACTATGATCTGTTTCTTTTGGATGTGATGATGGGGAAAATGTCGGGATTCGGACTGGCGCAGAAAATGAGGAAGGAGATGGAACTGGAGACGCCGGTGATATTTCTCACGGCGCGGACCGGTGAGAATGACCTGCTGACAGGCTTTAACGTAGGAGCCGATGATTATATCACCAAGCCTTTTTCTGTCAGGGAGTTGCAGGCCCGTGTGAGAACGGTGCTGAAGCGTTCGGGGCGTAAGCTGGCGAAAGAGGAGATGGCGACACAAAAGCTGGGGGAGATTATCGTGGACCATGTGGCCAAGCGACTCATTATTCATGAGGAAAAGGTGGAGCTGACCCGCAAGGAGTATGAGATATTTACTCTTCTTCTCCGCCATGCCGGGAGGATTTTTTCGCGGGAAGAGATTCTTGGGAGGATATGGGAGAATGATGTGATTGTCACCGACCGAACGGTCGATGTCAATATTGCCAGGCTGAGGAAAAAGCTGGGGGCTTACAGCCACTATCTGAAAAACAAGCCCGGATATGGATATTATATTGAGGTGTGATTTGATGGTACGATGATCCAGGTGGGGCGAAGCATAAAGACCAAGTTATTTCTGTACTATTTTCTGTTGTTCGCGGTATTCACCGTGTCGGTGGTGCTGTTTCAGGAGCAGCGGGAGAAGGGGTACAGGGTTTCGAGTCTTGAAAACCGGCTGAATGAATATGCGACGTTGGCAAGCAGGTATCTGGAGGGGCATGGGCTTACACGGGAGACGGGTTACCGTTCCCTTGACAGCCTGTCGCTTCTGATACCTCCGGAAGAGGTTCGTATCACCCTGATTTCGGCGGGTGGCGAGGTCCTCTATGACAATCTGGTCAGGGACTTCGAACAAATGGAAAATCACCTAGACCGCCCTGAGGTGGAGCAGGCCCTGAAGGCGGGCGACGGGTACCATATCAGGGAGTCGGCATCGACGAAAACCGCCTATTTTTATTATGCCCGGAAGCAGGGAAATCTGGTGTTCAGGGCGGCGGTAGTCTATGACCGGGAAATCAGGAATTTTCTGAAGTCCGGGCCTTTTTTTCTTCTCTTTTTTCTGGTTATTTTTCTGGTCTTCGGGGTTATCCTGTGGGCGATTGCCGACAGGTTGGGAGATTCGGTGGCTAAGCTCAGGGATTTTGTCATTAGGGTAAGCCGCGATGAGGAGACCTCGACCGACCTTCGTTTCTCAAACGACGAACTGGGAAGCATCAGCAGGGAGATTACCCGTTTGTATGACCAGATCAGCAAAGCCAAGGGAGAACTGAACCTGGAAAAGGAAAAGCTGATCAGCCACCTTAACGTGCTGAAGGAAGGGGTGGCTTTTTTCTCGGGTGAGAAGAAGGCGATTCTTTCCAACCATCATTTTCTCACTTATTCGAATGCCATCACCGGGGAGCTTTGTGTTTCTGCCGGAGATATTTTCGGGAAGGAGGGTTTAGGGGTCGTCACGGCCTATATTGATCAGGTTCTCGCCGATGGAAGTTCCTTTACGGGAAATGAATCGCCCCGCATGGAGTTTTCGCTATCGCGTGAGGGGCGTCATTATCTGGTTCAGACCATATTTTTCCAGGACCGCAGTTTTGAGATTCTGATCATTGACCACACCCAGTTGGTCAAGCGGAGCCTCATGAAGCAGCAGCTCACTTCCAATATTGCCCATGAGCTGAAAACGCCGATTTCGTCGGTGCAGGGCTACCTGGAGACGATCCTGAACAATCCTGAGCTGGACCCAGAACGGCAGCGGTATTTTGTGGATAAAGCCTTTATGCAGATCCAACGTTTGTCATTGCTCGTTTCTGATATTGCATTGCTGAATAAAATAGAGGAGTCGTCGGAGCTATATCCCCGGGAAGAAATACATATGGCCAGCCTTGTCGGCGAGGTGGCGGAGAGTCTGCGCGAGACGCTGCGTTCAAGAAAGGTCAGGGTTGAAATTGCGATAGGCGACGGGGTGGTGGTCTATGCCAATCATTCCCTGGTTTTCTCCGTTTTCAGGAATCTTCTCGAGAACTCGGCCAACTATGGGGGAGATCAGATTACGGTGACCATTGCCTGCTACCATGATGATGGGGGATATACCCATTTTTCCTTTGCCGATGATGGGCCGGGGGTGGATGAGGAGCATCTGCCGCGTATTTTCGAGCGTTTTTACCGGGTCGATTCGGGGCGTTCGCGTAAGGTGGGGGGGACCGGACTGGGGTTGGCCATTGTGAAGAATGCCATTCTCAGTTTCAGGGGGGAGATCACGGCACGTAAACGGCAGGGGGGCGGATTGGAATTTTTATTCACCCTGCCTTCCAATCCACAGCCATCTCCTCGTCAGGGTATGGGTCTGGAAGGATGATATTTGATGACCAGCACTTCTTTGGTTTCCGCGGTGATGCGGAAGCGGTGGTCGATGCGGTAGCCGATGATCCATACCACTTTGTTGCCGCTGTAGAGGATCCAGGTCTGTTCTTTTTCGGGGAGCGAGAGTTTCTCGTCGACAAAGAAATCGCTGATTTTCTTAAATCCTGTCATTCCCAGGGGTTGGAAATATTCTCCGGGAGACCATTTGCGTATGGCCAGGGGGAATTCGCAAAGCCGGGCGTCGAGGCAGGCCACCGCAGGGTCGCGTATGATCGTGAAATCTTTGGCGGGGTGTCGTTCGAGGTGGAGGTGAAGCGGCTGTGTGATTTCCTTTTCATCGTCTGAGATGTAGAAGAGTGGGCTGCTCTCTTCTGTGAGAGTTGTGATGATCAGCTTATTACGGTCAATGACCAGGCGGTGGGTTCCTGAGAAAAAGCGTTTCCCGGGCTCAGTGGCGAGTGAAGACCATACATCGTCGACGACGGCAGCGTTGAAGCCGGAACGGCTCATCCAATTGAAAAGAATCTGTTTTGGGTGAGGTAATTTCAGGAGCTGTGAGATGAATATTTCCTCGTTGGGCGCTTCGTGGTCGGTGATTTTCCTGATTTGACGGTTCACCTCAGTGAGGTAAAAGTCTTCGGCCTGGCGGAGGTTGGCCATGGTTTCGGCCAGGTTGGTACGAAAGGCAGGGTTAAGGGTTTCGAGGCGTGGGATGATTTCGTGGCGGATGAAGTTACGCTGGAAGACCACGTCGTTGTTGGTGGCATCCTGTCGGTAGGAAATTCTGTTGGTCTGGGCCCAGGTTTCGATCTCCCTGCGGTTGGTGAAGAGCAGGGGCCTGATAAGGGATCCCGATTTTTCGCGGAAGCCGGTGACACCCTTGATGCCTGTTTTCCGGAGGATATTGATAAAGAAGGTCTCGATGAGGTCGTCCTGGTGGTGAGCGGTGGCGACGGCATCGTATCCTTCGGCGGTGCGTACCTCTTCGAACCAGTCATAGCGCAGTTCGCGTGCGGCCATTTCGATGGAGATCCCTTTCATGCGTGCATAGTCGAGGGTATCATACCTCCTGACATAGAGTTGGGCGGCCATTTCAGCGGCCTGGTCCCTGACCAGGCGTTCGTCGCCGTCTGACTCTTCTCCGCGGAGGGAGAAATTGCAGTGGATGATGGCATAATCGATTCCGGCGTCATGAAAGAGGTTCCACATCACCATGGAGTCGACGCCGCCGCTGACGGCCAGCAGCACTTTACCCCCCGGGGGTAGCATTTGGTGGCTTTCGAGAAACTCACGGAACCTGTCGATCATGGGTGATGAGTGTTGGTTGAGAATACAAAACTACCACAAATCCGGTCTTGTTGTTATGGCTGTCGTTTGAGGGAGGGAGCCAAGCGGCAGATGTTCAGGATGACTTCGGTGGCCTTGACCATGGAGGGAATGGGGATGAACTCATAGGGGCCGTGGAAGTTATGGCCGCCGGTGAACAGGTTGGGGCAGGGGAGACCCATCCAGGAGAGGCGTGCGCCGTCGGTTCCTCCGCGGATGGGGATTACCCTGGGGATGACCCCGGCGGTGACCATGGCCTGGCGGGCCAGTTCCACGACTTCCATGACGGGTTCTATTTTCTCTTTCATGTTGAGATACTGGTCGCGGATAAGGAGGTGGACGGCCTCGTATCCATATTCGGCATTCAGTTGCCGGGAGATGGTGGCCAGGAGCTCTTTTTTCTGCAGGAATTTTGCGGTGTCGTGGTCCCTGATGAGAAACTCCTGGCGGGCTTCGGCGACGTTGCCCGAGAGTTCGGTCAGGTGAAAGAAACCCTCATACCCTTCGGTATTTTCGGGGCGTTCCCGGGGCGGGAGCATGGCGGTGATTCGGTGAGCCACCAGGAGGGCATTGATCATTTTTCCTTTGGCGGTACCTGGGTGGACGCTGCGCCCTGTGATGGTAAAGGTGGCCAGGGCGGCGTTGAAGTTTTCGTATTCCAGTTCCCCCAGTTCTCCGCCGTCGAGGGTATAGGCAAAGTCAGCTCCGAATTTGGCCACGTCGAAGCGATCAGCACCGCGGCCGATTTCTTCGTCGGGGGTGAAGCAGAGCCTGATGGGTCCATGCGGGATATCCCGGTTTTTCATCATAATTTCTGCGGCGGTGACGATTTCGGCGATTCCGGCCTTGTCGTCGGCACCCAGAAGGGTTGTGCCGTTGGCAACGATCAGGGATTGTCCGGTGTATTGGGCAAGTTCGGGAAACTCAGCGGTGCTGAGAACCCTGTTCAGTGTGGCATTCAGGAGGATGTCGTTCCCATCATATTTTTCGATCACCCGGGGTTGCACATTTTCACCGCTGAAGTCGGGACTGGTGTCCATGTGAGCTATGAATCCCACAGTGGGAGCATGACCTGGGAATGTGGCGGGAATGGTGGCGGTGACGTATCCGTTCTGGTCTGATTCCACATCGGCCAGTCCCGCCTGTGTGAGTTCTTCAGCGATCAGGAGGGCGAATTTGCGTTGTTGGGGACTACTCGGAAAGGTGTCGCTTTTCGGGTCTGAGGTGGTGTGAAACCGGGCATAGCGGATAAACCGTTCTGTCAGGATATCTTTCATAGCATAAGGGTTTTGATCTTTATTTTCCAGGTTAATAAAACGATGGAAGCAGTCGGATTCTCACGGGGCACCTGCCAAAAGGGAGGCTGAGGTTTTACACGTCGTCGGTGCGGAAGCTGAATCCCAGACGTTTGCCGGTGGTCATACGGGAGTGGCTGATTTTTTCCATCATCTGGTCGACGGTGGCCATTTTGACCTGTTCGTAAGGCGGAACCAGCAGGTCGAACTGTACCGAATATTCGATGGCGGTTTCGACGATTTCACGGAGGATGCCGGGAGAGATGGTGTCGACGGCGAAATCTTTCATCTGTTCGCCGCTCTGGCGTTTTCCTTCCACGAAAAAGTGTTTGTCCTTGTTGATGAAGACACGAGCGACCATATACCCCAAGTCATTGATTCGGTTGTATTTAAAGGAGTCGGCCAGGAAGTTGTAGATCATGATCATTCCGCAATAGCTGCGCAGGGGGTCGTCCTGGACATACCCGATCTTGTTGATCGGGTGTTTATTGTCGAATTCGAAAACGTTGGAGTGCATGCTGAAGAGCAACAGGTCTTCACCCACCCGGAAGTCCATTTCAAAAGGTCCTTTTTCCTGGTAACGGGGCAGGGCGCTGTCAGGAATCTTGCCTTTCAGCACATTGATGTAGTCCTTTTCGAGTTGTTTGAGGACCTTCTTGAGGATGAGGAAAGATTCTGCGGTATTAAGGAAAACCTGTTGTTTCACCGTCGATTTGATGACGTAAGCTTCCATCAGCGACTCACGGTATTCTTTATTGGTCATAATAGGAATTTTAATCACTAAAAATAACCTTTTTTTCGTAATGAAAGAACCTGGCAATCGTCTTACCTTTGAATCAGAAGTGCAGAAAACGGGAACCATGCAGATTGAAGAGTTTACAGAGAGGGTATTGCCGCTGAAAGACCGGTTGTTCCGTTTTGCTGGTTGTTTTCTGAAGGACCGGGAAGATGCCCGGGATGCAGTGCAGGACGTTCTGATGAAATTGTGGGAAAAGCGTGATCAGCTGGGGAAGATAGAAAACCCCGAGGCTTTTTTGATGCGGATGATCAGGAACCGGTGTCTTGATAAGGTCAAGGGTTCACGGTTGGTGCCGATGAACCGCGAGGCGGAGGCCAGGATGGAAGCCAGGGCATCGGAAGAGGTGAATCTTTCGGAAAGGAGGGATACGGTTACCCTGGTGCGGAAATTGATAAGCGCACTTCCGGAACAGCAGCGGACGGTGATTCACCTTCGTGATGTGGAGCAGATGGAGTTTGAGGAGATTGCCACCATCACGGGAATGAATGTGAATGCTGCGCGGGTTTGCCTGTCGAGAGCCCGGAAACAGGTGCGGGAGGAACTTTTGGAAATTTGGGAAAATGAAGAGCGAAGAGGTAAAAATATTGCTGGAAAGGTATTTTGAGGGGGAGACCACCCTTGGGGAAGAGCGACGGTTGTCGGAATACTTCCGGCAGGGAGAGGTTTCGGAAGAGTTGATGCCTTACCGGGAGTGGTTTGCAGGGTTGAGGCTGGAAGCAGATGTTGCTTCCGGTTACCTCACCAAGTCGGCTGATCATCCCTCAGCGGCTCTCATTGCAGGAGGTTCCGGTGAGTCGCATCCGGAAGCCGGGGATCCCATCTTCCCCGCGGCCCAGGGTTCCAACTTCACCGTGGCCGGTATACAGGAGATGATCATGGAGAAGGAGCGCCGGAGGAAGGTGAGGGTGAGGTCGCTGCGCTATACCTTTACGGGGATAGCCGCTTCCCTTCTGGTAGCCGTGGGAGCTCTTTTCTGGGTTCAGCAGCAGCCTGATTACCGTGATACCTTTGATAATCCGGAACAGGCGGTGGCGGTGGCCACGGAGACGCTGACCTTTGTTTCGGCCCGATACAACAAAGGGCTGGAGAGACTGGCTGCCTTCGGGAAACTGTCGGAATCGGTGCAGCCGGCCAGAAAGCATCTGGGGACCGTAGAAAAGGGATTTACAAAGGCCGATCTCTTCGGGAACAGGGAAGCACCCTGAGGATAAGAGGCAAGAGGGGAGCCGGGGGAACTCCTTCCGGAGAGATGAGATGAAAGAATTTTAGCTAAGTGTAGACAGTTATAAACGATTAAAACAGGAAACAATGAAACGTTTGATGATGATGATGGTGATGCTGGTGCCCTTGGTGCTGGCGGCCCAGAAGAGTCCGGTGGACAAGCTTTTTGAGAAGTATGCCAATCAGAAGGGATTTACGACCGTGAATATCTCGGGCAAGCTGCTCAGTTTCGCCGGAAAGGTGGATGCCGGAAATCCCGAAACCTCCAAGATGCTGTCGGGACTTTCAGGCATCAGGATTTTATCGGTTGAAGATGAGGCGTTGAATAAGCAGCTTGATTTTTACAAGGAGCTGGAGAGTTCGGGATTTTTCAGAAACAACGACTACGAATCGCTGATGGATGTCACCGAGGAGAATGAGGTGGTCAGGTTTTATGCCAAGGATGCCGGGGGAGGTAAGATCTCTGAGTTGTTACTGGTGGTGGGGGGTAATGATAATGCCCTGATCAGCATCAGGGGGTTGATCGATCCCGAGAACATTGGTAAGATCACCGGGGCCCTCGACATTGAGGTGAGTACGGGAGGAGGCGCAAAGGAAAAGAAATAGTCCCTTCCGGCGCAGGGAATACCTGATCGGAGGGATATCCACTCACTTTTTCAATTGATGAGTTGAAGTGGATTGAGCAGTTCTTAACCTGCAAAAGGCCGGCATTGCCG